>NZ_CM184193.1:5590000-6620046 GCF_059579345.1 Pseudomonas sp. FSO-7 | reverse complement strand
GGATATCCCCTAAGTTGAAAGCCGGTGAGGCAAAAACAAGCGGCCATTGTAGCGAGCAGCCGTGCACTTATCCACACGCAGGTTGCTCATCGGCCATGATTTATCAACGCGTTAACTGAGAGAAAGACGACCGACGGTCGGTGGATAAGCTCTGTGGATAACCGTGCCTGAGGTCGTTGCACAAGTGGGGGCGAAACTCGGTGGATAACCGCCCTGTGGATAACCACCCATTCCACCCACAGCTTATCCGACAGCGCAGCACAGGCTGGCCACTGCTTTCCCCTGTAGTTGTCATTCTCTGTACATGGCGGATTACAAGGCCTTGACATAGTTATCCACAGACAGGTGGCGACCTTGCTTTTATAAGCTTTACAGAAAAGCTTTAAATAATTCCCTTCTTTATTTCTATATCTAGCGCTGTGTGATGAATCCGCCAAAAGCGGCTGGATATCTATTTAAAGGAAACGCTGGTTGGAAATTGACCTAGAGGCTTGCTTTCTCTAGAATCCCCGGTCTCTTAAAACGGGGGCCATTCCGGCCCGTTGTGGACGAACCAGGTAACACGACATGAAACGTACTTTCCAACCAAGCACTATCAAACGCGCTCGTACCCACGGTTTCCGTGCTCGCATGGCTACCAAGAATGGTCGTGCCGTCCTGTCGCGTCGTCGCGCCAAAGGTCGTGCGCGTCTGGCAGTTTGATAATCCGGCACTGGAGGTGAGTCAGGACTTCAGTCGGGAAAAGCGTCTGCTTACACCCCGGCATTTCAAGGCAGTCTTTGACTCCCCTACCGGCAAGGTTCCGGGGAAAAATCTCCTGCTCCTTGCGCGCAGTAACGATCTCGATCACCCCCGACTAGGGCTGGTTATCGGGAAAAAGAGCGTCAAGCTCTCCGTTCAGCGCAATCGCCTCAAACGTCTGATGCGCGAATCGTTTCGCCTGAACCAGGATTCACTGGTTGGATGGGACATCGTTATCGTCGCGCGCAAAGGTTTGGGTGACGTAGAAAACCCCGAATTGATTCAGCATTTCGGCAAGCTCTGGAAGCGTCTGGCACGCAACAAGCCAGTACCAGCAGTCAACACCGAAACTGTAGGGGTAGACAGTCCCGATGCGTAAACTGGCACTCGTTCCGATCCAGTTTTATCGCTATGCCATTAGTCCTTTGATGGCCAGTCACTGTCGTTTCTACCCCAGTTGTTCCTGCTACGCGTACGAAGCCATAGAAAATCATGGCCTCCTGCGCGGTGGCTGGCTGACCTTTCGTCGTTTAGGTCGCTGTCATCCGTGGAATCCCGGCGGTTATGACCCGGTTCCGCCTATCCCTACCTCCCGTTCTTCTTCGATGGCCGAGTAATCATGGATATCAAACGCACGATCCTGATCGTCGCCCTGGCAATCGTGTCCTACGTCATGGTCCTTAAATGGAACCAGGACTATGGCCAGGCTGCCTTGCCGACTCAGAATGTTGCAGCCAGCAATACCGCACCGAGCCTGCCGGATGCTCCAGTTGGCAACAACGCTGCCAACAATGACGACATCCCCCGCGCGGCAAGCGATACCAGCGCTCCCGCCGAAGCCCCTGTGGCCGTAAGCAAAGATCTCATCCAGATCAAGACGGACGTGCTCGAGCTGGCAATCGATCCACAAGGTGGTGACATCGCCCAGCTGAAGCTGCCGCTGTACCCGCGTCGCCAGGATCATCCGGAAATCCCGTTCCAGTTGTTCGACAACGGTAACGAGCGCACCTATCTGGCCCAAAGTGGCCTGATCGGCACCAACGGCCCGGATTCGAACCCGGCGGGTCGCCCGGTCTACTCTGCCGAGAAGAAGACTTATCAACTGGCTGACGGTCAGGACCAACTGGTCGTGGATCTGAAGTTCAGCAAGGATGGTGTCAACTACATCAAGCGTTTCACCGTGAAACGTGGCTTGTATGACGTAACCGTCTCTTACCTGATCGACAACCAGAGCGCCCAGCCTTGGTCCGGCGCGATGTTCGCGCAACTCAAGCGTGACGCCAGCGACGATCCTTCTTCCAGCACGGCCACCGGTACCGCGACTTACCTGGGCGCTGCCCTGTGGACAAGTTCGGAGCCGTACAAAAAAGTGTCCATGAAGGACATGGATAAGGGCCAGCTCAAGGAAACTGTCCAAGGTGGCTGGGTTGCCTGGCTGCAGCACTATTTTGTAACAGCGTGGATCCCGCAGAAAGGCGACAGCAACGTCGTCCAGACGCGTAAAGACAGCAAGGGCAACTTCATCATCGGTTACACCGGCCCGACATTGACTGCCGCGCCAGGTGCAAAAGCCGAAACCAGCGCCGTTCTGTATGCCGGTCCAAAAAGCCAGGCCGTACTGAAAGAGTTGTCCCCAGGCCTCGAACTGACCGTGGACTACGGTTTCCTGTGGTTCATTGCCCAGCCGATCTTCTGGTTGCTGCAACATATCCACAGCATCGTCGGTAACTGGGGCTGGTCGATCATTTTCCTGACCATGCTGATCAAGGGGATTTTCTTCCCGTTGTCGGCCGCCAGCTACAAGTCGATGGCGCGCATGCGTGCGGTGGCGCCGAAACTGGCCGCCCTGAAAGAACAACATGGCGATGACCGGCAGAAAATGTCCCAGGCCATGATGGAGCTGTACAAGAAAGAGAAGATCAACCCGCTGGGTGGATGCTTGCCGATTCTTGTGCAAATGCCGGTGTTCCTCGCGCTTTACTGGGTTCTGCTGGAAAGCGTGGAGATGCGTCAGGCACCGTTCATGCTGTGGATTACCGACCTGTCGATCAAGGATCCGTTCTTCATCCTGCCGATCATCATGGGCGCGACCATGTTCATCCAGCAGCAGCTGAACCCAACGCCTCCGGACCCGATGCAGGCGAAGGTCATGAAAATGATGCCAATCATCTTCACCTTCTTCTTCCTGTGGTTCCCGGCGGGTCTTGTGCTGTACTGGGTTGTGAACAACGTGTTGTCCATCACCCAGCAGTGGTACATCACGCGTAAGATCGAAGCGGCGACGAAAAAAGCCGAGGCGTAACTTGCTCTGTGGATAACCACACAAAACGCCCCCTAGTGGGGCGTTTTGCTATCTGCCACTTTTGTCTGGATACCGGTTTATGAGCGCACCGCGTGAAACCATCGCCGCCGTTGCCACCGCCCAAGGTCGCGGTGGTGTCGGCATCGTCCGTATTTCGGGCCCGTTGGCCAGTGCCGCGGCCAAGGCTATCAGCGGTCGTGAACTCAAGCCGCGGTTCGCGCATTACGGCCCGTTTTTCAGTGATGACCAGCAGGTGCTCGACGAAGGGTTGGCCTTGTATTTCCCAGGGCCAAACTCGTTCACCGGCGAAGATGTACTGGAACTGCAAGGGCACGGCGGTCCCATCGTGCTGGACATGCTGCTCAAGCGTTGCCTTGAATTGGGCTGCCGCCTGGCCCGTCCGGGTGAGTTCAGCGAACGGGCGTTCCTCAACGACAAACTCGACCTGGCCCAGGCCGAGGCGATTGCCGATTTGATCGAAGCCAGTTCTGCACAGGCTGCCCGCAACGCATTGCGTTCCTTGCAAGGAGCGTTTTCCCTGCGTGTGCATAACCTCACCGAACAATTGATCGGCCTGCGGATCTACGTCGAGGCCGCAATCGACTTCCCGGAAGAGGAAATCGATTTCCTCGCCGATGGCCACGTGCTGAGCATGCTCGATAAGGTGCGCGATGAGTTATCCACAGTACTGCGCGAAGCCGGGCAGGGTGCCTTGTTGCGCGACGGGATGACCGTGGTGATCGCTGGGCGACCGAATGCCGGCAAATCCAGCCTGTTGAATGCCCTGGCCGGCCGCGAGGCGGCGATCGTCACCGAGATCGCCGGCACCACCCGGGACATCCTTCGTGAACATATCCACATCGACGGCATGCCGCTGCACGTAGTGGATACGGCCGGTTTGCGCGACACCGAGGACCAGGTGGAAAAAATCGGCGTCGAACGGGCGCTCAAGGCCATCGGTGAAGCCGACCGGGTGCTGCTGGTGGTGGATGCCACCGCGCCGGAAGCGGACGATCCCTTTGCCTTGTGGCCTGAGTTCCTTGAGGTCCGTCCAGATCCGGCGAAAGTCACCCTGATTCGCAACAAGGCCGATTTGACCGGGGAAGCGATTGCCCTGGACGTCAGCGATGACGGGCACGTGACCATCAGCCTGAGCGCGAAGTCGGCGGGTGAAGGCCTGGAGCTGCTGCGCGAACACCTCAAGGCCTGCATGGGCTACGAACAGACCTCGGAAAGCAGCTTCAGCGCTCGCCGGCGGCACCTGGAAGCGCTGCGCCATGCCAGCTCGGCCCTGGAGCACGGTCGCGCGCAGTTGACCTTGGCGGGGGCTGGTGAGTTGTTGGCCGAAGACCTGCGCCAGGCGCAACAGTCCCTTGGGGAAATTACCGGTGCCTTCAGCTCCGATGACTTGCTGGGCCGGATCTTTTCCAGCTTCTGCATCGGTAAATAGCCCCGCCTTTGCAACCGGGTTTGTCCTCGAAAGCCAATCGAGTGCAACGCAAACCCGGTTCCTCTTCTCTTTTTTAAACCGATTGCCCTTGATGGCGGCTTGCCTGTGGATGCTGCTGCGCCCCTAGCGGCTGTTTTCTGTGGATTAAGCCCTGTGAATAACTGCCATTAAGGTCGGTTGATAAGCGGCCTTCAAAACTGAAGATAACCGCCTCTGTGGATAACCACCTCATTCATCCACAGGCTTACACCGGTTATCCAAGCCCCTCACTGCCACATGACCACAGGGTTTTGAATCTCTGTACACAGTGTAGATAAAGGCCTACAGAACGTTATCCACAGATAGGTGGGTCAGTAAGAATAAACATAAAAACAAAGAATTTATAAATTTCTTTCTTTTTTATTTTTTTAACCGCGAGTTCTCCACAGCTGGTTAAATTTTGTGCAAAGGGTTCTTTAGAAAGGGCGAAGTCCCTATACTTGCCGACCTGGCTCGAAAAACGCCCAGGGCCAGACTCAAAACCTATTTCCGAATTACCTGAATAAAGCAGGCACGAGGTGCGTGGTGGATTTCCCTTCCCGTTTTGAAGTGATCGTCATCGGCGGCGGTCATGCCGGTACCGAGGCAGCACTTGCATCAGCACGCATGGGGGCAAAAACCCTGTTGCTGACGCATAACGTGGAAACCCTCGGCGCCATGAGCTGCAACCCTGCCATTGGTGGCATCGGCAAAAGCCACCTGGTCAAGGAAATCGACGCCCTGGGGGGCGCGATGGCCATGGCCACCGATAAGGGTGGTATCCAGTTTCGCGTATTGAACAGCCGCAAAGGCCCAGCCGTGCGTGCGACTCGCGCCCAGGCCGACCGAGTCCTGTACAAGGCTGCGGTCCGTGAAATCCTGGAAAACCAGCCGAACCTGTGGATATTTCAACAAGCGGCCGATGACCTGATCGTCGAGCAGGACCAGGTGCGCGGTGTCGTGACGCAAATGGGCCTGCGTTTCTTCGCCGATTCCGTGGTGTTGACTACCGGGACCTTTCTCGGCGGACTTATCCACATCGGTTTGCAGAATTTTTCTGGCGGTCGCGCCGGTGATCCACCGTCGATTGCTCTGGCTCACCGTCTGCGTGAATTGCCATTGCGTGTCGGGCGCCTGAAAACCGGTACGCCACCTCGCATCGACGGCAAGTCCGTGGATTTCTCGGTGATGACCGAGCAGCCTGGCGATACGCCGATCCCGGTGATGTCGTTCATGGGCAACAAGGAACAGCATCCACGGCAAGTCAGTTGCTGGATCACCCACACCAACGCCCGCACCCACGAAATCATCGCGGCGAACCTCGATCGTTCGCCGATGTATTCCGCTGCCGGTGAAATCGAAGGTGTCGGCCCGCGCTATTGCCCGTCGATCGAAGACAAGATCCATCGCTTTGCCGACAAGGAAAGCCACCAGGTGTTCATCGAACCGGAAGGTTTGACCACCCATGAGCTATATCCGAACGGGATATCCACAAGTCTGCCGTTCGACGTGCAATTGCAGATCGTGCAATCGATCCGTGGCATGGAGAATGCGCACATCGTGCGTCCGGGTTATGCGATCGAGTACGACTACTTCGATCCGCGCGATTTGAAGTACAGCCTGGAAACCAAAGCTATCGGCGGTCTGTTCTTCGCCGGGCAGATCAACGGCACCACCGGTTACGAAGAAGCGGGTGCCCAGGGTTTGCTCGCCGGAGCCAACGCCGCACTGCTCGCCAAGGGCAAAGAAGCCTGGTGCCCGCGCCGCGATGAGGCGTACATCGGTGTGTTGGTGGACGACCTGATTACCCTGGGGACCCAGGAACCGTATCGGATGTTCACATCCCGCGCTGAATATCGCCTGATCCTGCGTGAAGACAACGCCGACCTGCGCCTGACCGAGAAAGGTCGCGAGCTGGGGCTGGTGGATGACGTGCGCTGGGCCGCGTTCTGCAAGAAACGCGAGAGTATCGAACTGGAGGAGCAGCGCCTGAAAAGCACCTGGGTTCGTCCCGGTACCGAGCAGGGCGATGCCATTGCGGCGAAATTCGGCACCCCGCTGACCCACGAATACAACCTGCTCAACCTCCTGAGCCGTCCGGAAATCGATTACGCCGGGCTGGTGGAAGTGACCGGCCAGGGCGCGGAAGATCCGCAGGTGGCCGAACAGGTCGAGATCAAGACCAAGTACGCCGGTTACATCGACCGCCAGCAGGATGAAATCGCCCGCCTGCGCGCCAGCGAAGACACCAAGCTGCCTGTGGATATCGATTACACCGGCATTTCCGGGTTGTCGAAAGAAATCCAG
Source organism: Pseudomonas sp. FSO-7 (assembly GCF_059579345.1). Classification (NCBI taxonomy): domain Bacteria; kingdom Pseudomonadati; phylum Pseudomonadota; class Gammaproteobacteria; order Pseudomonadales; family Pseudomonadaceae; genus Pseudomonas; species Pseudomonas sp. FSO-7. Next base: position 6,613,228 of record NZ_CM184193.1, on the reverse strand, counting down.
AGCAAGCTCGGTGCGACCCGTCCAGAGACCCTGGGCCAGGCCTCGCGCATTCCTGGCGTCACGCCGGCGGCGATTTCCCTGTTGATGATTCATTTGAAAAAACGCGGCGCGGGCCGCCAGTTGGAGCAAAGCGCTTGAGTTCGATGGTCACCTCGCAACACGCTGAAGAGTTATCCACAGGTGCCCGTCAGCTCGGCGTCAGCCTGACCGAAGCCCAGCACACGCAATTGCTGGGTTATCTGGCGCTGTTGATCAAATGGAACAAGGCCTACAACCTGACCGCCGTGCGCGATCCGGATGAAATGGTCTCGCGGCATTTGCTCGACAGCCTCAGCGTGATGTCCTTCATCGAAAACGGTCGTTGGCTGGACGTCGGCAGTGGCGGCGGCATGCCGGGCATCCCGCTGGCGATCCTGTTCCCCGACTCGCAAGTGACCTGCCTGGACAGTAATGGCAAGAAGACTCGCTTCCTGACCCAGGTCAAACTCGAACTCAAACTGGATAACCTGCAAGTTATCCACAGCCGCGTCGAAGCGTTCCAGCCTGCCGAGCCGTTCAACGGGATCATCTCCCGGGCGTTCAGCAGCATGGAGAACTTCAGCAATTGGACTCGCCACCTGGGCGATGCCGATACGCGCTGGCTGGCAATGAAGGGCGTTCATCCGGCCGATGAGCTGGTAGCATTGCCGGCAGACTTCCACCTCGATAGCGAACACGCCTTGGCCGTACCCGGTTGCCAAGGCCAACGCCATCTGCTGATACTGCGCCGCACGGCATGATTGGGAACACAAGCAAGAATGGCTAAGGTATTCGCGATAGCGAACCAGAAAGGTGGTGTGGGCAAGACCACCACCTGCATCAACCTCGCAGCATCCCTGGTCGCGACCAAGCGCCGGGTGCTGTTGATCGATCTCGATCCACAGGGCAACGCCACCATGGGCAGCGGTGTGGATAAACATGGCCTGGAAAATTCCATCTACGACGTCCTGATCGGCGAATGCGATCTGGGCCAGGCCATGCACTTCTCCGAACATGGCGGTTATCAACTGCTGCCGGCCAACCGTGACCTGACGGCGGCCGAAGTGGTGCTGCTGGAAATGCAGATGAAGGAAAGCCGCCTGCGCAGCGCCTTGGCGCCGATCCGGGAAAACTACGATTACATCCTGATCGATTGTCCGCCGTCGCTGTCGATGCTGACCCTCAACGCCCTGGTGGCGGCCGATGGGGTTATTATCCCCATGCAGTGCGAGTACTTCGCCCTGGAAGGGTTGAGCGACCTTGTGGATAACATCAAGCGCATCGCCGAACTGCTGAACCCGGACCTGAAGGTCGAAGGTCTGTTGCGGACCATGTACGACCCGCGCCTGAGCCTGATGAACGATGTCTCGGCCCAGCTCAAGGAACACTTCGGCGAGCAGCTCTACGACACCGTCATCCCGCGTAACATCCGTCTGGCCGAAGCGCCGAGCTACGGCATGCCGGCCCTGGCCTACGACAAACAATCCCGTGGCGCGCTGGCTTACCTGGCCCTGGCGGGCGAGATGGTTCGCCGCCAGCGCCGCAACCCACGCACCGCTGCAGCCCAGCCAACTTAAGGAAACCCCATGGCCGTCAAGAAACGAGGTCTCGGACGTGGACTGGATGCACTGCTCAGCGGTCCGACTGTCAGCTCGCTGGAAGAACAGGCCGTGCAGGCCGACCAGCGCGAGTTGCAGCATCTGCCCCTGGACCTGATCCAGCGCGGCAAATACCAGCCGCGCCGGGACATGGACCCGCAAGCGTTGGAAGAATTGGCCCAGTCGATCAAGAGCCAGGGCGTGATGCAGCCGATCGTGGTCCGGCCGATCGCCAATGGGCGCTTCGAGATCATCGCTGGCGAACGTCGCTGGCGCGCCAGCCAGCAGGCCGGCCAGGAAACCATTCCGGCAATGGTCCGTGATGTACCGGATGAAACGGCCATCGCCATGGCGCTGATCGAGAACATCCAGCGCGAAGACCTCAACCCGATCGAGGAAGCGGTGGCCCTGCAGCGCTTGCAGCAGGAATTCCAGCTGACCCAGCAACAGGTTGCCGAGGCGGTGGGCAAGTCCCGCGTGACCGTGGCCAACCTGCTGCGCCTGATTGCGTTGCCGGAAGTCATCAAGACCATGCTGTCCCATGGCGACTTGGAAATGGGTCATGCCCGGGCATTGCTCGGTTTGCCGGAAAATCAACAGGTTGAAGGGGCGCGACACGTTGTCGCACGCGGCCTCACCGTGCGCCAGACCGAGGCACTGGTTCGCCAGTGGCTCAGTGGCAAACCGGCACCTGTCGAGGCACCCAAGATCGATCCGGATATCGCCCGCCTCGAACAACGCCTGGCCGAGCGCCTGGGCTCTGCGGTGCAGATTCGCCACGGGAAGAAGGGCAAAGGCCAGTTGGTGATCGGTTATAACTCCCTCGATGAGTTGCAAGGTGTCCTTGCACACATTCGCTGAAACAATTGCTCTTGTAGCGCGCAGTCGGAAATCACTACCTGGCAGTTGAATAGGGGCAGAACCGCCCCTATACTCTGCGCGCATTTTGTCGGCACAAATTATGCCAAGTTATTGAATTATGGCGGCCGACTATTGGAGAGCAAAAGCGATGGAAACCCGCACGCCAAACCGCTTGCCGTTCCATCGTCTGGCAGTTTTCCCGGTTCTGATGGCTCAATTCACCGTCGTACTGATCGCCACATTGGCGCTCTGGCAATGGAAAGGAGTCGTCGCCGGATACTCAGGACTTTGCGGAGGCCTGATAGCCTTGCTTCCCAATATTTACTTTGCTCACAGGGCCTTTCGGTTTTCCGGCGCCCGAGCAGCCCAGGCTATCGTCCGGTCTTTTTATGCCGGCGAGGCGGGGAAACTGATTTTGACGGCAGTGCTGTTTGCACTGACGTTCGCAGGTGTGAAGCCATTGGCGCCGCTGGCTGTATTCGGCGTCTTCGTGCTGACCCAACTGGTCAGCTGGTTCGCTCCCCTGCTAATGAGAACAAGACTTTCGAGACCTTAGGGCGTTTGAGGCAACCATGGCAGAGACAACCGCTTCGGGCTATATCCAGCACCACTTGCAGAACCTGACCTTCGGTCAGCTACCCAACGGCGGCTGGGGCTTTGCCCACACCGCAGCAGAAGCCAAGGAAATGGGCTTCTGGGCTTTCCACGTCGATACCCTCGGCTGGTCGGTCGCACTGGGCCTGATTTTCGTTCTTCTTTTCCGCATGGCGGCCAAGAAGGCGACCTCTGGTCAGCCAGGTGCACTGCAGAATTTCGTTGAAGTACTGGTCGAATTCGTCGATGGCAGCGTGAAAGACAGCTTCCATGGCCGCAGCCCGGTGATCGCACCGCTGGCACTGACCATCTTCGTCTGGGTGTTCCTGATGAACGCCATCGACCTGGTACCGGTCGACTGGATTCCTCAGCTGGCCATCCTGATCTCCGGTGATGCACACATCCCATTCCGCGCCGTGTCGACCACCGACCCGAACGCGACCCTGGGCATGGCGTTCTCGGTTTTCGCACTGATCATTTTCTATAGCATCAAGGTCAAGGGCATCGGCGGCTTCATCGGCGAACTGACCCTGCACCCGTTCGGCAGCAAGAACATCCTGGTTCAAGCCCTGCTGATCCCGGTGAACTTCCTGCTGGAATTCGTGACCCTGATCGCCAAACCGATTTCTCTGGCACTGCGTCTGTTCGGCAACATGTATGCCGGCGAGCTGGTGTTCATCCTGATCGCTGTGATGTTCGGCAGCGGCCTGCTGTGGCTCAGCGGCCTGGGTGTAGTTCTGCAGTGGGCGTGGGCTGTGTTCCACATCCTGATCATCACCCTGCAGGCGTTCATCTTCATGATGCTGACCATCGTCTACCTGTCGATGGCGCACGAAGAAAACCATTAAGGCCAGTCTCGACTAGTCTGATGTCCTTCCCGGTCAAACGGGAAGGGGCCCGACCAGGGCATGAAACGATTTGTTTTACCGCTTTAATCTAAAAAACCTAAACCATACGACGTAAAAGTCGGGAGGAAAGATGGAAACTGTAGTTGGTCTAACCGCTATCGCTGTTGCACTGTTGATCGGCCTGGGCGCACTGGGTACCGCAATTGGTTTCGGCCTGTTGGGCGGCAAGTTCCTGGAAGGCGCAGCGCGTCAGCCAGAAATGGTTCCAATGCTGCAAGTCAAAATGTTCATCGTGGCCGGTCTGCTCGACGCCGTGACCATGATCGGTGTTGGTATCGCGCTGTTCTTCACCTTTGCGAACCCGTTCGTTGGTCAAATCGCTGGCTAATTACTCGGATGTCTCGAGTAGATTGGTGTGATGGACAACGTAACTGCGAGGTGTTGGCGTGAACATTAATGCGACCCTGATTGGCCAGTCCGTTGCGTTCCTGATTTTTGTACTGTTCTGCATGAAGTTCGTATGGCCTCCGGTCATTGCGGCATTGCACGAACGTCAAAAGAAGATCGCTGATGGTCTGGACGCTGCCAGCCGTGCAGCTCGCGACCTGGAGTTGGCCCATGAGAAAGTGGGTCAGCAACTGCGCGAAGCGAAAGCTCAGGCAGCTGAAATCATCGAGCAAGCCAAGAAACGCGGTACCCAGATTGTCGACGAAGCCCGTGAACAGGCTCGCGTCGAAGCTGACCGTGTGAAGGCTCAGGCTCAAGCCGAGATCGAACAGGAACTCAACAGTGTCAAAGACGCGCTGCGTGCCCAAGTGGGTAGCCTGGCCGTTGGCGGTGCTTCGAAGATCCTGGGTGCCACAATCGATCAAAACGCGCACGCAGAGCTGGTTAACCAACTGGCTGCTGAAATCTAAGCGAGGGCGATCATGGCAGAACTGACCACGTTGGCCCGACCTTACGCTAAGGCGGCCTTCGAGCACGCTCAGGCCCACCAGCAACTGGCCAATTGGTCAGCCATGCTCGGCCTGGCAGCAGCGGTGTCGCAAGACGACACCATGCAGCGCGTGCTCAAGGCCCCGCGACTGACGAGCGCAGAAAAGGCCGCCACGTTCATTGACGTGTGCGGCGACAAGTTCGATGCCAAGGCACAGAATTTCATTCACGTCGTTGCCGAAAACGACCGTCTCCCGCTTCTGCCGGAGATCGCCGCTCTTTTCGACCTGTACAAGGCCGAGCAAGAGAAATCGGTAGACGTGGAAGTCACCAGTGCTTTCGCATTGAACCAAGAACAGCAAGACAAACTCGCCAAGGTTCTCAGTGCACGACTCAACCGGGAAGTGCGCCTGCAAGTCGAGGAAGACAAGTCCCTTATTGGGGGCGTTGTCATCCGCGCCGGCGACCTGGTTATCGATGGCTCGATTCGCGGCAAAATCGCGAAACTTGCCGAAGCATTGAAATCTTGAGTTTGAAGGGGCAGCAGAGCAATGCAGCAACTCAATCCTTCCGAAATAAGTGAAATTATCAAGGGCCGCATCGACAAACTCGATGTGACCTCCCAAGCCCGTAACGAAGGCACTGTCGTCAGCGTATCTGACGGCATCGTGCGGATTCACGGTCTGGCCGACGTCATGTACGGCGAGATGATCGAGTTTCCGGGCGGCGTCTACGGTATGGCCCTCAACCTGGAGCAAGACTCTGTAGGTGCCGTTGTATTGGGCGCGTACACGACGCTGGCTGAAGGCATGAGCGCCAAGTGCACCGGCCGCATCCTCGAAGTTCCGGTAGGTAAGGAACTGCTGGGTCGCGTTGTCGACGCACTGGGTAACCCTGTTGACGGCAAAGGTCCGCTGAACAACACCGAGACCGACGCGGTCGAGAAAGTTGCTCCAGGCGTGATCTGGCGTAAGTCGGTAGACCAGCCTGTACAGACTGGCTACAAGGCTGTCGATGCCATGATCCCTGTCGGCCGTGGCCAGCGTGAGCTGATCATCGGTGACCGTCAGATCGGTAAGACCGCTCTGGCGATCGACGCGATCATCAACCAGAAAAACAGCGGCATCTTCTGCGTCTACGTGGCAATCGGTCAGAAGCAATCGACCATCGCCAACGTGGTTCGCAAGCTGGAAGAGAACGGTGCACTGGCTAACACCATCATCGTTGCCGCCAGTGCTTCCGAATCGGCCGCACTGCAGTTCCTGGCACCGTACTCCGGTTGCACCATGGGCGAATACTTCCGCGACCGCGGTGAAGACGCGCTGATCGTTTATGACGATCTGTCCAAGCAAGCAGTGGCCTACCGCCAGATTTCCCTGCTGCTGCGCCGTCCACCGGGCCGTGAAGCCTACCCAGGCGACGTGTTCTATCTCCACTCCCGTCTGCTGGAGCGCGCATCCCGCGTTTCGGAAGAGTACGTAGAGAAGTTCACCAACGGCGCCGTGACTGGCAAGACCGGTTCCCTGACTGCTCTGCCGATCATCGAAACCCAGGCTGGCGACGTTTCCGCGTTCGTTCCGACCAACGTGATTTCCATCACCGACGGTCAGATCTTCCTGGAATCGGCCATGTTCAACTCGGGCATCCGTCCTGCTGTGAACGCCGGTGTTTCGGTATCCCGTGTGGGTGGTGCCGCTCAGACCAAGATCATCAAGAAGCTGTCCGGTGGTATCCGTACCGCCCTGGCCCAGTACCGTGAACTGGCGGCATTCGCCCAGTTCGCTTCTGACCTGGACGAAGCGACCCGTAAGCAACTTGAGCATGGTCAGCGCGTTACCGAGCTGATGAAGCAGAAGCAATACGCACCGATGTCGATCGCTGACATGGCGCTGTCGCTGTATGCCGCTGAGCGTGGGTTCCTGACTGACATTGAAATCGCCAAGATCGGCAGCTTCGAACAAGCGCTGATCGCTTTCTTCAACCGCGATCACGCCGATTTGATGGCCAAGATCAACGTTAAAGGTGACTTCAATGACGAAATCGACGCTGGCCTCAAAGCCGGTATCGAGAAGTTCAAGGCCACCCAAACCTGGTAAGCCGCAGCGGGAGCCGCAAGGCTCCCGCTTGCTAACCTGATAGGTGTTACATGGCAGGCGCAAAAGAGATTCGCAGTAAGATTGCGAGCATCAAAAGCACGCAAAAGATTACCAGCGCCATGGAAAAAGTGGCGGTCAGCAAAATGCGCAAGGCACAAATGCGCATGGCTGCTAGCCGTCCTTATGCGGAGCGCATCCGCCAGGTGATTGGTCATCTGGCCAACGCCAACCCGGAATACCGCCACCCGTTCATGATCGACCGCGCCGTCAAGCGCGTCGGTTACGTTGTGGTGAGCAGTGACCGTGGTCTGTGCGGTGGCTTGAACACCAACCTGTTCAAGGCCCTGGTCAAGGACATGGCGGCAAACCGCGAACAAGGCGTCGAGATCGATCTGTGCGTGGTCGGTAGCAAGGGTGCGGCTTTCTTCCGCAACTTCGGCGGTAACGTCGTCGCTGCTATCAGCCACCTGGGTGAAGAACCGTCGATCAATGACCTGATCGGCAGCGTCAAGGTGATGCTGGATGCTTACCTGGAAGGCCGGATCGACCGCCTGTCCGTGGTATCCAACAAGTTCATCAACACCATGACGCAACAGCCGACCGTGGAGCAGTTGATTCCACTGGTGGCGACCCCGGAACAGGAACTCAAGCACCACTGGGACTATCTCTACGAACCGGATGCCAAGGAGCTGCTTGACGGCTTGATGGTCCGCTACGTGGAGTCGCAGGTCTACCAGGCGGTGGTCGAGAACAACGCAGCTGAACAAGCGGCGCGGATGATCGCGATGAAGAACGCTACCGACAACGCCGGTGATTTGATCAGCGATTTGCAGCTGATCTACAACAAGGCGCGTCAGGCTGCGATCACCCAAGAGATCTCGGAAATCGTCGGCGGCGCTGCCGCGGTTTAACGGTTCAAATATTCAGAGGATCCAGCTATGAGTAGCGGACGTATCGTTCAAATCATCGGCGCCGTTATCGACGTGGAATTTCCACGCGACAGCGTACCGAGCATCTACGACGCCTTGAAGGTTCAAGGCGCCGAAACCACCCTGGAAGTTCAGCAGCAGCTGGGCGACGGCGTGGTTCGTACCATTGCGATGGGCTCCACCGAGGGCTTGAAGCGCGGTCTGGACGTCAACAACACTGGCGCAGCCATCTCCGTACCGGTCGGTAAAGCGACCCTGGGCCGGATCATGGACGTACTGGGCAACCCGATCGACGAAGCTGGCCCGATCGACACCGAAGAGCGCTGGGGCATTCACCGTCCTGCGCCAACCTTCGCTGAACAGGCCGGTGGCAACGAACTGCTGGAAACCGGCATCAAGGTTATCGACCTGGTTTGCCCGTTCGCCAAGGGCGGTAAAGTCGGTCTGTTCGGTGGTGCCGGTGTAGGCAAGACCGTAAACATGATGGAACTGATCCGTAACATCGCCATCGAGCACAGCGGTTATTCCGTGTTCGCCGGTGTGGGTGAGCGTACTCGTGAGGGTAACGACTTCTACCACGAGATGAAGGATTCCAACGTTCTGGACAAAGTGGCACTGGTCTACGGCCAGATGAACGAGCCGCCGGGAAACCGTCTGCGCGTAGCCCTGACCGGCCTGACCATGGCCGAGAAGTTCCGTGACGAAGGTAACGACGTTCTGCTGTTCGTCGACAACATCTACCGTTACACCCTGGCCGGTACCGAAGTATCCGCACTGCTGGGCCGTATGCCTTCGGCAGTAGGTTACCAGCCGACCCTGGCTGAAGAGATGGGCGTGCTGCAAGAGCGCATCACTTCGACCAAGCAAGGCTCGATCACCTCGATCCAAGCGGTATACGTACCTGCGGACGACTTGACCGACCCGTCGCCAGCGACCACCTTCGCCCACTTGGACGCCACCGTCGTTCTGTCCCGTGACATCGCTTCCCTGGGTATCTACCCAGCGGTAGACCCACTGGACTCGACTTCGCGCCAACTGGACCCGAACGTGATCGGCCAGGAGCACTACGACACCGCTCGCGGCGTTCAGTACGTGCTGCAGCGTTACAAGGAACTGAAGGACATCATCGCGATCCTGGGTATGGACGAGCTGTCGGAAGCCGACAAGCAGTTGGTAAACCGTGCTCGTAAGATCCAGCGCTTCTTGTCGCAGCCGTTCTTCGTGGCTGAAGTCTTCACCGGTGCCTCGGGTAAATACGTTTCCCTGAAAGACACCATTGCTGGCTTCAAAGGCATCCTCAACGGTGACTACGACCACCTGCCAGAACAAGCGTTCTACATGGTCGGCGGCATCGAAGAAGCGATCGAGAAAGCCAAGAAACTGTAATCCCGGCGCCCGGCAACGGGCGCTAATTTAGGTTGAGGCAATCAGATGGCTATGACAGTCCATTGCGATATCGTCAGTGCGGAAGGGGAAATCTTCTCCGGTCTGGTCGAGTTTGTGGTTGCGCACGGTGAGCTGGGTGATCTCGGTATCGCCCTGGGTCACGCACCGCTGATCACCAGCTTGAAGCCAGGTCCGATTACTCTGACCAAGCAGGGCGGGGAAAGGGAGGTGTTCTACATCTCCGGTGGTTTCCTCGAGGTTCAGCCGAACATGGTCAAGGTCCTTGCCGACACCGTGCAACGTGCTGCCGACCTGGACGAAGCCTCCGCTCAGGAGGCCGTCAAGGCCGCCGAGAAGGCCCTGCACGAGCGTGGCGCGGAGTTCGACTACGGTTCTGCTGCCGCACGTCTGGCCGAGGCCGCAGCCCAGCTGCGTACCGTCCAGCAGATCCGCAAGAAGTTCGGCGGCTAAGCCGCCTGCTTTCTGTGCGATTGATTAAAAAGGGTAGCCTCGGCTACCCTTTTTTCTTTTCCCGACATTCATTATCTGGTCGCAGCCGCTGACCACCCAGGATTGGTAGCCAGTCATGTCTCTTGAAATCGTTATCCTCGCGGCCGGCCAAGGCACCCGCATGCGTTCGGCGTTGCCCAAGGTGTTGCACCCGGTCGCCGGCAATTCCATGCTCGGTCATGTTATCCACAGCGCGCGGCAACTTGATCCACAGCGCATTCACGTGGTCATCGGCCACGGTGCCGACGCGGTGCGCGAACGCCTGGCGGCGGATGACCTGAATTTCGTCCTGCAGGACAAACAGTTGGGTACCGGCCATGCCGTGGCCCAGGCCGTGCCGTTCATTACTGCCGATACGGTGCTGATTCTCTATGGCGATGTGCCGCTGATCGAAGTCGAAACCTTGCAGCGCCTGCTCAAGCACGTCGCGCCACAGCAGTTGGGCCTGCTGACCGTCGAGCTGGATGACCCCACCGGTTACGGCCGCATTGTGCGTAGCGCCGACGGCCAGGTGACGGCGATTGTCGAGCAAAAGGATGCCAACGAAGCCCAGCGCGCGATCACCGAGGGCAACACCGGAATTCTTGCCGTGCCGGCCGAGCGCCTGGGCGACTGGATGAGTCGTCTGTCGAACAACAATGCCCAGGGCGAGTACTACCTGACCGATGTGATTGCCATGGCCGTTGCTGACGGCCTGGTCGTCGCCACCGAGCAGCCGTTGGACGCCATGGAAGTGCAGGGCGCCAACGATCGCCGGCAACTGGCCGAGCTGGAGCGCCATTATCAATTACGCGCTGCCCGCTGCCTGATGGCCCAAGGCGTGACCCTGCGCGATCCGTCCCGTTTCGACGTGCGTGGTGACGTCAGTGTGGGGCGCGACGTGGTCATCGATATCAACGTCATCCTCGAAGGCAAGGTTGTCATCGAAGACGACGTGGTCATCGGTCCGAACTGCGTGATCAAGGACAGCACCCTGCGCAAAGGCGTGGTGATCAAGGCCAACAGCCATCTCGATGGCGCGGTCATGGGCGAAGGCAGCGATGCCGGCCCGTTTGCGCGGTTGCGTCCCGGCTCCGTGCTGGAAGCCAGGGCCCATGTGGGTAACTTCGTCGAACTCAAGAACGCTCATTTGGGTGAAGATGCCAAAGCCGGCCACCTGACCTACCTGGGTGACGCTGAAGTCGGCGCCCGCACCAACATTGGCGCCGGCACCATCACCTGCAATTACGATGGCGCCAACAAGTGGAAAACCGTCATGGGTGACGATGTCTTCATCGGCTCCAACAACTCCTTGGTGGCGCCTGTGGATATCTCCAGCGGCGCGACCACGGCGGCCGGTTCGACCATCACCCAGCATGTGGATAACGCACAGTTGGCGGTGGGACGAGCGCGCCAGAAGAACATTGATGGCTGGAAGCGACCGGAGAAGATCAAGAAGTCCTAAAGTTATCCACAGCCCCCTGTGGGAGCGAGCTTGCTCGCGATGGCGGTGTATCAGGTAAAGCAGCATTGCCCGACCTGGCCTCTTCGCGAGCAAGCTCGCTCCCACAGCGATTGGGGATTTCTGAATTTTTCTTCTCCCGCCTTGACGATATCCCTTCAATAGGTTTTGATTGCTTACGTTATCTTTCGAATCGAAACTTATCCCGTCATGTCAAAGCGCAACACGCCACAGCGCCGTCACAACATCCTTGCTTTGCTCCAGGAGCAGGGCGAGGTCAGTGTGGATGAGCTGGCCAAGCGCTTCGAAACCTCGGAAGTTACGATTCGCAAGGATCTCGCCGCCCTGGAAACCAATGGCCTGCTGCTGCGTCGCTACGGTGGCGCGGTGCCGATGCCGCAGGAGTTGGTGGCCGATAACGGGCAAACCGTCTCCAAGTACAAACTCGCCATTGCCCGGGCCGCCGTGAAGCGGATCCGCGAACACGCGCGGATCATCATCGACAGCGGCAGTACCACCGCTGCCATGATCCCTCAACTCGGCCAACAGCCGGGCCTGGTGGTGATGACCAATTCCCTGCACGTCGCCAATGCCTTGAGCGAACTGGAGCACGAGCCGGTGTTGTTGATGACCGGCGGCACCTGGGACCCTCACTCCGAGTCATTCCAGGGGCAGGTGGCCGAGCAAGTTCTGCGTTCCTACGATTTCGACCAGTTGTTCATCGGCGCCGACGGCATCGATCTGGTTCGAGGTACCACCACCTTCAACGAACTGCTGGGCCTGAGCCGCGTGATGGCTGAGGTTGCCCGGGAAGTGATCGTGATGGTGGAGGCCGACAAGATCGGTCGCAAAATCCCCAACCTGGAACTGCCGTGGAGCAGCGTCCATACCCTCATTACCGATGATCGCCTGCCCGTGGAGGCACGCGATCAAATACAGGCCCGCGGCATTAATCTGATCTGCGCGCCTGTCAGCCAGGAGAAATAGCATGTGTGGAATTGTCGGCGCCGTTGCTGAACGCAACATCACAGCAATCTTGCTCGAAGGCCTCAAGCGCCTGGAATACCGCGGCTACGACAGCGCCGGTGTGGCGGTGTTCACCAACGACGAGAAGCTCGAGCGCATGCGGCGTCCGGGCAAGGTCAGCGAGCTGGAGCAGGCGTTGGACGCCGAACCGCTGCTCGGCCGCCTGGGCATCGCCCACACCCGTTGGGCCACCCATGGCGCGCCGTGCGAGCGTAATGCTCACCCGCATTTCTCCGGCGATCTGGCGGTGGTGCACAACGGCATTATCGAAAACCACGAAGCCCTGCGTGAACAGCTCAAGGCGCTCGGTTATGTATTCACTTCGGACACTGACACTGAAGTCATCGCCCACCTGCTCAACCACAAGCTCAAGGACCTGCCGGACCTGACCGTCGCCCTCAAGGCCACCGTCAAGGAACTGCACGGTGCCTATGGCTTGGCGGTCATCAGCGCGAAACAACCTGATCGCCTGGTCGCAGCCCGCAGCGGCAGCCCATTGGTGATCGGCCTGGGCCTGGGGGAAAACTTCCTGGCTTCCGATCAATTGGCGCTGCGTCAGGTCACCGACCGCTTCATGTACCTGGAAGAGGGCGACATCGCCGACATTCGCCGCGACAGCGTGCAGATCTGGGACCTCGATGGCAAAATCGTGGAGCGTGAGACCGTCCAGTACCGCGACGGTGCCGAAGCCGCCGACAAGGGCGAGTTCCGCCACTTCATGCTCAAGGAAATCCACGAACAACCGGCCGTGGTGCAACGCACCCTGGAAGGCCGGATGAGCCAGAGCCAGGTTTTGGTCCAGGCGTTCGGTCCACAGGCAGCCGAGTTGTTCGCCAAGGTCCGCAATGTGCAGATTGTGGCCTGCGGCACCAGTTATCACGCCGGCATGGTCGCTCGTTACTGGCTCGAGGAACTGGCGGGTATTCCGTGCCAGGTCGAAGTCGCCAGTGAGTTCCGCTATCGCAAAGTGGTCGTGCAACCCGATTCGCTGTTCGTCACCATCTCCCAGTCCGGCGAAACCGCCGACACCCTGGCCGCCCTGCGCAACGCCAAGGAACTGGGTTTTCTCGCCAGCCTGGCGATCTGCAACGTCGGCATCAGCTCGCTGGTGCGTGAGTCCGACCTGACCCTGCTGACCCAGGCCGGCCGTGAAATCGGCGTGGCGTCGACCAAGGCGTTCACCACGCAACTGGTGGGCCTGCTGCTGCTGACCCTGTCCCTGGGCCAGGTGCGGGGTACGCTGGGTGAGGGCGTCGAGGCCACGCTGGTGGAAGAACTGCGTCGCCTGCCGGCCCGCCTGGGCGAAGCCTTGGCCATGGACAGCACCGTGGAAAAAATCGCCGAGTTGTTCGCCGAGAAGAACCACACCCTGTTCCTGGGCCGTGGCGCGCAATTCCCGGTGGCGATGGAAGGGGCCTTGAAGCTCAAGGAAATCTCCTACATTCACGCCGAGGCCTACCCGGCCGGCGAACTCAAGCACGGCCCGCTGGCGCTTGTGGATAACGACATGCCGGTGGTCACCGTGGCGCCGAACAACGAGCTGCTGGAAAAGCTCAAGTCCAACTTGCAGGAAGTCCGCGCCCGGGGCGGTCAGCTGATTGTCTTTGCCGATGAGAAGGCCGGCATGACCAATGGCGAAGGCACCCACGTGGTGCACATGCCGCACATCCACGACATCCTGTCGCCGATTCTCTACACCATCCCGCTGCAACTGCTGTCGTACTACGTCGCGGTACTCAAGGGCACTGATGTGGACCAGCCGCGTAATTTGGCGAAATCGGTAACGGTTGAGTAAGGCTGTAGCCGGGCAATGGAGCCAACCTGTCGACAGGGACCCGAAAAACGCTCGCAGAAAACAACCCCCTGAATTCAGGGGGTTTTTTATAGCCGACAGTAAAGTTTTATGCCGGCGTAGGCCAAGAACAGAGATTCAATTGCGCCTCGGTCGCCAGCCCTGTTCGTCGTATTCACGGCGAGCCGCTGAACAACCGCGTTGACAACAGGGGACATAGGTGGTGATATCAAGTCATACGACAACGTATGACATCTAAAATAATAAAAACGAAAGGCGCAGCCATGTCTTATACATTTGCCGCCCCGCGAATTGACAGCTCACCGTCCCCACGCGTTATCACTGCGTGCCAACTATCTCCTTTACCTCCCGAAAAGTCCCGCTGGAGGTCACCTGCGCATTCGAACTCCCCAATCTCAGCGTCCAAGCATCCTCGCCTGTCTCGCCCGGCGTTAGCGCCGGACGTGTTCGTTTCCTGCCCGGCTTCAATCCCACAATGAATGGCTGCACCCGGAGAACAATAATGAAGAAAACACTCTGCGCCTCTTTGATCGCCTCCTTCCTGAGCTTGACCGCTGGCACGGCAATGGCCGCCGACGCCAGCGATTGGCCCAGCCGTCCGGTGCAGGTGGTGGTGATTGCCAACGCCGGCGGTGACACGGATTTCAACGCACGAATGATGGCCAAGTACTTCACCAAGCTCACCGGCAAATCCATGGTGGTGACCAATATGGCCGGTGGGGGCGGGACGATTGCCGCCGATGCGGTCAAGAGCGCGGCGCCGGATGGCAATACCATCTTGTTCACTCACACCGGCCAGTTGATCGTCAACGAGGTCGCGGGACTGTCGGAGGACCGCTTTGATGCGTTTGATATCTCCTGCATCGCCGGTATCGACAAGGGTGCGGTGTTCGTCTCGGCGAAAAGCTCGGGCATCGACAGCCTTGACCAACTGATTGAAAAAGCCAAGGCCAAGCCCGGCACCATCACCTACGGCACCGAGATGGGCAACTTCTCTCATCTGCAGGGCCTGATGTTCGAGAAGCTCGCCGGCGTGAAACTGAAAATGGTCGACAGCGGCACGGTGTCCGAAAAAATCGTTGCCTTGCTGGGCAAGCGCATCGACCTCGGCGCCATCAGCTATGGCTCGGTCCAGGATTACATTTCCAGCGGCAAGATGACCGCCCTGGGCCAGCCCAACGCTGAGCGCAACGCGCTGCTGGGCGACGTCAAGACCTTCAAGGAACAAGGCGTGGACCTGATCCTGGACAAGCCTTACGTCGTTGCCTTCCCGAAAGGTACGGACCCGGCCATCGTCAAGAAAATGGCCGACACCATGAAAAAAATCACCGAAGAGCCGGAATATGCCGAGGAACTGAAGAAGTCCTTCAAGCAGCCGGTCAGCTTCCAGGGCACCGAAGAAGCCGTCGCTACCTTGAACAAAACCCGCGACAGCTTCCTGGCGTTCAAGGACGAGATGCGTAAAGCGAAATAATTTTGCGTAACGGCTCGGGTGCGCGCCACGCTGGCCAGCGCCCGACAACCAGTCCTTCCCAGCAAGAGGAGCCTGTATGGATTCCTATAAAAGAAAAGAGCTGATTGCCGGCCTGGCCATGCTCGGCGCCGGCGTAGCTTATCTGGTGTTGACCATGAACCTGCCGCGTCGCGGGACGGTCGATGCCGCGTTTGTGCCCTGGGTGCTCGCCGTCGCGTTATGCCTGTTGGGCGCCTTGCAATTGTGGGCGTGGCGAAAGCTGCCGGACAAAAGTGCCGAGCCCGCGGAAAAAACCGAAGCGATCGATTACCCAACGGTCATCAAATCCGTGGCATTGGTGCTGCTTTACACGGCGCTGATGGAGACCGTTGGTTTTCTGCTCATGACTGGGCTTTATCTCTATGCCCAGTTCATCGTACTGACCCCTGCGGATCAAAAGGTCAAGCACCTGCGGTATGGGCTGATAGCGGTCGTCTCGGCTGTGCTGATCTTCTACATCTTTCGCCATGGCTTCGACTTGCTCCTGCCTGTCGGTTTATTGGATTTCTAGGAGACGGCCATGATTGAACTCATGCAAACAGGCTTCGCGGCCGTACTGACACCCTACGTCTTTATCGTGATCACCCTCGGCGTTGCGGTGGGGATCGTTTTTGGTGCGGTGCCCGGGCTTTCGGCCACCATGGCGATCGCGCTGTGCTTGCCGCTGACCTATTCGATGGGGCCCGGTACTGGCCTGGCGCTGCTGGTAGCGTTGTTCGTCGGTGCCACTTCGGGAGGGCTGATATCGGCGATATTGCTCAACATACCGGGAACGCCGGCCTCCATCGCGACGACGTTCGATGGTTGGCCGTTGATGAAACAAGGCCATGGCGTCAAGGCCCTTGGGATTGGCGTGGTGTTCTCGTTTCTCGGCACGATTTTCAGTATCGCCGCGCTGATGTTCATCGCCCCGATCCTGGCGGAACTGGCCCTGAGCTTCGGCCCACACGAATACTTTTCCATCGCGATTTTCTCGCTGACATTGATCGCCACACTGTCCACCGGCTCGCTGGTCAAAGGTTTGTTTGCCGGGGCCCTGGGCTTTGCCTTCTCCACGGTGGGGATCGCCCCGGTCGAGGCCATTCGTCGCTTTACCTTTGACCTGCCGAGCCTCAATGGCGGCTTCGCCATGCTGACGGTCATGATCGGTATGTTCGCCGTCGCCGAAGTGCTGAAGTTTGCTGAGAGTGCGCGCTTGAGCCACCGGGCCAAACCACAGCACGTCAGCATGAAAGGCGTGAAAGGTTTCGGCTTTTCAATGAAGGAATTTGTCGGCCAACTGCCCAACGCCACTCGTTCATCCCTGATTGGCCTTGGTATCGGCATCTTGCCCGGCATCGGTGCCGGTACGTCGAACATCGTCTCTTACATCGTGGCCAAGAAACGCTCGAAAACCCCTGAGGAATTCGGCAAAGGCAAGATCGACGGCGTGGTCGCCAGCGAGACCGCTAACAATGCCGGCATCGGTGGCGCGATGATTCCGCTGCTGACGCTGGGCATTCCCGGCGATACCACCACGGCGGTGATGCTGGGCGGTTTCATGATCCACGGCATCCAGCCCGGGCCCCTGCTGTTCATCAGCCAGGCACCGCTGGTCTACACGATTTTCGCCGCGCTGATCCTCGCTTCCGTGCTGATGCTGGTGCTCGAATTCTACGGCCTGCGCATGTTCATCAAACTGCTGGCGGTGCCCAAGCACATTCTGTTGCCGATTATCCTGGTGCTCTGTGTGGTCGGCGCCTTTGGCCTGAACAGCCGGATCTTCGACGTCTGGGCGGTGTTGCTGTTTGGCTTGCTGGGGTACGGGTTCGTCAAAGCCGGTTTGCCGATCGCACCGTTCATCATCGGCTTCATCCTCGGTCCGATGGCTGAAACCAACTTGCGTCGTGGCTTGATGCTGTCCGATGGCAACTTCGTCGGCTTCCTGACCAATCCCATCTCAGCGGGCTTTCTCATCTTGGCCGCCGCCTCCATCTCCTGGCATCTGGTGACGGTCATTCGCAACAGGAAAAGCGCTGCTATCGAATTGATGCGCAGCTAGCCCATTGCAATTGCTGCTGTAACACGAACCCGTGTTGCAGCAGCCGAACCCAAACGTTCGGAGCATAGCCATGCAAGATACACCTCAACTGCCTTCTGCCGATGACGATCGCATTGCCTGGGTGCGCGTGGCCTCGGTTTTCCTGCCACTGGCCAACCCCATCAGCGATGCCAAGGTGCTGACCGGTCGGCAAAAGCCCATGACCGAAATCGCCATTCTGTTTGTGGAAATCGAAACCAGGGACGGCCACCGTGGCCTGGGTTTCAGCTATTCCAAGCGCGCCGGTGGCCCCGGGCAATTTGCCCACGCCCAGGAAGTCGCTCCCAGCCTCATTGGCGAGAACCCCAGCGACATTTCCAAACTGTGGGACAAGCTCTGCTGGGCGGGTGCCTCGGTGGGGTGCAGCGGCCTGGCCACCCAGGCGATCGGTGCGTTTGATGTCGCCCTGTGGGATTTGAAAGCCAAGCGGGCCAATCTTTCCCTGGCTCGCTTGCTTGGCGCCCATCGCGATTCTGTCCAGTGCTACAACACGTCGGGTGGCTTCCTGCACACCCCGCTTGAACAATTAATGATCAATACCGACCTCTCCCGAGAAAAGGGTATCGGGGGGATCAAGCTCAAGGTCGGCCAGCCTGACCAGGCGCTGGATCTGCACCGGGTCAGCACCATCCGCAAACACCTTGGAGATGACTTCCCCTTGATGGTCGACGCCAACCAGCAATGGGACCGACCCACTGCGCAGCGCATGTGCCGACGCCTTGAACCACTCAACCTGGTCTGGATCGAGGAACCGCTGGATTGCTACGACGCCGAAGGTCATGCCGCGCTGGCCCAGCAATTCGATACGCCGATCGCGACCGGTGAAATGCTCACCAGCGTTGCCGAGCACTGGGAATTCATCAAGCTGCGCGCGGCCGATTACCTGATGCCCGACGCGCCCCGTGTCGGTGGCATCACCCCTTATCTCAGGGTCCAGGCATTGGCCGAGCAGGCTGGGCTGATGATCGCGCCGCACTTTGCCATGGAACTGCACATCCATCTGGCCGCTACTTATAACCGCGAGCCTTGGGTGGAACATTTCGAATGGCTGGAGCCGTTGTTCAACGAACGTATGCAAACCCGCGATGGACGCATGTTGGTGCCCACCCGGCCTGGTCTCGGGCTGTCCTTGAGCGAGCGTGTGGCGGGATGGACGGCGAACCAGGCTGAGTTCGGAAAGCGTCCGTAACCGATGTGAGGACAGAGGCATGTCGGCGTTGAGCCATGAAGTCATCCAACGCATCACGCAGGTGGTCGGACCGTCAGGAGTGGTGCGTGATCCCGAGCTGATGCGCGGCTATCTGACAGACTGGCGTAACGCCTACCAGGGCCATGCTGCCCTGGTGGTACGCCCGGCCACCACCGCAGAGGTAGCCGACGTTGTACGGCTCTGTCATGAGGCCGGGATTGCCTTGGTGCCACAGGGCGGTAATACCGGTTTGTGCGGCGGCTCGATCCCTGATTCCTCTGGTAACCAAGTGGTGCTGTCCTTGACCCGGATGAAGCGCATCCGTGAGATCGACCTGGCCAATGAAACCATCACGGTCGAGGCCGGGGTGATATTGCAGCAGCTACAGGACGCCGCCAGCCAGGCCGGTCGCCTGTTTCCGCTGTCGTTGGGGGCTCAGGGCAGCTGCACGGTGGGCGGTAACCTGGCGACCAATGCCGGCGGCACGGCGGTGCTGCGCTACGGCAACATGCGTGAGCTGACCCTTGGCCTGGAAGTGGTGCTGCCTGACGGTCGCGTCTGGAATGGCTTGCGGGGCTTGCGTAAAGACAACACCGGCTATGACCTGAAGCAGTTATTCATTGGTTCGGAGGGCACGCTGGGCATCATCACGGCGGCGGTGCTGAAACTGTATCCGGCGACCCACAGCACGGCGACAGCCTGGGTGGCGCTGCCTTCGCCGCAAGCGGCGGTGGACTTGATCGGCCATGTTCGCAGCCTGTGCGCCGACCGCCTGACGGGCTTCGAGATGATGTCGCGCCAGAGCTTGGACTTTGTCCTGGACCATGTGGCGGGTTGCAGTGATCCACTGGAAACCAAACATCCCTGGTACGCGTTGATCGAGCTACGTGACACGGTGCCCGATGCGCCATTGACGCTGTTGCTTGAAAACGGCCTGGCTCATGCTTTTGAGCAGGGTTGGGTTACCGATGCGGTACTCGCCAGCAACCAGGCACAGGCTGCGGCGCTGTGGGCACTGCGCGAAGGTATTTCCGAGGCGCAGAATCATGAGGGGCCGAGCCTCAAGCACGACATCAGCGTGCCCGTGAGCCGGATACCGGAATTCATTGAACGCACCGACAAAGCCCTGCAACAGGACTTCCCAGGCGTGCGCATCGTCTCCTATGGCCACATGGGCGACGGCAATCTGCACTACAACATCAGCAAGCCGGTCGGCGATGCGGACGCTTCGTTCAAGGCCCGCGAACACGCGATCATGCAAGTCATCTACCGTATGACCCGTGCTTTCAACGGCAGCATCAGTGCTGAACATGGGCTGGGACAAGCCAAACCCGGCGCGGCGGTCCGCTTCAAGGATCCTCTGGAGATGGAGCTGATGCGTGCCATCAAACGCACGCTGGACCCGACCGGGCTAATGAACCCCGGTAAGGTCTTCACTGCCGGACTGGAGTGAACGAGTAGGTCGCTGCTGGCCTTCCTCGCTCGAATATCAGACGGCTCTGAAGGAAAGCGGTGTGCAAGTATTTTTTCAAATTAACGAAGAATCTGAAAAAATACTGACATGCCTAAAAAAAACAGCGTCCCTCATGCCCTCAGCTGAGCGGCTCCTGCGCCAGTTTGGCGAACGGATCGAGTTGGCTCGTAAGCGCCGTAAGATCACTGCGGCGCAAATGGCTGCGCGGGCGGGTATGGCGCCAGCATTTGCGCTTGCCCGCTAAGCGCTACTCCAGAAAACACCGATCAAACAGATAAACGCTACCCGGTTTGAGATTTTCCACCGTGCGTTGCGGACGGCCGCCGTCGCCGTTTTTTTTGCGACCGGTTTCCTGCAAATAACCCGCCTCGGTCATCTTCAGCAAGCGCTGGCGCATGCTGGTCTTGAGCACCGGGCGATCGAGCACCACGGAGAAAATGCTCACTGCTTCCGGCGCGCTGAATTCCGGGCCCAGGAACATCAGCGGCAGGCTGCTGTAGAGGGCTTTGGATAGCAACCGCTCCTGGACCGCCGCCACCAGGCTGTTGTGGTCGAAAGGGAGTTTGATCGAGGCGTCAGCGACGTCCTTGAGGGGGAAAAATCCCTGGTGTTCGGCGAGCTGGACCGCATCGCTGACAATCGCCAGGTAGAACGTCGAGGATGACCAGCAGCGTGGATCGCGGAACGCGTCGCCGACGGTGCCGACCTGTTCGATCCAGGCCAGCGGCATGCCGACCTTGTTTGAATTGCGCAGGCGCTCCACGGCGTCATTCAGCGTGAGGTCTTCGACGCCACCATTGACCACGATCCCGGGCAGCGCCCAATGGCCGGCGAACGGCTCGGCTTCCCGTCGGTTCAGGAGGATTTCCAACGCCTGGGTCTCCCGGCAGAAGCGCAGCACACAGAGGTCGATAGTGTGCAGATAACCGCGGGCGGGGGCTGTGCTAGTGGGCATGTCGATTTCCGTGGGTAGCGTAAAGGTCATAGTTTAACGGGTTCATGCCGGGTGCCATCCAGTCGCTGGGAAGCGGCTTGCCCAAGGCCAGTCGTTCGCGAACCCCCGTACTGCGCACGTGGATCTTTTCCTCCACGCAAAGGATGGAAAAACGCTCCAGCAATTCTTGCCCGCGATAGAAAGTCGGCAACTGATCCGCGACATCCTGGCCCACCACCAACGCGATCCGCTTGCCGTCCAGGGCCAGGCTGTCGGCGAGGTGGGTGAGCAGGGTGTAGCTGTAGATGGCGCCTTCGACACCACGGGCCACGACCTGCTCCACCCGGCTTGCCCGCACTTCGGCGCAGCACAGCGGCTGAACCTTCTCGACGATCGATTCCAGCCAGTTCAGGCGCACCTCATAGTCGACCATTTGCTTGCCGTGGGGATGCCGCAAGCTGGGGACCACCAATACGCGTCTGGCCTGGCGTGAGGCCTCGATCATCACCTGGGCGTGACCGGCGTGCGGGGGATTGAAGGCGCCGCCATAAAGGGCTATCTCGAACATGGCTTATCCTTGTTTGGTACATGACATGTACTCTAACAGCAAAATCTTTTTGATGAAAACCTGCTTTGTGCGTAGCCATAGCTATTGCTTTTAAAAAGACTCAACAAAAATATTTTCTGTGAGTAGCTTGTTATGAAAGTACACCTTGTGTACTCTCGTGGCCATGAAAGAGGAGAAACCCAGCATGAACAGCCTGACCCGGAAAACCGCTTCCTTCGATGTCGATGCGCAAAAGAGCTTCACGCCGCTATGCCCCGATGAGCTTCCGGTGCCGGGCGGTGACCAGATTGCTGGCGAGCTGAATTTCATCGCGTCCCTGGCCAGCCTCCGTATCGGCAGCAAGGACGCCCATACGCCCCTGGCTCCGTGGGTGGTTTCCGATCACGCACAGATGTTCGTGCCGACCGGGCTCGAACACGCTGACATCACCTGGGTCAGCCACTGCGTTCCTGGGACTGAAGGTTTCGCCTTGCTGGATCAATTGCCGACCCCTTACGACTACGACTATTTCGTCTGGAAGGGTGTCGAGCCGGATTTGCACCCGTACGGCGCCTGCTACCACGACCTGCACGGCAAGCTGTCCACTGGGGTGATCGAGTACCTCAAAAGCCTGGGTGTGGAGCAGGTCATTGTGGGCGGGCTGGCGCTGGGTTTCTGTGTCAAGACCACCGCGCTGCAACTGGCCGCCGCTGGCTTCAAGGTGATCATTCACCTCCCGGCCTGTCGGGCCATCAGTGAGGAGGGGGCCGTCCAATCCATTCACGACATGCGGCAAGCGGGCGTCTCGGTTGCCGCGACTCGCGAAGAAACCATCCGCCTGGCAAACGCATAAGGAAGAGACATGGACAGTGCATTCGATTCAAACAGCGGCACCATCCAGAGTCTTCTGGATACCGACTACTACACCTTCACCATGATGCAGGCGGTCTTGCACCAGCATCCGAATGTCGAGGTGGAATACCAGTTCATCGTGCGTTCCAAGGAGCGGCTCGGTCACCTGATCCCGGACATTCGTGTCGAGCTGGAGAAGCTCGCCGGGTTGCAACTGCGCGAGGGGGAGCAGCGGTTTCTGTTCAACAAGCGTTTCCGTGAGTACCTGACACCGGACTTCGAACAGTTTCTCGGCCTGTTTCGCTTCAATTTGCGCTACATACACGTTTCGGAAGTCGACGGCCAACTGCACATCCGCGTCCGTGGGCCGATGCTGCACTGCATCATGTTCGAGCAGCCGGTATTGGCGATGGTCAGCGAACTGCGCAACCGCGAGAAATACCCCGAAGTCGAGTTGGCCGACGTCACCCGCAAGCTGTACCAGAAGTTCGAATGGCTGGAGAAAAATGCCAGTCGTGAAGAACTCGCCGAGTTTCGCGTTTCAGACTTCTCCACCCGGCGGCGGCTGTCGTTCAGGGCCCAGCGTGAAGTGGTGAATGTGATGCGCAGCGATTTTCCTGGGGTCTTTGTCGGCACCAGTAACGCGCACTTGGCTTACGAATTCGATCTCCCGTTGATCGGCACAATGGCTCACCAATGGCTGATGGTGCACCAGCAACTCGGGCGCTTGCGCGAGAGCCAGAACGCGGCGTTGGAAAACTGGGTGCGCGAGTATCGCGGCCGCCTCGGTATCGCCCTGACGGACTGCATCAGCACCGACTTTTTCCTCAAGGATTTCGACCTGTACTTTGCCAAGCTCTATGACGGCCTGCGCCAGGATTCCGGTGACCCGATTGTCTGGGCCGACAAGGTGCTGGGGCGTTACCAGGAACTGGGCATCGATCCGCGGACCAAGGACCTGATGTTCTCCGATGGTCTCAATTTCGAGAAGTGCCTGCCGATCCTGCGTCATGTTCGCGGCAAGGCCAAATTCGGTTTTGGCATGGGCACCA
The DNA here is from genome assembly GCF_059579345.1 of Pseudomonas sp. FSO-7. Classification (NCBI taxonomy): domain Bacteria; kingdom Pseudomonadati; phylum Pseudomonadota; class Gammaproteobacteria; order Pseudomonadales; family Pseudomonadaceae; genus Pseudomonas; species Pseudomonas sp. FSO-7. The sequence goes on along the minus strand of NZ_CM184193.1, from coordinate 6,589,531 downwards.
GCCTGGCCTGCGATGTGGACGGTGTCGAACCGCTGAGCATCGTCATGAAACTGGTGCGGGTCCACGGCGAGCCGGTGGTGAAGTTCTCCGACGACCCGATCAAGAACGTCTGCGAGGATGCCTCGTTTCTGCGGTACGCCGCCCAAGTGTTCAACGTCGCCCTGATCAATCCACAATTGGGAGCCTGATATGACTTTGCTTGCGCAAGACCGCATTGCCCGGGAACTGGGCATCGACCGCCAACTCACCCAGGCTGGCGTAGCCACCGAGATTGCCCGCCGCGTCGAATTCATCAAGCAGATCGTGCGCGAGTCGGGTTGCCAGTCCCTGGTCCTGGGGATCAGTGGCGGCGTCGATTCGCTCACCGCCGGCCGCCTCTGCCAGTTGGCGGTGGAGCAACTGCGGGGGGAAGACTACGCGGCGCGATTTATCGCAGTCCGGCTGCCGTACAAGGCCCAGGCCGATGAGCAAGACGCCCAGGCTTCCCTGGACTTCATCCGGCCGGACGCGATCACCACCAGCAACATCGCCGCGTGTGTCGACGGGCTGATGGGCAGTATCGCCATCGATGGCTTGCAGCCTTCGGCCGAGCTCACCGACTTTGCCAAAGGCAACGCCAAGGCCCGGGCGCGGATGCTGGCGCAGTACGCCATTGCCAATCTGAGCAACGGGTTGGTGGTCGGCACCGATCATGGGGCAGAGGCGGTGATGGGGTTTTTCACCAAGTTCGGTGACGGCGCGTGCGACCTGGCACCGCTGTCCGGGTTGACGAAGACCCAGGTGAGAGGGTTGGCCGACGCGATGGGCGCCCCCGCGTACCTGGTGCGCAAGGCGCCGACCGCGGATTTGGAAGACCTGGCGCCCGGCAAGTTGGATGAAGTGGCGTATGGCTGCAGCTACGAGGAAATCGATGCGTACCTGATGGGCGAAGAGGTGTCGCCCCAGGCGCGACAGATCATCGAACGCGCCTACCTCAAGACGGCCCACAAACGAGCATTGCCACGCGTTCCGGTATCGCCGCAATAGGGTTTAATGGGACCTTTGGCCTCGAACGGAGTGGCAAATGACACAGGCAATCAGCATCAAGGATCGCGTACGCATCAAGCACGTCGAAGTCCTCTCGGACGATTGGTACGTGCTGCGCAAGACCACCTATGACTACCTCGGCCGCAACGGCCAATGGCGCGAACTGACGCGCGAGACCTATGACCGGGGCAACGGCGCCACCATCCTGCTGTACAGCAAGGCCAAGCAAACGGTGGTGTTGACCCGGCAATTCCGCTTCCCGGCCTTCGTCAACGGCCACGATGACCTGTTGATAGAAACCTGCGCCGGCCTGTTGGATAACGACGACCCGCACACCTGCATCCGCAAGGAAACCCAGGAGGAAACCGGCTATATCATCCAAGACGTGCGCAAGGTGTTTGAAGCCTTCATGAGCCCGGGCTCGGTGACTGAGCGGGTGCATTTTTTCGTCGGCGAGTATTTCGACGAAGACAGACTGCACGAAGGCGGTGGCCTTGAAGCCGAGGGCGAAGAGATCGAAGTGCTGGAGCTGTCCCTCGACCACGCCTTGGGCATGATCGAGACCGGGGAGATTTGCGACGGCAAGACCATCATGCTGTTGCAGTACGCCAAGTTGCATCGGTTGCTGGATTAACCCCAGGCCTGTTGTGGAGGGACCGCACCGCCGCCGAATCTTTCGCGATAGGCGGTGGGCGGCAAACCGATAGCGTTCCGGAACGCGGCCCGAAAACTCTCTACCGACCGATAGCCGCAGGCCTGGGCGATGCCGGCCGTGCTCTGGTCGGTACTTTCCAGCAGGGCCCGGGCCCGGTTCAGGCGTTCCTGTTGCAGCCAGGTCTTGGGCGGCAGGCCGGTGGTCTCGACGAAGCGCCGCAGGAAGGTGCGCTCGCTCATGGCGACGCGGGCGGCCATGTCGCCGACGCTCAGGGGCTGATCCAGATGCTCGCGAAGCCACTGCAGGACGCGGGTCAGTTCGTTGCGTGGCGACTTGCTCACGGGCGCGACGATGAATTGTGCCTGGCCACCGCTCCGTTGCGGTGCCATGACCAGGCGACGAGCCACTGAGTTGGCGATGTGCGTGCCGAAGTCCCGGGCAATCAGGTGCAGGCAGGCGTCGATGCCCGCCGCGCTGCCGGCTGAGGTGATCAATGGCCCGGAGTCGACATACAGCACATTCGGGTCAACCTTGATCAGCGGGAATCGCTCGGCCAGTTCCGCGCAGAATTGCCAATGGGTGGTCGCGGTCTTGCCGTCGAGCAGACCGGTAGCGGCCAGGGCAAACACCCCCGAGCAGATCGACAGCAGGCGTGCGCCGCGGGCGTGGGCGCGGCGCAGTGCTTGTAACAGCGCTTCGGGAGGCGGTTCGTGGTGGCTGCGCCAGCCGGGGATGATGATGGTTCGCGCGCTGTCCAGGGCTTCGAGCCCCGCGTCGACGGCTATCCGAAGGCCGCCCAGCGCCTGCATCGGTCCTGGATCGACGGCGACGATTTGATGGCCGTACCACGGTATATCCAGTTCCGGACGCGGCAGGCCGAAGATCTCCAGGGCGATGCCAAACTCGAATACGCACAGGCCTTCATAAACGAGGATCGCCACGGTTCCGGGGTGAGCGTGCATTTGGCGTGATTCCACCGTTTATTGTCTTGCGCTGCACTGTAGCGGACAGGCCCGTCTCCCTACAATCGATCCCAGGCAATCAGGAAAACCAAGACGGTTGAGCCTTTGCACAGGTGGATAAGGGACGGGAAATGAAGAAAGTCGCCGTGGTGGGCTGCACCGGTGCAGTGGGCATGACCATGCTGCAATTGCTTGAAGATACCGATTATGAAGTGCGGTGCATGGCCTCGGGCCGTTCGGCCGGCAAGCGCTTGAAGGTGGGTCATGTCGAACACCTGATCGAAGCCTTTTCGGTCGAGAGTTGTGCCTCGTGCGATATCGTCTTCCTGTGTGTTTCCGGGGCCTTTGCCCTGGAATACGGCGAGCGTCTGGCTGAGAACGCCTATGTCATCGATAACTCCTCGGCCTTCCGTTATCACCCGGCGATTCCGCTACTGGTGCCACCCATCAACGGTCAGCGTTACAAGGGTGAAAAACTGATCGCCAACCCCAATTGCTCCTCTGCTATTGCGTTGATGGTGCTGGGTCCGCTGCATGACGCGTTCGGGCTGCAGAGCGCGATCATTTCTACGTATCAGGCGGCCAGTGGGGCAGGGCAGCCGGCGATGCTGGAGCTGCGGGAGAAGGCCAAGTCCTTCAGCGACTATGGCGACCGCGATGACAGCGAGTACTTCGCCCATAACCTGGCCTTCAACGTGATTCCCCAGGTCGATTCGTTCGAAGCCAATGGTTACACCCGCGAAGAAATGAAAGTGGTCTGGGAGTTGCGCAAGGTGCTCGACGAACCGACGCTGGCGATCAGCACGACCGCGGTGCGGGTGCCGACCTTGCGCTCCCATGCCGAGAGCCTCAGCCTGCGGTTCAACACACCCATCCAGTCGCTGGAGCAGGTGCGCGAACTGTTACGCAACGCACCGGGGGTTGAAGTGGTGGACGAGCCGGAGTACGGCGCTTATCCGATGCCCATGACTTCAACCTACAAGCACGCGGTGGAAGTCGGGCGGATTCGCTACAACCTGATCTATGGCGAGTACGGGTTGGACTTGTTCATCAGCGGCGACCAGTTACTGCGAGGAGCCGCATTGAACGCGTTCGAAATCATGCAATTGATCAAGCATTGATCAAGTCCACCTCGGACATGAAAACGCGCAACCATGGCTGCGCGTTTTTTGTTCAGCTGGATTGGGCCTCGCTGTCTTCCTGCATATCGTCCAGGTATTGCGGCTGATCCGTCTGGTCCGGCAGTTCGGTCACGACGCTGAAGTCGCTGATCTCGATGGCGCCGACCCCATGACCGAGCAAATGGAAGGAAAACGCCTTGCGCTGTTGCGGGTTGTCGAAACTGATGTTCATCACCAGGGGCTGGTCGGGTGTCACCGCCACCTCGGTCGGCAGGTCCATCGACACATCCTGCTCGAACTCCTTGGCCTTGAGGGATATGTAGGCGGCATGGTCAGCCTCCACGGTGCGGATGGTCAGGCTGACGCGGGTCTGTGAACCCTTGGGCATTTCCAGGTATTGGGCACCGATCAGGTTGTCGGTCCAGTCGTTGGTGACCTGGGCCGGCAGCGGGATTTGATCGGCGCTGCCGAACTGATAATGCTGGTTCAGGGGCGTGCGCAACAGAGTCTGGTCCAGGGCCGTGGCCCGGGCGCTGATCAATCGGGCGCGCTGGCCGCTGTATTGCCCGCCGTAGGTGGCGCGGTCGGCGATGAAGCCTGGGCTGCTGTAGTAACGGCAATGCTGGAGGAAATCGCACTCGGTAAACGTGGCCTTGCCGTCGTGGTAGCGCAGCTTGCCGTTGGTGAACGACATGATTTCCCGGCCCGTCGGGTAGTCCCTGAACAGCGAGCGACCGGACAACGACATGGGCACCGTAAAACCGAAGTAATCGAGGATCGAGGCGGTCAGGTCCACATGGCCGTAGGTGCCTGACTTGATCCGGGGCAACGGTTCCGGCGCCAGCGTCAGGTTGAACCCCCAGGACGAGGCCAGCCGCACATCGTCGATGCCATGGGATTCGTCCGAGGTGATGACCACCAGGGTGTTGTCCAGGATGCCCTGGCGTTCGAGGCCCGCCAGGAAGCTCGCCAGTGCGTCGTCCAGGTAACCCACCGCTGCCTGCTTGGCGGTGTCGTAGCGTTGCAGGTAGTCATCCGGCGCCGAGTAGGGCTGATGCGTGCCCACGGTCAGCAAGGTCAGCATCCAGGGCTTGTCGGCTTGTTGCAGTTGCCCGACGTAGTCCAGCGCGCCTTCGAAGAAGGTCTTGTCGTCCTTGCCCCAGGGGAATTCCAGATAGGCGGGGCGGGTGAACCACTCCATGCCCAGGGTCGTGTCGAAGCCGATGTGCGGCATGATCCGGTCCTTGGCCATGAACCGCAGGCCCGCGCCCTGGAGGAAATGCGTGGAAAAGCCGTTCTGGCGCAACTGGGCCGGCAGGCAGGCTTGGTTGCGCTGGGTCTGGTTGAGCATTTCGACGCCTTTGGGCGTGCCGTCGTCGAGCTTGTCGTAGTCGCCACACAGCATCGCGTACAAACCACGGATGGTCTGGTGGCTGTGCAGGACGTAATCGGGGGTGTTCATGCCGCGCTCGGCCCAGGCGCTGAGGTGCGGCATCAGGTTGTCCTGGTAGCTGCTTTTCAAGGCTTGGCGGTTGGCGCTTACATAGGCGCCGGGAATGCCCTCCAGGGCGATGATCAGGACATTGCGCGCTCGCCCCGGTTCGGCCAGCAGCCTGTTGCCATCGAGGTCCAGGCGGGTCAGCCCCGCCATGGGTGGGGCGGGGTCCACGGCATCGCCGTCGAGCCATTGCCGGGCTTGGTCCTGCCCGGCGGCGATACCTGCGGTGACGAGTTGGTGAGGCAGGTTGAACACGTTCCATTGGTCCGCTTCACTGGGACGCCAGGCTTGCAGCGCGCCATGGCTCAGCAGGAGTAACACCGGCACGGCCCAGGCGTGGCGCGGCAAGCGTGGCGACAGGCGTGGGCGGCGGGTCCATTGGGTCACCAGCCAGAACGCCAGCGCAGCCAACTGGATCGCGGCCAGCCACGGATGGGCGAAGCCGCCGCTGGTGGAGTTTTCAACGAACTGCGGGTCGGTCAGGTAATGAATGTCCGAAGGATTGGGCATCCGCCCGACCGCACTGACCAACTCGATGCTGGCCAGTGTCAACGCGCTCCAGGCCAGCAATACTGGCAGTACCAGCCACCAGGGACGACGGTAAAGCAGCGCGATCATTAATCCACCGATGCCCAGGTCCGATAGATAGCCCAGCGGGTCGGACCAGCCCAAGGCGAGACGCAGGCCCATGGGGACGAGTAATACGCAGCCAATCAGGGTGATAAGGGCGGCGCGAGGGTGGGTTGAAGCGCGATAAATAATATTCACAAGAAACAGGCCTTTCGGTTGAAGCCAATCCATTGAACAACACCACTCACCCGGTGGGAGCGAGCTTGCTCGCGATAGCGGTATGTCAGTCCATATGGATTGCGGCTGACCCGACGCTATCGCGAGCAAGCTCGCTCCCACCGGGGAGTCTTCCTTCGGTCATGAAATTGTCATAAGGAGGGATGGTACCAAGGGCTGCCGCCCCTGGACGGGCCAATGTCCCGGTGTCTGGCTGCGCTACGCTGTGGTTCACTGGCGCAGGCCTCTACAATGGCCGCGTGGCGCTGTTTTAAGGCGCGCGGAAAACTTGTATCAGGATTTCTCATCGGGGGATGGATGGACAGGTTCCAGGAAATGCAGGTTTTTCTCGCCGTGGCCCAGGAGTCGGGATTCTCGGCGGCGGCGCGGCGCCTGGGCCTGTCGGCGGCCAGTGTCACGCGGGCGGTGGCGGGGTTGGAGCAACGTATCGGCACGCCATTGCTGGTGCGCACTACTCGCAATGTGTACTTGAGCGAAGCCGGCCAGCGCTTTCTCGAGGACTGTCGGCGGATCCTGAGCGATTTGCAGGAAGCCGAGGATTCGGCGGCCGGCAGTCACGTCCAGCCCCGCGGGCAATTGACGATTACCGCGCCGGTGCTGTTTGGCCAGTTGTTCGTCACGCCGTTGCTGGTGGATTACCTGCACCGGTTCCCCGAGGTCAGCATTAACGCCTTGTTGTTGGATCGTACGGTCAGCCTGGTGGAGGAGGGCATCGACGTTGCCCTGCGCATTGGCGAGCTGCCGGACAGCAACCTGCACGCCGTGCGGGTCGGTGAAGTGCGGCGAGTGGTGTGCGGCTCCCCGGATTTCTTCGCACGCCACGGGCGGCCCCGGCATCCGGATGACCTAGAGCAAATGCCCGTGGTGGCGTCGTCGGCCACTGGCCAGGTCAAAAGCTGGACCTTCATCGATTCAGGCCAACCGTTGTCCGTCCGACCCGTGCCTCGGCTGGTGGTGACGGCCAACCAGGCGGCAATCACCGCCGCCTGCCAGGGGCTGGGAATGACGCGAGTTCTGTCTTACCAGGTGGCGGGCAATGTGGCCGCCGGTGAACTGGAAATCGTCCTGGCCGATTTCGAGTTGCCACCTCTGCCGATCCATGTGGTGTACCAGGGCGGACGCAACGCGCCGGTGCGGGTCCGCAGTTTTGTCGACTTCGTCGTCAGCGCGTTGCGCGAACATCCGGCCTTGAGCGGCTGAAGTATTATTTCCCTGGCTGAAACAATGGATTGCATTTGCGGGTGATTCTCTTGTGTTGGCCCGGAGCGGAAGATGACCCCATCGACGCCGTTGTGCTGATGGCGTCACTTCCAGCGGAGTCGACCATGAACCCTATCAAGCACTATCACTTCCCGCTTTCCGGCCATTCCCATCGCGTCCAACTGATGCTTTCGCTGCTCGGGTTACCGGTCGAGGAGGTCTTCGTCGACCTGGCCAAGGGCGCGCACAAACAGGCGGATTTCCTCGCGCTCAATGCGTTTGGCCAGGTGCCGGTCATTGCCGATGACGGTGTGGTGCTGGCGGATTCCAACGCGATCCTGGTGTACCTGGCGCATAAATATGGCAAGGGCCGCTGGCTTCCCACCGATCCGGTCGGCGCCGCCCGGGTGCAGCGCTGGTTGTCGGCGGCGGCCGGACCGATCCATGCGGGGCCGGCCACGGCGCGACTGATCACGGTGTTTGGCGCGGCCTACAACGCCGAGGATGTGATTGCCCGTTCTCACACTGTGTTGAAAGTCATTGATCAGGAATTGAGCAGCCGTGCTTTTCTGGCGGGAGATACGGTGACCGTCGCGGACATCGCCGGCTACAGCTACATCGCCCACGCACCGGAAGGCAATGTGTCGTTGGAGGACTATGCCAACGTGCGGGCCTGGCTGGCACGGATCGAAGCCTTGCCCGGGTTCGTGGGCATGCCGCGTACGGTTGTCGGGTTGCAAAAGCACGCCTGAGCATTTGAATGGGGGGCTGTGTGGCGAGGGAGCTTGCTCCCGCTGGGTTGCGAAGCAACCCCCTGAAAAGGGCGCGCGGTGTGCCTGGCATGGCTGCGGTGTCGGCTTTGGGGCTGCTGCGCAGCCCAGCGGGAGCAAGCTCCCTCGCCACAGGGTGAGCTATGTCCCGGTAGAAACACGGATCCAGTTGGGGGATCAGGCATAGGAAAGCGCCTTTTCCTCCAGCAGTTCCTCGTACAACTGCACCCATTTTTGGCCCATCTCTTCGGACGTGAACAGCTGGCGGTAACGAGCTTCAGCCCTGGCGCCCATTGCCTGGGCCTGCGTCGGGTTTTCCCACAGGGTGCGCATCGCCTCGCGGAATGCCTCGGGGTTGCTCGGGGGCACCACCAGGCCGGTTTCGTCATTGATATTGATGTAGCTGGTGCCGGTGCCGATTTCGCTGGAAATCATCGGCTTGCCGAACATCGCGCCTTCGAGCAGGGAGATGCCAAAGGCTTCGGAGCGCAGGTGCGAAGGGAACACGATGGCATAACTCAGTTCCAGCAATGCGACCTTGTCTTCGTCTCCCAGGCGTCCGAGGAAATGCAGGTTGCGCAGGCCCAGTGCAGCGGCCTGGGCATGCAGTTGTGTTTCCAGTGGGCCGGCGCCCACGATGACCACGGGGTAATCCACGCCTTTGAGGGCGTCGAGCAGGATGTGCAGGCCTTTGTAATAACGCATCACCCCCACGAACAAAAAGAAGCGCTCGCCCAGTTTTGCTTTCCACATAGCCATGCGTTCGGCGTCAGCCTGTGGATAACTGCTCTTGTTCAGCCCGTAGGTGATGACCCGGGTCTTGGCACGGTATTCCTTGAGCACATCGCTGGTATGAACATAGTTCGGCGAGGCCGCGACGATACGATCAGCGCCGTCCAGGAAGCGTCGCATCAGCGGCCGATAGAGCTTGAGCAGGTGTCGCTGGCGCACGATGTCGGAATGGTAGGTCACGACGTAAGGTTTTTTCACGGCACTGCAAAAGTGCACCAAGTCCATGAACGGCCAAGGGAAGTGGTAATTGATCACGTCCGCTTCGGCGGCCAGCTCACGGAATTTCTTGAAAACGCTGTAGGAGAAACCGGTGGACGCCAGTTGGAAGTCCATTCGGGCTTGATGCACGACATGCTGACGGATCTTGATCGGCTCGGGGGCCGGCTGCCTGCTCAGGGCCAACACGGTGTTATCGATACTCAACCGGTCAGTGCTGTCGCACAGCTGGAAGATGACCTGTTCGATGCCGCCCATGGAGTCTGGCAAATAGGTTTTGTAAAAGTGCAGGACTCGCATTCAACCTCCCAAGACCTGGCGATACGCGTGGGCAGTGACTTTTGCACAGCGTTCCCAGGAAAACAGCGCGGCTTGTTGTAATCCCGCTTCCCGACATGCCTGCCAGTGCAGGCGATCTTCAATCAAGCGCGCCATGGCGTCGCGCATGCCTTGCGGATCGTCGGACTCGCAATAGACACCGGCTGGCCCGGCCACTTCCGGCATCGCCGAGCAGCGGGTGGTGATCACCGGCGTGCCACTGGCCATGGCTTCAAGCACCGGCAGGCCAAAGCCTTCGTAGTACGACGGGAACACCAGTGCCCGTGCCCCCGCCAACAGTTGGGCGACCTGTTCGTCAGGCAGATAACCCGCCAGACAAACATGACCGCCAGCCAGGGCGCGTTTCAACTCATCATTGAGCTGTGCCTGCTGCCATCCGCTCATTCCTACGATGAACAAAGGAAAGGTCTGACGCACGGACTCAGGGAGCCCGGCATGGGCGCGCAGGGCCAACGACAGGTTCTTGCGTGGCTCCAGGGTGCCGACGCAGAGAAAGTATCGGCCGTACTCCAGGCCATGGGCCTTGAGCACGGTGTCGATCGCTTCCGGTTCGCGCGGGTGGAAACGTGCCGCTACGCCCAGCGGCGCGACCTGCAGGCGCTCGGCGGGCAGGCCGAAATGCTGCTGGGCTTCATCGGCGATGAACTGTGAGTCGGTCAGGATCAGTTGCGCCTGTTCCACCGCGCGGCTGAGCCGTCGCTCGATTTCCTTCAGGCGTGCCGGCGGTTGCGTCTCGGGGTAACGCAGGTGCGTGAGGTCATGGAGGGTGATCACCGTCGGCCCTTCGAAGGCCAGCGGCCAAAGGCTGGGTTCGTGATACAGGTCGATAGCCTTCGAACGACTTTGATCGAAGCGTTTCTGTTCCAGCCAGCGCCGCGCCTGATAGGCGCCCGGAACCCGTCGCAGCAAGGGGCTGAGTTTTGAATAACCAGGCTTGGCTGTTGGCGGCAACTGCGGGCTCCAGCCCCAACCGTGGAACAGGGACAACTGAACATCCGGCTCCCGGGCCAAGGCCGTCGCCAGTTCGGCTACGTAGTGGCCGATGCCGGTGCGTGGCGCCTGCAGAATGCGCGCGTTGAGGGCTATCCGCATGCTGTTTCCCTGTCGACGATGGCTTCGTCGATGTGTCGCTCGATCCGCTCCACCAATTGCGCACTGGCCTGGCGCCAACTCAGCCATTGCCATTGATCCAGGTTGCGCTTGGCCGGAAATACCCCGGTGTGTTCCATGTCGATGACCAGGTCCGCCAGGCTTTGGGGTTCAGCGAGATCGAAGTAGGCCATGAAGTCACCGCCGATTTCTCGAAACACCGCGATGTCGCTGCCCATGGCCGGCAAGCCGCGTTGCATGGCCTCCACCAACGGCAGGCCGAAGCCCTCCACGTAGGACGGGAACACCAGCGCAGTGGCATGTCGATAGGCGTGTTCCAGGCTATGGTCCGCCAGGTTGTTGAACATGAACAGACGGCTGTCGAGTTGTGGATGACGCTCGATACGTTCGATCAGGGCCTCGCACTTCCAACCGATCTTCCCGACGATGCATAACCGCGCCTGTGAACCGGCGGCCCAGGCCCGCTCGAATGCGTCGATCAGGTAGGCGTGGTTTTTCCGCGGCTCGATGGTGCTGACCATCAGGAACACCGGTTCGGGGCGCTTGAACAGGCGCAGCAGGTTGGGGTCGACGGGTTGAGTGGCGTCAATCAGGTCCAGTTCGCTGCCCAGGTGGAAATAGTCGAACCAGCGCTCGCGCACCTGTTGTTCGCCAATGCGCCGGACCATTTCCTGGCGAAGCTGGTCGCGGATGGTGGTGGAGATGGCGATGTAGCCGTCGGCGGTGCGGGCGATCCAATCGAACCAACGGTTGAACACCCTCACCAGCCCGGCGTCGCAGAATTGTGGATGGGTCAGGGGAATCAGGTCGTAGACCACCGAGATGATCCCGACGCCATCACGCTTGAGCTGTTCGGCCAGAGGAAAGAAATCGGCGTGCCAGGAGGAGTCCAGCAACACCAACTGGTCCCCGGCCCGGTGTTGTAGCGGCACGATGCGCGCCGGGATTTGCCGGTGCCTGAGAAGCAGATTGAGCAGACGAATCGGGAGGCTCAGGCAGCCAAAGACAAACAGCCGACAGCCGACATATAGCAGGCGGCGAGCCCAGACCGACTGGCTGAAGGGGAAGCGCGATTCCAGCGTCCGGTGCCTGAGCCAGAACAGATTGGCTGCTTGCTCCAGCCGTGCGCGCAGGCTGGCCAGGTCCCATGCTTTTTTGGGCGGTGGTGCCAGGCTTTTAACCTCGTAGAGCTTGCCTTGCAGCATCACGACGGGAATGCATTCGCGCTCCAGGTCTTTGGCGGGCAGCTCGCGGATGACATTGCGCACGACCCTCTGGATCCCGGAGTTTGCCTTTGGATTTTCATAGACATAGGTGCATTCCACCAACAGACGGCTCATGGCAACTCCTTTTGCGGCAACGCCTCGACGGCAGTCTGGCTCGAACGCTGGATACTGGTCCGGGCCTGGAGCCAGGAACAGCCGACGAAATCCTCCTGGCGATTATTGATGACGTGAAACACCAACCCGTAGTCGCGCCATTCGAAATTACGGTCCAGGTGCGAGTCCAGCCGCGACAGGCTGAGCGCGACGGAGTAATTGCCCTTGCCCAGGCGCATGTCGAAGCTGAAACGGAAGGTGATCTGTTCGCCGGCCTTGAGGTCGGTCACGGCTTTGTCCTGGCGATGGGTGTTGATGCCGTACATGGGCTGGCCAAGCCGGTCCTTGATCAAAAAGCCCAGCACCAGCCGCTCGATGTCCTGGCGGATTTCAACCCGTACTTGCAACACCATCGGCTGGCCGATCTCGGCCACTTCCACCGACTGCCCCTGGCTGTTGAGCAGTTGCACATCGACGATGCCGGCCTCGCCGGTGCCGGAAATGGTGCGGACCTGGCCGTTGGCGAGCATCTCCTGGCGAACCACCTGGCCCTCGCGCTGGGCCAGCATCGCGTTGTAGTAATCCATCACCTCTTCCGGCTTGCCGCGCATGGCCATGCGCCCGTGTTCAAGCAGGATGGCGGTGTCGCAGATCGACTGGATCGCCGAGCGATCGTGGGACACGATCAGCAGCGTGGTGCCGGCCTTGCGGAAGCTGCGGATGCGTTCGAAGCTCTTGTGTTGGAAGTAGGCATCGCCCACCGACAGCGCTTCGTCGACGATCAGGATGTCCGGGCGCCGGGCGGTGGCGACGCTGAACGCCAGGCGCATCTGCATGCCGCTGGAGTAGGTGCGTACCGGCTGGTCGATGGCCTCGCCGATTTCGGCGAATCCCTCGATCTCGGGCATCAAGGCTTCGATTTCCTCCACTTGCATGCCCAGCAACTGGCCGGCCATGAATGCGTTCTGGCGGCCGGTGAAGTCGGGATGAAAGCCCATGCCCAATTCCAGTAACGCGGCGACGCGGCCTTGCAACTGGATGTGACCGCAGGTGGGTTGGGTGGTGCCGGTGATCATCTTGAGCAAGGTGCTTTTGCCGGCACCGTTGACCCCGACGATGCCGACGGCTTCCCCGGGCTGGATCTCGAAATCCACACCTTGCAGGATCCAGTGCAGTTGATGGCGCTGGCGGGAAAAGGGGATCAACCACTCGAACAGCCGGCTCCAGCGGTTCGGGTACTGCTTGTAGGCCTTGCCCAGGCCGGTGACGCGCAAATGCCCCATCAGAGTTCATCCACCATTTCACCGCCGCGCCGGCGAAACATGCGCAGGCCCAAGGCGCACAACAACAGGGCGACCACCAGCAATGGCACCAGCGAGCTCCAGACCGGCCACTGGTTGTAGAGAAACAGGTTCTGGTAGCTCTGCATCAAGGCGGTCATGGGGTTGAAGGCGAGCAGGTGCTGGATCGATGGCGGCAGGATGCTCATCGGGTAAACGATCGGCGTGAGCCAGAACCAGAATTGCAGGCAAATGCCAAACAACTGCCCGACATCGCGGAAAAACACATTGAGGATTCCCAGCAGCATGCCCAGCCCGGCGGCGAACATCACTTGCAGGGCCAGCAGCGGCACCAGGGCCAGCAAGGTCATGCCTGGCCAGCGCCCGGTGATCAGCAGGAAGCCGAGGAACAACCCGAGGATGATCGCGAAGTTGATCCCGGCGTTGAACAGCACGATCACCGGCAGGCAGATCCGGGGGAAGCTGATCTTTTTCAGCAGGTTGGCGTTTTCCAGGAACATGCCCTGGCTGCGGGTGGTGATTTCCGCGAACAACCCCCAGGTCAGCAGCCCGGCGCAGAGGTAGACGCTGTAGGCCATGCCATCTTCGACCCCGGGCAGGCGGGCACGCATGATGTGGGAAAAAATCACCGTGTAGACGAGGATCATCGACAACGGGTTGAGCACCGTCCACAACGCGCCGAACAACGAATTGCGATAGCGTGCCTGGAACTCGCGCTTGACGCTGCCAAGGACGAAGCCGCGGTAGCTCCACAGTGTGCGTTGCAAGCTCAGCAACATCAGACGGCCCTGCCGTAATGGTCTTCGAAGCGGACGATGTCGTCTTCCCCGAGGTATTCGCCGCTCTGGACCTCGATGATGACCAGGTCGATGACACCGGGGTTTTCCAGGCGATGCTTGTGGCCGGCGGGTATGAAGGTCGATTCGTTCTTGGCGACCAGGTGCGAGCCCGAGCCGTTGTTGGTGACCTTGGCCATGCCTTCGACCACTACCCAGTGTTCGTTGCGGTGATGGTGCATTTGCAGCGACAGCGACGCGCCAGGCTTGACCACGATGCGCTTGATCTTGAAGCGTGGCCCTTCTTCGAGGACGGTATAACTGCCCCATGGACGGCTGACCGTGCGGTGCAGGCGATAGGCTTCGTGGTCCTTGTCCTTGAGTTGCCGGGCGACGCGGCGAACATCCTGGGCGCGGTCGGCATGGGCCACCAGCACGGCGTCGGCGGTGTCGATGATGATCAGGCTTTCCACGCCCAGGGCGGCCACCAGGCGGCCTTCGCTCTGGACGTAGTTGTTCTGGCTGTCGATAAACAGGGCTTCGCCGGTGGCGCGGTTGTTTTGCCCGTCGGCGGGCACCAGGTCGGCGATGGCGCTCCAGGAACCGATATCGCTCCAATCGAAGGCGGCCGGGATCACCACGACGTTGGCGGAGCGTTCCATCAAGGCATAGTCGATGGAGATGTCTGGCATTTCAGCGAAATGCGCCGCGGACAACTCCTGCTGCACACAACCGGAGGTTTCCACCGCCGTGCTGGCCGTGACACAGGCGCGCGCCTGTTCCAACAGCTCGGGAGCGTGGATATGCAGCTCCGCCAGCAGGGTTTTGACCGAGAAGCAGAACATCCCCGAATTCCACAGGAAGCGACCGCTTTCCAGATAGTGCGTAGCGGTCGGCAAATCGGGTTTTTCGACGAAACGTACGACCTTTGCCGCGCCCTTGGTATCCAGGGGCTGGCCCCGTTCGATATAGCCAAAGCCGGTTTCCGGCGTCGAGGGCAGCACGCCGAAGGTCACCAGATGGCCATTCTTGGCCAGTTCCACGGCATGTTCGACGGATGTCTTGAAGGCCGCCTCGTCCTTGATCAAGTGATCGGCAGGCATGACCACCAGGATCGCCTCGTCGCCGTGCAGAGCCTGCACCGCGAGAGTGGCCGTGGCGATGGCAGGTGCGGTGTTGCGGCCCGTGGGTTCGAGTACGAAGTGGCCGCGATAACGCTCCAGGTGGGCGCTTTGATAGTGGTCGCGGCTTTGGAAGTAGTACTCGCGATTGGTGACGGTGACAATGTCGCCCCGGCCGTCGAACAACCCCGCGGCACGCCGGTAGGTCTTGCTCAGCAGCGACTGGCCGTCGGGCAATAGCATGAACGGCTTGGGATGGCCCTCGCGGGACACCGGCCACAACCTCGTCCCGGCACCGCCGGAAAGAATCACGGGAATGAGCATGGCCTACTCCTTGGCGACGCGTTTCATGTCCGCATCCATCATCATGCGGATCAGGGTGTCGAGGTCGGTCCGGGGTTTCCAGCCCAGGACGCGTTGTGCCTTGGCCGGGTTGCCAAGCAACACCTCGACTTCGGCCGGGCGGAAAAACGCCGGGTCGATCTTGACGAAGTCACGGTAATCCAGGCCCACGTGCTCGAAGGCAATCCTGCACATCTCGCGCACGGTGGTGGTGACGCCGGTGGCCACCACGTAATCGTCGGGGTTGTCCTGTTGCAGCATCAGCCACATGGCCTCGACGTAATCGCCGGCAAAGCCCCAGTCGCGCTTGGCGTCGATATTGCCCAGGCGCAATTCCTGCTGCTTGCCCTGCTTGATGCGCGCAGCGGCATCGGTGACCTTGCGAGTCACGAACTCGATGCCACGCAACGGTGATTCGTGGTTGAACAGGATGCCGCTGCTGGCATGCAGGCCGAAGCTTTCCCGGTAGTTGACGGTGATCCAGTGGCCGTACAGTTTCGCCACGCCATAGGGGCTGCGCGGATAAAACGGGGTGTGCTCGTCCTGTTGCTCGGCCTGGATCAGGCCGAACATTTCGCTGGTGGAGGCTTGGTAGAAGCGGGTCTGCACACTGAACTGGCGAATGGCTTCGAGCAGGTGGGTAACCCCCAGCCCGTCGACGATGCCGGTGGTCACCGGTTGGTCCCAGGAGGCCGCGACGAAACTTTGCGCGGCCAGGTTATATACCTCGTCCGGCGCCGACTTGATCACCGCCCGTTGCACCGAGCAGGCATCGGCCATGTCACCGTCCAGGTAAACGATGTCCTGTTCGATGCCCATCTCTCGCAGCCGCCAGCGCGAGTCGCTGCTTCGTCGCGCCACCAGGCCGTGGACCTTGTAACCCTTGTCGAGCAGCAACTTGGCCAGATACGCGCCGTCCTGGCCGGTGATCCCTGTGATCAGTGCACTTTTCATTCTTGTTGTACCCGTATCTCCCAGTCGGACAGGATCGCCCGCAAGGATTGTTGTGTTGTTGTTTCGGGCGTCCATCCGGTGGCCTGTCGTAGCTTGGCTGGGCTACCACAGACGCGACGCTGTTCTGCGCGGCGAAGTCGCGCAGGGTCCTGGATCAGTTGCACATCGACCTGGGCGATGTCGCCCAGTTGTTCGATCAGGCTGCGAATGCTCTGCTCGCGCCCCGAGCAGATGTTGTAGACCTGCCCCGGGGCGCCTTTGTCCAGCAGGGCCAGGTAGGCCGAAAGCACATCGCCGACATCGAGGAAGTCGCGGGTCACGTCGATATCGCCCACCTGCAGCCGGGCCGGTTGCAGGCCCAGCTTGATCCGGCTGATTTGCCGGGCGGCACTGGCGATGACGAAGCTGTCCTTCTGGCCGGGACCGATGTGATTGAACGGGCGGGCCACCAGCACCGGCCAGCCTTCGCTCATGCCCCATTGCAGGCTCAGCAGTTCGGCCGACAACTTGCTCACGGCATACGGGTTGCGCGGGGCGGGCGGTTGCAGTTCGGTAATCGGTAGGTGGTCTTCGCCGACCTGGCCATAGACATCACCGGAGCTGACATACAGGAACGTCCCGGTGAAACCCCGGGCCTTGAGGGCCTGGAGCAGGTTCAAGGTGCCCATCAGGTTGATGTGCAGGGTGCGCGCCGGATCGCGGAAGGCTTCAGGGACAAAGGTCTGGCCCGCCAGATGGATCACGGCGTCGGGAAGCTCGGGCCAGAGGCCCTCCAGGGTCTTGGCGTCCGTCAGGTCATAGCGCGCGGCGACAGGCATCACCTGCCACGCCGAATCATGACCGTTCAGTCGAGATTTGAGGTGACGTCCAACGAAACCGCTGAGGCCCGTAACGAACAGACGTTTTTTCAAGCACCAGCCCCCTTGACGGTTGCTTCGTCTATTGCGAACTGAGTGGGAAATTTCCGTAAGATCGCGGAAAAATCACCTCAACTCTCAGCCTAGAGAAGCGTTTGTTGTAGTTGTTTGGCTGCCAATCTGTGCCAATTTCGCAGCAATTTCAACAGCGCGAACCGTGACTGGTCAGTTCTCATATTTATAGCGGGTTTATTCACGTCGAGCGGTTCACGAACCCTTGGCGGATGTGTTTAGAATGCCCCTCGTCACGCTGTCCCTGGTTTCGATCTTCAAGATAGACTCCAGGGGCGGACCTTAAAAAAACAAGAACGAGACGGGTAGCAAGATGAACGACGCGTGCGGCCCCCGGGCCGACTCGATGCGTGATTCGACCGTCATGAAGTTGGGCTGCCAGGATGGCGGCGCCATGATGGGATGCCATGAATTTCATTCTTTACTCGGACGTAAACGATCACTCCATCAGCCAGAGCCTTGGCCGCCCTGAGTACAGCTATTACTTCGTGCTCAAGGCCTATCGTCCCGTGCTGGAAAGCCTGGGGCCGGTGCATGTGGTGTCGTCGGTCGCCGAGGTCGATCCGCTGTACCAGACATTGCGGCAGGCCGGGCAGGACTGCTTGTTCCTTTCGTTTTCACCCCCGCACAAGACGCCGTTGGACCTGCTTTGCCCGATGGTCTGCGTGGTGGCCTGGGAGTTCGATTCGATCCCGGCCGAGCACTGGGACGACGACCTGCGGCATGACTGGAGCCGCACGCTGGCCCGTCATGGCCGGGTGATTACCTTGTCCAGCCACACGGCCGAGGCGATCCGTCGGACCTTGGGCGAGGACTTCCCGGTATTGGTACTGCCCACACCGCTGTGGGAGCGTTTCGCGGCGGTTCGGGAGCAATATCCGAGCCTGCCGGTCAACCCGGGAACGACCTTGCAGATCAAGGGCTGCATCATCGACAGCCGACCCCTCGGGCTGTCGGCCGATGGTTTGATCGCGCCGATCATCGAAGCAGTGCCGGAACCAGAACCGGAACCAGAACCGATCATCGAGCCGCCCCTCCTGACTTGGCGGCGGCGTGCATTCATTTCCCGCCATTACCTGCGTGAAGTGATCCGCGCCTTCACCGGCAAGACCGAGCAGGGCCCCGTGTGGCTGTGCAAGCACAACCTGCTGTGCTGGTATCGCGAGGCGGTCCGCGACCTGGTACCCGTACCGGTACGCGTTGCCATCAGCAGGATCCTGAGGGGGCAGGCACCGGCGCCGGCAGCCGTGGAGCCTGTTCCAGAACCTGTCCCTGAGCCGGCGCCACCGAAACATCCCCAGGCCGTTCTGCCGGACACCAGCCAGGTGGTGGAGATCGACGTCAGCGGTGTGGTGTACGTCAGTGTGTTCAACCCCGATGACGGTCGCAAGAACTGGCATCAGTTGATCACCGCCTTCTGTTGGGCCTTGCGCGACGTCGAGGACGCCACGCTGGTGCTGAAAATGACCCAGAACGATCTGTCGACCTACTACGTCGAGTTGCTGACGCTGCTGTCCCAGCTGTCGCCGTTCAGTTGCCGGGTGGTGGTGATGCACGGTTACCTGGAGGACGAACAATTCGCCCGGCTGTACGGCGCGGCGAGTTTCTACGTGAACGCGTCCCGCTGCGAAGGTCTGTGCCTGCCGTTGATGGAGTTCATGTCCTGTGCACGCCCGGTCATCGCGCCGGACCACACGGCGATGCGCGATTACATCGACGCCGAGGTGGCTTTTATCGTCAAGTCCAGCCGCGAACCGACCATCTGGCCGGAAGACTCACGCATTTTGTATCGCACCCTGCGCCATCGGCCCGATTGGGGTTCATTGAAACTCGCCTACCAGCAGAGCTACGCCATGGCCAAGCACCAGCCGCAGGCCTACCAGGCCATGGCCGTTGCCGCGAACGAGCGGATGCGCGGCTATTGCGCATTCGCCCCGGTGCAGCGGCGCCTGGCGGATTTCCTGGCTGGGCCAGGCTGTGACGAAGGGCTGCCGCTGGCGGTCCAGGCAGGTGCCGCCTCATGTTGATCATCATTTATTCGGAAACCAACCAGAGCAACATTCTGGAAAACCTCGGCAAGCCCGAGTACAGCTATTACTTCGTGCTCAAGGAGTTTCGCCCGGTGCTGGGGCGGTTGGGGCGGGTCGTCGAAGTGACTCGGCCTGACGAAGAGGTCGATCAGCTGTACGCCGAGTGCCTGGGGCGTGGCGAGGATTGCGTATTCCTGTCGTTTTCCCCCCCTCATCGCACCGCCGCCCACTACGCCTGCCCGACAATTCCAGTGTTCGCCTGGGAGTTCAGCACCATCCCCACCGAAAGCTGGCAGGGCGAACCCCGGCACGATTGGCGGGTGGTCCTGGGCGCAACCGGCATGGCGATCACCCATTCCAGCTTCACCGTCAACACCGTTCGCGAGGTGATGGGCGCGGACTTCCCCATCGCCGCCATCGCGGCGCCGGTATGGGACCGTTTTGCCGCTCGCGGCGCGATGCTGGCCCAGCGGCCGACGGTGGAGCACATGCGTCTGCAATTGCGGGGCCTGCTGATCGACAGCCGCACCACGGACCTGCGGCCTTATGGCCCACCGGCGCATCAGGCCGGCACGCCGCTGGTGCTGGACGGCCCGGCCGAGGATTGCGAGTTGCTGCTGGACGGTGTGATCTATACCTCCGTCTTCAATCCTTACGACGGGCGCAAGAACTGGAAGGACATGATCAGCGCCTTTTGCGCGACGTTCCGCGATGTTCCCGACGCGACCCTGGTACTCAAGCTGACGCATCACGATGTCACCGCCGCCCTCACCGACATGCTCCATCACGTCTACAAGAACCAGTCGTACCGCTGCCGCGTCGTACTGATTCACGGTTACCTGGCAGACGCGGACTACGAACGGCTGGTGGAAGCCACCCGGTACGTGGTCAACAGTTCCTATGGCGAAGGGCAGTGCCTGCCGCTGATGGAGTTCATGTCCTGCGGCCGTCCTGCGATTGCGCCCCTGAACACGGCGATGGCCGACTACATCGACTACGAAAACGCCTTCATAGTGGATTCGACCGAGGAATTGACCGCCTGGCCCCACGATCCGCGGGCGGCGTATCGGACCCTGCGTTATGTCACCGATTGGGACTCACTGTGCTCGGCCTATCGCGCCAGTTATGACGTGGCCAAAACCGATCCCGAGCGTTATCGCCGCATGTCGGCCCACGCCGTGCGCAGCCTGGAGAAGTTCTGCAGCCAGGCCAATGCCGAGCAGCGTTTGCGGACGTTTTTTGAACAACTGTCCGAGCGGCGCCGGAACGCGGCGCAACCATGATCCGGCGATGGCTGGCCGGGCGTAGGCCAGTGGTGGAGCCGTCGCCACCGCCAGCGGTTGCCGTTTCGCCCCGGGATGCCGGCCTCTACGACGCGATGCTCGACGGCTGGTTTCGCAGTGAAACCGGCGAATTGCTCAAGGGCTTTGCCATCACGGCCGACGATACCTTGCTGGATGTCGGCTGCGGCGAAGGTGTGGCGACGCTGTTTGCGATGCGCCAGGGCGCGTCCGTGATCTTTACCGACAGCGAACAGGACAAGGTGCGCGACCTGGCCCGCCAAGTCGAAGCCCAGGCCGCCGCGCCGTTCCTGGGCCTGGTCAGCAACAGCCTGCCGCTGCCCCTGGCCGATGGCTGCGCGAACAAGATCGTCTGCATGGAAGTGCTCGAACATATCCATGAGCCCGCGCCGTTCATGGCCGAACTGGTGCGCATGGGCCGGCCCGGGGCGCAGTATCTGCTCAGCGTGCCGGCCTCGGTGGGGGAGCATTTGCAGCAAGGCATCGCACCGCCGGGCTACTTTCAAGCGCCCAACCACGTGCAGATTTTCAGTGCCGAACGATTCGCCGCGCTGGTGGAGGACGCCGGCCTGGTGATCGAGCATCGCCAGGCCAGCGGATTTTTCTGGGTCATGGGCATGATTTTCTTCTGGGCCAGCGAACGGGCGGCTGGCCGGGAACTCGAGGGTGCCGTGCGCGACCGTATCCAGGCGCCGTATCCAGCGTTGATGGAGCGTTGGGCGAGTCTCTGGCAGGACGTGCTGACGCAACCCGACGGCTTGGCGATCAAGCAGGTGCTGGACCGGTTCATGCCCAAGAGCCAGGTCATCATTGCCCGCAAACCCGATCCTTCTTCCGGGAGTACTTCATGAGCAGCAAGCGGATCATGGACATCGAGTTGCTGCGTGCCGTTGCGGTGATCGGCGTGCTGTTCCATCACCTGCAAGGCATGCCGTTTCCTGGCGGATGGCCGCGTCTGGCGGCCCTGGCCGAGAGTTTCCAGCTGTGGTGGGGCGTGGATCTGTTCTTCGCGATATCCGGGTTCGTCATCGGGCGCAGCCTGATCCCGCAATTGCGTCGCTGCGACAGCCCCCGGGAATTCTGGGCGGTCACCCGGGAATTCTGGATTCGCCGGGCGTTTCGCCTGTTGCCGTCGGCCTGGCTCTGGCTGTTGCTGGTGTTGTTCGCGGTGTTCTTCCTCAACCGTTCCGGCGCGTTCGGCAGCGTGCAGGCCAACCTGCAGGCGACCCTGGCCGGTTTCCTGCAATTCGCCAACCTGCGTTTTGCCGATGCGTTCATGCAGTATGAATACGGCGCGAGCTTCGTGTACTGGACGCTGTCGCTGGAAGAGCAGTTCTATCTGATCCTGCCGTTGCTGGTGTTCGTTTCGCGTCGCTACCTGGTGTGGGTGCTGCTGGCGGTGGTGCTGGTGCAGTTTTTCACCTGGCGGGCGCTGTGGCTGTCGGTGATTCGTACCGATGCCTTGGCGCTGGGTGTGTTGTTGTCCATCTGGAGCCTGCGGTCCAGCTACTGGCGCTTCGAGCCCACGTGGCTGCGCCGCCCGCCCCTGGGTGTGCTGCTGGTGCTGGGCCTTGGCAGCGTGATGGCCTGGATCGCGACCGAGCACTTCAATTTGTCGTTCTACCGTCTTGGGGTCATTGCCATGCTCAGTGCCGTGCTGGTCTGGGTGGCCTCTTATGATCGGGATTACCTGTTGCCCCGCGGCCGATTGAAAACGGCGCTGACCTGGGTGGGCAGCCGTTCCTATGGGATCTACCTGATCCACATTCCGGTGTTTTTCCTGTTGCGCGAGTTGTGGTTTCGTTTCGCCCCGTTGGGGTCGCCGGACCCGGCAAGCCATCCCTGGCCGGCTTTGGCCTGTGCGTTGTTGCTGATCGCACTGTTGAGCGAGCTCAACTACCGCTGGGTCGAAATGCCCATGCGCAATCGTGGCGCCCAGTTGGTTGAACGCCTGTCCGCCGCCCGAACTGTCCTACCTGTCTCTGGAGCCCCGTCATGCTGAGCCTTTTGAAGAAACTCACCACGGGCACGCCCGCGCCTGCCGAGCCGGTCGCCGAGAAAGTCGACCCGTATATGCTCGGGTTGCACGATGCGATGCTCAGCGGCTGGTTCAACCAGCAAACCGGCGAACTGTTCACGGGTTTCCCGGTGACGCCTGAAGACACGCTGCTGGACGTGGGCTGCGGCGATGGCGGTAACGTGCATTTTTGTGGGATGCGCGGGGCGAAGATCATCATCGCCGACATCGACGCGACCAAGGTCGAAGCCACTCGCCAGCGCTTGAGCGACACCCCTGCGCGCGGCGTCGAGTGCCATGTGACCGACTGCAACCCGCTGCCGATTGCCGATGCCACGGCCACCCGAGTGGTGTCCACCGAAGTGATCGAGCACGTCGACGACCCGGCGCAGTTCCTCGCCGAACTGGTACGGGTCGGCCAGCCCGGCGCGCTGTACCTGCTGAGCGTGCCGCACCCCAGCTCCGAAGACCTGCAAAAGGACATCGCCGCGCCGGAGTACTTCCGCAAGCCCAACCACATTCGCATCATCAGCGAAGAACAGTTCAAGGCGATGGTCAGCGAGGCCGGGCTGGAGGTGTTGAGCCACAGTCAATACGGGTTCTATTGGTCACTGTGGATGCTGTTGTTCTGGGAGGCCAAGGTCGATTTCAGCAACGCCGACCACCCGTTGCTCAATCATTGGGCCGACACCTGGCAAGCGGTGCTGAACTCGCCGCGTGGCCCGCAGATCAAGCAGGCGCTGGATGCGGTGGTGGCCAAGAGTCAGGTGATTATTGCGCGTAAGCCTTGATGGCGCTGTTGAAGCAACCAACCCTGTGGGAGCGAGCTTGCTCGCGATAGCGTTGGATCAGCAGCATGTAGGTTGGCTGACACACCGCTATCGCGAGCAAGCTCGCTCCCACAATTATGTGCACGGCGTTAATCTGCGCACTTTTTCGGGGTGGTAAGGCTTCATGATTTTTCTTTTCCGACTAACCCTGGCCCTCGCCACGTTGCTTTTGGGAGGCTGCGAACAATCCCCGGCCCCGGCCCTCGATCAACAACTCTATATCTGGCAACGCCAATGGACGCCGGCCCACGCACTGGCGCTGCGCCAAAGCCAGGGTGACTTTTCCACGCTGCGGGTACTGGCATTGCAGGCTTTTCCCGGGGCGGGCTGGCGCCGTGCACGGATCGATCCGGCCCTGCTCAAGGCGGACGGCCGTCCGCTGATCGCCGTGATTCGCCTGGACGGCCAACTCAAGGCCCTGGACCAGGACGAGGTCATCGCGCAAATCCAGCAAGTGTTGGGTGATTGGCAAGCCCAAGGTCTGACCCCGATAGGGGTGGAGATCGACCACGATGCCGGCAATGCACGGCTGCCGGCCTATGGAAACTTCCTCGGCCAACTGCGGCACATCTTGCCGGCCAACCTGCGGCTCAGCATCACGGCGCTACCGGCCTGGCTCGACAGCCCCGCCTTGCCGGGGGTGTTGGAAGCGGTGGACAGCAGCGTGCTGCAGGTCCACGCGGTGAGTGATCCACGGCAAGGGCTGTTCGATCCGAAACAGGCCCGGCACTGGGCGCAACGCTGGAGCGATGTCACCACGCGGCCGTTCTATCTGGCCCTGCCGGCCTACGGCGTGGCGCTGCTGACCCAGGAGAGCGGCGTGCCGGTGGTGGAAAGCGAAGTGCCGATCGATCGCGGTGGCGAGCGTCGGGAGCTGCTGGCCGACCCGCGGCAAGTGGCCGGGCTGGCGGCGGATTTGCGGGCTGATCCGCCGCACCATCTCGCCGGGCTGATCTGGTTTCGCCTGCCCCTGGCCGGCGACCGACGAGCCTGGAGCCTGACCACACTCGGTGCCGTCGCCCGGGGCGATCCCCTGGACAGTCGCCTGGCGTTGCAGTGGAAGGAGCAGAGCGGTTTGTACGATATCCGCCTGGTCAACCAGGGCAATCTCGACAGCCCTTGGCCCCAGCGCCTGACGCTGGCTGTTGGCGCGTGTGACGGCGTCGATGCCTTGGCCGGTTATACGTTGCAACAAGCCCCCGGACTGCTTACCTTCACCCGCATTCAGGAAGGTCGCTTGGCTGCCGGCGCCCAACGGGCAATCGGCTGGGCGCGCTGTACGAAAATCGACCAAGGAGGTTTCAATGTTTACCCGTAAGTGGCCTCGTCACCTGCTGTGCCTGAGCCTGTGCCTGCCGCTGGCTCCGGCGCTGGCCTGCGGGCCGGATTTCCCGATGCGCCTGCTGGATAACCGCGCCCAGACGCTGGCGGAATTACCCGAAGGCAGCTTTCGCTTCGAGGTCAGCCGCCTCGGCCAGGCGCTTGCCGGGCTCAAGCCGGCCACCGAGGCGACGCGCAACCCGGACTACAGCTATGACGACCTGCCTTCCTACGTTGAGCAACGCAACCAGGCCGAGCGGATTGGCTTGACCCCGCCGCAACAAGCGGTGGTGGAGCGCTTGCGGGCGCTGACCGATATCGACCAGGTGGCGGCTGAAGCGGCTAATCTGCCGGGTGAGCTGCGCCTGTATGCGCTCGGCGCGGCGGCTTTTAACGTCGGCGAGCATCAGCGTGCCGTGGAAGCCTTCCAGCAACTGTTGGCGTTACCGGCTGACCAGCGTCGGTTGCGCAGCACCTGGGCCGCGTACTCCCTTGGACGGGCCTTGTTCGCCGTGAGTACCGAGGCGGGCAGCGGCGACCCTGTGGCCTTGCGGGATCAGGCGCGAGCAGCGTTTCGCCAGGCCCGGGAAATGAGCATTGCCGGCTTCAGCGATCCACTGGAACTGGGCATCGCCAGCCTGGGCGAAGAAGCCCGGGTGGCCTACACCGCCGACGACTGGGACAGCGCCATCGGCCTGTACGCGATCCAGAACCTGCAAGGATCCCCGGTCGGCTACAGCTCGTTGCTGCAATTGGCCGGTGATTTGAGTGTCCAGTCGGATGAACGCTTGAGTGAACTGCTCAAGACCAAGTCGGTGCAGCGACTGGTCACCGCCTACCTGCTCAGCCGCATCGGCTGGTGGGACGGTGAAGAGCCCTCGGGCGAGAAAAGGCTGGTCAAACTGCTGCAGGCCAACGCCCGGGACAACCTGGACGATGCCGACCGTCTGGCGGCGGTGAGTTACCAGCATGGCGACTACGCCAGCGCCCAGGCGTTTGTGCAGAAGGCTCCCGACACAGGCCTGGCCTGGTGGGTGCGCGCCAAGCTGGCCTTGCGCGACGGCGACAAGGTGGCCGCGGCGGCGGCTTATGCCAAGGCGGCCCAGGCATTTCCGAACGATGAATCCTGGGGCAGCCGGCGCACACCGGATTGGAATTACGAATCGGTGCAACCCAAATGCCGGGTCGAAGGTGAAAGCGCGATCCTGGCCTTGCAGCGCGGTGATTATCTGCAAGCTTTCGATCAGCTCTATCGCGGCCAGAGCAACTATTGGTACGACGCTGCCGCAGTGGCTGAGCGCGTGCTCACGGTGGATGAGCTCAAACAGTACGTCGATGCCCAAGTCCCGGCCCCACCGGCGTTGAGCCAGGAGGATCGGGACAACTATGTGCCGCTACCGGTGGCCGCGAGCCTGCGCAATCTGCTGGGCCGTCGTTTGTTGAGGGAAGGGCGCTTTGAGGAGGCGCCGGCTTATTTCGATAACGCCGACCTGCAGAACAAGGCCCGTGCCTATGGGCAATTGCGCCAGGACGCGGAGTCCAAATGGTGGCCAACCCGGCGGGCCGAGGCGTATTTCCATGCGTCCGGGATGGCGCGCAACTGGGGCATGGAGCTGCTCGGCTATGAGATGGCACCGGATTACGCCAGCCTGGGCGGCAATTACAGCCTGGAACCGGTCGAGCTGAGCGTCGGGCCGCTGGTGGCCGAAGGTGAAGTGCAACGCCAGCAGGCCAGCGCCGCGCAGCCGGACATGCGTTATCACTATCGGTTTGTCGCCGCGGCGCTGGCGAGCCAGGCGGCGGATTATCTGCCCCATACCAGCCAGGCGTTCGCGGCGGTGCTGTGCAAAGCGGTGGGGTACAACTCCAGCCTTGAGGAGCAAAGCGCGTTGTATCAGCGCTATGTGAAGGAAGGCCCGTACGTGGATTGGGCCGGGGATTTTGGTCATCAATGCCAGCAACCGGATTTCAGCACGGCGAACAAACGCTACGTGACCCAGGCCCTGGACCCGATCCGCTCGGCGCTGCGACCTTACAAGGTTTGGCTGGAAGTGGGTGGGGTCGTGTTGGTGGTAGCGTTGGGGTTGGGGCTGATCAGTCGGCGCCGGCGCAAGGCGCGGATGTCGGCCTCCTGAGATAAAGAACCCTCTTGGGAGCGAGCTTGCTCGCGATGAGGACATCACATACGCCCTTGTAGCGCCTGTAATGCCGCCATCGCGAGCTCGCTCCCACAGGGGCGGGTGTTATCGCCAGTGGGGCGTGTTCCTACATCTGCGTCGCCATCCCCTCCACATTCATGGCCGCCTGGCGCAACGCTTCCGAGCGGGTAGGGTGCGGGTGGCAGGTCAGGGCGATGTCCTCGGCCGAGGCGCTGAACTCCATGGCCACGCAGTATTCACCGATCATTTCACTGACGCTTGGGCCCACCAGGTGCACGCCAAGGATTTCATCGGTGTGTTCATCGGCCAGGACCTTGGCGAACCCTTCGGTCTCGTGGTTGATCTTGGCCCGGCTATTGGCCGTGAACGGAAACTTGCCGACCTTGTAGGCGCGGCCTTCGGCCTTGAGCTGCTCCTCGGTCTTGCCGACGCTGGCCAGTTCCGGACGGGTGTAGATGACGCTGGGGATCAGCGCGTAGTTGACCTCGGCGGCTTTGCCGGCGATCTGTTCGATGCAGGCCATGGCTTCGTCTTCGGCCTTGTGGGCCAGCATGGGGCCGGCCGTCACGTCGCCAATCACCCAGACGCCGGGTGCTTCAGTGCGGTGACGCTGGTTGGCGAGCATGCCGCGTTTATCGGTGCTCAACCCGACGTTCTCCAGCCCCAGCCCTTGCGTGTAGGGCCGACGGCCGATGGCGACCAGCACGTAATCGGCGTCCAGGGTCTGTGCTTCGCCGCCTGCGGCCGGTTCGATCTGCAATTGCACGCCACTGGCCGAGGGAATGGCGCCGGTGACCTTCGAACTCAACTTGAACTGGATGCCTTGTTTAGCCAAGGCCCGTTGCAGGGTCTTGCCGGCTTCGCCGTCCACGCCCGGGCAGATGCGATCGAGGTATTCCACCACAGTCACCTGGGCGCCCAGGCGCCGCCAGACCGAACCCAGTTCGAGGCCGATGACGCCTGCGCCGATCACCACCAGATGCCGGGGCACCTCACCCAGGGACAAGGCGCCGGTGGAGTCGAGGATGCGCTGGTTATCGATGGCCACGCCTGGCAGCGGCATGGGTTCCGAGCCGGTGGCGATGACGATGTCCTTGGCGTTCAGTTCGGTCTTGTTACCATCGTCCGCGGTGACGGTCACCTTGCCCGGCCCGTCGATGTGGCCCCAGCCTTTGATCCAGTCGACCTTGTTCTTGCGAAACAGAAACTCGATGCCCTTGGTCAGGCCCGTCACGCTTTCGTCTTTCTGCTTCATCATTTGCGCAAGATTGAGGGTGGGGCTGACTTCAATGCCCAGGTTGGCGAACTCCGCTCCCGTGGCCGCTTCGTACAGTTCCGAGGCGTGCAGCAGCGCCTTGGAGGGCATGCAACCGACGTTCAGGCAAGTGCCGCCCAGGGTGGCTCGGCCCTCGACACAAGCAGCCTTCAAACCCAACTGTCCGGCCCGAATCGCCGCGTTATACCCGCCGGGGCCGCCGCCCAGAATGACCACGTCGTAGTTGCTCATCACTGTTCTCCCGCTTGGCCTGATAAAAAATTATGCACGTAATATGAGCGTTTCCAGAGATTTCGGTCAAGGCTTAAGTCAAGAGGTCGGTCTGGGCCTTGTCATGAAGAATTCAAAACGGAAATTTCACAGCAATCGTTATAAGGTAACGGCCTATAACAGAGCGTCGGTGGCATCTGTCCACGGGCCCGGATTTTGATCGCCACGAAAGCTGGGGTGGTATGCAAGTCGATCTAGATATCGAGGGGGCGCAAGTGGCCGAATGGCCGCGTTTCCAGCGAGCGTCGTTTCAAGGGCACCGCTTGAAGCGGATCGCCTACGCCTTGGGAAGCGTGGCGGGCTTGGGCCTGGTCCTGGCGTTTTTTATCGGGGTGTTTTCGCCGCAATCGCTGTGGCCGGCCTTGCTGGTCAGCCAAGGTGCGGGACTGTTGGTGCTGGTGGCGGGCTTGCAATCCGCCTGGTGGGTGACGCAATGGCGCAGCAAGGCGCTGTTGCCGGCTGTGGATAACCTGCCGGCGGAAAACGAGCCTGTTGATAACCTGGGTTGGTATGAGCGACTGCTGGACCGCATCGGTGCCCGTTCAGTCGGCGTGCTCAAGCAAATCGGGGCGCCTGCGTTGTGGCTGGCCGGTTGGGCCGTGCTGGTATTGCTAAGCCTGGAGCAAGCCTGGAACTTGCAATTGCCGGCTGCCGCCCTTGGCGTCTCGGCCAGTGTGGGGGCGGTGCTATCGTTGTTGTTGGCGTTCGGGTTATTGGTGTTCGAGCGGCAATTGGCCCAGCAGTCCCCCGTGGAATGGCCGGAAGCGCCAGCGCTGGCGCAACTGACGCGGGTGGCGATCATCGTGCTGGTGCTCGGCGCCTTGTGCTTGTTGTTCGCCGCAGAAACGTCCATCTGGCCGATGCGCCTGGCGGTGTTGATGGGGTTGTTGCCGGGGCTGGTGGCGGCGGAGTTGTTGCTGCGCGCGGTGCTGTCGTTGTTCAGCCCCCGCCGGGACACCCTTGAGCCGACGCTGCTAGGCCGCAGTGTCATTGCCGATCTGCTGCGCTGGCCGCCGCAACCCTGGCTGGCTTTGCAACATGAACTGCATAACCGTTTCGGCATCGACCTTCGCCAGATCTGGGCCTTCAGCTACATGCGCCGGGCTTTTTTGCCGGTGTTGGCGTTGGTGGCCTTGGTGGGCTGGTTGTTGACGGGCTTGCACGAAGTGCCGTTGCAGGGGCGGGGCATTTATGAGCGCTTCGGTAAACCGGTGGAAGTATTCGGCCCTGGCCTGCACGCCGCCTTGCCTTGGCCGTGGGGCAGGGTACTCAATGTCGAGAATGGCGTGGTGCATGAACTGGCGACCAGCGTTACGGATAGTCGCGCGGTGGCCGAGGCCGAACCGGCGGAGGGGCCGGCGCCGGCAATCGCCAATCGGTTGTGGGACGCCAGTCATGTGAACGACAAATCCCAGGTCATTGCCAGCCGTCGTGCCGACCAGCAGAGCTTCCAGATCGTCAACATGGATGTGCGCTTTGTCTATCGCATCGGCCTGACGGATGCCGCGGCGCTGGCGGCGACTTACAACAGCGCCGATGTGCCGACGCTGATCCGCAGCACCGCCAGCCGCATCCTGGTGCATGAGTTCGCTTCGCGTACGTTGGATGGTTTGCTGGGCGCGGACCGTGTGAGCCTGGCCGACGAAATCGGTCGCGCCGTTCAGGCGGACTTGCAGTCCCTCGACAGCGGGGTGGAAATCCTGGCAACGGTGGTGGAGGCGATTCATCCGCCGGCCGGTGCGGCCAATGCCTACCACGGTGTGCAGGCGGCCCAGATCGGTGCCCAGGCCTTGATCGCTCGGGAGCGTGGCGCGGCGGCGGAACAGACCAACCAGGCGCAATTGCAGGTCAGCATCGCCCATGACCAGGCCACTGCCACTGCGCGGGAAATCAACGCAACCGCCCAAGCTGCCGATTTGCGCTTCAACGCCGACCGCAAAGCCTACGCCACCGCGGGGCACGCTTTTGTCCTGGAACATTACTTGAGCCAACTGAGCCAGGGCCTCGGCAATGCCCAGTTGCTGATTCTCGATCATCGCCTGGGCGGTAGCAGCAACGCACCGACCATCGACTTGCGTACCTTCACGCTGCCGGCCGACCCCGCGTCGCCGCGTAACCCTGTCCCGCCAGGAGCTGCCCATTGAGCCAGTCCCCTTCACACGGTCACCACGACCACGCCGGTCACGATCACGGCCATGCCGGTCATCACCATGGCCATCATCACCACCATCACGGCGACCCGCAGCAGGCCGGGCCGTTTCCTTGGCGGCGGATGGGCTGGGCGGTGCTGCTGGTGGCATTTGCCGTCGCGGCCGCGAGCCTGGTGCAAGTGCGCTCGGGGGAGGCCACGGTCATCACCCGTTTCGGCAATCCGGCCCGGGTGCTGCTGCAACCCGGCCTGGGGTGGCGCTGGCCGGCGCCGTTCGAGGCGGCGATCCCGGTGGACCTGCGATTGCGCACCACCTCCAGCGGCCTGCAGGATGTCGGAACCCGCGACGGACTGCGGATCATTGTCCAGGCCTACGTGGCCTGGCAGGTGCAGGGTGACCCGGACAACGTACAGCGTTTCATGCGCGCGGTGCAGAACCAACCGGACGAAGCGGCACGGCAGATCCGCACATTTGTCGGCTCGGCGCTGGAAACCACGGCCGCCAGTTTTGATCTGGCGAACCTGGTCAACACCGATGCCAGCCAAGTGCGCATCGCCGATTTCGAAGCCCAACTGCGTCAGCAGATTGATCAACAGTTGCTCACCACTTACGGCGTGCGAGTGTTGCAAGTCGGTATCGAACGTCTGACCTTGCCCTCGGTGACGCTGACCGCAACGGTGGATCGCATGCGGGCCGAGCGCGAAACCATTGCCACCGAACGCACTGCCATCGGCAAGCGCGAAGCGGCGCAGATTCGCTCCGCCGCGGAACGTGATGCCCGCGTCGTGCAAGCTGATGCCACGGTGAAAGCCGCGGATATCGAAGCGCAGTCCCGGGTAGAAGCCGCCGAGATTTATGGCCGGGCGTACGCCGGTTCTCCCCAGCTCTACAATCTGCTCCGTTCGCTGGACACCTTGGGCACCATCGTCAGCCCAGGTACCAAGCTGATTTTGCGTACCGACGCCGCGCCATTCCGTGTCCTGGTGGACGGTCCTGCTTCTATGGAAGGCAAGGGTGGAACACAACCATGAGTGTGGTTCCACGTGGAACAAATGAGTTATCCAGTCCGTGGATCCAGGCCAGTCGCTTGGCGTTTCTGGCACTTTACGCCGTCACGGTGCTGGCGGCTTTGGCCTGGGTGTTCTCCAACGTGCGGCAAATCGATCCGCAGAATCGTGCAGTGGTGCTGCACTTTGGTGCCTTGGATCGCATCCAGAATGCCGGCCTCTTGTTGGCGTGGCCGCGTCCTGTGGAACAAGTGATTCTACTGCCGGCAGCGGATCGGGTGCTTGAGCGGCGGGTGGAAAATCTACTGCGCTCGGACGCGGCTTTGCAGGCTGATCGTGTGGCCAGTTTCGCCACGCCGGTCAGCGATGCGTTGGCCGGTTCTGGTTATTTATTGACCGGTGATGCTGGCGTGGTGCAACTGGATGTGCGGGTGTTCTACAAAGTCACCGACCCTTACGCTTTCGTCTTGCAAGGTGAACATGTGCTGCCGGCACTGGACCGACTGGCGACCCGCAGTGCCGTGGCGCTGACTGCAGCCCGGGACCTGGACACGATTCTGGTGGCTCGTCCCGAACTGATGGGCAGTGACAACCAGGCCGCCGAGCGCCGCGAACGCTTGCGGGGCGATCTGGTGCAGGGACTTAACCGACGCCTGGCTGACCTGGCGGCGACAGGGCAGGGGCTGGGCATCGAAGTGGTGCGGGTCGACGTGCAATCGAGTCTGCCCGGGCCGGCGGTGAGTGCGTTCAACGCGGTCCTGACCGCCAGCCAGCAGGCCGATAAAGCTGTGGCGAACGCGCGCACCGAAGCCGAAAAACTCACCCAGGCCGCTCGTCAGGACGCTGATCGTGCCGTGCAAGTCGCCCATGCCCAGGCCAGCGAACGGCTCGCCAAGGCGTCGGCCGACACGGCCACGGTGCTCGGCCTGGCGAAGACCCAAGGCAGCGATCCACAGATGCTGCTGCGCCTGTATCGCGAACGCATGCCCGCCATCCTTCGTCAGGCCGGTTCGGTGACCACGGTCGACCCGAAAGACGATTCCCGCCTGATCATCCAGGGAGCCGGCCAATGACCGCTCAAACGCCTGCTGTACCGATGTTGTCCTCGACCGAGCAACGCATCGCCGCTCGGCAATTGACCCTGGCGATGCTCGCCCTCGGTTTGCTCGCCCTGGGCCTGGCCTGGCGCGGCTGGTCGCCGGAGCAGGGTGGTGTCAGCCAGCTGCTATTGGGGTTCGCCTCGCTGCTGGTGGCGGTGCCGGTGATGCGCTCGGCCTGGTACAGCTTGCGCTATCCAAGCCTGCACGGGATCACTGACCAACTGATCGCCCTGGCGATGCTTGGCGCCTGGGCCACCGGCGATCTGCTGACGGCGGCGTTGCTGCCGATCATCATGATCTTCGGCCATGTGCTGGAAGAGCGCAGTGTCATCGGTTCCCAGGAGGCGATCCATGCCCTCGGCCAACTGACCCGCAGCCAAGGTCGCAAGGTACAGGCCGACGGCTCGATCATCGATGTCGACAACGCGACGCTCCAGCCTGGCGATGTCGTGGAGGTGCGCGCCGGTGACCGGGTGCCGGCCGATGGTCGAGTGCTGTCCGGCCAGGCCAGCCTCGACACCGCGCCCATCACCGGTGAGTCGGTGCCGCTGGAGGCGGTGGTCGGCACGGAAGTCTTTGGTGGCGCGATCAACCTCGATGGCCTGCTGCGCCTGGAGGTGACCCGCACCGGTGAAGAATCCACCCTGGGCAAAGTCATCGCCCTGATGCAAAACGCCGAACGCTCCAAGCCACCCATCACCCGCTTGTTGGAACGCTACGCCGGCAGTTATCTGGTATTGGTGTTGCTGTTGGCGGCAGTGACCTGGTTCGTGACCAACGATGCCCAGGCGATGCTGGCAGTACTGGTGGCCGCGTGTCCTTGCGCGTTGGTGTTGTCGGCGCCGGCCACTGCCATTGCCGGGATCGCCGTGGCGGCGCGCCACGGGATCCTGATTCGCAGTTCGGCGTTCCTGGAAGAACTGGCGGATTTGACTTCGTTGGTGGTCGACAAGACCGGCACCTTGACCTATGGCGTCCTGCGCCTGCAATCCATCGACCGTGCCCAGGATGCTCACGCATCGTTGCTGCTGCCGTTGGCCGCCAGCCTGGGTTCGGCCAGCAGTCATCCAGTCAGTCGTGCCTTGGCAGGGTTGGTGGAGCAGGACAATTGCCTGGCACTGACGGACATTCGCGAGCGTCAGGGGTTGGGGGTGGTCGCGATGACCGCCCAGGGCGAAGCGGCGCTTGGTCGGCCGGAGTTGTTTGCACAGCTGGGCATTCAAACCTCGGCGGTCCCTGAGCACGACGGCCCGATTGCCGGCCTGGCCCTGGACGGGCAATTCCTCGCCTGGCTGCTGTTGGCCGACAGCGTCAAGCCGGAGGCACAGGTGGCCATGGCCGAACTGCGGGAGTTGGGCCTGGGCCGTCAGTTGTTGTTGACCGGCGACCGCCAGAGCGTGGCCGCGACCCTGGCCCGGGATGTCGGCATCGGCGACGTGCAAGCCCAGGCCTTGCCGGAAGACAAACTCAAGCGGGTCATGGCGGAAATCGACCATGGGTTCCGCCCCATGGTGGTAGGCGATGGCATCAACGATTCTCTGGCCCTCAAGGCCGGGGTGGTGGGCGTCGCCATGGGCGCGGGCGGTGCGGACATTGCCCTGGCGTCGGCAGACATCGTGCTGATTGGCAGCGACCTGCGGCGTCTCGGCACCTGCGTGCGACTGAGTCGCCAGTGTCGGCGCACGTTGCAGGTCAATGTGATCATTGGCTTGGGCTGGACGCTGGCCATCGTTGCCTTTGCCGCCTTCGGCTGGCTGGGGGCGGCGGGGGCGATGATCGCTGCGCTGCTGCACAATCTCAGCACTCTGCTAGTGTTAGGTAATGCCGGGCGCTTGCTGCGGTTCCAGGAGCCACTGCTCAAGATCCAAGCGAAGGGCACCGTTGGATAGCTTCAGGCGAACTGTGCGTCACCCGTGCAGTCTGCTATTGGAGAGGGCGTACCGCCGCAGCAGTGACCCACCACAGGAGTGATTTGGGACAGCGATAGAAAAAGGCTATAAATTCGATAGCCTGCTATTTTTCTAGCATGGTCTACCCTCATTTCAGACGTCTGAAACAAGGGGGATTTTCCATGCTCGCGCAACTTCCACCGGCCTTACAGAATCTGCATCTACCGCTTCGGCTGCGGCTCTGGGATGGCCATGAATTTTCACTGGGGGACGACCCCAGCGTCACGATTGTGGTCAAGGACCCACAAATGGTCGCGCAATTCACCCACCCCAGCCTGGACGCATTGGGGGCTGCGTTTGTCGAAGGCAAGCTGGAGCTCGAAGGTTCTATCCACGAAGTCATTCGGGTCTGCGATGAATTGAGCCAGGCATTGGTGGATGACGATCCCGACAACCAGCCGGTGCGCTCGGTCCACGACAAGGAAACCGACGCCAAGGCGATTTCCTACCACTACGATCTTTCCAACGCGTTTTATCAGCTATGGCTCGATAGCGACATGGCCTATTCCTGTGCCTATTTCGAGACGGGCAGCGAAACCCTCGAACAGGCCCAGCAAGCCAAGTTCCGCCACCTGTGTCGCAAGCTGCGACTGCAACCGGGTGACTACCTGTTGGATGTCGGTTGCGGATGGGGTGGCCTGGCGCGTTATGCCGCGCGGGAGTTTGGCGCCAAGGTCTTCGGCATTACCCTGAGCAAGGCGCAACTGACGCTGGCCCGGGAACGCGTCAAGGCCGAAGGCCTGGAGGATCAGGTCGAGTTGCAACTGCTGGATTACCGCGATCTGCCCCAGGACGGCCGCTTCGACAAAGTGGTCAGCGTGGGTATGTTCGAGCATGTCGGCCACGCCAATCTGGAACAGTACTGCAAGACGCTGTTCGGCGCGGTGCGTGAGGGTGGGCTGGTGATGAACCATGGCATCACCGCCAAGCACACCGACGGGCGTCCGGTCGGTCGCGGCGCGGGCGAGTTCATTGAGAAGTACGTATTCCCCAACGGCGAGCTGCCGCACCTGTCGATGATTTCCGCCCACATCAGCGAAGCGGGGCTGGAGATCGTCGATGTGGAAAGCTTGCGTATGCACTATGCACGCACGCTCGATCACTGGAGTGAACGCCTGGAGGACAACCTCGAGTCAGCGTCGAAGGAGGTGTCGGAGCAGGCATTGCGGATCTGGCGTCTGTACTTGGCCGGCTGCGCTTACGCGTTCGCCAAGGGCTGGATCAACCTCCACCAGATCCTGGCGGTGAAGGCCCATGCCGACGGTAGCCATGAGCTGCCGTGGACCCGCGACGACATCTACAGGCCTTAGAGAATCGGCGAAATAAGCCGGGCGATCCGCATGCCGACCTTCTGCAGGCGGTGGGTCTCCCGGCTTTCCTGTGTGTCGATTTCCTGGGCTTGGGCAAAGTCTTCTTCGAGCATCTGTTCGACTTCGCTGGCGAACGGGATATCCACGGTGAGCAGCATGACTTCGAAGTTCAAGCGGAACGAACGGTTGTCCAGGTTCGCACTGCCAATGGCGCTGATTTCGCGATCGATCAACACCACTTTCTGATGCAGAAAGCCCGGCCCATAACGGAACATCCGCACACCGGCCCGCACCGCTTCAAACGCATACAGGCTGGATGCTGCGTAGACGATCTTGTGGTCGGGCCGCGACGGCAGCAGGATGCGCACATCCACGCCGCGCAGTACCGCCAGGCGCAAGGCGGCGAATACCGCTTCGTCGGGGATGAAGTAGGGTGTGGTGATCCAGACGCGTTCGCTGGCGGCGTGAATGGCCTCGACGAAAAACAATGAACAGGTTTCATAGTCATCGGCCGGGCCGCTCGCCAGCAACTGGCACAGCACGCCGTCGTCCGGGTAGCTGTCCGGCAGGATCAGCGGGGGCAGGGAACGGGCCGCCCAGAACCAGTCTTCGGCGAACGACTCTTGCATACTCGCCACCACCGGCCCGCTCACTTGCACATGGGTGTCGCGCCACGGGGCCAGGGGCGGTTTATCGCCCATGTATTCGTCACCCACGTTGTGCCCGCCGACGAACCCTTGCACGCCGTCCACCACCACGATCTTGCGATGGTTGCGAAAGTTGACCTGGAACCGATTGAGCCAGCCGCTGCGGGTGGCGAAGGCTTTTACATGGACGCCACCGTCGCGCAAGGCCTGCACGTAGCGGTGGGGCAGGGAATGGCTGCCGATGCGGTCATAGAGCAGATACACGGCGACGCCTTCGGCGGCTTTCTTCAGGAGCAGCGTGTGCAGGCGTTGACCGAGGCGGTCGTCATGGATGATGAAAAACTGAATCAGCACGGCCTGTCGTGCCTGCTCGATGGCCTGGAAAATCGCTTCGAACGTGGCATGGCCGTTGACGAGCAAACGTACCTGGTTATTCGCCAGGCACGGCGTGCGTCCCAGTTTCGGCATGGCCCGTAACGAGGCGTAGGCCTGGGAGGCGCGCGCGGTCAGGGCCTCTTCGACCCAGGGGCGCCAGTTCAGCTCGGAGATCGCCTTGCGCATCTCTTCGTTGGCTTGTCGGCGCGCCTTGATGTAACCATCGAACGTGCTGCGGCCGAACACCAGATAAGGAATCAACGTCAGGTAGGGAATGAAGGTCAGCGACAAGGCCCAGGCAATCGAGCCCTGGGCTGTACGCACCGTCAGTACGGCGTGGACAGCAGCGATGGAACCCAGGGTATGGAGCAGCGCGATCAGGTAACCGAAAACATGCGGGCCGAAATAATCCATGGGGCAGCCTTGCTCCTGAAGTTTCAATGCTTAACAGACCATGTTCCAGGGCGAATGTCGCTAATTAATTCACAGGTTCGGGCCCTGAACCGAAGCCCGTGGGCGGCGTCTAACGGCCACTTGTCCTCTGGAGTTCGTGTAATGAATGTTCGTCTGCTGGGTGTGGCCTTGACGATGGGTTTGTCGGTTCCGATGGCGGCTCAGGCGCAGATGCTCCAACCGGGTTTGTGGGAATTGACCACCAGCAACATGAAGGTCGATAACCAGAACCTGCCGGACCTGCAACTGATCCTCGGCCAGTTGCAAACCCAGATGACCCCGGAGCAACGGGCGATGCTGGAAAAGCAAGGCATCACTATGGGCGGTAAGGGCATTCGTGTGTGCCTGACCCCGGCGCAGGTGCAAACCAATGACATTCCGCTGCAAGACCCGCAATCGGGTTGCAAGCAGCAGATCACCGAGCGCACCGGTAATCAGTGGAAGTTTCGCTTCAGTTGCCCGAAAGCCCAGGGTAATGGCGTCGCGACCTTCCAGAGCGATCGTGAATTCACCACCAAGGTCAACGGCACGTTCAATGCCACCGGCATCCAGCAGAACGGCAGCCTCGACACGCGCGCGGTATGGTTGGGGCAGGATTGCGGGACGGTCAAGCCAAGGGCTTGAATCGGGTATGAGGGAATCCTTGTTGAACCTGTGAGAGCAAAGCTTGCTCGCGATGCAGACAACTCGGTGAATCGCTAAGCGCATCACCGCTCATCGCGGGCAAGCCTTGCTCCCACAGTGCTCGATCAAGGCCGACTCAACGCCTCATACAACGTGTTGAGGTTGTATTCAAACAGGCCGGTAAACGTGCTGGCCGGTCCGCTGGCGGCGAGTGCGTCGGAATACAACGTGCCGCCGATGTGCGCGCCGCTCTCGTCGGCGATCTGCTTGAGCAGACGCGCATCCTTGATGTTTTCCATGAACACCGCTTTGACTTTGGCCTGACGGATCTGAGTAATCAGCGCCGCGACTTCCGCCGCCGACGGTTCACGTTCGGTGGACAAACCCTGGGGGGCCATGAACTCGATGCCATAGGCCTGGCCCAGGTAACCGAATGCATCGTGGGAGGTCACGATCTTGCGATTACCGGCAGGTAACGCACCGAGCTTGGCCTTGGCTTCGGCGAGCAGGGCGTAGATTTTCTTCAGGTACGCTTGGCTGTTGCGTTCGTAATCGGCCTTGTTGGCCGGGTCGGCAGCTTCCAGTGCCTTGGTGATGTTGCTGACGTACAGCTCGGCGTTCGCCAGGTTGTGCCACGCGTGCGGGTCGGGAATGGTCTCGCCATCCTCATCCAGTGACCGCGGGATGACGCCGCGGCTGGCGCTGATCACCGGGGCGCTGGTTTCGGTGCTGGTCACCAGGCGGTCCAGCCACGGCTCGAAGCCCAAGCCATTCTTGATGATCAGTTTTGCCCTGAGCAACGCCTTGGCGTCGTCTGGCGTGGGTTCGTAGGTGTGTGCATCGGCGTCCGGCCCGACCATGTTGGTGATTTGAATATGCTCACCGCCGACCTGTCGGGTCATGTCGGCGAGGATGCTGAAGCTGGTCACTACCTGGAGTTTTTCGGCGGCGAACACGGACATGGACAGCATCAGACTGAGTAGCACGAGCAGAACGCGCATCGGGAGACACCTCATTGGGATGTGAGCAAAGGCGGGCGGCGCAACAAACCGTGCACCGGACCGAATACCACCGACAACAGATACGACACGCCTGCCACCAGAACGATGGACGGCCCGCTGGGCAGTGAGTAATAGAACGACAAGAGCAGGCCAAGCCAAACCGAGAGGCAACCGAGCAGCCCGGCGATCAGCATCAGCAGCGGCAGGCGACGGCTCCAGAATCGTGACGCGGCGGCCGGCAGCATCATCAAGCCAACCACCATCAGCGCACCGATGGCCTGGAAGCCGATCACCAGGTTCAACACCACCAGAGTCAGGAACACACCATGGGCCAACGGGCCGAGTCGACTGACGGTTTGCAGGAACAGCGGATCCAGGGTATCGAGCAGCAGTGGTCGATAGATCAACGCCATCGCCACCAGGCTGGCGCCGGAAACCCACACCATGCCGGTGAGTGTCGGGCCGTCTACCGCCAGGGCCGAGCCGAACAGCAGATGAAGCAAGTCCAGGCGTTTGCCGGCGATGCCGAGGATCAGGACACCCGCCGCCAGAGAAATGGGATAAATCGCCGCGAGGCTGGCGTCCTCTCGCAGGCCGGTACGACGGGTGATCCAGGCGGCGAGCCCGGCCATGCTCAGGCCAGCGCCCAGGCCGCCCAGGGTCAAGGCCGGTAGGCTCAGCCCGGCAAACCAGAAGCCGAGGGCGGCGCCGGGCAGGATGCCGTGAGCCACGGCGTCACCAATCAGGCTCATGCGCCGAAGAATCAGGAACACACCCAACGGCGCAGTACTACACGCCAACACCAGCCCCCCCAGCAAGGCCCGGCGCATGAAGAGAAACTCTTGGAACGGTTGCCAGAAATGCGTGGCCGCGAGCATCAGGCCACCCACGTTTGGGGTTGTTGGGCAATCAAGTCGACACTGCGGCCCAGCACGCAGCCGGTGTTTTTGATCACCAACGTATGAGGGACATGTTGGCGTACCGCGGCGAGGTCATGACACACCACCACGAGGGTCCTGCCTGCGGCGTGCCAGCGATGAATGTGTTTCCACAGTAGCGCCTGGCCTTGTTCGTCGAGGGCGGCGTGGGGTTCGTCGAGCAACAGCAAGGGCGCTTCGGCCAAGCCCAAGCGCGCGAGCAGGGCACGTTGCAACTCGCCTCCCGACAGCGCCATCAGCGGACGATGCTCAAGGCCGTTCAGCGCCCAATCGTCCAGTACGGTCTGCAGCAACTGTCGACGCATGGCGGGTGTGTGGCGATTGCCCCAAGAACCGGCCGCCACCAGGTCTTGCAAACTGATGGGAAATTGCCGATCCAAATGTTGCTGCTGAGGCAGGAATGAAACCCCGCCACGCCGTGGAACATTCAACGCGACTTTGCCGGCTAGCGGCTTTTGCAGCCCCGCAAGCACTTTCAACAGGCTGCTTTTGCCCGAGCCGTTGGCACCGATGATGGCGGTGAGGCTGCCCGCCGGTCGCTCCATGGCGAGGGGCGGTGTGAGGGGGTGTCCGGGGGCACCCCAGCGCAGTGCTTGGCAGTTGATCATGATGGCTCCCGGGTCCAGCGGCTTTGCGCCACGGCGTCATGGGCATGAAGGCTTTCGGCATGCACGACGCGGACATCCAGAGCGGTGATCGCCGATGAGCGGGCCAGGGCCGTGCTCAATCGCCGCGCGGCATCTTCGCAGAACATCAGGTTTTGGCCGTTGGCCAGGGCGAATGCTTGTTCATCGGCGCGTTTGACGGCGGTTTGCACGGCGGTGCCGAGGGCTGCTTCGGCTTGGTTGATGAACGACTGCAGCGGTAATTCGTCAACAGCGGCGTCCAGGCGCAGGTTCAAGGTCGCCGTGCTGCGCTGACTATGGGGGGTGGCGACAATGCCGTTCGATGAACCCAGCCAGGCGAGGACTTCGGCATGCTCAAGTTGCTTGTTAGCAAAGTCGTCGACAAATTGCTGTTGGATCAACTGCCGGGCAAGGGCTGCCGAACAAGGGCAAGTCGAGGAGTAGGGGATCTGAATTTTCAGTTCCACGTGGAACATTGTGTTTTTCAAGTGAGCTTCGATGCTCACTGGATAGCCTTTCCAACCTGCCAACGGGCTGATCAACGCCGGACGTTTTAACAGTAGATCGGTATGCACGCTGAGTGAAGCCGTTTGGGACAAGCCTTCGTGACTATCGAGAAATTGTTCGAGGATTCGACGCAATAGCGCTGGCGAAAGTGGCGTCTCTTCAAGTAACCCCAGCGCCAGGTATAAGCGTGACATGTGAATGCCCCGCGCCTCACCGTCATCGAGGCTGACACCGGCATCGGCCGTTGCACTGATACGCTGGCCGTCAATCAACACCGGCGTTGCGATGCCACACATGCCCACCCAATCAAGGGGCAGGGTTTGACGTGAAACCTGCGCAGCCACGTCGGGCAGCGTTAACGCATTCATGGTCAAGGTCCATCGAAGGTTCAAAATTAGATGTTA
This sequence comes from Pseudomonas sp. FSO-7, assembly GCF_059579345.1. Taxonomy (NCBI): domain Bacteria; kingdom Pseudomonadati; phylum Pseudomonadota; class Gammaproteobacteria; order Pseudomonadales; family Pseudomonadaceae; genus Pseudomonas; species Pseudomonas sp. FSO-7. Next base: position 6,547,999 of record NZ_CM184193.1, on the reverse strand, counting down.
TAGTATAACAGTAAATTTTTAGAAACCTTTTCCATGAAAGGAGTTTCATCTCCCCAAAAACCGCCTACGTTCCACGTGAAACATCAGCGCGATGAGTCCTGACAGCCGTTCATGCGGCCGCATGTAAATGCGCCGGTGCTACCGCCCGAGCTTGAAAAGCGATTGAGAGTTGTCCAGCCCACACGCCGACTGTACCCAACCCAACTTTCTCCATCTGACGCCAAGCCGGTAAAGAATGTGAGCTGACCGTAACGGCTATTTGTTTGTGCCCAATAACGGCGACTGGCGGCTTCAAAGCCGCGCAAATAAATCGTGTTTCCAGCCGTCGCGACGCTATAGGCATTGCCTTGCATATCTACGCAGGCCAGCAAATTCGCGCTGCGAGTGCAGTTCGCCAAGAGTGGACTTTGGGCCGCAGCGCCTAGCGCCCACAGCAACAGCGGGACGGCAAAAACGATTTTCAGATGATTGTGCATGGATTGATCTCAGACCAATGAGGACCGGCGGGGCTGGCTGAATCGTATTGTTATACTATAACATAAAAACTATCCAGACCCTGAACCTAGCCAAACCCTGGAAATGAGCCGTCGTCGAAGCGGCCGCCCGATGAGGATATACCGATGCCCAATCGCCTTCCCGTAACCGTGCTGTCCGGATTCCTCGGTGCCGGTAAAAGCACGCTGCTCAACCACGTCCTGCGCAATCGCGACAATCTGCGAGTTGCCGTGATCGTCAACGATATGAGCGAGATCAACATCGATGGCAGCGAAGTCCAGCGGGATGTCACCCTGAGTCGTTCCGAAGAGAAATTGGTGGAAATGAGCAACGGCTGCATCTGCTGCACGTTGCGTGAGGACCTGCTCGAAGAAGTCGGGCAACTCGCCCGGGAAGGACGTTTCGATTACCTGCTGATCGAATCCACGGGCATTTCCGAACCGCTGCCAGTGGCGGAAACCTTCACGTTTCGTGATGAAGAAGGCCGAAGCCTGGCCGATGTGGCACGACTTGACACCATGGTAACAGTGGTCGATGGGGTGAATTTCCTGCTGGATTACCAGGCCGCCGAAAGCCTGGCGTCACGGGGCGAAACCCTGGGTGAGGAGGATGAGCGCTCGATCACCGACCTGCTGATCGAACAGATCGAGTTCGCCGACGTGATTCTGATCAGCAAGATCGACCTGATCAGCCAGCACGAGCGGGAAGAATTGACCGCGATTTTGCAGCGCCTCAACGCCCAGGCGCAGATCATTCCCATGGTCATGGGACAGGTGCCACTGGGCAGAATCCTCGACACAGGCCTCTTCGACTTCGAACGCGCCGCCCAGGCACCTGGCTGGCTACAGGAACTGCGCGGTGAGCACGTGCCAGAAACCGAGGAATATGGCATCGCTTCGACCGCTTATCGGGCACGCCGTCCGTTCCATCCCCAGCGGTTCTTCAACTTCATCGACCGGCCGTGGCCCAATGGCAAACTCCTGCGCTCCAAGGGGTTCTTCTGGCTGGCCAGCAAACCAGAGGAGGCGGGCAGTTGGTCCCAGGCCGGAGGTTTGATGCGGCATGGCTTCGCCGGGCGCTGGCGGCGGTTCGTGCCGAAAAACCAATGGCCGCAGGATGAAGAGAGCACAGCGGCGATCATGAAGAACTGGCTGGCTGCCACAGGCGATTGCCGTCAGGAGCTGGTCTTCATTGGTCAGGACATTGATTTTGGCCAACTCGCCGCTGAACTGGACGCTTGCCTGCTCACCGATGCGGAAATGGCCCAAGGCGTCGAAAGTTGGCGTTTGTTGCCGGATCCGTTCGGTCCATGGCATGAAGAGGTTGCCGCGTGATGCTGGCGCCCAGTCTGAAACGAGCGACGCAGGTACGACAGGTCCAAGGTGATACGCCAGGGGTATTCACGCAGATCCTGGACGACGGCACCAACCTGGCGGTCTGGCAGCGTCAGCTTCCGGCACACATCAGCGATTTTGCGGCCATGGTGCTGGCAATGGCCCAGCCGCTGGCCGAATCACGGGTGCTCGACTTGCCAGAGGAAGACACCCAGCCGGCGCTGCACGGCCTGGCCGCAGGTTTCAGCGACCTGCAGGGCTATGAAGGCTTTATCGCCGATGTCTCCTGGTTGGTCAGCGCGTTTGCCTGCCTGCTGGGCGCCCAACGTGTCGGTCTGCGCCTGCGTACGCTGGACAAGGCCATGTGCCCGCGCTTCCACGTTGACCACGTGCCGGTGCGGCTGCTGACCACCTATGCGGGCGTCGGCAGCCAATGGCTCAAGGAAGAGGTCATGGATCGCCGGCGCCTGGCACAACCTGAGGCCGAGCCGGTTGATCCGCGCGTGATCCAGCAGTTTGGTTGCGGCGATGTCGGTTTGCTTAAGGGCGAGAAATGGCACGGTAATGAGGGGTTTGGCCTGATCCATCGCTCGCCGGAGCCCGCACCGGGAGAGCGTCGCCTGATTCTCACGCTGGATTGGCTGGCTTAAGGCTTGAGCCAGGTGCCTTGGCTTTGCCCTTCGCAAAATGGCTGCAGGTAAGCGGCATCGGTCGCCACGCCGTAATAGTGAATATCCTGGCGGTAAGGCATATTGGCGACCTGGGCGTTGCTGCAAACGCCGAACGCGCCGCCAGGGCATTGATCGACGTATTGCACTTCGACCTTCTGGCCGGCAAGGTTCGGCTGGCAGAAGCCATCGGCAAACAGCTTCTGTGGAATGCTGCGGTTCTGTTGGCAGACTTTCACATCGAGTCGCTCCGCCTGGCTGTGAACCACGCAGGCTTGGGCCAGCGCCTGGTCCGACGTCAGTGCCAGTAACAACCAGCCGATCATTCGCATATTCACCTCCATCGAAAACCGTCGATTATGTTGCAGCACATTCCCACCCATGTCATCGCTGGCCCGTTGGGCGCCGGCAAGACCAGCCTGATCAGGCATCTGCTGGCCCAGCGCCCGGCCAATGAACGCTGGGCGGTGCTAATCAACGAGTTCGGCCAGATCGGCCTGGATGCCGCATTACTGACCCAGGCTGGCGATGGTATCGCACTGGGCGAAGTGGCCGGCGGCTGCTTGTGCTGCGTCAATGGCGCGCCGTTTCAGATCGGTCTTGGTCGCCTTCTACGCAAGGCCCGACCGGATCGGCTGTTCATCGAACCCTCGGGCCTGGGCCATCCGGCACAGTTGATGCGGCAACTGAGTGAGGCGCCATGGCTCGGCGTGCTCACGGTACAACCTTGTGTGCTGGTGTTGGATGCCCGGGCGATGGCGGAGGGCAAGCCCTTGCCCGACGCGCAGCGACAAACCCTGGCAGATGCCGGACTGCTGGTGCTGAACAAGTCCGAGACCCTCACGCAAGCCGATCGCGAACGGGTGACGGCGCAGCTCTCTGGGCGTGCGTTGTACTGGACGCAACACGCGGCATTACCGATCGATCGATTGCCAGGCTTGGAGGTTCGGGGCAGTGGGGCTGTGGATAACTTGAACCTGCCCAAGCGTCTGGGCCAGATCCCGGCCATCTGGACCGACCCGACGCAGCCAATCTGCCTGCATCAGCAGCAGGACGGTGGCTGGAGTATCGGCTGGCGCTGGCACCCAAGCCAACGATTCGACGCAGCGGCGCTGACGCGATGCCTCCAAGGCCTGGACTGGAAACGGGCGAAGATGGTTATCCACAGCCTCGATGGTTGGGTTTCAGCCAATGCGTTGGAGGGAGCTGCGCTGGGCTGGCAAGCCAGTGAGTGGCGCCAGGATTCCCGGATCGAGCTGATTTTCGATCAGCCGCAGGACGTTGATCGCCTGCAAGCCGCTCTGGTGAGTTGTCGGTGTGCCTGAGTCAGCCTTGTCTCAAGGCTTCCACTTGTTGTGTTCCTGGCGCCACTGGCTCAGCTCGATGACTTCAGCCCTGGGCCTGGTCTGGACGGGTTCAATGGGCGCTGGCGGTGTTTCTTCGAAGGGCATCGGGTAGGGCGCCAGCTCTATGTGTGCGCTGTGGGCACCAAATTGGGTGATGGTGCCCGAATGACGGCTTTCGCCGGTGACGGTGAACTCGAAGGTGTAGACGCGAGCCAATCGTCGTCGACCATTGGCGTCCTTCACGAAGCCGATTTTTTTCAGCGCCACGTTGCCGTCCAGCAGCTCGATCTTGAGGTTGGTGCAATGCTGCATGACCCTCGCCAACGCCCGCTCGCGCAAGCCATGGTTGTGCCACAGCCAGGCACCGCCGGCGGCCAGCAGCATCAGCACGAAGATGTTTCCAAGGGTCAGCATGAACGAAGTGCTCCAACAAGTTGCGGTCAGCTTAACTGTCTCGCCGGTCTGTCGTACAGGCTGCGTTTAGTCGCATACTGCGCGGCTTGAATTTCAATCGTTTTACGGAAATTTCCCGCATGAAACGTACGCCTCATCTGCTTGCCATTCAGTCCCACGTGGTGTTCGGTCACGCTGGCAATAGCGCCGCGGTATTTCCGATGCAGCGGGTCGGCGTGAATGTCTGGCCGCTCAATACCGTGCAATTTTCCAATCACACCCAGTATGGTCAATGGACCGGTGAGGTGCTGGCGCCAGAGCAGATACCGGCATTGGTAGAAGGCATCGCAGCCATCGGTGAGCTGGGGCATTGCGATGCGGTATTGTCCGGTTACCTGGGCAGCGCGGCCCAGGGGCGGGCGATTCTGACGGGTGTGGCGCGGATCAAGGCTGCCAATCCCAAGGCGCTGTACCTGTGTGACCCGGTCATGGGGCACCCGGAGAAGGGCTGCATCGTGGCGCCCGAGGTGAGCGAATTTCTCTTGGAAGAAGCCGCTGCCGTGGCGGACCTCATGTGCCCGAACCAACTGGAACTGGACAGTTTTTCGGGGCGCAAGGCCCAGTCGTTGCTCGATTGCCTGGCCATGGCTCGGGCGTTGCTGGCCCGTGGGCCGAAGGCGGTGCTGGTCAAGCACCTGGCCTACCCCGGCAAACCCGATGACAGTTTCGAAATGCTGCTGGTGACCGCAGATGGCAACTGGCACCTGCGCCGCCCACTGCTGGCTTTCCCGCGTCAACCGGTGGGCGTGGGTGACCTGACGTCGGGCTTGTTCCTGGCGCGGATACTGTTGGGGGACAGCCTCGTGGCGGCGTTCGAATTCACCGCGGCGGCGGTGCACGAAGTGCTGCTGGAGACTCAGGCCTGCACAAGCTATGAGCTGGAGCTGGTCCGCGCCCAGGACCGGATCGCCCATCCACGGGTGCGGTTCGAGGCTGTGCCAATCAGCCTCTGATTGCAGCTGCAAATCCCTGTGGGAGCGAGCTTGCTCGCGATGGCGGTCTAACAGTCGACATTGATGTTGAATGTAATGGCCTCATCGCGAGCAAGCTCGCTCCCACAGTTGTTTTCCAGTGGCTGGTTAAGGCCCGTCCGCCTTGATCTCCTGGTAGCGCCTCTCCAGTTCCTGACGGATTTGCCGGCGTTGCTGGGCTTGTTCGTAGCGGCGTTTTTCTTCGCTGTTCTGCGGCTGCAAGGGCGGCACGGTCGCGGGCCTACGTTGGTCATCCACCGCAACCATGGTGAAGAAGCAACTGTTGGTGTGACGCACCGAGCGTTCGCGAATATTTTCGGTCACGACTTTGATGCCGACTTCCATTGACGTGTTGCCGGTGTAGTTCACCGAGGCCAGGAAGGTCACCAGTTCGCCGACATGAATCGGCTCACGGAAGATGACCTGGTCAACCGACAGTGTCACCACGTAGCGCCCGGCGTAGCGGCTGGCGCAGGCGTAGGCGACTTCGTCGAGATATTTGAGCAAGGTGCCGCCATGGACATTGCCAGAGAAGTTGGCCATATCGGGGGTCATCAACACCGTCATCGACAGCTGGGCATTTCCGGGTTCCATAACGTACTCACGGTTCAAGGCAGTCATTCGGGAGTGCACCTCTACGGGTGCTGGGGAGTGGCCTGCGAACAGGGCACCAGGTTTTAAAAACCACCGATATCGGGACGCTGCGCCTGTGGTTGCCGTCACGCGCCGATGGATCTGTTTCCATATATTGCACCGTCTTTTTGTCAGAAGTCGCGGTGTTACCCTTCAAAAGCCCGTTGCGAGGGCAATTCCTACAGAGGAAACGGATTTTCCAGCTCTGCAGTGAGTCATTTTGAACAGGGAGCCCCAACATGCATGCCATCAGCTTCATTCAGGATTTGGCGATCATCATGATGGTTGCGGGGCTGGTGACCGTACTCTTTCATCGTTTCAAACAACCGGTGGTACTGGGCTACATCGTGGCCGGCTTCATCATTGGCCCGCATACGCCACCGTTCGGTTTTATCCACGACGAAGACACGATCAAGACCCTGGCCGAGCTCGGGGTGATTTTCCTGATGTTTTGCCTGGGCCTGGAATTCAGCCTGCGTAAACTGTTCAAGGTCGGCGCCACGGCCTTCATCGCGGCGTTCCTCGAAATTGTGCTGATGATCTGGATCGGCTATGAAATCGGCCGCTGGTTCGAGTGGAGCGCCATGGACTCGCTGTTCCTGGGCGCGATCCTGGCCATTTCCTCCACCACCATCATCGTCAAGGCCCTCAACGACCTGAAGATGAAGAACGAACGCTTCGCGCAGCTGATTTTCGGGGTATTGATCGTCGAGGACATCCTGGGCATCGGCATCATCGCCTTGCTGTCGAGCATCGCCGTCAGCGGCACCGTGAGCTCCGGCGAGGTGTTTTCCACCGTCGGCAAGTTGTCGCTGTTCATGATCGTCGCGTTGGTCATCGGCATTCTGCTGGTGCCGAGGGTACTGGCCTACGTGGCGAAGTTCGACAGCAACGAAATGCTGCTGATTACCGTGTTGGGCCTATGTTTCGGCTTCTGCCTGCTGGTGGTGAAGCTGGAGTACAGCATGGTACTCGGGGCGTTCCTGATCGGTGCGATCATGGCCGAATCCCGGCAACTGCTGAAGATCGAGCGACTGGTGGAGCCGGTGCGTGATCTGTTCAGCGCGATCTTCTTCGTCGCCATCGGGCTGATGCTCGATCCGGCGATATTGCTGCAGTACGCCTGGCCGATTGCGGTGATCACGGGCGCTGTGGTGCTCGGCAAGATGTTGTCCTGCGGCCTTGGTGCCTTTATCGCCGGTAACGACGGACGCACCTCGCTGCGCGTTGGGATGGGGCTTTCGCAGATTGGCGAATTTTCCTTCATTATCGCGTCGTTGGGGATGACCCTGCAGGTCACCAGCGATTTCCTCTACCCGGTTGCGGTCGCTGTCTCGGTGTTGACCACACTGCTGACGCCGTACCTGATTCGAGCTGCCGACCCGCTGTCCGTCAAGTTGGCGGCGGTCATGCCACAACGGCTGACACGAGTGCTGGGGATGTATGGCGAATGGCTGCGTAGCATCCAGCCCCACGGTGAAGGGGCGATGGTGGCGTCGATGATCCGGCGGATTTTGCTGCAGGTCGGTGTCAACCTGGCGCTGGTGATTGCGATTTTTGTCTCGGGTGGTTTTTTCGCCGAGCGGATGTCGGCTTACCTGCAAGCATGGATCAGCGACCCGAGCTGGCAGAAAGCATTGATCTGGGGTGGGGCGTTGCTGCTGTCGCTACCGTTCCTGATCGCCGCGTATCGCAAGCTCAAGGCGCTGTCGATGCTGCTGGCGGAGATGGGCGTGAAGCCGGAGATGGCTGGCCGCCACACCCAGCGCGTGCGTCGGGTGATCGCCGAAGTGATCCCGATTCTCTCGCTGTTGGTGATTTTCCTGCTATTGGCAGCCTTGTCGGCCAGCATCCTGCCGACCAACAAGTTGCTCGTACTGATCGCCGTGGTGGCGACTGCCGTGGCGGCACTGCTCTGGCGCTGGTTCATCCGCCTGCATACGCGGATGCAGGTGGCCTTGCTTGAAACCCTGGACAACCACAAGGAGTCGTCCGGGCATTGACCGGCGGTGCGGCTCAGCTTTCCAGCCAGACGTCCCGGGCCCAGTGCCAGACCGATTCCCAGGTTTCCTCGGCGATCAGTTCTTCTTCGGCCTGCCACAACACCACGGTGCCGTCCTCTTCGACGCAATAATAATCGTCGCCGTCCTGGCAGATCGGGATCAGGCTGCGGTCGACACCGGCATCCCAGGCATTGGCGGCCACGTCCGGCAGGTAGGTGTGGGATTGTGGATCGGTGACGGTCACCGGTTCCAGGCTGCCGTAGACGACATCGCTGACGGTCAGCAAAAACTCCCTGAAGACGAATGGGATATCGATGAACAGCTGCTCTTCGATCTCTACCAGCAAGTCTTCGTCGGGCAATTCCAGCGGGACCGGTACGGGCTCGTTGGCTTCACGCAATTGTTCGATGATTTCTTCCACGTCCGGGGATCCTCTTTCTCGATGGCGCGGTTTATATGGAGCGGTTTATACAGTAGCTCGCTATAGATGCAACCGCGAAATAGAAAACCCCGGCCTGGGCCGGGGTTCTTTTATTTCAACATGCAAAACGGGCAAAGGTTCAACCGTTCTGGCGGATACCTGCCACCAGCCAAGGCTGGTCATCGCCCTGGGCACGTTCCATGTTCCAGCTTTCGCTGAACGCTTCACCCTTGTCGAAGCGAGAATCCTTCGACACACCGCTGAAGGTCAGGGTGGCGATGGTCTTGTCGGCGCGATCGTCGACGCCATCCAGTTGCACTTGCAGGTTGTCGATGTAGGTGGACTGGAAGCCATCACCCAGCTCGGCCCGCTCGCGCTTGAGGAATTCCAGCAGTTGCGGGGTCACGAACTCGGAGATCTTGTCCATTTCGTTCGCGTCCCAATGCTGCTGCAGGGACATGAAGTGGTTGCGCGCGGCTTCGATGAAGCGTTGCTCGTTGAACCAGGCTGGCGCATTGATGACCGGACGAGCGGCCACAGGCGCTGCCGAACCACCGAAGATCGAACCACTGGCAGGCTGCTGCGGGTTGAACGCTTCACGCTGCATCGGCGCGTGGCCGGCTGGAGCGAGTTGCTCCTGCTGCTTGCGACGACGAGCGGCAATGAAGCGGAAGACCAGGAAGGCGATGACCGCCATGATCAGGATGTCGAAGATCTGCATGCCCTGGAAGCCGTCGCCCATGAACATGGAGGCGAGCAGGCCACCGGCGGCGATGCCGGCCAGAGGGCCGAGCCAGCGCGAAGCGCCGCTGGCCTTGGTGGCAGCGCCCGCGGCACCGGCAGCGCCCGCGGCACCGGCCGCGCCTGCGGTGGCAGCAGTGGAGCCGGCGGCAGAAGACGGCGCCATCTGGCTGGTCTGGTGAGTCGGGGCTGCTCCCGAACTTTTACCACCGCCAAAGCGCTTGGCGGCATTGGCGTCGATGGCCATCGTCAGGCCGATGCACAACGCCATGGCGATGCTAAGAAAACGTTTCATATAAAGGCATTCCCATTTGTGGATAGCACGCGCGCCATGTTGCACAGCTGAACTGTTGCTGGCTAGCAGCAGAGTGTTTCGGGCTTTTGCGTGACAGGTGAGGTTCAGCTTCAGCTATGCAAGAGGGCCTGTTCGCTTTGGGCTGTAGGAAAGGGGAACAAGTTCTATCGGAAATGTTTTGACGTCCGCCAGAACAACTGTGGGAGCGAGCTTGCTCGCGATAGCGGTGTGTCAGTCAGCATCAATATTGACTGATCGACCGCTATCGCAAGCAAGCTCGCTCCCACAGGGTCCTGCACAAATCTCTAGATCGCTTCGAGCTTGGCATACCCCAGCATCAGCCACTTGCTGCCTTCGCTGAAGTTCACCTGCACCCGGGCCTGGGCGCCGGCGCCTTCGAAGTTGAGGATCACCCCGTCGCCGAACACCGAATGCCGCACGGTCTGGCCAAGGCTGAAGCCGGTTTCCGGGATGTCGCTGCCGCCGAACAGGCTGCTGGTGCTTTGTTGCTGGCCGCCACCGAACGGTCGGCTGACACTGTTGGACAGCCGCACTTCCTGGATCAGGCCCTTCGGCACTTCACGTACGAAGCGCGAGACCTTGTTGTAGGTCTCGCTGCCATACAAACGTCGGGTTTCGGCGTAGGTCAGCACCAGATTCTGCATGGCGCGGGTGATACCGACGTAGGCCAGGCGCCGTTCCTCTTCCAGGCGTCCTGGTTCTTCCAGGCTCATCTTGTGGGGGAACAGGCCTTCCTCCATGCCCACGAGGAACACGTAGGGGAATTCCAGGCCCTTGGCGCTGTGCAGGGTCATCAGCTGGATGCTGTCTTCATGTTCGTCGGCCTGGGTGTCGCCGGCCTCCAGGGAGGCGTGACCCAGGAAGGCCGACAGGGGCGACAGGTCCGCGTCTTCTTCGGTGTTCTCGAAGTTGCGCGCGGCGCTGACCAGTTCCTCAAGGTTTTCCACCCGGGCCTGGCCTTTCTCGCCTTTTTCCGCTTCGTGGTAGGCGATCAGGCCGGACTGCTCGATGACGGTCTGGGTCATCAGATGCAGGGGCATGTCCCCGCACTTGGCGGCCAGGTCTTCGATCAGGTCCATGAAGGCCTTCAGGGCGCCGGCGGCGCGACCGGTCACGCCTTTGTTGGTCACCAGCTGACGCATGGCTTCCCACATGGACACGTGGCTGTGGCGCGCGTGGTCGCGAATCGCCTCGACGGTTTTCTCGCCGATGCCCCGCGTCGGCACGTTGATCACCCGCTCCAGGGCCGCGTCGTTGCCGCGACCTTCGATCAGGCGCAGGTAGGCCATGGCGTTCTTGATTTCAGCACGTTCGAAGAAGCGCTGGCCGCCGTAGATGCGGTAGGGGATCCGCTCGCGCAGCAAGGCCTCTTCCAGCACCCGCGACTGGGCATTGGAACGGTACAGGATGGCGATGTCGCTACGGGCCAGGCCGGTTTTCAGCGCGCTCTCGATGGTTTCCACCACGTAGCGGGCTTCGTCATGTTCGTTGAAGGCGGCGTAGAGGTTGATCGCCTCGCCTTCGCCGCCGTCGGTCCACAGTTCCTTGCCCAGGCGCCCGGTGTTGTTGGCGATCAGGGCGTTGGCGGCCTTGAGGATGCCGGCGGTGGAGCGGTAGTTCTGTTCCAGGCGGATGACTTGGGCGTCGGGGAAGTCCGCCGAATACTGGTGAATGTTCTCGATCTTGGCGCCGCGCCAGCCGTAGATCGACTGATCGTCGTCACCCACCACCATCAGGCTGTCGCCGCCTTTGGCGAGCAGACGCAACCAGGCGTATTGCACGGCGTTGGTGTCCTGGAACTCGTCCACCAATACATGCCGGAAGCGCTTTTGGTAGTGGGCCAGCAAGCCCGGGTGGTCGCGCCACAGGTCCAGGGCCCTTAGCAGCAGCTCGGAAAAGTCGATCACCCCGGCCCGCTGGCACGCCGCCTCGTAGGCTTCGTAGATGCTGCGCATGGTCGCCAGGAACAGGTCGCCGCTGGCCTGGATGTGTTGCGGGCGCAGGCCTTCGTCTTTCTGGCCGTTGATGAACCATTGGGCCTGGCGGGCCGGCCAGCGTTGTTCGTCCAGGCCCAGCTCGCGGATCACCCGCTTGACCAGCCGCTGCTGGTCGTCGCTGTCCAGGATCTGGAAGGTCTGGCTCAGCCCGGCTTCCTGCCAATGCGCCCGCAACAAGCGGTGCGCCAGGCCGTGGAAGGTACCGACCCACATGCCGGCGGGGTTGATGCCCATCAGTTGTTCGATGCGATGGCGCATCTCGGCCGCGGCCTTGTTGGTGAACGTCACCGACAGGATCGAATGGGGCGAGGCGTTCTCGACCTGGATCAACCAGGCGATACGGTGCACCAGCACTCGGGTTTTACCGGAGCCGGCACCGGCCAGGACCAACTGACGACCCACGGAGGCGGCTACGGCCTGACGTTGGGCATCGTTGAGGGAGTTCAGCAGAAGGGAGAGATCATCGCGCATCGGGGCATTCTAGGGTGCGACGTCACCCCGGGCAAACCGAGCTTTGCATCAGCCGATAAAAGACCATTCGGTGATGACCGGCGGGTCACAGGCTACAGGCGTTGGCGGGACTCGCTCGGGAGCGGCGTCACCCAATGAAATAGCGACTTTTTTCCGTATTTTTATGAGTTGGGGCAGTGTGGGATGGCCCATGGCTTGTGTATGCTCGGTGCTCGTTTCGGGTTCTCCACGCTTCACTGAATAAGAACAAGAACAGTGCCAATGACCCTCAATTACGATCCGGCGGGCCCCTGTGTGGAACCGCGGGTCATCTGCAAGCAGTACGCCATGGAGATGGCGGTCGAGCGCACACGTCTGCTGTATCAAGGCTCATTGCTGCCCACGCTGTTCATGCTGCTCAACGGTCTGGTCTGCGCCGCGCTGTTATGGGAGCCGCGGCGCTATTTTCTGGTCAGCGTCTGGCTCGTCTGGCTGTTGTCACTGGTGGCGCTGCGGGTGATCCAGGTGGCGGCTTTCGATTCGGCGATGCCAAGTCGCCAGGCGCACCCGATCTGGTTGCGTATGTTTTTGCTGGGCTCGGCGATGACCGGCCTGACGCTGGCCGGGGCCGGCATCGCGCTGGTTCCGGCCGACAGCTTCCAGCAACAGGCCTGGGTATTCGGCCTGATTGGCGCGGCCGCCCTCTCGGCCAGCGTGGCCTATGCCGTGAGTCTTCCGGCGTTCCTGTCCTTCGCCTTGCCCTGCCTGTTACCGGCCATCGGTTATCTCTTCTGGGGCGGCGATGAGCAGCAACGTGGGTGGGGCTGGCTCGGGCTGATTGTGCTGGTTTCCCTGAGCGTGGTGGCCTGGCAAGTCAATCGCTTGATCCAAAGTGGCATGCTGCGACGCTTCCAGAACCAGGCCCTGATCGAGCATCTGCAGCAAACCCAGACCCGCAGTGCCTTGCTCAACGAGGCGCTGGGCCGGGAGGTCGAGCAACGTCGCTCGGCCGAAGAGAAGCTGCGGGCGGCCCAGATTGGCCTGGAGGCGCGTGTCGCGCAGCGCAGTCTTGAACTGGAGGTCGCCAGCCAGGCCCTGAGCAAGAGCGAGGCGCGCCTGGCCCTGGCCCTCAAGGCCAGTGAGCTGGGGTTGTGGGATTGGAACCTGCAAACTGACGAAGTCCATCACACCCAGCTCAAGGAACTGTTCGGCCTGGAGCCCGAATACGTCACGGCGATGCTCAGCCACCTCACTCCGCGCCTGCACCCCCAGGACGTGCCGGCGCTCAAGCGGGCCCTGGTCGAACACCTCAAGGGCCGCAGCGAGGATTACCAGATCGAATACCGTGTGCGTCACGGCGATGGTCACTGGGTCTGGATCGAAGACCGCGGCCGGGCTGTGGAGCGCAGCGCGAGCGGGCGGGTGTTGCGCATGGTTGGCACCCGGCGCGACATCAGCGCCAGCAAGGAACTTGAGCAGCAACGGCAGTTGGCGGCCACGGTGTTCGAGGCCGCCAGCGAAGGCATTGTGATTTTCGACCCCAACTACCTGCTGCTCGCCGCCAATCAGGCGTTCACGCGGGTCACCGGTTTCAATATCGAGGACATGCTCGGGCGCAGCGTGGTTGACCTGCCGTGCAGCCGCGATGCGCGCCGGCACTACCCCATCATTCGCCAGTCGCTAAAGCTGCACGGCACCTGGCAGGGTGAGTTGGTGGAGGCGCGGGCCAACGGTGAGCTGTATCCGCAGTGGCTGCAATTGAACGTCGTGCGCGATGCTCGGGGAAATGTCAGCCATATCGTGGGCTTCTTCGCCGATCTTTCGGCACGACGCGAGTCCGAAGAACGGATGCGCTACCTGACCCATTACGACGAACTGACTGGGCTGGCGAATCGTTCGCTGTTCCGTGAGCGCCTGAACGAAGCTCATCAACGGGTGCGCCAGGGGGGACGGCGCAGCCTGGCGTTGCTCCATATCAACCTGGACCGTTTCAAATTGCTCAACGACAGCCTAGGCCATGACATCGCCGACCAGTTGTTGCAGAAAATGGCGCGGCGCCTGATCAATGCGCTGCCCGAGGCGGATACCATCGCCCGGTTATCCGGCGATGAGTTTGCGGTGTTGTTCGATGCCTACGGCAACCTTTCAAGCCTGGCGCGGGTGGCGACCCGATTGGCCGCCAAGCTGCGCGTGCCGCTGACGACCGAAGGTCATGAACTGGTGCTCAGTGCCTCCATTGGCATCAGCTTGTTGCCTGACAACACGCGGGAAATTGCCACGTTGGTCAATCAGGCGAACATGGCCATGCAACATGCCAAGCATTTGGGGGGCAACAACTTCCAGTTCTACACCGAGAGTCTCCAGGCCAGCACACTGGAGCGCCTGCAACTGGAAAACCAACTGCGCAAGGCCTTGGAAGAGCAGCAACTGAAGGTCTTTTATCAGCCAAAACTGTGCCTGGCGACCGGTCGCCTGAACGCCGCCGAGGCGCTGGTGCGCTGGGATCATCCGGCCATGGGGCGGGTTCCGCCGGGGGATTTCATCGGCCTGGCCGAAGAGACCGGATTGATCGGACCGATTGGCGAGTTCGTCTTGCGCCAGGCCTGCTGGCAGGCGTGCGAATGGCAGCGACAGGGGCTTGAGCCGATCAGGGTGTCGGTCAATCTGTCGGTGCATCAATTGCGCCAGGGCAAGCTGGTCAGCCTGGTGCGACAAGTGCTGGAGGAAACCGGCCTGGCGCCCCAGTACCTGGAGCTGGAGTTGACCGAGAGCCAGTTGCTCGACAGCGTTGAACACATCATCGCCACGTTCCAGCAATTGCGTGACCTCGGGGTCAAACTGGCGATCGACGATTTCGGCACGGGCTACTCCTCTTTGAGCTACCTCAAACGTATCCCGGTGGACTACGTGAAGATCGATCAGGCATTCATTCGCGGGCTGGGCGAGGGCAGCGTGGACACCGCCATTACCCGGGCAATCATTGCAATGGCCCATGGGCTGTCGCTCAAGGTAGTGGCCGAAGGCGTCGAGCGGCAGGAACAGCTCGATTTCCTCAGGAACGAGCGTTGTGACGAGGTGCAGGGATATCTGATCAGCCGGCCGGTGGAAGCTGAGGGGCTGGCCGGGTTGTTGCGGATGCAACACTTGGATTGAATGAACCTGATCCCGACCAGAACTTCCTGCCGGACGACTTTATTGCCTGGCGGGAAGTAGTGTTCGGGCTTGCGCTACGACACAGGCTGCTACATCTGGCGATCCTCGGCCAAAACAAGGGGCGGCGAGGCAATCCAGTTACGTTTTGGACGGGCAAAGCGCTAATTCTTGTAGTATAACTACAAGCTTGCTACATCCCGGCATCTGCCCATAACAAGAGTCCAGCCCCTTGAACCTGTTGCAACACATCGCCCAGTCACGCCACTTGCTGCGCAAGTCGGAGCTGAAAGTCGCCGATCACGTACTGCTTGATCCGGCGGCCGTGATGCATAGCTCCATGGCCGATCTTGCCCACAGCGTCGGCATCAGCGAACCGACCATCGTGCGCTTCTGCCGGGCCATCGGTTGCTCGGGTTTCCAGGACCTGAAACTCAAGCTGGCGCAAAGCCTGGCCGCCGGCGCGAGCTTCGGTCAGTTTGCGATCCATGAAGATGACTCAGTGGCGGACTACAGCCTGAAAATCTTCGACACCACCCTGCATACGCTGATGGAGGTTCGCGAGAAGCTCGACCCGGTGGCGTTGCAAAAAGCTGTCACGGCCATGTCCCAGGCCCAGCGTGTCGAGTTTTATGGCTTCGGCGCCTCGGGCGCGGTGGCGGCCGATGCCCAGCACAAGTTCTTCCGGTTGCTGCTGACGGCAGCGGCCTATTCCGACCCGCACATGCAGGCCATGTCGGCGGTGACCTTGAAACCCACCGATGTGGCGATCTGCATTTCCCAGTCGGGGCGTTCCAAGGATCTGCTGATCACCGCGAACCTGGTGCGCGAAAGCGGTGCTTCGCTGATCACCTTGTGCCCGAGCCAGACGCCATTGGCGGAACTGTCGACGGTGAACCTGGCCATCGACGTGCACGAAGACACTGAGATCTACACGCCGCTGACCTCGCGCATCGCCCACCTGGTGGTGATCGACGTACTGGCGATGGGCGTCGCCATGGCCCGTGGCCCGAGCCTGGTCAACCACCTCAAGAGCGTGAAGCGCAGCCTTCGCAGCCTGCGGCTGTCGCCCAAGTCGGTGAAGGCGCTGGACGACTGAATCCCGAGCCCTGAAGTTGAGGGGCTTCTTTGTGGCGAGGGAGCTTGCTCCCGCTCGACCGCGGTAGGAGCTGCCGAAGGCAGCGATCTTTCGCTTAATACTCAATTGAGCTTGAAAAGATCGCAGCCTCGCTTCGCTCGGCAGCTCCTACGGCCCAGCGGGAGCAAGCTCCCTCGCCACAGGGATCGTTTGCCCGAATTCATCGTTCTGTAACGCACGCGCCGCCAAACCGTCATCGCGCGCCGTCATCGTAAAGCTCCCGTATACGTCTTGGGAGTCTCGACATGACCCAGTCCTACGAAGAACGCAGCGCCGTCAAAACCCGTCGTCAGCAGGAAGACCAGCGCCGCATGGCGTTCCGTCGTGCCATCGAAGACCGCTATGAACAGCGCCAGCTTCTGGCCGAGATCAGCGAATTTCCTGACGCGGTAGAGTTCAATTACTGGCAGGCAACGCCGGCGGCTTCCCGTCGAAACGCTCAACCAGGCCGATGATCTGAGCGCGCTCGCTGCGAACGAAGGCCAGGAAGGCATGGGCTACCGGTGACAGGCGCTTGGCCCTGGCCTGCACCAGGCACCAACTGCGGTATAGCGGCAATTCCTCCACCGGCAACTCAATGAGTGCGCCGGACGACAGCTCCCGGCTCACGGCGTGGCGCGTTAACAGCGCTACGCCCAGCCCGGCCACCACGCACTCGCGCTGGGCCTCCGCCGACGCCACTTCCAGCGTCTGGGTGAAATGCACCCGTTTCTCCTTGAAGTATTCCTCGCAGGCCAGCCGCGTGCCGGACCCTGGTTCGCGCAAGAGCAGCGTGTAGGGCTCCAGGTCCTGCAGGCGCAGCGGACCCAGGTGGCACAGTGGATGATCGGGCGGCGCCACGGCGACGATCGGATTGTTGAGGAAGGGCAGGAATTCCAGGCCCATGTCCTGGGGCACCATGGACATGATCACCAGGTCGTCACGGTTGTCCGAGAGGCGTCGGATGACCTGGCCGCGATTGACCACCGTGAGGTTCAGGTTGACCTCCGGATGCTGGCGCTTGAACGCGGCAAACAAATGCGGGACGAAGTACTTGGCGCTGGACTCCACCGCCAGCTTCAACTGGCCTTGCAGCGACCCCTGCATGTCCGAGAGCTGCATATCGAGGTTTTCCAGGCGCCCGAAGATGTCTCGGCTGGCACGTTGCAGGGCTTCGGCGGCTTCGGTCATGTAGAGTTTTTTGCCAACATACTCGAACAACGGCTGGCCAATCAGCTCTTCCAGGGATCGAATCTGTAGGCTAACGGCCGGTTGTGTGAGAGACATTTCGTCGGCCGCACGGCTGTAGGACCTCAGGTCGCACACCTCGTTGAAAATCTGCAACTGACGCAATGTCATACGCATCAATGACTTACGCATTTTCTAAACACTCTGGGGCGAGACGGGTCATTCAACTATAAGTCTTTGCTTATGCATGACCCAATAATTATTCATTTTTGTTAATCAACAGCCAGGACTAGTGTGGAGCTGCGACCAATTGTTACATCTGGTCACGCGTCGGCCTGGACCCCAGGCCGTGGTATCACCGGCTCAAGGGAACCTCCAATTGATAACAAAGATCCTGATCGCCAACCGTGGTGAGATTGCCGTCCGCATCGTGCGCGCTTGCGCCGAGATGGGCATTCGCTCGGTCGCGGTCTACTCCGACGCGGACCGCCATGCGTTGCATGTCAAGCGTGCGGACGAGGCCCACAGCATCGGCGCCGATCCGCTGGCCGGCTACCTCAACCCGCGCAAACTGGTGAATCTGGCGGTGGAAACCGGCTGTGACGCCTTGCACCCCGGCTACGGTTTCCTTTCGGAAAACGCCGAGCTGGCGGACATCTGCGCGGAACGCGGCATCAAATTCATTGGCCCGTCGGCGGAAGTCATTCGCCGCATGGGCGACAAGACCGAAGCGCGCCGCAGCATGATCAAGGCCGGTGTGCCGGTCACGCCGGGCACCGAAGGCAACGTATCGGGCATTGAAGAAGCGCTGACCGAAGGTGATCGGATCGGTTACCCGGTGATGCTCAAGGCCACGTCTGGCGGCGGCGGTCGCGGTATCCGTCGTTGCAACAGTCGTGAAGAACTCGAACAGGCCTTCCCGCGAGTCATTTCCGAAGCCACCAAGGCATTCGGTTCGGCGGAAGTGTTCCTGGAAAAATGCATCGTCAATCCCAAGCACATCGAAGCGCAGATCCTGGGTGACAGTTTCGGCAACGTGGTGCACCTGTTCGAACGTGACTGCTCGATTCAGCGCCGTAACCAGAAGCTGATCGAAATCGCCCCGAGCCCGCAACTGACCCCCGAGCAGCGCGCCTACATCGGCGACCTGTCGGTGCGCGCGGCCAAGGCCGTGGGCTACGAGAATGCCGGCACCGTGGAGTTTTTGCTCGCCGAAGGCGAGGTGTACTTCATGGAGATGAACACCCGGGTGCAGGTGGAACACACCATCACCGAAGAAATCACCGGTATCGACATCGTCCGCGAACAGATCCGCATCGCCTCCGGGCTGCCGCTGTCGGTCAAGCAGGAAGACATCCTGCACCGGGGGTTTGCGTTGCAGTTTCGTATCAACGCCGAGGACCCGAAAAACAACTTCCTGCCCAGCTTCGGCAAGATCACCCGCTACTACGCCCCTGGCGGCCCGGGCGTGCGTACCGACACGGCGATCTACACCGGCTACACCATTCCGCCGTTCTACGATTCGATGTGCCTGAAGCTGGTGGTCTGGGCGCTGACCTGGGAAGAAGCGATGGACCGTGGCCTGCGAGCCCTGGATGACATGCGCCTGCAGGGGGTCAAGACCACCGCCGCGTATTACCAGGAGATTCTGCGCAATCCGGAATTCCGCAGCGGCCAGTTCAATACCAGCTTCGTTGAAAGCCACCCTGAACTGACCAACTACTCGATCAAGCGCAAACCCGAAGAGCTGGCCCTGGCCATCGCCGCCGCCATTGCCGCCCACGCAGGCCTGTAAGGAACCATGACAATGTCCAAGAAGATCCACGTAACCGACACAATCCTGCGCGACGCCCACCAATCGCTGCTTGCCACCCGCATGCGCACCGAAGACATGCTGCCGATCTGCGACAAGCTCGACAAAGTCGGCTATTGGTCGCTGGAAGTCTGGGGCGGCGCGACATTCGACGCCTGCGTGCGCTTCCTGAAGGAAGACCCGTGGGAGCGCCTGCGCCAACTGCGCGCGGCGCTGCCCAACACTCGCCTGCAAATGCTCCTGCGTGGTCAGAACCTGCTGGGCTATCGCCATTACAGCGATGACGTGGTCAAGGCGTTCGTGGCCAAGGCCGCGGTCAACGGCATCGATGTGTTCCGTATTTTCGATGCGATGAACGACGTGCGTAACCTGCGGGTCGCCATCGAGGCGGTGAAAGCCGCCGGCAAGCACGCCCAGGGCACCATCGCCTACACCACCAGCCCGGTGCATACCATCGAGGCGTTTGTGGCCCAGGCCAAGCAGATGGAAGCCATGGGTTGCGACTCGGTGGCGATCAAGGACATGGCCGGTTTGCTGACCCCGTACGCCACTGGCGAGCTGGTGAAGGCATTGAAGGCCGAGCAGTCGTTGCCGGTGTTCATCCATTCCCATGACACCGCTGGCCTGGCCGCGATGTGCCAGCTCAAGGCGATCGAAAACGGCGCCGATCACATCGACACCGCGATCTCCAGCTTCGCCTGGGGTACCAGCCATCCGGGCACCGAATCGATGGTTGCGGCCCTTAAGGGCAGCGAGTTCGACACCGGCCTGAATTTGGAACTGCTGCAGGAAATCGGCCTGTATTTCTATGCGGTACGCAAAAAATACCACCAGTTCGAAAGCGAGTTCACGGCGGTGGACACCCGCGTCCAGGTCAATCAGGTGCCGGGCGGGATGATTTCCAACCTGGCCAACCAGCTCAAAGAGCAGGGCGCATTGAACCGCATGAACGAGGTGCTGGCAGAGATTCCACGGGTGCGCGAAGACCTGGGCTTTCCGCCGCTGGTGACCCCGACCTCGCAGATCGTCGGCACCCAGGCGTTTTTCAACGTGCTGGCCGGTGAGCGCTACAAGACCATCACCAACGAAGTGAAGCTCTATTTGCAGGGTGGCTACGGCAAGGCTCCGGGTTCGGTGAATGAGAAGCTGCGCCGTCAGGCCATCGGCAGCGAAGACGTGATCGATGTACGTCCGGCCGACCTGCTCAAGCCGGAAATGACCAAGCTGCGTGGCGAAATCGGCGCACTGGCCAAATCCGAAGAAGACGTACTGACCTACGCCATGTTCCCGGACATCGGGCGCAAGTTCCTCGAAGAACGCGAAGCCGGCACGCTGACCCCGGAAGTGCTGCTGCCGATCCCCGAGGCGGGCAGCGTCAGCTCCGCGGGCGGCGAAGGCGTGCCAACCGAGTTCGTCATCGACGTTCACGGCGAAACCTACCGAGTCGACATCACCGGCGTGGGCGTCAAGGCCGAAGGCAAGCGTCACTTCTACCTGTCCATCGATGGCATGCCCGAAGAGGTCGTGTTCGAACCGCTCAATGAGTTTGTCAGCGGCGGCAGCAGCAAGCGCAAGCAAGCCACTGCGCCGGGCCATGTCAGCACCACCATGCCGGGCAACATCGTCGATGTCCTGGTCAAGGAGGGCGACGTGGTGAAGGCTGGCCAAGCGGTGCTGATCACCGAAGCCATGAAGATGGAAACCGAAGTGCAGGCGGCCATTGCCGGCAAGGTCACCGCCATTCATGTGGCCAAGGGCGACCGGGTCAACCCGGGCGAGATCCTGATCGAGATCGAAGGCTGACTGAACAGCCTCGATACAACGTTTTAACCTCGGGGGGGCATGTGCTCCCCTTTTTTTTGGTGCGCCCAGCATGGGCGCAATCTTGTGGGTGAAAGTCCCGCCGTAAGCTGACCACAGCGAATGAAGTGAAGCGCAACTGCATGAGGGCGACCGAGTGTGGGGAGGAAGCGTGGAGCGAAGCCGTGAGCCGATGAACAAGAACCGGATATAAGGCGAAGCCGACCAGGGTGAGCGGGCCAAAAACCGCGAAACTCTTGTGGTCAAAGGGCGGCTGCGTAGATCCGGCGGCTGTGCGGTGAAGGATTGCGTTCTTACCTGGGGAGATCTCGCCTTATGCCTGAAAGGGCGACGGTGCAAACCGGAGCGAGAAGTCAGCAGAGGCCGTAGTAGTCTTTTTTTCTTTTTTGACGAAGGGCCGAACGAGAGAAAGCGTCATAGGCCATGTTGATGCGAAAGACCGGAAGTCAGATGCCTGCCAAACGCGGGGCGGATGGGAGGGACGCGAGCGGTGAAGCCGTGAGTGCCTCCATCAGCGACGAGGTCAATTGCCCGCAAGATGAATCCTACAACGCAGGGCAAGGGCTGCTGGAACGGGCCTTTGCGAGAGCGAACCTGAAACGGGCTTGGAGACGAGTCAGGGCCAACAAAGGAGCTGCTGGAGTCGACGGTTTGGACATTGAACAGACCGCCAAACTTTTGCAGTCCCGATGGCCTGTGATCTGCGAACAGCTTCTTTCAGGCGTCTACCGGCCCAGTCCGGTACGGCGCGTGGTCATTCCCAAGCCTGACGGCGGTGAACGCGAGTTAGGCATTCCAACGGTCACCGACCGGTTGATTCAACAAGCGCTGCTGCAAGTCCTGCAACCACTGCTCGATCCAACCTTCAGTGAACACAGCTACGGCTTTCGTCCGGGGCGCAGTGCGCAGGACGCCATCCTGGCGGCTCAGCGCCATGTGTCTGCGGGGCTCAAGGTGGTAGTGGATGTTGATCTGGAGAAGTTCTTCGACCGGGTCGACCACGACATCTTGATGGATCGCTTACGCAAACGGATAGCAGATCAGGCGGTCATTCGCCTGATCCGTGCGTATCTGGATGCGGGAACGCTGATCAATGGCGTGGTCGAGAAAAGCCGCCTGGGGACGCCGCAAGGCGGCCCGCTGTCGCCGTTGCTGGCGAACGTGCTGCTGGACGAAGTGGATCGAGAGCTTGAACGCCGAGGTCATAGTTTTGTGCGCTATGCCGATGATGCGAATGTGTACGTTCGCAGTCAGAAGGCCGGGCAGCGAGTGATGTCCTTGCTCAAGTGTCTGTATGAAAAGCTGCACTTGAGCGTCAACGAGAGCAAGAGTGCGGTGACGAGTGCGTTCGGTCGCAAGTTTCTGGGATACGCCTTCTGGGCCTCTCAGGGCGAAGCCAAGCGAGCCGTCTCATTTAAAGCGCAAAAGCAGTTCAAGCAGCGAATACGCTGGCACACCCGACGCTCATGTGGCCGTAGTTTGCAGCAGATCGTCGATGATCTGCGCCCTTACATTCTGGGTTGGAAAGCTTATTTCGGACTGTCGCAAACCCCAGCCGTCTGGCGCGAGCTGGACGAATGGATACGGCACCGATTACGAGCAATCCAGCTCAAGCAATGGAAGCGCGGAACGACGACCTACCGGGCGTTGCGGGCACTGGGGGCGAGTGTGGAAGTCGCGAGGAAGATCGCGGGGAATGCTCGCCGTTGGTGGAGCAACAGCCGGTATGAGCTGAACCGTGTGCTGAGTATCGCCTGGTTCGACAGCTTGGGTTTACCGCGTCTCTCCTGACCTCAATCTCTCGAACCGCCCGGTGCGGACCCGCATGCCGGGTGGTGTGGCAGGGGAACGGCCTATGAAGGCCGTCCCCTATGCCGATTCCGCGAGAAGGTCAGAACATCATTCGCCATTGACCCATCAGCGCACCGTTGCGGTTGTCCTGCCCTGTTTCGCCGCGATAGCTCAGGCCCAGGGTATGCCGGGGCGAAACGGCCAGGTCCAGCCCGGCGTCCAGGAGCAGGCTGTCACGGTCCAGTTCGATGCCTTTGACGGTGTACGTAGTGCCTGCACTGGCCAGGCGTTGATGGGAGCGGCCCTTGGTCTCGCCGTACAGGTGTTTCCAGCCGAGGTTCAAGCGGGGCGTCAGGCGCATGCCTTGGTCGAGCGGGAAGGGCCGGGCGAGGCGCAGGCCCAGGTCGCTGTGGTAATGATCCTGAGTGCGGGAATCGAACTGCAACGCGGCATCGCCTCCTTTTTCTGCGTATTGATCACGCTGATAGCGTTGATAGCCCAATTGGACATAGGGTTCGATAGCGAAATGACCTGCGTTCAGGTTGTAGCCGATTCGCCCAAAGACCTGTTGCGTGTTGGCATCGTAACGACCTTTGAGGTGGTCGCTGAAACGGTTATAGGCCACGTGGCGCTTGGTGCTGCCGTCATGACTGCCATAGACGGCACCCAGCCGCAGCGCCCACGGCCCGTCCTGGCGCAGGGCGTAGGCACCCACCAGCCAGCTGTCGAGCCGACCGTCGAATTGACGGCTGTCCAACCGGGTTTGCGTCTTGCCGCCGATGATTCCCAGGCGCCAATCGGGGTTAACGGTCCAGTCGGTTCCCAGCACCAAGCCCTTGGTCGTGTGCTTCAGGGCATAGCTCCCCAGTTGCCTGCCGATGCGGCCGCTGTTGCCGATGGCTTGGACCCAGACTTGGCCGTCGTCCTGTGCGCTTGTGGGGTGGGGCGAGTCCATGGCCGAGAGTATTGCGCTGCTGATCGGTTCGATGCTGCTTAGGGTGGCGTTGCCCAGGTCGGCGGTGTTGTAGCCGCTCAATTGGTCGAGGGCATCGGCGGCGGTCCCCCGGTTGCTGCCGAGCAGGGCGTTGATGACGGCGTTGGGTTTGGGGGCGGATGTGGTGCTGGCGATTGTTTTTGGTTCGGCGGGTTCTGGTACCGACGATTTGGGCGGTTGCGGCTCCAGGACACTGGCTCCAAATATTTTGCCGTTCTCAGTGGTCGCGATGTCCTCGATTGGAACCACATTGCGTGCGTAGGTCAGGCCAACCTGGTTTCCTGTGGAGTAGTCCGCTGTTGCCGTTACGAGTGGGAGGTCGTTGATGATTTTTCCGAATTCCCCCTCAACCTTGTCCGCCTTGATCACGATGTGTTTGTTCGTGTCGATGTATTCGCCTGGTACGGCCGCGATCTTCAGAGTCGCATTGCCTAGCGTCGCGGTGCCGCCAACCTTGATCGTGGCGCTGCCTTTCTCTGCATCGATGCCGTAGACCAGCGTCGCGCTCTTGGAAAATTTGAGATCGTTGACGACCGAAGGAGCGCCCATTTCAGGGCCGACTTCCATCAGGCCCGCCACGTCCAGCGCGTCGACTGTCCCGTTGCCGCTGAATGTCGCGTTCTCTCGAACAACCACGCGACCGGATACCGTTCCGGAGTTCACCATGCGCGCGCCTGACTCGACAGAAACATTGCTCGCAACGGTCCCCTTGTTATTGAGTTCACCGAAAATCCCGATCTGACCGTCTATATGGCCAGTGTTGATCAATCCGGTTGTCGGCTCGATCACTCCCCAGCCAGCGAAGCTCCCGGTGTGCTCCCATTCGCCTTTCGTGACGTGCATGGCCAGGAAATTACGGCTTTTAGGCAATTTGGAGTGCGCGGCGTCGCCCAATCGCAACACGTTGGTTCCGCCACCTCCATCAACCATCCCACCGAACGCACCATTTGCGCTGACGTTGACCAAGTCGTTGGCTTTGGTCAGTTTCATGCCAGTTTTGCGAGGTTTATCGACATTGTGATGTTTGGTATCTGGAGCTTCTGCGAGCGCCTTGAGACGCTCCTGCAGCTCGGCAGTCGTGGGGACATCGGCAGGTTGCTGAGCCATCGAAACATCTACGCAACCAAGTGCCAAGGCTACTGCTAGAGCAAGATGTTGGGGCAGGTATAGGTGTTGGGTCGGCATTGAATGTGGCCTCTCATGAAGGAGGTCGCACTTTAAAAATTTCACCTTGGGCGGCGATGCCAGCCATCTCCTCGTCATGGGAAAGATTCGGCGGATGAAATGTGTAGGCTGCTTGTGCTGCGATCAGTGTGTTGGTTCGTTGGCTTTCATGGTTCAAGGCTTTGCCCTACGACCGGCACAGATCTTTCTTTTTGACCGGTGTTTGATGGAGCAACCATTGCTCTCGGATGCCTTGTTTAAATCGTTGGGACGAAGACGAGGCGTAGTCAGGCAGCGCTCAATCGGAAGCGCAACTGGTCAACTGCTCGATACAGATTGGGCTCGCAATGGTAGGCTTCCGGCCGATCAAAATTGAGCTTTGTAAACCCATTCTGCGTTTCGCGTAGGATGGTTCCGAGACACAGAAACTCAGCGTTGTATCGTTAGGGCCTCGCCTATAGTTCTCTCGTCACCGACAGATCGGTGATCGATCTTAGCCGGTCGAACAAGAGTGCACGGGCGCCCCCAATGGCGGCGCTTTTTGCTGCCTGTGTTTTTACATTTATGGCGGCTGTGCGGGGGACATCTTCGGGTGTGCCGGGTTCTCTTGTCCGGTCGGCTAACCCGCGTACAGCTGCCACCCTCATTCGTTTAGCCGCGAACGGTGGTAGCTCCCAACTCAAGAGAGCAACCCGATGATCAAGTACCATCCCCTTCAAGCCAATACCAGCGTTGGCGCCACACTGTTTATCGGCACGGAAGCCGGTGCCTCCGATCTTTTGGAAACTGCTTCGCATCGCATCAAAGCCGCTCGAGACTTGCTCAACAGCGTTTCCTGTCTATGCCTGAAAAACGCCGAGGGTTATGACCTGGAGCACTTCGCCAACGCCGCGCATCTGTTGTTACAGGACGGTTGCGATGCGTTGGAAGTGTTGGGGTGGAGCATCGGTGGATGCGATCTCCAAACTTCACCTGCTAGCGATTCGGTTGCACCTCAGGCGGATTTTTCTGCTTAGCCGTTGAGCTGGGTGGGATTTTAAGGTCGGTGTGTATATCCGTTTCTGCGGTAACGGCTGCTTATGGTTCCGCCCTGACGGCGGGTCACTTTTGAAGAGCCCGGAAGCCGGCCCAGTCAAAAGTAAACAAAACGCTTCTGCCCCACCACTCGGTGCCTCGCCTAGGCTCGGCATGCCTGAACGAAGGCATTGCTCCGTGGGCCGCCGCGAAGGGCCGTCCATGGCCCAGCGCGGCTAACCCGGCATCCACAATGCCTTCGTTCAGCCAGCGTGGTTAACGGGGCGTCCCAGATCAACGTCCACCCCGAGGCGGCCTGATAGCCGACCTGGCTCTTGGTGGGATCGCATTTCTCCTGTGAGAGCGGGCTTGCTCGCGAAGGTGGTGTCACAGTCGATGAAGATGTTGGATGGGCCGGCCTCTTCGCGAGCAAGCCCGCTCCCACAGTGGTTCTGTGTTGGATATGAATTTTGTGTTCGCTGGAGATTGAATGTGGGAGCGAGCTTGCTCGCGATGGCGGTGGTTCAGCTACATGGAAGTTGGGCTGACTGGCCTCATCGCGAGCAGGCTCGCTCCCACAGGAGAAACGCGGTCCCCATCAAGAGCCAGGTCGGCTATCAGGCCGCCTCGCGGTGGACGTTGATCTGGGACGCCCCGTTAACCACGCTGGCCGAACGCAGGCATTGTGGAGTGGGCATCCGGCATGGATGCCGGGATAGCCGCGCTGGGCCATGGATGGCCCTTCGCGGCGGGCCCACGGAACAATGCCGGAGTGAGGGCACACCGAGCCTAGGCGAGGTGCCAAGTGGTGGGGCAGAAGCGTTTTGGTTACTTTTGAGTGGGCCGGCTTCCGGGCTTTTCAAAAGTGACCCGCCGTCAGGGCGGAACCCTAAGTGGCCGTTACCGCAGCAACGGATATACACACCGACCTTAAAATCCCACCCCAGCTCAGCGATTATTCAGATAAGCCTTCCCATAATGCCGCTCCATCCGCGCCTGAATCAGCTCCAACGCAATGGACATCAACCAGTAAATAATCGCCGCCGTCGTCAGCATCTCGATATAGCGATAGCTGGACCGACCATAAGACTGCGCCAAGAACATCACCTCCCAAACCCCCATCACCGAGATCAGCGAGGAATCCTTGAGCATGGAGATGAATTGGTTAGTGGTCGGCGGGATGATGGTGCGCATGGCCTGGGGCAGGGTGACGCGCCAGAAGATCACGGTTTCGCTCAGGCCCAGGGCGAGTGAGGCTTCGCGTTGGCCGTTGGGGACGCCGAGGATGCCGGCGCGGAAAATCTCGCTCAGGTAGGCGCCGTAGTTCAGCGACAAGGCGATGATCCCAGCGGCAATGGCGCCCGGGACCACGCCCAGTTGGGGCAGGCCCAGGTAGATCAGCAGGATCTGGATCAGCAGCGGCGTGCCGCGAAAGAACGACGCGTAGAAACTGGCGATGCCGAATGCCACCGCGCTGCTGGACAGCCGCGCCAGGGCGGTGATGAAGCCCAGCAATGACGAAGCGACGATCGAACACAGGCACAGGAACAACGTCAGTACCGCACCCTGCAAAAAGCCATTGGGCGCCAGGTGCACGCCCAGCAGGTTCGGCAGTTTGTCGAGGATGATGGAGAACTTCAGGTCGAAGCTCAGGAAGAAACTCGCGAACAGCACCAGCATGGCGGCCCAGGTCAGGTACAGCCGGGTGCGAAAACCGAAGATTTTTTGCAGGCGTGATTCAGCCACCGAAGGCGGTGGCTGAAGGGGTGGAAAAGAAGTCATTGGGTGATGTCGGCGCCGATCCATTTCTGCGAGAGTTTGCTCAAGGTGCCATCCTGTTTCAACTGGGCAAAGACTTCACGCACCTTGCTGTCCCACTGGGCGTCGCCCTTTTCGATGGCCACCGAGTTCGGTTCGGAATAGAGCGGCTCGCCGGCCAGCTTGAAGCGCTTGTCTTCGGTCAGGCGCGGCTGCGCGGTCACCAGGTTGGTCAGCACCGCGTCCAGGCGCACTCCGGCGCCCAGGCCGAGGTCCTGGAACGCCACGTTGTCGGTGTCGTATGGGGCGATCTGCACATCCTCGAACGGATAGCTCAGTTGGGTATCCTCGGCGCCTTCGATCACCAGGTTCTTGTTCAGGTAACTCTCGTAGCTGGAGGCGCTGGTGAGGCCGACCTTCTTGCCGCTCAAGTCCTTGGCGCCGTGGATACGGTCGTCCTTGGCGTTGACCACGATCACCGCTGGCGAAGCGTAGTATTGCACCGGGAAATCGAACACTTCGGCGCGGGCCTTGCTCGGCGTCATGGAGCAGATGCAGATGTCATAACGCCCGCTCCAGTGACCGGCCGCGATCACGTCCCAGGACGGGGTTTCCAGGCGCAGCTTCACCCCCAGTTTCTGCGCCACGGCCTTGGCGACATCCACGTCAAAACCGTCGAGCTGGTTCTGATCGTTGAGAAACGAGAAGGGCGGATAGCTTTCCATCAGCACGCCGACCAGCTCTTTTTTCTGCTCGATGCGATCCAGGGTGGCGCCGGCGAAGGCGTGCGACGAGGCGGCCAGTAGAGTCAGGCCCAGGGCCAGCAATGGTTGTAGTTTCACGTGAAATCCCTGGGTAGAAAAATAAGTTGTAGTTAACCGATTGGTGCGTATTAAATAGTTATAAGAAGGACTCCGATAGTGAGTATTTTTCATAAGCTTATGAGTGAATCGCATATGGGCGCAGCAACGACAGTCATTCTCGATGGCGGCATGGGCCGCGAACTGCAACGCCGGGGCGCGCCGTTTCGACAGCCCGAATGGTCGGCCCTGGCCTTGAGCGAAGCGCCCCAGGCGGTAGAAGCCGTGCACGCGGCCTACATTGCCAGCGGCGCCCAGGTGATCACCAGCAACAGCTATGCGGTGGTGCCGTTTCATATTGGCGAGGCGCGGTTCGCCGCCGAAGGCCAGGCCTTGGCCGCACTGGCTGGCGAGCTGGCGCAACGGGCGGTACGGGCCTCAGGCAAAGCGGTGCGGGTGGCCGGGTCGCTGCCGCCGCTGTTCGGTTCCTATCGGCCGGATCTGTTCGACGCCTCCCGCGCCAGTGAACTGTTGGCGCCTCTGGTGAACGGCCTGGCGCCCCATGTCGACGTATGGCTGGCCGAGACCCAAAGCTCCACGGTCGAAGCGCGGGCGATTCACGCCGGGCTGCCCAAGGACGGCAAGCCGTTCTGGCTGTCGTTCACCCTGAAAGACGAAGACACCGATGAAGTGCCGCGCCTGCGTTCCGGCGAGCCGGTGGCGGATGCTGCGGCGGTGGCGGCCGAACTGGGCGTCGAAGTGCTGTTGTTCAACTGCAGCCAGCCGGAAGTGATCGGCGCGGCCATCGATGCGGCGCGGGACACCTTCGAGCGCTTGGGGGTGAAGATCGACATCGGTGCCTACGCCAACGCCTTCCCACCGCAGCCGAAGGAAGCGACGGCCAACGACGGATTGGACCCGTTGCGCGAAGACCTCGACCCACCGGGTTATCTGCAATGGGCGGCGGACTGGCGCAAGCGCGGGGCCAATCACCTGGGCGGCTGCTGCGGGATCGGGCCGGAGCATATTGCGGTG
This sequence comes from Pseudomonas sp. FSO-7, assembly GCF_059579345.1. Classification (NCBI taxonomy): domain Bacteria; kingdom Pseudomonadati; phylum Pseudomonadota; class Gammaproteobacteria; order Pseudomonadales; family Pseudomonadaceae; genus Pseudomonas; species Pseudomonas sp. FSO-7. The sequence goes on along the minus strand of NZ_CM184193.1, from coordinate 6,518,526 downwards.
TTGGCGCAACAGCTGGACTGAGCTGCCGGCAGGACATCCAAGCTTACGATTCTCGTCGCTCGCGCGGCGATGCCTATACATATCTATGCCATTTGCGCTTCAGCCACGGGATAGGGTCCGGTTTCCTCAATCAAAACCGGACCCTTGAATGTCTACTTTCCCCGAAGATGAGCCGGGCGCGCCATCGAATACCTCGGTTGTCCCTCTTAAACCCACCCCCGTGTCACCCAGCGGCCCCGAAAGCAAGGCTCAAGGCGATCTGCTCAGCCCCAAGGGAAAAGAGCAGGCGCGGTTATTGGGCTTGCTGGACACCAACCAGGCGAAACTGGCGCGTCTGTTCGCCGGCCTTCCCACGTTCGACACCGTGCTCAAGCGTTTGCTGGTCGACATGCTGCAAACCAAGATCCCTTCGCGCAAGTTACGCGCCGCACGGCCTGAAGAGATCGATCCGGACTTTTGCTATGTGAGTCACTTTACGGCCGACTCGAACGGCAGGCGTTCGTTGACGACCTCGGAGAGTTTTACCGACGTCCTGTGGCGATGTTTGCAAACAGACACCCCGACGACCTATACGGGCGGCGGCGTGGGTTTCTTCAGCCGTCCAGGCTCGGTAAAGGAGGCCGACAGCCTGTTTGTCGGCCCGCTGGATGCGCAGGATCTACGGGCCATGGAGGCGGTGCTCTATCGCGCCAACCCCACTACGAATGAACGCGTGAAGCGCCAGTTTCGCGACGACTTGACCCAGTTTCGCAATCGCCGCTACCGCGAGGGCACCCTTGAGCTACCCACCACGGCTGCGGCTCTTGCTCATTGGCTTTCCCTGCGATTCCTGCATTTTTTCGACCTGTACAAAGTTGATCGGGGGCCTGCCACCCAACTCACACCCAGTGAGCGCATCCAGCACAAAGATGAAGACCGCCTGCTGGACATCATCACCACCCATCCTGCCAAGGCGGACCGAAACCGTTTGCTGCTGACCCCCATCCCCCACGTCTATACCGTCATGCTGGACATGGGCACGGCCGCGCCGCAGAAATGGCCCGCGGCGATGGTGATCAAGTTTACCGATCGGCTGACGTTGTTCCTGTACTCCCTGGAAGGCGGGATACAGCGCTTCCGTTCTGTCCAGGACCTGATCAGCAATGTGCAGCCGACCTTCGATGGGCAGGAGCGCACGATCCTCGACATTTCCTCCGAGCTGTCCGGGCATGTGTTCGAAGTCGCGGCCGATGACCTGCTGCAGTTGCAAAGCGCTGCCCTGGACACGGTGCTGAACGCGCCAGGCAACGAGACCGTCCCATTGAGCGCCTTCGCTCAACGTGCGGAAAGTGCGCTGGGCCTGCCCATGTTGGCACTGGCCGGGCCCCTGGCGGTGCGCCAGCAAACCCTGGCGGAGAACAATCGCCCTGGGTTCTACAAGGCCGCGACCCGCTCCGAACAATCCCAGTATCGTCGCCTGGAAGGGCAGGTGTTCAAGGCGGTCTATGCCTTGGGCGGCGGTGTGCAGACGCTGCTGCAGTTCGCGCGCCAGCAAATCAGGCAATACCTTGAGCGCACCGTGTATCCGGGCATCGAGCCGGACCCGGACAAAACCATGGTCACGCTGTTCCAGGGCGGCGGAACCCGTCCGAGCCAGTTCCGTACCAGCAGCCTGACCCAGTTGATGCTCGATAACCTGCGCCCGCATCAATACCCGAATGCGATGAGGGAAGTCCTGCCGGTTTATCTGCTCGATCGACATGGCCAACGTATCAGGCACCCGGCCAATGGTTTTTTTGTCACGTTGACGGGCAAGCAACTGGCCGGCATGGCGAGCCATCTCGATGTTGGCGGCCGTTATGAAACCCTGCTGCGCAAGGAGATGAATAAACCTGGATACAAGGCCGCCTGGCAGGCGGCGTATCTGGCCAATTTGCAATTCAAGGGCTACGAGGCTCCGCTTAGGGGCGACGAGGTGTTCAAGACCACGGTGCTCGATAAGGCCTTCGACCCACCGAGGTCGCGCAAGCGGGTGGCTTGCTGGCTGGACGCGGTCTTGCGTTCGCCGACAGCGGCGGGGCGCTCTTGGGTCGATGGGCGCAAGGTCTGCGTCCATGGCCTGGCGCTGGGCGGCAGCGTGGGCGTTGGAGGACAGCAAGGCTCGCTCAATAATGCGGTCAGCATCGATGGTGTGTTGATTTTTACCGATCAGGACGGGCCGGATATCCAGGGCACCGTGGGCGTTTATTTCCCGGACAGCCCCGGTGGCGATGATTTCCGTGAGTTCGCCGACCTGAGCGACGGCATTGCCGGGCTGTTGCCGGAAGAAAAATGGCAGGCGTATTTCCGTTCGCGTATTTCCACGCTGGACCCCACGCAGATAAAGCGTTCATTGGGGCAGCAAGGCGGTCGGCCGTTGATTCGTGGGGTGTTGTTCAGCGGCGATCTTTTTGAAGAACTCCACCGAGCCTACGTCGAATTCCAAAGCGCCTACGCCGATCACCGCTCCAACAGCAACCGGGACATCAGTCATCAAACCGCGGCGAAGCTGGCAATGATGACGGTCGAGATCATCTTTGACCTGGCCGGCCTGCTGCTGGTGCCCGGTTTCCAGATGCTCAAGCGCGCCATCAAGACCGGCTTGCTGGTGCTCAGGACCGGTGCCGTGCCCACGAACCTGCCCACCCTGGCGTTCGTCGATCGCGTGGCAAACCATGTGCAGAAAGGGTTGTCCGGTGGGGTGAACGTGCCGGTACGCGGCCGGTCCACTTTCCTGGCGATGACGGCTCGCCAAAACCCGGCCGAAGCGCTGGGCGGGCTGCCGCTGGAAGAGGCGCTCTATCGTCGTTATGCCGTGACGGATACGTCGCTGCTGCAAGGCGTCACTCCGGACCCTCAGGGGTTTTATCGCCCCACGATCACGCAGAACGCCACGGGGAGCGTGACCCGCCCGGTGTATGTGCGGCAACCCGACGGGACGGTGTTCCGGGTGCACGACCATACGCGGTTGAGGGCCACCGAGGCCACCATTGTCGACCCGGTTACGGGGTTGAGCATCCGCTCCAGTGGCGTGAGCAGAAGTACCGTGGCGCGCATGCCCGATGGCGAGTGGCGCTCGGTAGGACACGGCTGGGGCGGTGGGAAGCGCTCACGGGAGATGTCCCCTCAGCCAGGCCCCTCGAATCCCAAGAGGTCTGCCACATCGTCTCGCACCGCTGCCGATCTGGTGCGCACGTCTGGCGAGTGGGACGTCGAGATCATGGATCTGGTCCCGGCCCTCATTACCCGGCTGCCGAATTGGCCACGCAACCGCAGCTTGTTGATCATCGAGCAAAGACCGGACCGGCAGGACTGGTCCGTGCGTTTTACGCCCGGACAGGTCGAACGGGCTTATCCGGCGATCGATCATCCGCTGAGATCAGACACCGATGTCGTCTTGACCCGAATCGGTGAGAACCATTACAACCTGATGTTGGGTGACGAGGTCGTCGAGTTCGATGCCAACGGTGACTGCTTCTTCAATGCCACCGCCCGGGGACTGAATGAGGGGCCGGCGTCGGAGCGGTTTTCGATGCAGGGATTGCGCAACGACCTGGCCGATTACATCGATCTGCACCCGGAGGTGCATGACTACCTGGTGGCGCAACCCTCCGGCATCCAGCAAGCGCTCTCTGATAACGCACGGACGCTGGCAGATATCATGGACGAGTCGGCCGTGCTCGATCTCACCCGAATCATCTATGGCGGTGACAATCCAAATGGCTTGTTCCAGCCGCTGCGCAATTACTTGAACCTGTATGCAAGAGAAATGGAGCGCAGGGTATTGAACCAGGCCCAAGTGGCTGACTTGCCGCCGGAGATCCTGCAATACATTGGGAAATTTTTATCACCCCGCCCGCCGGGAATCCTGGCGCTGAGCAGCATTCCGTATTACGCGCAAAAGGATCAGGCCTTGCAGGCGTTCTTCGAGGATGTGCTGCTGCAGCCCATCAACAGTCGGGAAATCGCCGAGCTGCTCAATAATGAATACCTCATGCTCACTCAGGACGTGGTGCACATCATGCTCGAGTACGGTGTCAGGGCCCGTGACCTGACAGACCATCATCCTCGCAATGACATGGCCTTCGTCAAATACGATGAAGCCGTGCATGGTCGGCTCAATCCCGATCAGCTCGAAGAACGACTCGATGGTAAGTATCTGGTAGATCACGATGATCTCGAAAAAGTGAGTAGTCGATACGAGCATGAAACAGGCAAGGTCATCGACGACGATGATCTGATGGACCAGTTCAAATACTACGACAGGGTCGAGGACCTCACGGACCTGCTCACTGTGACCCTCGGGCGTCACCCCGCCTTGTTGAGGCGGGCCCAGATCCTCCTGCGCAGTCCCGTGATCGGCTCCAATCTGGGCGGCCTGTTTCCGGTGAAGAATCTTGCGGCATGGATACGTAATCCGGCATTGAATAGCACGCGACTTCAGATCATTGCCGAATATGCCAGCAGCCGTTATCAAGAGATGGTGAGATGGGGCCGCATTGACATTGATTGGATGGGGCCGTTCAGTGATAGCAATCTACGCAACCTTGTTTACCGTCAGAATGAATTAGTGGAGTTTTGGGATTTTGTCCAAGGCGTGCGTTATCTCGATAAAAGCAATATGTCGAATGCCACGGGTTTGTTCAGCATGACAGGGCAGAGGGTTCCCAACAGCCGGATCGCGGTTTTGTTCGAGGTTCCGTACCTCTGGCAATCCATTCAAACCATGCCCGGTATCTCAGCGCGTAGCGCCCGGCGAATCTGGGAAGACCTGGTGGGGCCGCAGTTCAGCGATGAGAATATCCGGCAAACACTGGCGCAGCGTGATTCGCTGAGTTCCGAGTCGGCGTTCACCAGTGCGTTGATCGACAGCCTTGCCGCCGATGAAGCCCGTGCCCATCAGGTTATTCTCGGCACTTATAACGTAACCCCGAGACAGGTCCTGGCATTTCTGCACACCTTTGACTTTCCAGGAACGCTTGCCGAACACAGCCGCCTGACGCTCGCGCTTTACCTGAGTCGTCATGGAACGATACCGGACTGGGCCTGGCAATACGCCGGACCGGGGGCGACCCCCGAATCGCTCCGGTCATTCCTGGCGGCACGCAAAGCGTCGGAATCTGAGTGACTTGGAGGAGCACGTTTTTTCTCCACGCGATACTGCCTTGGCCAACGGGTGTTCCGCAGCTTCTGTGGCGAGGGAGCTTGCTCCCGCTGGGCTGCGCAGCAGCCCCCAAAAGGCTGAACGCAATCACCTGAGCCACCGAGGCGGTAGGTTTAGGGCTGCTGCGCACCCCAGCGGGAGCAAGCTCCCTCGCCACAGAGGTTGTGTTGTGGCGGGCCTTGGGTTTCCAACCAAAACCGTGGCGAGGGAGCTTGCTCCCGCTGGGGTGCGCAGCAGCCCCCAAAAGGCTGGACACAATCAACCTGACCCACCGAGGCGGTAGGTTTCAGGGCTGCTTCGCACCCCAACGGGGATAAATCCCCTCGCCACAGGGTTGTGGATTACAGTCCGCCACAGGGTAGGTGATCGGCAGCTGACTTAGGATCGACACTCCACCAAGCCACGCACCTGCCCGTCCTCGCGCTGGTTCTCGTCGCTCAACCAGCGTTCGAACCCGGCGCCGATGGCGGGCCATTCCGAGTCCAGCATCGAGTACCAGGCGGTGTCGCGGTTCTGGCCCTTGACCACCATGTGCTGGCGGAACACGCCCTCGAACGTGAACCCCAGCCGCTCGGCGGCGTATTTGGAGCGGGCGTTGGCGTTGTTGCATTTCCATTCCAGGCGCCGATAACCCAGGGCGAACGATTCCTTGGCCAGCAGATAAACCGCCTCGGTGCTTTTCGGCGAGCGCTGCATCGGCGCGCCGAAGGTCACGTGGCCGATCTCGATGCGGCCTTGGGCCGGGACGATGGACATCAGGCTGAGAATGCCCTGCACCTCGCCGCTGGCGCGGTCGATCACGCTGAAGAAATACGGGTCGCTGTTGGCCGCATGATTATCCAGCCAGGCATCGAACGCGCCGCGCTCCTTGAACGGGCCATAGGGCAAGTAATCCCACAGTTTCGGGTCGGCCCCGGGGCCTTCGAGGGCTTGCCACAAGCCGTCGGCATGCCGTGCCGGGTCGAGTTTTTCCAGGCGGATGAAACGCCCTTCGAGCAATTGCGCAGACGGCGCCGGGACACCTTTCCAATCAGCGAGTGAAGTCGACATGCGGCGTTCCTTAAAGGGCTTTGCGAAATTGTATGAAGCCTGGACGCTCGGCGATGCGCTCGTACAGTTGGATCGCCGTGGCGTTGGTTTCGTGGGTCAACCAGTGCACTTTGCAGCAACCATCGGCCTTGGCGGTGGCGTAGACGAACTCGATGAGTTGGCGGCCCACACCGGTGCCGCGGCTTTGTTCCGTCACCAGCAGGTCTTGCAGGTAGCAGGAGTTCTCGATGCTCCAGTTCGAACGGTGATAAATAAAGTGCACCAGGCCTACCGCCGTGTCGCCTTGCCAGGCCAGGGCAGCATGGGTCGGTTCACGCTCATCGAGCAAGCGCTGCCAAGTGCTTTGGCTGACCGCCTCCGGCAGTTCGGTGTTGTAGAAACGCAGGTAGGCGTGCCACAACGGCAGCCAGGCGGCGTGATCGTCGGCGCTGACGCGGCGGATTTCGATTCGGCTCATGTTCACTCCTTGGACGATGGTTCAGGCATCAGGTGGGCGAGGGCCTGGTCCTGCGGGTCGGGGCTGGTGGCGAGGCCGTTGCGTACCCCGGCGGCATCCGCCGGGCTGCGGTTCTGGCTGAGCTTGCGCTTGCCTTCCAGGCGCTGGATGGGCAGGGCGAAGCCAACGATGGCCCTGAGCATGCTGTCGATGTACTCGGCCGGTGCGTCATCGAGTTTCCAGGGCAGGGCGCGAGCGCTTTCGTGGCGGTCGGTGAGGGCGCTGACCAGGTTGCGCAGGCGTTGCGCGTCGCTGAACACCTCGGCGCTGCCGTAGGCGTGTACGGCCACGTAGTTCCAGGTCGGCACGACCTTGCCGTGTTCAGCCTTGCTCGGGTAGAAGCCCGGGCTGACGTAGGCCTCGGCACCGGCGAATATCACCAGGGCCTCGGCGCCGGCTTCCAGGTCGCGCCATTGTGGATTGGCCCGGGCCATGTGCCCGTAGAGGCTGCCGTTCGGCCCCTGTTGCGTGTCCAGCAACAGCGGCAAATGGCTGGCCTGCAAACCGTGCTCACCGTGGGTGACCAACACGGCCAGGCGGCAATCGCCCATCATCTGGTGCAGTTGAGGCAGGTCTTCGACGGCAAAGGCTTTGGGGTTGTACATGATGATTTTCCTTGGCGAATGCGAGCATCCTAGGCAGGCTATTGGTCTGTTGTAAGAGCCACTTCCGGCCAATTCGATAGGTCCATTCGTGAGGGCTGTCATGCACAACGCCGTGCCGCCACTGTCGTTCAACCCCGCTGGCATCGAGCTGGACCGCCGCCAGGGGCTCAGCCGCCAGCTTTACCAGGCGTTGCGTGCCCGGGTGCTGGACGGACGCCTGGCCAGCGGCACGCGCCTGCCGGCCAGCCGCGATCTGGCGGCGGCCTTGTCGATTTCGCGCAACAGCGTGGTGCGGGCCTACGACCAGCTCTACGCCGAGGGTTTCATCGAAGGACGGGTCGGTGACGGTACTTACGTGGCCAAACTGTCCTCGACGGCACTGCCGCTGAAAAACATATCCACAAAAGTATCCACAGGGTTTTCAACAGGCTTACCCACAACCTTATCCACAGATTGGCTGGATTTGCCTGTGGTTCCATCCAGTAAAGTTATCCACAGCGACGCGTTGAACCGCGTCGAAAACCACCATTTGCCCCAGCCGCCCAGTGGCCCGCCGCGAGCATTCAGGGTCGGTGTGCCGGCTTTCGATCTGTTCCCTTTCGACGTCTGGGCCAAGCTGAATGCGGCTTTCTGGCGCAAGCCGGACCTGCAACAGCTGTGTTATGGCGATTCCCAAGGGGACGCGCGCTTGCGCGGGCTGATCGCCGCTTATTTGCGCAGCTCCCGGGGGCTGCACTGCACGGCTGAACAAATTGTGATCACCAGTGGCGCACAGCAGGGCATCAGCCTTTGTGCACAGCTGCTGGTGGACCCGGGCGACGTCGTGGCGGTGGAAAATCCCGGCTATCGCGCGGCCGGGCATGCGTTCGCCGTGGCCGGTGCCGATGTCCGGGGCGTGCCGGTGGATGGCGAGGGCTTGGATTGCACGGCGCTCGGTGGGTTGAGCCATTGTCGGCTGGCCTATGTCACCCCGTCCCATCAATACCCGACCGGGGTGGTCATGAGCCTGCCACGGCGCCTGGAACTGCTGGCCTGGGCCGAACGCAACGACGGCTGGATCGTCGAGGACGACTACGATGGCGAGTACCGCTACAGCGGCGCGCCCCTGGCGCCCTTGGCGGCACTGGATCGTCAGGGGCGGGTGCTCTATGTCGGCACATTCGGCAAAGTAGCATTCCCGGCCCTGCGCCTGGGCTACCTGGTGCTGCCGCCAGGCCTGGTCAACGCCTTCGCCCGGCGCCGCGCCGTGGACGTGCGCCATTCTGAAGTCAGCACCCAGGCGGTGATGGCCGAGTTCATGGCCGCCGGGCATTTCCAGCGGCATATCCGGCGCATGCGCAGAGCCGCCCTGGCCCGGCGTGATGCGTTGCTGGCGGGCTGGCCGAAGGCGATCGCGGGAGTGGGTGCGATGCCCACCGTGGTGGCCGGGCTGCATGTCACGGTGCCGGTGGACAGCGTTGAACGTGAGCGCGAACTGATCGCCCAAGCGGTCAGCGCAGGCGTGGAAGTCAATGGCTTGAGTGGCTATTGGTTGCCGGCGACAACACCGTCCCAGGTGCGCGCCGGGTTGGTGCTGGGGTTCGCGGCCGTCCCGCCAGCGGCGATAGACATCGCGCTGGCGGGCCTGGCGACCGCCTGGAAAATCTGAAGACGCGGAACCAGGACATCTGTGGATGCCCTGGTTTTTACCGTCATGATTGTTTTGGAAAAAACACTTCCTTGGCCTGATCCACGGCAATTTCGCTGCGGTAATGCTCCATCAGTTGCCGCGGATTAAGTGCCTGGGTGGACTCGACGCTTATCCCTTGACTGACCTGCTCAGGTGTTCTCAAACGCGCGGAAAGGAACGCATGAGGTGGCACCCAGTTCCTCGAGTAATGGAAATCGGCAAACCAGAGGGTCTTAGTGGTGGTCAGGTCCTTGATCTCATACCGGTCGAGATAGCCATGGACAGGGACTTTGATGCGTTGCCGATTTTTTTGCTTGGTGATGGAAATCTGGTTTCGGCTCTTAAGCCAGATGATGTCGCTCATGGTCGGCGGCCGTTGCTTGATGACGTTCAGTACGGTTTCGAAGCTTTCGTCGTGAAGGGTTTTCGACGCCTTCTTGAGTGCCGTGCGCGTGGATTGCGCCACACGTTGTTGCTCTGCCGAAATACCCACCGTTTCGTTCGACGCACTGTCCAGGCCCTTGGTGATTGCGATGGCGACTTTCTCCATTCGGTTGGCGTGTGCGTTCAGAAGCAGGCCGATACCGGTGGGTGACCGCTCTGGCTTCTTCGTGTATTGCTCGACCTGGGCCTTGAACGCCACCAAGCCGTCGAGCAGCGCCTTGCCCTTGGTGATGCTGGTTGCCAGCGCCGGGACGGCCAACGGCGTGTCGGTATTCACATGGGGCAGCCACTCGCCGGTTTCCTTGCGATGGAAGGTGGCGATGATGCGATCCGTGAGAGGGTGTTTGACATCGACCCAATCGGTTTCTTCCAGGGTCTTGGTCAAACGGGGTTCCCCGCTGACCAGGCCCCAAAAACGCGCCCGGATGAATTTCTTCCTGGGCCTTGGGCGTTCCCGATAAGGGCCGGCTTCGCTTCGCCGGTTGCTTCTTTCATCGAGGGCGCGGGCCAACTGATTCAACGCCCGTTTTTTAAGATTGCCGACCTGCCTGCCCAGTCGATTGAGTTCGGTTGAACGGACGCTGTCCTTGTATTCCTCGCCCAGGTATTGGAGATGCTCTTGGATGGCGGTGAACTGCTCCGTCAGGCTGCCGAATGTATCGATCTGCTCGTCCAGGCGGATCACGCTGCGTTCATCGATGGCGTCGTGCAGGCTTTGAAATGCGATCGTGGTGTTATCGACAAGCTGGTTCATGTCGGCCCAGCCTTCGGGAATGTCGGGGATGCTTTCCAGTGACAAGCAAAGGTGGCGATACATGTCCAACTGGATGAGCCGAATCGCATCGCTCGTGTAGGACGGCATCCTCCCCCGGTGTTGCCGGAGCAGTTCAACGCCTTCGCGCCCGACCTTCCTCAGCCTGGAGAAGCGCGTCTCCATGTAATCCAGGCGCTCGATCATGTCGTCACCGATTCTGATCATGCTGTCGGCGGCATCAACGTGTTCTTGCTCCACGTGCTCGATGCTTGAGGTGGTCATGTCCACGGCGGTTTTCAGGGCCGGGGCGAATCGCTCCTGTAAGGTGTCTATCTCTTCGAACGTGAAGTTGATTTGCGCGTTCAGGTAACCGAGCCTGGCTTGAGGTGCGTCGGGCCTTGATTGGAAGACGGGCCACTGAATCAAAATCTCCAACGCTTCTTCGTAGCTTTCCCGCTGGGTTTTCAAGGTACTCAAATAGACGTTGCGCCGGGCCTCCCTGGAAGCGCCCGATGCCTGGCTCATTTCCTTGGCGTTCATGGTCAGCAGCTTCTGGTTCTGGGTTTTCCTTTCCTCGAACCGGTTCAGTTCGGCAAGCAGTCGGTTGCTGAGGCGTTTCGCATCCGCGATGACTTTCTGCCTGACGCCTTTTGAGCCGCTGCCGCGCAAACGCAGGCGAGGGTCGATATGCCATTCTGCCGCTGCATTATTGATCAGGGGCGGACCGGTACGCGTGGGGTCGTTTGCATCGACGATGGACACATGCTCGCCCTCCACCGTCACGTTGAACCACTGGCTGGCGATTTTTGCGTACCAGTTCCCGCCCTGCTGGTAGAGCCCTTTGAGCGCGCCTTCGATCATGGGCTGTTCGGCGTTTTCAGGTTCGCTCACGCTGAAGGACTCAAGCAGCTTGGCGCGTTTTGCCGGTTGGTCCGTCAAGGCACCGCTGGCGCGGATGGCGTCATAGTGCTCAGGTGACGGTTTTTTGTGCGTTAACGGGGCGAGCCGCTCGATCACGAGTTCAGGTTTTGTCGGGCTTTGCGATTCATGCACGACCGCTGGCGCCGCTGGTCGACGGCTGTCCGCGTTTTCCCGGGCGCGGTCGATGGCGTGAGTCGTGATCGCCATGGCCATGTTCAGCAGCAGGTCGACGAAGGCTTCCCAAGTGGCTTGGCGGTTGGAAGCTTCGTCGCTCTGGGTCAACGTTTCAAGGTCGTCCAGAATTTGCCAGAGCCAGGCCGCGGTGCCCACGGCGCTGCCCAGATAAGGCAGCGCCAGGTTGAAAATCAACCAGCCGGCCTGTTTGAAGGTGGCCCACCGATTTTCGCTGTTGGACACCGATTGCCGATCGGCCAGCTCGACCAAGGCATCGGCGTTGGCTTTGAACAGCTGCGGCAGGAAGTCAGCCCCCAGGGTTTCCTCGCGCAAACCGATGGGGGCGCTATTGAGCCATGACGACACAGGGTCGGCCGCAAACTCTGCAATGGCCCAGGGCGAAGGCAGGGCGCCGGGGAAAACGAACCGGCTGTAAGTGGCACGTACCCCATCGGGCAGCCACGCCAGTACCGATTGGCGCAAGGAGGCGGTTTGCCGGATGGCGTAGATCAAGTTGCTGAACGCCGGGTACTGACACAGCTGCGGCTCCAGCAACGGTCGATAAAGCAGGCAGGGGCCTGCATCCGGATCTTTCGGGCCGATCACGAACATGTTGGTGACGACGTCTGCCGAGGTGCTCAGTGCATGCTTGGATTCGAACGCCAATTGGCGCAGGACGATGGTTTGCCCATCGACCTGGCGCTCGGATTCCTTGGGCTCCATCAGCGCGGCGACATAGCGATAACCCCGTTCATCGATGTCCCCCAGGCCACGGATTTTGCTCTCCAGCGCCAACAGCGGTAACTGGATGCGTAACTGAGCGGTGTAGAGGTTTTCGCGCCGGGTGGATTCGGCCGGATCGTCGAGGAGTGTGTGCTTGATCAGGTTGGGATAAACGCGACCGATGTCGATTTGGGTGACGAGATTTTCGACATAATCGGCGGTCATCCATTTGGGTAACGCATGGCCGTCGAGTGACCTGACTATTTTGTCCCCCAGGGGCAGCGCAATCAGGTTTTGCAAGGCCAGCTCAACGAGGCTGAACCGCGTGGTTTGGATTTTGCCGGGGACCACGAACGACCCCCAGACCACCGGGCTGCGTATCTGGACCTCGATGTTTTCCAGGTCGAGGGTCGAGGCGTCGGCATGGTCCGACAGCATCTGCTGCTTGAGCCTGTTCAACGCGTACTGCTTGATGGAGGGAATACCCTCCAGGTAGGTCTTGCCGGCATGGGCGCTGCCCAGCGCCGAAAGGTTCTTCAGGTGTTGGGCGAACAGGAACTGGTCGGATGTCGACGCGGCTTGCAACCAACCGGGAATCTGTTTCTGAAACCAGTCCTCGGCAGGTTCGTTATCCCTGTTCGGTCCGTCGTTGTCCGCCTGTGCGCTCTCGTCGGCGATCAGGCCTTCCAGGAACCCGGGGTCCCCGATGACTTTGACCTGCATGGCGATCAGCCCGCAGGCCTTGTGATCGAAGACATTGCCGTCGGGTTCATACAGCCGCCACTGGATTTGTGTGCGGTTGGCGCTGTTCAGATGAGTCGGCAGGGATTGACCCAATGCGTCTTGTGAATCGAACTTCTCATAACCGTTGCGCAGCGAGTACGTCAGAATGACTTCTTTGCGGTCGATCTTTCCGATCAAGACCACGATCGAGTTTTCGTTCACGCGGCTGACCCTGTCGCCGTCCATTTCATCGATATCGATCAAATAGGCATGGCTGTCATAGCGGTCATGGCGCTTGCGGTCCTGCAGGTCCGGGTAAAGGAACAACTGCCTGGCCATGTCGCATTCAGTCGCCGTCCAGCCCGGGACCTGGCTGACGTTCCAGAGCTTGCGCAGGTTGCTGGAAAGCTCATGCCAGCGGGGGCCAGAGGTGCCGAGCGGCGTGTTCCAGTACACCAGTTGTTGTTCCTGGAAAGCGGACGTCATGGCGGGGACCAGTTCGTTGATCAGCAGTCCGATCAGGGTGATACGCACCGGCAGATGCACCGGCGGAGAAGTGAGGGGCAGCTTTGTCAGAAAATGCAGCCCTTCGATCAGCAAGGTCGACTCGCTCTCACCCACGCGCTCGGCCAACAGATCGCTGAGGGATTTATAGCGGGTGGGAAGCGCCACGATGTTGCCGTCGACGACGTCCCAATTCGGTTCGCCGACCACCGTGTTGTGTGGATCGAGGTCCAGCGTCGAGTACATTCTCTTGAGGGCTTTGTGCAGCAGCAGGCTGGCAACCTCCGAGGAGGTGGGCCCTGCAAGCATTTGATTGAGCACCGCCTCCCTGAGGCTGACTTCGGAGGTAAAACTCATGGTGGTTGCGACGGTTTCTGTCATTTTACTTTCCCTGTCTGGTGATACGTGGACCCCCCCGAAGCCGAGTGCTTCGGGGGTTCCATGCTAGGGAGGGGCATGACAGCGAAGGTGGTAACTATGTATATGCAGCCGTACGGCGTCCGGGTCACCCGTGTTTTTTCTGGAAGAACACCTCCTTGGCTTGGTCCGCGGCAATTTCGCTGCGGTAATGGTCGATCAATTGACGCTGGTTGAACGCCTTGGTGGGGACGAGGGGGGAGGCCTTCTGGTCGATTTGCTCAAGGGTTTTCAAGCGCCCGGACAGAAACGCATAGGCCGGCACCCAGTTGGTCGAGTAACGGAAGTCGGCGAACCACAGCGTTTTATTGGTTTTCAGGTCCTTGATTTCATACCGGTCGAGGTAGCCGTACGGCGGGGTCTTGATCCGTTGCCGGGCCTTTTGCTTGGTGATGGAAATCTGGTTGCGGCTTTTAAGCCAGATGACGCCACTCATGGTCGGTGGGCGGCGCTTGATGACGTTCAGTACGGTTTCAAACCCCAGGACGTGAAGGGCGCTCGCCTCCTTTTCCAATTGCAGGCGCAAGGCCTCGGCCGAGCGCCGTTGTACGGCGGGAAGCTCCGCTGTCTCGTTGGACTCGACGCCTTGCGCCTGGTCGAGGGCCTTTTGAATGGCCGCGCTGACTTTTTCCATCCTGCCGGCATGGGCGTTGAGGATCATCCCGATGCCGGCGGGCGTTTGGTGCGTCTGCTCTACGGTTTGCTCGATCTGTGCCTTGAACGCCGTCAATCCGTTGATCAGGTCGGTGCCCTTAATGATGCTGGTGGCCAATGCCGGGACGGCGGCCGGCGTGGCGTCGGGCTTGACGTGAGGAATCCACTCGCCGGTTTCCTTGCGGTGGAACGTGACGATGATCTCGCCCGAAAACGGATTCTTCACGTCGACCCAATCGGTTTCCTCCAGGGTTTTCGATAAACGCGGTTCGCCACTGACGAGCCCCCAGAAGCGCGCCCGGATGAATTTTTTCCGGGGTCTTGGGCGCAGGTCGTAAGGCGAGGTTGCGATGCGCCGGTTGCTTCGTTCATCGAGGGCGGCGGCCAAATGGCGCAATGTGCGTTTCTTGGCCAGGCCAATCCCGGTGCGCAGTCGAGTGAGTTGTATCGGGCGGGCGCTGCCCTTGTATTCATTGGTCAGGTATTGGAGATGTTCGTCGATGGCCGTGAACTGTTCGATCAGGCTGCCAAAGGCGTCGATCTGCTCGTCCAAGCGGATCACGCTGCGCTCATCGATCGCGTCGCGCAGGCTTTGGTACGCCACCGTGGCGTTATCGACAATCTGGTTGATGGCCTCCCAGCCCTCGGGCATCGACTCGACGCTTTCAAGGGACAGGCAGAGGTGGCGAAACATATCGAGCTTGATCAGTTGCAGGTCGTCACTCGTGTACAGCGGCATCTTTTTACGGTGTCGTCGGACAAACTCGAAGCCTTCGTGGCCCACCTCCTTGAGCTCGGCGAAGCGGGTTTCCATGTAGTCCAGGCGCTCGATCATGTCGTCACCGACGCGGATCATGCTCTCGGCGGTATCGATATGCGCTTGCTCCAGCACCTTGACCCCGGAGGTGATCATGGCCTTGGCCTTGCCCATGACCGGGGTGAAGCGTTCGTTCAGCGCATCCATCTCCACGAAGGTGAAGTTGATCTGCGCGTTCAGGTAGCCGAGCCGCGTTCGGGGGTAGTCGGGCCGGGACTGGAACACCGGCCATTCCAAGAGGATCTTCAAGGCTTTTTCGTAGTTTTCCCGCTGGGCTTTCAAGGTGTTGACGTAGGTGTCGCGCTTGGTTTCCTTGGCTGCGCCCGTCGCCTCGTTCATTTCCTGCGCCTGCATGGTCAGCAGCTTCTGG
The DNA here is from genome assembly GCF_059579345.1 of Pseudomonas sp. FSO-7. Classification (NCBI taxonomy): domain Bacteria; kingdom Pseudomonadati; phylum Pseudomonadota; class Gammaproteobacteria; order Pseudomonadales; family Pseudomonadaceae; genus Pseudomonas; species Pseudomonas sp. FSO-7. The sequence continues at coordinate 6,503,023 of NZ_CM184193.1, read as the reverse complement.
TGCTGCGGCTTCTTGGCTTCGAACAGGTTCAGTTCCAGCAACAGCTCGATTCGGCGACGTGTCGCCGCGGCGATGACTTTCTGCCTGACCCCTTGCGACCCGCTGCCGCGCAGACGCAGACGCGTATCCACGTGCCACTCGCCCTGTGCATCACCCATCAGGGGAGGGCCCGCGCGGGCAGGGTCCTTCTCATCGATGATCGATACCTGTTCGCCCTCTACCAGCACCTTGAACCATTTGCCGGCCAAGTTGGCGTACCAGTCGCCGGCCTGCTCATAGAGCCCTTTGAGCGCGCCCTCGGTCTGGCGTTGGCCTGGGTCCTGGGGCGCTTCGAGGCTGAAGCTGTCGAGCAGCTTGGTGCTGTCCCTCGACCGGCCCATCAAGGCGCCGCTGGAACGAATGGTCGCGTAGTGCTCGGTTGGCAACGCCGTGCTGGCAAGCGGCACCTGTTGCTCTATCACGAACTCAGGTTTTGGCTTGGGCAGGTTTTCCAGTTCGTGCACCACTACTTCCGGTGCCTCTGGCCGGCGCGGACGTCGGGCGGCCCTGGCGCGGTCGATGGTGTGGGTAATGATCGCCAGGGCGATGTTCAACAGCAGGTCGGTGAACGTCTCCCACTTGGCCTGGCTGTCGGCCCCTTCGCGGTTCTGTGTCAGCTGTTCCATCTCGTCGAGGATCTGCCAGAGCCACGCCGCTGTGCCGACGGCCGTTCCCAGGTAAGGCAACGCCAGGTTCAGCATCAGCCAGCCGGCACGCTTGAAGGTTTGCCAGCGACTCTCGTGGTTGGAGATCGACTCACGATCGGCCAACTCGACCAAGGCTTGGGCGTTGGCTTTGAACAACAGCGGCAGGAAATCCGCCCCCAGGGTCTTGTCGGTCAAGCCGATGGGGCCGCTATTGGCCAAGGACGTCAACGGCGCGGCCACGAACGCCACGATGCTCCAGGGGGAGGGCAGCAGGTCCGGGAACACGTATCGGCCGTAATCGTCACGCACCCCATCGGGCAACCAGGCCAGCACCGATTGGCGCAAGGCAGGCGTTTGCCTGATCGCATACAGCAGGTTGCTGAACGACGGGTATTGGCACAACTGCGGTTCGAGCATCGGCCGATACAACAGGCAGGGCCCGGCGTTCGAATCCTGGGGGCCGATGACGAACATATTGGTCACCACGTCCTCCGAGCTGCCCAATTGCAGCTCCGGGACGAAGGCCAGTTGGCGCAGGACGATAGGGTTGCCGTCCACCTTGCGATCGGCTTCGTCAGGTTCCATCAGGGCGGCGACGTAACGGTAGCCCTTTTCGTCCAGGTTACCTTGGCCACGGATCTTGCTTTCCAAGGCCAGCATCGGCAACTGAATGCGCAACTGGTCGGTGTAGAGTTTTTCGCGGCGGGCCGACTCCGTCGGATCGTCGAGCAACTTGCTCTTGACCCGTTCAGGATAAACGCGACCGATATCGATTTGGGTGATGAGGTTCTCGAGGTAGGTGACGGTCATCCATTCGGGCAGCTCACTGTCGTCCAGCGACTTGACGGTTTTGTTGCCCAGGGGCAGCGCGATCAGGTTTTGCAAGGCCAGCTCCACCAGGCTGAACCGGGCCGTGTCGACCCTGCCGGGCACCACGAAGCTCCCCCAGATGACCGGGCTGCGCACCTCGATCTCGATGGTTTCCAGATCGAGCTTCGAGGCGTCGGCATGTTCCGACGCCATCTGGGTTTTCAAGGCGTTCAGCGCGTAGGCCTTGATGGAAGGAATATCGTCCAGGTAGGTTTTGCCGGCATGGGCGTGACTCAAGATCGACAGGTCCTTCATGTGCTGGGCAAACAGCACCAGGTCGGATGGCGAGGCCTTCAGCAACCAATGGGGCATCTGTTTTTGATACCAGGCCTCCACAGTCTCGTCACCGACCTCCACGGTGGACTGGTTGGTTTCACGGAACGTAACCGTGTCCGAGGTGTTAGCAGTACCGACGATTCTGACCTGCTCGGCGATCATCCCGCAGGCCTTGTAATCGAAGATATTGCCGTCGGGCTCATACAGCCGCCATTGGATGTTCCGGACGCTGTCCGGACCCAGATGGGCGGGGAGCGATTGCCCTAGTGCCTGTTGGGTGTCGAACCGTTCATAGCCATTGAAGATCGAGTACTTGAGGATGACTTCCTTGTTGTCGATCTTGCCGATCAGCACCACGATGCTGTTGTCACTCATGCGTTGCACGTGATCCCCGTCGATGCCGTCGATATCGATCAGATAGGCATGGGCGTCATAGAGGGGATTGTCCTGGCGGCCTTGACGTTCGGGATAACGGAACAAATACCTGGCCATGGCGCATTCAGTTTCACTCCAACCCTTGACCCGCGTGACGTCCCAGGCCGTGCGCAGCGCACCGGAGAGTTCATGCCAGCGCGGGCCGGCGTCGTCGACGGAGGCATTCCAATAGGCCAATTGCTGTTCCTGGCAGGCCGTCAGCATGGCCGGTTGCAGTTCGTTGATCAGCCGCCCGATCTGGTCGATCCGCACGGGCAAATGCACGTCGGGGGTCGTGAGGGGGAGCTGGGTCAAAAAGTGTAGCCCTTCGATCAGCAGCGTCGGGCTGCTGTCGTTCAACAGTCCGGCGAGCATGTCGCTGAGGGTTTCATAGCGCGTCGGGCGTTCGATGATTTCGCCGTCGACGATGTCCCACGCCGGCTCGCCGACCACGGTGGTGTGTGGGTCGAGGTTGAGCGTGGGGTAGAGCTTCCTGAGGCCGTCCCGCAGGAGGATGGCGGCCACCTCGGGGTAGGTGGGGCCGGCGAGCAGCCGGTTGAGCACGGTGTCCTTGGGGTCGGTTGCGGGCTTGAGGCGTGTGGGTGCAGAGCTTTGTGTCATCGGAGTCTCCCTGACTTGTGCGACGTGGAGTCCCGGAGCGAAACGCTGGGGGACTCCATGCTAGGGCGGCACAAGACAGGGAAGGTGGTAACTATGTATAGCGCGCCGTACGCCTATGGCGCACGCCAACCCCGTGGCGAGGGAGCTTGCTCCCGCTTGAGCGCGAAGCGCTCACACAGCATTAAACCTCACTGTCCAGATTTGATCCGCGTCCAGGCACGCGTGCGCGCACGCTCGGCATCCCTGGGCAACGGTTGCAGGGTGTAGAGCGTGGTCATGGCCGCTTCAGTCGGGTACAGGTTGGGGTTACCGCGGATCGCCGGGTCGACCCTCTCGGTGGCGTCCTTGTTCGGGTTCGGATAACCGACAAAATCACTGACCGGCGCGATCACCTGCGGTTGCAGCAGATAGTTGATGAAGGTGTAGGCGTCGTCCGGGTTTTTCGCGCCTTTGGGGATGGCGAGCATGTCGAACCAGATCGGCGCGCCTTCCTTAGGCAGACGCATGTCCACGGTCACGCCGTTCTTGGCATCCTTGGCGCGGTTGGCCGCTTGGGAGAAGCTGCCGGAGTAGCCCACCGCCACGCAGATATCACCGTTGGCGATGTCAGCCATGTACTTGGATGAGTGGAAGTAGGTGATGTGCGGACGGATTTTCATCATCAGCGCTTCGGCCTTGGTGTAGTCCGCCGCCTTCTTGCTGTTGGGGTCCAGGCCCAGGTGCTGCAAGGCCAGGGGCAGGATCTCCGACGGCGAATCGAGCAGCGCCACGCCGCACTGCTTGAGCTTGCTGATGTTCTCTTCCTTGAAGATCAGGTCCCAACTGTCCACCGGCGCGTTGTCGCCCAAAGCGGCCTTGACCTTGTCCGGGTTGAAACCGATCAGGATGGTGCCGTACATGTAGGGCACGGCGAATTTGTTGCCCGGGTCGTTGGCTTCGATCAGCTTCATCAGCTTGGGGTCGAGGTGGTTCCAGTTCGGCAGCTTGCTGCGGTCCAGAGGCTGGAACACCCCGGCTTCGATCTGCTTGGCCAGGAACACGTTGGACGGCACCACCACGTCATAGCCGGAATTGCCCGTCAGCAGCTTGGCCTCTAGGGCCTCGTTGGTGTCGAAGATGTCGTAGATCAGCTTGACCTGACTGTTCTGCGCCTTGAAATCCTCCAAGGCCTTGGGCGTGATGTAGTCGAACCAGTTGTAGACGCGCAAGGTGCGCTCCTCGGCCTGGACAGCGCCGCAAAGCAGCGCGGCACACACGGCCGGAGCCATTAAACGCTTGAGTCTGTTCATGCTGTTGTTCCTCATTGGGCGCTTTGGAAACCTTCAAGAACGTTCACGGCATTGATGCCGATTTCTGCCACCGCGTAACCGCCTTCCATCACGAACAGCGTCGGTTTGCCGAGCGCCGCGATGCGTTTGCCCATCGCCAGGTAATCCGGGCTGTCGAGCTTGAATTGCGAGATCGGGTCGTCCTTGAAGGTGTCCACGCCCAGGGACACGACGATGACGTCGGCGTCATAGCCCCGGATTTGCCCGCAGGCCTGCTCCAGCGCCGCGCTCCAGGTGTCCCAGCCTGAGCCCGCCGGCAAAGGATAGTTGAAGTTGAAACCCTCGCCTTCACCCTCGCCATGCTCGTCGGCATACCCCAGGAAAAACGGAAACTCCGCCTCCGGATGGCCGTGGATCGACGTGAACAACACATCGCTGCGCTCATAGAAAATCGATTGGGTGCCGTTGCCGTGGTGGTAATCCACATCGAGGATCGCGACCTTCTTGTGGCCCTGGTCGAGAAAGGCCTGGGCGGCGATGGCGGCGTTGTTCAAGTAGCAATAACCGCCCATCAAATCACCGGCAGCGTGGTGCCCCGGTGGGCGGCACAAGGCAAAGGCACTGCGCGCACCACGCTGGATGTCCGCCTGGGCGGTGAGGGCCACTTGCGCGGCGCTGTAGGCCGCCTGCCACGTGCCAGCGGTGATCGGCGCGCCGGCGTCGAAACTGTAGTAACCCAGTTGGCCGTGCAGGCTGGTGGGGATGACCGTGCGAAAGGTCCGCGCTGGCCAGGTGAAGGGCAACAAATCGCCGTCGCGGTTGTACTTGGCCCAGCGGTCCCAAGCGCCTTTGAAGAATTCCAGGTACGCCGCGCTGTGGATACGCTGGATCGGCCCCAGGCCAAAATCCTGCGGCGCCTCCACCGGCCCCAGCCCCTGCGCCTTGACCCGCTCCAACACATGATCGGCCCGGGACGGCATCTCGAAACAGGGCATCAGTTGCCCGTCCATCAACTCGCAGCGGCCGTGGTGCAGGTGGTGATCGTCGGAATAGATCGTCAGCATTTTTTTGTTCTCCGCAAGGCTGGTCGGTTTAGACACAGTCTTGCGGCGGGAGGCGTTTCAGAGAACGGCAGGAGAGGCCAAAAGGGGATCGAAATGGCCAAAAGGTTTGACCGTAAATCGCCCCTTGTTGGCGCGGGTGTGCGCGGGGTTGGGGCATGGAGCCCCTGTGGGAGCGAGCTTGCTCGCGATGGCGGCGGCACATTGCAGCCTGATCTAACGGATGTAAGAGGTCCGTGGCCAGAGCTTGCTCCCGCTCGGCGGCGCAGCCGTCGTAAACCGGCTGATGCGGTTTGTCTGGAAGAATGCGTCAGCCTGTTTTGGGGCGGCTTCGTCACCCAGCGGGAGCAAGCTCCCTCGCCACGGGTGGTATAGCGGCTAGCGTGGGTCGACGTTATCCAGCACTCGGTTCGCCAACAATGAACTCATCTCGATCAATTGCTGGATGCCGAGGGCGATGTGGCGGCGGGGACCCTCGAGGTCGAAAGCCAAGTTGCTGATCATCGCGTCGGCGGATGCCAGGTTTTCGCTGAGGTTGGCGAGCAGGCATTCGTTGTCGGCGTTTTTTGCCACGGTGAAGAGCTGGCCCGGTTTGGATGCATCTTCGGGTTTTTCCGGTTTGGGTAACAGGTAGTGATCCAAGACGCGTTTGGTGGTTTCGTCGTGCTTTTGGTTTTTACGACCGGAATGGGTAGACGTTGAGTCAGTTTCTGGAGGGTTCGGAGTTATCTTGAACATATGCATTTTTCCATTTAGTAGTAGGCCGCAACCATCTCGCTACTAAACGAAGGGTGGCGGCTGTGCGCAAGTTAGTAGACCGGTGGAAAATACATAAAAGCCCGGCGCGCCCGAAGGCGCCATGCGCACAGCCACCATCAAGTGCAGGCGACGCCTGACTGATGAGACTCATGCAACCATTATGTATTTCCAACCAGGGCTACTAAACCCGACCACTGATGGGCAGTGGCAGGGAAACGATAGAACCCATGGGCATGGCGCACAAGCGGGCGGATTCTGGCGTAGTTGTAGGCAATGGCGCAAGGATTCGTAGCTTGGTGGAGGCGTTGCGGAGGGAGAATAAACAAGGCCCCGTAATGCCCAGGATTCGGGGCAAGGGAGCTTGCTCTCGCTCGGTGGCGCAGCGGTTTTTCTGTAGGAATGCGCCGGTCGTTTTGGGGCTGCTGCGCAGCCCAGCGGGGCGGTGCGACGTTTCGCTGAATCCCCTCGCCACAGGCTGAGCGTCGTTGATCCCCCGATGTGATCACAGAATGAGCACACACCGCCAATCCCCCTGTGGGAGCGAGCTTGCTCGCGATGGCGGCAGCAAGTTACCTACCTAATCTGAGGTAAACATCCGTACTACACCCGCCTGCCACTCAGACCTTGATCCGTTTAAACCACTGGTTCACGCGTTCGCAATCAAAAAACGTCGGGTCGAAGATCTCCCCGTACCATTCCACCGTAGCATCGTGCTCGGGATGTTCAGGGTTAGTCATGGCCTCTAAAAACACTTCGTAACCCGGCCCTCCACCCACGTCTTCCGGTGGGCAGGCATTGGCGCCCTCGAGGCAGTACGGCACTTGAGGACACGCAGTAGCGGGTAATGTTTTTTCGACCTTGATACGGTGATGCCACTCATCACCGAAGTCATAGAGATAATTGAATGTCCGCTTTCCGTTCAGTGCCTTGATCAGTGTTTTACGAGCTTCCGAATGCACCGGCGGCCCCCAGCCATCAGGGTCGGGCACGCCGTAATTCTCACCGGCAATTTCAAATTCGTGCAGATGGTAGTCGCTCCAACCCATCACGATCTGGATCACCTGATGCAACCTGCCCAAGGTAATGTTTTCAGGCACTGCGAACCGACGCCAAATCGTTGGAGTCATCCACTTCAGCTCGATGTGCAGTAGCAGCAAGTCACGCTCGGGCTTAGGCAAGGGAACAGTTTTAGCCATCGGTCAGGCAGCCTCGTAGTGTTTTGTGAGTGTAGAGACACGTTCCAGTACGTAGGTCACGGTAATGAACAATCTGGGTCAATCAATGCTACTCCGGAGGTCATGCCAGAGTTCCAAGGTAATTGAATAACCTGAGTCAGGCCATTTGAGTTTCGATTTCTGCCAGTCCGACGCCACGGGCGCAGCCGCCATAGGTTGGCAGCCGCGCCGTTCAACTGATGGAATCAAGATCCAGCGTATACGGTTCACCAATGGCATACCCGTGACCACCATGGATCAATTCACCGTCGTCATCCGTGGCCGGTGCCATCGCCAGTTGCTCGGCCACCCTGTTCTCCGGATGCGCCTGCCAGCGGGCCAGGTTGTGTGCCAGTTGCTCAGGTTGTTTCGACAAGCTCCCATAGACGTCTTTTTCGCTCACCGACGCGGTACGCAGTGTCGCCAGGCGCGCGCGCGTACTGTGCAGCTTGTCGACCTCGCGGATGAGCGCAACGTTGAGGGCGCTTTCGCTACGTCCATTGGGCGCGCCCCTTCCCGCCAGGCGACGCTCTTCATCACGCAGCTGTTGGGTAATCCGTGCCAGCGCAGTGTCGATCCATTCATATTCGCGTTTTGTCGCCAGTGTGCCTTCGCTGATATGCGCTTCCTGCCAGCGCCGCAAGGTCGCCCAGCAAGCGGGGATGTAGCTGGGAACCATGAAGTGATTGCCGGTCTGGAGGAGTTGGGCCAGTAATGCCGGGCGGTCCGGCAAGCCATGTTTATGCTCGAGGGCCACCTCGCAGGCGGCGTGTTGGATGATGGTGTCGCAACGAGGCATCCACAGGATCGAAGAGCGTTCCTTGCGATCGAATTCCACCGGCAGGAAATGCCGCAAGATGCCGTGGTGTTCATACGGTTCGCCCGTCCAGCGGGTGATGCCCGCGACGAACACCGAAAGGCCGACCGGTACGTTGGCGAATGCAAGGGCCAACCCCGTGCCATAAACGCCTCCTTTGGTATTCATCCAACTGCCCGGCACGCTGGGTATCGGGTCGTTGTGGTTGACCATTCGGTAATGCACCAGAGGTTCGGCGTTTTTTGTGAAGGTGGCATCGGCGGCGCGAGGTGCGCCATAGGTGTAGAGCTGGAGGGTGTAGCCTTCCGGTCTGCGCCGCAACATTTCGGCGAGCAGCAGTGCCACCGCGCCGCCCAGGCTGTGGCCGCAGATCAGCAGTTTTTGCCCGGCGTAGAACCGGTCCAGGTAGCTCGTCACGAAAGCCGCTGCTTTCTTGGCGGCGCCATAGAACCCTCGGTGTACCTGCCCGACACCTTCTTCAAACGGCACTTGGCGCGCATCGGCGTCGCGCAGAAAGTCGGCGAGTTGCTGGGTGCCACGCACGGCTATCAGGATCAGCTCGTCGTTGTGGGTGATGTAGGCCTGGGTGTTCGTGCCGTCTTGCTCGCCGGTGTCGTCGAGAAAATGGACTTTGGCGGGATGCTCCTGATGTATCCCCAATTCAGGATCGTTGACCGCGTAGAGGGCCGGGTCGAATGGCACGATCTCCAGGCGTCTGGAGTAGGGCACGTCTTCATACAGCGGGTAGTAGGGTTTTGTTTGCCCTGGATAGAACTCCCCGAGTTCCTCGGACTTGGCCAATGCGTTGGCGAACCAGTTGCCCACGCTCGGCTGTCGAGTAAAGTCCACTGCCGTTGTTATTGGGGCCTTGTCGGGTTTCTGGCCGAAGGGACAATAGGTCAATGTCGACATCAGGGCCAGTTGGTACAAGTTGAGCGCGCAGAATTCGGGGGCGGTGGACAGCATCGGTCGCAACGCACGCAACGGTCGAACTTCCAGCACTGTGTGTTTTTGTGGCATCAGCGCTACGCCGAGCTTGCCATGTTCGCCCATCAGCCGTGCCGGCCCTGCCGGGTGCGGGTAATGGCGATACACCTCGGGGGGCAGATGGGCGACGTGCTTGACCAGATGCCGCACTTCCACCTGGAAAAAATCGTCTGCGCAGGCTTGTGCCGGGTTTTCCCGGGTGCGGGTGGCGTTTGGGTTCAGGTAGCGGGTTTGCTCGGCACGGACTTGCAGTTCGGTGATCTTGAGGGGGTAGTGAGCTCTGCGCTGAAGCTCGATGTAGCATTTTTCCTGCTCTTGATACGGTTGCTCAAAGGTAAGGGCAATTGGCCCGGCGTAGTGGTTGGTGACCTTGCCGATCCCCATGGCATCCAGGTTGCCTGGATATTTTTGTCCCTCCGAGTCGATAGCAACATAGCCCAGCCCCGCATAAGGCTCACCAGAGCCCAATTCATCGACGAGTTGAAAACGGGTCCATCTACCCCCTACAGGGCAGGTCAAAATGCGACTGCTTAGCCTTGATTCCAATTCCTTTTGAAACGACGTCATACGTGATCTCCTTATTCCGTACAACCGGGGTAAATAGTGCATTTGCGTCCGTCGGGCATCTGAAAACCGCTGAAGTCTTTGTCATTACCGAAACAAAATGCGTATGGGTCTTCGAAACTATCGCCCATGCAGCGCTTCCAGCCGTCAGGCACCTTCACCCAGGTGTCACCCATGTAGGGTTTCTCTTCGCGGGCCAACGTGATCTTCATCCTCACGGTTTTACCCGGGAGTTGAGCAAGGGTGTACGCCGAGAAAGGACGCCCGCGCCCAAGCTCGCCCTGTGGGTTGGTTTTTTTGCAGTCGAGGATTTTCCTGAGGATGCGAGGCTTGCCCGAGGTGCGGAACAACCATTGGCATTGGCCGTAAAAAGTACTTTCGCCCGCTTCGCTGAAAACACCTTTGTACTGTTCTTCCAGGGCATCGAGAATCACGACATTGGCCGAGTCCTGACTGATATCGCTCCAATCCTTGCCGTAGGCGGCGTTGATTTCGAGCTCGATGCGATTGACTACCAACGGGCAGCCCATGCGGGTTCGGCGAATAACGATTTCGGAATCAGGTGTGTAGGCCTTGCGCCACTCCCTGTTGAACACCGGCGCTTTGTTATATCGGGTCTCGACGGTGCAGGTTTCGCCTGGGGCGGGTATGTAGTACACCGCTGCACGGTAGGCAAAGTCAGGCGGCAAATCTGCCGTGAAAATAAACGTGTTCGATTGTTTGGCGGCACAACCTGTCGCCATCACCAGGCAGCCGCTCAAACCTGCAATTCGCAGGGCATGTTTCATAGTTGCGCGTCTCCTTGCCAGAACGCCGTCATCAGGCGCACCCGTTCAAAATGCTCGTCGGGTCTTTCGGCCGGGCGTACTTGCCAGTACGACGCCAGATGATGGGCGGGTGCTTGCAGGCCTTGGGTCAGCAAAAACTCCAGCTGCTCAGGCGCCTGCCAGTGCCATGCCCCGGCTTGATCGAGCGTGGCGCGCAACCACGCCTCCGGGTCCTGTTGTTCAGCAAGTGTGGCGAAGGCCTGGACATGCTCGGCCAACAGGAAACGGCGGGCATTGAGCAGACGAGCTTGTGCCGCTTGCTGCGGGGTAGCAGGCACCTGCAACCAGAGCGGCGAATCAGGCACCGGATATATCCCCGGTGCCGGGTTGCGCGTGCTTGCCCAACCCGTGCCCTGCCAATAACAGACACTGAGCGCCGGTCCGAGGTAGGCCGGATAGGCTTCAACGGGCAAATGTTTGAGCGCCCGGGCCAGGACGCGATTGTCATGGAAGCGGTACAGCGCCTGTTGAGGACGCTCCCCAATGATCAATCGCTCACGCCAGTGTCCCACCAGTGTTGGCAGGCCCCCTTCGGGAAGGCTGGCAAGCCATCCCCAGTGGCTGTCCGGCCGGTCGAGCAATTCATTGATAGGTTCGTCGCCGGGCCGCTCGACGCTGAAGACAAAGGGCCCGGCGTCACCCAGCTCGGCAACCAGGGTTTGACCATAGATGCTCAGGTATTGGTCGGGACGACGGCTCTTGAGCAATGTCTGGCGCATGGGATGTTCATTTTCTGAGTCCAGGACGATGCACAAAGCATGACCGAGGCGTTGCTGTTCGATCAGCCATCGATGGGGGAATGAGCGAGTCATGCGGCGGCTTCCGTTGGACAGAAGCCCTCGCGGCAAGCCTCGCAGATGGGGCAGAAATCCAGTCCCGCTGCTTTGCTGGCCGCTATCAGGGCGCGTTGGGTGGGGGCGAGCACCGGAGAGGGATCCGTCGAACCTGGCGTGAACGACGATGCGGTGGTACTGGCCTTGGGCGCGCCGCCGAGCTGGATTGCACTGCTGCTGTAGACGCCGCTGTGGTCGATCACGATGTGCTCGCCCCCGGCTTTCAAACTGAGGGTCGCACCCGCTTCAAGGACCAGATGGGCGCCCGCCTTGATATGCACGTGTTGCCCGGTCTCGACGACCATTGTCTGATCGACGCGGGTGTGGCGGTTGGCGGCGCGCAGGTAATCATTGCCTTCGACCCGGACCGTGCGGTCGGCGGCAGTGGTCCGATGTTCCTCGGCGTGCAGCACGGTGATGCTGTTACCCTTGATGGTTTCCCACCGTTCGTTGCCAATCTCCAGGCGGCTGTCGTTTTCGACCTTCTGTTCCATGTCACGCTGGGCCCGCAGATAGATCAGCTCCTGACCTGCGCGATCCTCCAGATGCAACTCGTTGAAGCCTTGGCTGCCCGGCGAGCTGCAAGAACGAAACACCGTGCGGGTCTTGTGCACCGGCAACGGGTAGGGCGCGGCATTGGCGCTGTTGGTCAGGCACCCGCTGATCAAAGGCTTGTCGGGATCGCCTTCCATGAAGGTCACCAGCACCTCCATGCCCACCCTCGGGATCGTGACGCCGCCGTGGCGGTTACCTGCCCAATTGGAAGCGACGCGCAACCAACAACTGCTGCCGTCGTCGAAGTGTCCCGCGCGATCCCAGAAGAACCGGACCTTGACCCGCCCATACGGGTCGCAGTGAATATCTTCGCCTTTGGGCCCCGTGACGATTGCTGTCTGGCTGCCCGATATACGTGGTTTTTGATAAACCCTCTGCGAACGGAAGATCGCGTCCCAAGGCGTGGCAACGAAGCGATTGCGATAGCCCTGGTTGAAGTGGGCTTCATTCCTGCCCGTGTCGTTGGGGGCTATCTCCTCAAGCACTTGCGGCTGTTTGCCTTCGTGATGCACTTCGGTCAGGAGCCATAAGTCGTTCCATTCCTGGCGAGGGTGCTCACTCAATGCCAGGAAGTGTCCCGTCGCCAGTGCCGTCTGATTGCTCTTTCCTTCTGCCTGGACGTAGTCGGCGCGGTAGCGCTCCAAGGTCCTCTGGCTCAGTAACTTGCCGCGTTTTTCCTGGGTAAAGTCACCCGGATAATCATAGGCCTCCAAGTCCGGCCGGACCTCTTCGAGGCTAGGCTGGCAGCTGCTCTCCAATAGAAATGCCGACTTCTTGAAGTCGTAGTCACGGTACGTGACGCGGCTGGTTCGGGTTTCCAGTCGCAGGCCGAACCGATGGATAACCGGATCGTCGTAAACCATACCGCTGCCGTGTTTATAAACAGTGCGGTGCTCGAGTCGGGGAAACACGGTCTGGTCATCACCCAATACCAACTGATGGCCCGACTCACTGTGCTGGAAATGGTAATGCAGGCCTTCTTCGTGACACAGGCGCTCAATGAAGTGCAAGTCGGATTCTCTATATTGCACGCAGTAATCACGAGGCGGATAACTTGCATTTAACTGGAAGCGATGAGCATCCGTGAGAATGCCGTGCTCCTTGAAAATCGTTGTGATGATTTGCGGCACACTGGTTTGTTGGAATATTCGCTGATTGGTGCGGTGTTCCAAGTAAGCCAGTCGTGGCACTAGTTTTATTTTGTAATACGTCAAGCGATTGCTGGCATCGCCTTGTACAACGCGATAAACCAACCCGTGAACACCGCTTCCCTGTTTATCGAATGTTAGAAAGGCTTGCCTGTTTAATAAATGTTTCAAATTCATATCGCTTTGTTCGCTGACGAGTTCAATGTCGAACGAATAAGGTGCGCTGATGGCTTCGTAGCCTTTGAAGGCCACGACTTGAAGATCATGTTTGAGATCCGTAATCGTGAGACGGAAGCTGGGCAAATCAAGGGTATGGAACATGCGAACGTCCTTGGACTGTGGCTTTAACTCCTGCTCTCATTGAAGCAGCCTTGATGGACGCGCGCGCAGGCGCTGGTAGAAAAAGAAAAGGATGTAGGACTTTTCTCTAGAAGAAAAAGAGACTGCGAAGGAAATAGTTTGAAGTGGTTTTCATTGGCTGGACTGGAAAGGTCAAACGTTGTCAACGACCGCTTCGTCTTCGGATGTTTCAGCGAATGCCTATTTGGATTTGTTTCTTTGAAAAAAGGAAAGCTCCTACTTTTTTATCCTGAAAACCTTGGCATTCTTCGCCGCGTTCGACTGGTAAGAAAGCGGTGTGAGTTCAGAGCGAAGTGGCTGGATTATATTTAGCGAAACTTCCTACAAGCGAAACTGAATATTTACCTTGAATAGCCATGCCGTCCAAACAACCCATGCCACAAACCGAATTGTCTTCACAGGGTCGTGAATGTCGTATTCCGAAAAACTGTCCGCCTATTATCTGATGCTCGCCAAAACCCCCGTTTCCAAGGAGAGTTTTGTGGGGGCGGATGTGCGTTTTTCAGATGAATACGAAGCCTTGGAACGCGAGGTGGGCAAAGCCCAATCGATGCACGAAAGTGGCCGGGTCGACTGGTTGAAGGTCCTTGAGAAAGGTGAAGCGCTGTTGCGCACCCACTCGAAGGATCTGCGGGTGGCGACCTGGCTGGTTTGGGCGCTGTATCAGCGTGAGTCGTTCCCGGGGCTGTTGGCGGGTCTCGGTCTTTTGCAGCACCTTTGCAAGCACCATTGGCAGGACATTCATCCGCTCAAAAACCGAACCCGTGCCGCCAGCATCAATTGGCTGATGCCTCGCCTGGAACAAGCGTTTGGCGATGACCTTGCGATCAAGGAGCAGTTGCCGATGTTCCGTCATCTGGCGGAACAACTGGAAGGCCTCGACGCTGCTTGCAGCGCCCACTTGGGGGATGACGCGCCTCTCCTGCTGCCGCTGTGTCGGCGCCTCAACACCATGATCCAGCGGGCCACCGAAAACCGCTCGCAGCCTGGTGCCATTGGAACGGTCGTGGCCCAGGTAAAGCACGTTGCCACCCAATTGCTCACGCCCGGCACTCCGATCGAAAACGAAAAAGAAGCCCACAAGGCCCTGCGCGCCCAGCAGGAAGGTGCGCGTCCGTTATGCACCTGGTGGCTCAAGCAAAAAGCGACTGACGCTCGTGCCCTGCGCCTGAATCGTACCTTGCTCTGGCTGGCCATCGATGTATTGCCCGAGCGCAACGCCGAGCAGGTCACCCAGTTGCGTGGCCTGCCGGCGGACAAACTCAAGGCCTATCAGGACCGTCTCCAGCAGGGTGATTACGCAGACCTGCTTGTGGAGATCGAGGCGAGCCTGGCGACGGCACCGTTCTGGTTCGATGGCCAGAGGCTTGCCTGGGAATGCCTGCAAGGGCTGAACGCCGAGTTGGCCATGCGCGAAGTGGAAGTCCACTTCGCATTATTCATCCAGCGCCTGCCGGGCATTATCGAATTGCGCTGGCATGACGGTACGCCGTTCGCCGATTCGGCCACCCGGGGTTGGATCGCTGCCCAGGTCATGCCTCACCTGCAAAGGCCCGGCGGGGCACCCACAGCCGATGTCGCCGACAACCAGGCGCCTTGGGAGCTGGCGCTGGAGGAGGCCGAGGCGATCCTGCGCAAGGACGGTCTCAAGCCTGCCGTTAAGTTGCTCAGGCAAGCCATGCAAGGCGCCCATGGAGCACGCGAGCGATTCCTCTGGCAGTTCGCGCTGGCTCGCCTGTGCTTCTCGGCCAGGAAATACGAACTCACCAAGGTTCAACTGGAGGCGCTCGATCAGACGCTACGAAACGCAGGCCTGAATAGCTGGGAACCCACCCTGGAGTTGCAGGTGCTGCACTTGTTGCACAGTTGCTGCGAGTTGTTGCCACAGAACCACTCTGTACGTGAGTGCAAGGAAGAGACCTATCGCAGGTTGTGTCACCTCGACCTGGAACGGGTCATTGAATAGGCCTCCGGGTCACAAATTGAAAGAAGGAGAAAGTCATGGCCAAAGAAGGCTCGGTCGCCCCCAAGGAACGCATCAACGTTACCTTCAAACCTGCCACCGGCGGCGTTCAGGAAGACATTGAGCTGCCGTTGAAACTGTTGGTGATCGGTGATTACACCCACCGCAGGGACGAACGCAAGATCGAGGATCGCAAGCCGATTGGCATCGACAAGATGACCTTCGACGAAGTGCTGGCCAAGCAAGCACTGAGCTTGACCCTGAGCGTACCGAATTGTCTCCAGGCAGAGAGCGGTACTGAGGAATTGGCGGTACAGCTGCGCTTGAACTCGATGAAAGACTTCAACCCGGCGAGCCTGGTCGAGCAAGTACCGGAACTCAGCAAACTGATGGCGCTGCGCGACGCGTTGGTGGCGCTCAAGGGGCCATTGGGCAACGCGCCGGCGTTTCGTAAAGCCATCGAAGGCGTACTCGCCAATGACGATTCCCGCCGTCGCGTACTGGATGAGCTGGGTCTGGATACCACAGCGAAGAGCGCTTGATTCTTTCAGCCAAGGAAGCCGAAACATGAGTACCCATGCAGTACAGCAGCAGAGCCAGGACAACGCGGATTACAGCATTCTGGAAAGTATCATCGCCCAAACCCGCCTGACCCCGGACGATGAAGCCTACGACATTGCCAGGCGCGGTGTATCCGCGTTCATCGAAGAGTTGCTCAAGCCGCAAAACAGCGGCGAGCCGGTCAAGAAAGCCATGGTTGACCGCATGATCGCCGAAATCGATGCCAAGCTCAGTCACCAGATGGACGAAATCCTCCACCATCCGCAATTCCAGGCGTTGGAGTCGGCGTGGCGCGGCTTGCAGTTGCTGGTGGACCGCACCGACTTCCGCGAAAACATCAAGATAGAAATGCTCAACGTGTCCAAGGACGATTTGCTGGACGACTTCGAGGACTCGCCGGAAGTCATGCAGTCGGGCCTGTACAAGCACATCTACACCGCTGAGTACGGCCAGTTCGGCGGGCAGCCGGTGGGCGCGGTCATCGCTAACTACTTCATGTCCCCAAGCTCGCCGGACGTGAAATTGATGCAGTACGTGTCCAGTGTCGCCTGCATGTCCCACGCGCCATTCATTGCCGCGGCCGGTCCGGAATTCTTCGGCCTGGAGAGCTTCACTGGGCTGCCAGACCTCAAGGACCTGAAAGACCATTTCGAAGGCCCGCAATTCGCCAAGTGGCAGAGCTTCCGTCAATCGGAAGACGCCCGCTATGTCGGCCTGACCGTACCGCGCTTCCTGTTGCGCACCCCGTACGATCCGCAGGAGAACCCAGTCAAATCGTTCGTCTACAAGGAAGCCGTTGCCAACAGCCACGAGCACTACCTGTGGGGCAACACGGCGTACGCGTTCGGTACGAGGTTGACCGACAGCTTCGCCAAATTCCGCTGGTGCCCGAACATCGTCGGTCCCCAAAGCGGTGGCGCGGTCGAAGACCTGCCGTTGCACCACTTCGAAAGCATGGGCGAAATCGAAACCAAGATCCCGACCGAAGTCCTGGTGTCCGACCGTCGCGAATACGAACTGGCCGAGGAAGGCTTCATCTCCCTGACCATGCGCAAAGGCAGTGACAATGCCGCGTTCTTTTCCGCCAGCTCCGTGCAGAAATCAAAGTTCTTCGGTAACAGCGCCGAGGACAAGCATGCCGAGCTGAACTACAAGCTCGGTACCCAGTTGCCGTACATGATGATCGTCAATCGCCTGGCGCATTACTTGAAGGTGCTGCAGCGCGAGCAATTGGGATCCTGGAAAGAGCGTACGGACCTGGAGCGTGAACTCAACAACTGGATCCGCCAGTACGTGGCCGACCAGGAGAACCCGAGTGCCGAAGTCCGTGGCCGCCGTCCGTTGCGTGCGGCGAAGATCATTGTCAGTGACGTGGACGGTGAACCGGGCTGGTACCGCGTTGGCCTCAACGTTCGGCCTCACTTCAAGTACATGGGCGCCGATTTCACACTGTCGTTGGTTGGCAAACTGGACAAGGCGTAAGCACCCATGACTTACGGCAGCCTGTTTGAGCGCCTGGCCGGTGATTCTGAAAAGCGCGCGGGTTTGAGCCGCGAGGCTTGCATCGTCACCTCCGTGGCTGCGCATCTGGCGAAGATGCTCAGCACCCGGGCGGGTAGCGTGCAGACGCTCGCGGATTATGGGCTGCCGGATCTCAATGACATGCGCTTGAGCCTGCACGACGCGGGGAGCCAGGCCCGCAAAGCGATCGAGACCTTCATCAAGGCCTACGAGCCACGTCTGCGCAATGTCTGCGTCGTTTCAATGCCGAGTAACGCCGATCAGCTTCGCCTGTCCTTGCGCATCGACGCCTTGCTGGATGTGGAGGGGATCAAGCGGCAGGTCAGTTTTTCCGCGTGCCTGGACGGCAGCGGGCAGGTCAAGGTCAAGGATAGCCACTGATGTCGTTCAATCATTACTACCAGAGCGAGCTGACGGCGCTCCGCCAGCTGGGTCGACGTTTCGCCGAGCGTAACCCGGCGTTGGCTCCCTTCCTGGGACAGGCCGGACGGGATCCGGATGTAGAGCGGTTACTGGAAGGATTTGCATTTCTGACCGGGCGACTGCGCCAGAAGCTCGATGACCAGTTGCCGGAGCTGAGCCATTCGCTGATGCAGCTGTTGTGGCCGAACTACATGCGGCCATTGCCAGCCTTCGGCATTTTGCAGTTCGATCCGCTGCAGCGATCCGGCCCCGCGCTGCGGGTCGAGCGCGATACGCCGGTCGAAAGCAAACCTGTCCAACAGGTGCGTTGTCGTTTCCTGACGTGTTACCCCACCGACGTCCTGGCGCTTGATCTGACTCGGTTGAGTTATTCCGTGAAAGGGGAAGGGTCGCTGTTGAGTCTGCATTTGGAAATGCGTTGCGACGGTCATGTGGGCGAGCTGCAACTGAACCGTTTGCGCCTGCACTTGACCGGCGAGCGCTACATCAGCCAGATGCTCTATCTCAGCCTGTTGCGTAACCTTGGAAGTATCGAGCTGATCCCGCTGGACGGCACGGGTGTGGCCCTGCGGGCGGCAGATGGCAGCCCAATGACGTTCAGGCTCCCCGCCGACCGTGTGCAGCCGGTAGGGTTTGCCGAAGAGGAAGCGCTGGTCCCGTATCCGCTGAATACCTTTCGCGGCTATCGCTACCTGCAGGAATATTTCGCTTTCCAGGACAAATTCCTGTTCGTCGACATCAATGGCCTCGACGTGATCAACGCCTTGCCCCATGGCAACATCGAACAGATGCGAGGCCTGGAGTTGCGCTTCGATATTGGTAAAAGTGGTATCCAGCGGATGCGCCCAACGCTGGATAACATCAAGCTGTACTGCACGCCGATCGTCAATCTGTTCAAGCATGATGCCCAGCCGATCCGCCTGGACGGCAAACAGGATGAGTACCTGCTGTTGCCGGCCGATTACGACCAGGCGCACTGCGGCGTGTTTTCGGTCGAAAGCGTTACCGGTTGGAGCCCCGGAGGGCTGGGTTATCAGGCCTATGTGCCGTTCGAGTCTTTCGAGCACGATTCAAGCTTCGATGTGCCCCACAGCCGCCCTTACTACAGCGTTCGTCAGCGGCCTTCGTTGTTGCACGGCGGTCTGGACACTTGCCTGGGCTTTGGTGTCCGGCACGCTCACCCGCATGAAACCCTGTCCATCGAGTTGATGTGCACCAATCGGAACCTGCCGCGCCAGCTCAAGCCGGGCGACATCGACCAACCCGGCGAAAAAAGCCCCGAGGCGCTGAGTTTCCGCAACATCGGTCCGGTCACGTCAAGCTTCGCGCCGCCACTCAATCACGACTTCCTCTGGAAGTTGATCAGCAACATGTCACTCAACTACCTGTCGCTGGCAGACGTCAATGCGCTCAAGGTGATTCTCGAAAGCTACGATTTTGCGCGTTACCACGACGAGCAGGCAGAGAAAGTCAGCAAGCGATTGCTGGAGGGGCTCAAGTCGATCCGGCACCAGCACGTCGATCGCCTGCACCGGGGCTTACCGGTGCGTGGCTTGCGCACCGAACTGACCATCGACCCACAGGGTTATATCGGCGAGGGCGACCTGTTCGTCTTTGCCTCGGTCCTCAACGAGTTCTTCGCGTTGTATGCCAGCCTCAATTCGTACCACGAACTGCGGGTGAACAGCACACAGGGAGAGGTGTACCAATGGACACCCCGCATGGGCCAACAGCCGCTTCTCTAAGCGTACTGACACGAGGAATACGCGAGTACTCGTTATTCCAGGCCGTGTTGCTGGTCATTGATCGGCTGCGCGAGGTTCACCCTGGCCTGGATGATGACGCGCTGTACGACCGGTTGGAGTTCCAGGCCAACCCAAGCCTGGGGTTCCCGGCCAGCGACATCGATCGTGTGGAGTTTTTCGACGAACACGGCCAGGTGCGGGCGCGTCTGTGCTTGAACCTGGTCGGACTGGTGGGGGCGGGGTCGCCGCTGCCGGCGTTCTATGGTGAGCAGGCCCTGGGGGAGGAAAAGGACAACCCGACACGCGACTTTCTCGACGTCTTTCATCATCGTCTCCAACGACTGATGTTGCCGATCTGGCGCAAGTACCGTTACTGCGCAAGTTTTCAGAGCGGTGCCCGAGATCCATTTTCCGAACAGTTGTACGCGTTGATCGGCTTGGGGGGCGAAGAGATTCGCAAGGCCAGCCAACTGAACTGGAAACGTCTACTGCCATACCTGGGCTTGCTGAGCTTGCGTGCCCATTCGGCGGCACTGATCGAGGCCGTACTGCGTTACTACTTCAAGCACGCCGAACTGAACCTCGAACAGTGCATCGAGCGGCATGTGGACATCCTTGACGAACAGCGCAATCGCTTGGGAAGCGCCAACAGCCTGCTCAGCCAAGACCTGGTACTCGGCGAACGGGTGCGCGACCGCAGCGGCAAGTTCCGGATCCATATCTGCGAGCTGGACTGGCAGCGTTTCCACGAATTTTTGCCCATCGGAAGCGGTTACCAGCCGTTGTGCTCGCTGATGCGATTCACCCTGCGTGATCCCCTTGAATATGACATTCGCCTGGTCCTGCGCCAGCAGGAGATTCGTGCTCTATGCATCGGTGAACAGAACACCTGCCGCCTGGGATGGACCAGTTGGCTGGGCCACGAGCGCGCCGATGGCATGGTGACCCTTGGCAGCAAAATTCATTAGGAATGGATGACATGATCAACGTAGACCTTCAGCAACTGATCCAGGCTTTGGACGCCGAAACCAGGCGCGATCTGGAGCGCGCGGCCGAGCAGTGCGTGGCCCGTGGCGCCGACAAGGTCCTGGTGGAGGACCTGATGCTGGGCTTGTTGGAGCGTCCGCAGGGCCTGCTCGCGCACGCCTTGCAGGATGCCCAGGTCAGTGCCGGCGAACTGAGCGCGGCCCTGCAACCGCGGATGGGGCACAGCGCTTCGCGCAACCCGGTATTCGCCCCGGAGCTGGTGCAGTGGTTGCAGGATGCGCTGCTGGTGGCCAATCTCGAACTCGGCCGCAGCCAGGTCGGAGAAGCCGCGTTGCTCCTGGCGTTGCTGCGCAATCCGCTCCGCTACGCCGGGAGTGCTTATCTGGCGCTGCTTAATCGGCTGAACATTGACCGGCTGAAAGCGTTCGCTTTGTCGCAACAGGCTCAACCGGTTGCCGGCCAGCCCGCCACGCCGGACGATTCCCTGCTGGCGCGCTTTACCCATGACTTGACCCGACAAGCCCGTGAAGGCCAACTCGACCCGGTGCTGTGTCGCGACGACGAAATCAGGCAGATGATCGATATTCTCGTTCGGCGCCGCAAAAACAACCCAATCGTCGTCGGTGAAGCCGGGGTGGGCAAGACCGCCATCGTCGAGGGGCTGGCGTTGCGCATCGTCGCCGGGGACGTACCCCCGGTGCTTGAGGGCGTTGAACTGCTTTCGCTGGATATGGGGCTGCTGCAGGCCGGCGCCAGTATCAAAGGGGAATTCGAGCGTCGTCTCAAGGGGGTGGTCGACGAGGTCAAGGCTTCGCCCAAACTCATCATTCTGTTCATCGACGAGGCCCACACGTTGATTGGCGCGGGCAACAACGCCGGGGGCGCCGATGCGGCCAACCTGCTCAAGCCGGCCTTGGCCCGGGGTGAGCTGCGTACGATCGCGGCCACCACCTGGACCGAGTACAAAAAATACTTTGAAAAAGACCCGGCCCTGGCCCGCCGTTTCCAACCGGTGCAATTGCACGAGCCAACCGTCAGCGAAGCGGTGACCATCCTGCGGGGCCTGGCCCGTACCTACGAGAACAGCCACGGCATCTACCTGCGTGACGATGCGGTGGTCGCGGCGGCGCAATTATCGGCGCGCTACCTGGCCGGTCGTCAGTTGCCGGACAAGGCCGTGGATGTGCTAGACACCGCCTGCGCTCGCGTGCGCATCAGCTTGGCCGCAGCCCCACAAAGCCTGGAGCGATTGCGCGGCGAACTGGCCGAAGGCGAGCGCCAATGCCGGGCGCTGCGGCGCGATGCAGAGGCAGGCTTATCGATTGACCTTCAGGCGCTGGAAGCGTTGGAAGTACGTCTGGCGTCCATCGAAGACGAGCGCCAAACCCTGGAAATCCAATGGACCGAGCAACGTATCCTCGCGGAACGTTTGCTGTCGTTGCGTCAGCAATTGGCCAGGGCACGGGAAAGCGCAGTGGATCAGGCCCTCAGTATTGAAGCCCTGGAAGCGGCGGTGGATGAAACACACGGCACGCTGGTGGCTGCGCAAAACCAGGAACGTTTGGTCAGCTTCGAAGTTTGCCCGCGACTGATCGCCGAGGTGATCAACGCGTGGACCGGTGTGCCGCTGGCGCAATTGGCGCGCGAGCACAATCTGAAAGTCGCCCGTTTCGCCACGGACCTGCGTGCGCGTATTCGTGGCCAGGAACCGGCTGTGCAGGCCCTTGACCGAGCGATGCGCGCCGCCGCCGCAGGCTTGAACGAACCCAACGCGCCGGTGGGCGTATTTCTGTTGGTGGGGCCCAGTGGCGTTGGCAAGACCGAAACGGCACATGCCATGGCCGACCTTCTCTATGGCGGTGAGCGTTTCATCACCACGATCAATATGGCCGAATTCCAGGAGAAACACACCGTTTCCCGGCTGATCGGCGCGCCGCCCGGCTACGTCGGTTTTGGCGAAGGTGGCATGCTTACCGAAGCCGTGCGGCAAAAGCCCTATAGCGTGGTGTTGCTTGATGAGGTTGAAAAAGCCGACCCGGACGTGTTGAACCTGTTCTACCAGATCTTCGACAAGGGTCTGGCCAACGATGGGGAAGGGCGGGAGATTGATTTTCGCAACACCCTGATTCTGATGACGTCGAACCTGGGCAGTGAACGTATCGACGCGCTGTGCGAAAACGGCGCACAACCGAGTGCCGAACACCTCGAAGCATCCATTCGCCCGATCCTCAGCGAGCATTTCAAGCCAGCGCTGCTGGCCCGCATGTGCGTGGTGCCGTATTACCCGGTCACTGGGCTGGTGTTGCGTGAGCTGGTGGAAATCAAACTCGACCGTCTGGGCGAGCGCTTGCATCGTCGTCAGTTGGGCTTCAGTTATTGCGACCACCTCGTAAACCACCTGGTCGAGCGCTGCAGTCGCAATGACCGTGGTGCGCGGCTGATTGACCAACTGCTCGACCAATACCTGATGCCGCTGGTGGCCGACCGCTTGCTCGCGGCCATGGCCGGCGGCGAACCGCTACGGCATGTACACGCGGTGCTCAAGGGTGAAGCCGGCGTCACGTGTGAGTTCTCCTGAGATGGGCGCCATGTTCAAGACGCTCTCGCAGCCGTTGGACTATGCCGAAGCACTCCTGGCGCAGTTCTCCCACCTCTCGCGTTTGGCGGACGGTGGGGCGTTGATGGGGAACTTCATCCAGGGCGTGGCGCGGCTCAGCGGTTGCGAACTGGTGCAGTTGTACGTGCTCGATGCCACCGGCAGCCGCCTGGAAATGAACACCGAATGCCTGGAAGGCCAGTTGCAGTTTCGTGACCCGCAAAGTCTGCCTTCCGATTATCACACTGAGAAATTGCTGCAGTTTTCCCTGGGCCAGAACCGTGTGGTGTGCCTCGGTGCGTTGAGCGACAGCGTCCACGAAACTCACTTCCTGCCAGCCCGGGCCACACCCTGGCAGTCACTGCTGTGTGTACCCCTGGTCGACCCGCAGGCTCGTGCCAGGGGGCTGTTGCTGTGTGCCAGCGATCAGCACCTCGACCTGCATGGGGTTGCTGAATCCTTAGGGCATCTCGGGACCTTTGCCCTGGGCCAGATGCATCTGCTGCAGCGCCTGCGCCGTCCTGTCGACGAGTCCGTATCCGTCACCTCAAGCCTGCCGAGCGGCATCAGCTACGGCCTGATCGGCAAGAGCATGGCGATGCGCAAGACGTGCTCATTGATCAGTAAAGTGCTGAACAGCCCCTATACCGTCTTGCTGCGGGGCGAGACCGGCACCGGCAAGGAGGTGGTGGCCCGGGTCCTTCATGAACACGGCCCGCGTCGATCCAAAGCGTTTGTCGTGCAGAACTGTGCGGCGGTTCCCGAGAATCTGCTGGAGAGTGAGCTGTTCGGCTATCGCAGGGGCGCGTTCACCGGTGCCGACCGGGACCGTGCCGGGCTGTTCGACGCGGCCAACGGTGGCACGCTGTTGCTCGATGAAATTGGCGACATGCCGTTGTCCTTGCAAGCCAAATTGCTGCGCGTGCTGCAGGAGGGAGAAATTCGTCCGTTGGGGTCCAACGACACCCATCACGTCGACGTGCGCATCGTTGCCGCCACTCACCGCGACCTGAAGCAGTTGACGGAGGAGGGCAAATTCCGCGAAGACCTGTATTACCGTCTCGCACAATTCCCGATCCAGTTACCGGCGTTGCGTCAGCGCGATGGCGACATCATTGAGCTGGCGCGGCATTTCGCCGAGAAGGCTTGCACGCTCCTGCAGCGTGCTCCGGTGCGTTGGTCAGACGCGGCCCTCGATCACCTGGCTGCCTACGGCTTCCCGGGTAACGTGCGTGAACTCAAGAGCGTCGTGGAAAAGGCGGTGCTCCTGTGCGAGAGCGGCGAACTGCTCATCGAGCATTTTGCGCTGCACATCGAGCCCCCCTCCGAGCGCGGCCGCATCAACCTGCGTGAGCGGATGGAGCAGATCGAACGTGGGCTGCTGATCGATTGCCTGCGCGAGCACTCGGGTAACAAGACCCGTGCCGCCCGCGAACTCGGCCTGCCGCTGCGCACATTGATCTATCGCCTCGCGCGCCTGAACGTCCAGCGCAGTGATTTCAATGATTGACCCTGTCCTCGGCCTATTCGTAGCCGTTCCAGCCCGATCCTTTCATTCCTGGAGACTTTTAGATGCCTGTCTTTCCCTGGCGAGCCGTCCTGCTGGCGGTTTTCGTGTCATTCGCCCTGGGCGGTTGCAACGCCAATTACAAATTCAACGACAGTGGTTATCGCCCTCTGGGTGATCCACAGGCGGTCAATCGCGGCAAGTGACCCCAAGGAGCCTTTGATAGATGGAACTTGTTTTCGAAATGCTGAACGCCAACCAGTTCGTCCCGTCACGGCTGTGCCGAAAGACTTTTGGGCCGGCCGGTGGCGTGATCGGACGGGGCGATGGCTGCCACTGGGTCATCCCTGACCGCGAGCGCCTGCTGTCCAAGCGTCACGCGCACGTCAGTTTCCGTGACGGCATATTTTTCCTGACCGACACCAGTGGCAACGGCACGACCCATCGCGAAAGCGGCGCGCGCCTGCCCAAGGGCGAGCCGGTACCGATACGGGATGGAAATGCCTACGTCATGGGCGATTTCGAGGTCCTTGCTCGCCTTGTCTCCGGGCCGGCGGGCAACCTTGCCGCAGCGAGTCGTCCGGTGCCGGTCGACAGCCTCATTCCGGACGACGCCTTTCTGGAGCTCGACCCGCTGAAGGCGCTGGATCAGCAGGAGCGGGCCTTGTTGGACATCGATGGGCTGATAAACCCAGCTGTCGTGTCGCCGGACGCCCTTGGGCGGCCAGATTATGCGCGCATCGACATGGAAAGCCTGCTGTGGCCGGAGTTGGTCGAAGCACCCATTGAACCAGTCGCGCCCACCGACGTTATCGATCACCCCCACGAAGGTTTTTGGCAGCGCTTCGGTACCGCCCTGGGCATGGATCTCGAAAGCCTGGATGGCGAGGCCCGCGAAGCCCTGGCGATCAATGCCGCGTTGCTGCTCAAGCAAAGCATCCAGGGTTTGCAACAGAGCCTGCGTACGCGCTCGGCGTTGAAAAGCGAACTGGGCCAGGCCCAGACCTATGAAGAACAGGTTCGCTTGATTGCCGGCCTGCAAATCGATCACCACGGATGATGCCCATGCCGCACTGCACGATGCACTTATCCAAGATTTTGGCAGCGCTCGCCACGACCCTGCTGTTGGCCGGTTGCACCACGCTGTCGCCCTTTTCGACGATGACCAAGCTCAACCTCACGCTCACGGCCAGCGATCGACTCAACCCCGACCTCAATGGACGACCATCGCCCGTGGTGGTGCGGTTGTTCGAACTCAAGCACCCCGTGGCTTATGAAAACGCAGATTTCTTCAGCCTCTATGAGCGCCCGAGGGAAACACTGGCCCCGGATCTGGTTTCCAGCGAGGAGCTGGAGCTGCGCCCAGGCGAAACCGTCGAGCTCAGGCTCGCTATCAGCGGAGATGGCCGTTACGTCGGCATACTGGCGGCGTACCGTGACCTGCCACACGCCCGCTGGCGCTACACACTGCCGGCTGCTGCGACGCAGTTGACCGAAGCGAACCTGACCCTCGACGAGGATGGGATCGCCAACACACTGGAGCGACTGGCCAAGGTGGATGAGCGATGAATCACGATAAGGTCATCTGGCAGGAAGGCATGCTGTTGCGCCCGCAACATCTGCAACACAACGATCGCTACTTCGACCACCAGTTGAAGGTTCGCACCCGGTTGCTGGCCAGCTACGCCTGGGGATTCCTGGCGCTGGAGATCGATCTGCAATTCCTCAACATGGGGCAACTGGTGGTCAGCCAGGCCAGCGGGGTCCTGCCGGACGGCAGTCTGTTCGAGCTGGGTGGCAACGCCGAGCCGCTGGCCTTGGAAGTACCGTCCAATACCCGCAATACACCGATCTACCTCGCGCTGCCATTGGTGACCGGCAATCACATCGAGTCCCGTCGTCCAGAGCAGTCTGATGTATTGGCACGCTACACCCTCTACGATGCGCAAGTGACCGACTCCAACGCCGGGGATGCCGGCGCAAGCCAGATCAGTTGCGGCCGTCCGGACCTGCGCCTGCTGTTGGGCGAGCAGCAGAGTGACCATGCGTTCGTGAAGCTCAAGCTCTGCGAGGTGCTCGATACCACCGCCGATGGCGTCATCAGGCTCGATCCGAACTTTGTGCCGACCTTCATCCAGGCCCGCTCCTCCCATTATTTGCTGGCGTGCCTCAAGGAGATCATCGGCATGCTTGCTCATCGTGGCGATAGCCTGGCCGAGCGGGCCCGCTTCAGTGGCAAGACCGGTGGTGCGCAAGTCGGCGATTTCATGATGCTGCAACTGATCAACCGCAGCGAACTGTTGCTGCGTCATTACCTGGACCTGGAGCAGGTGCACCCCGAAACACTGTTCCGAGCGCTGCTGGCCTTGCTGGGTGACTTGGCAACGTTCTCCAGTGACAGCAAGCGCCCGCCACTCGACAACCGCTACCAGCACAGCGACCAAGGCGCTTGTTTTCGAGGCCTGATGCAAGCGATTCGCCAGGTTCTGTCGATGGTGCTCGAGCAACACGCTATCGAGCTGCAACTGCAGCCGCGCCAATACGGAATCATCGTCTCGCCGGTGCAGGATCTGTCACTGCTGGACACCGCTTCATTCGTACTGGCGGCAAGTGCCCACTGCGACGGCGAAGAACTGCGTCATCGGTTGCCGGCGCACCTCAAGGTCGGTTCGGTGGAGCGCATCCGCCAGTTGGTCAACCTGCATCTGCCCGGCATCAAGATCAGGCCTTTGCCCGTGGCCCCGCGGCAGATTGCATTCCATGCCAACAAAACCTATTTCATTCTCGAGCCCAACTCCGAAGACCTGGCGCAACTGAAGCGCTCCGCAGGTTTTGCGTTCCATGTCAGCGGTGATTTCGCCGAGCTTGAACTGAATTTTTGGGCCATCAGGAACTGAACCAAATGGATAAGGAACATTTTCAGGACGAAAAAACGGTCCTGCTCGATCACCATGGACAACGCCCTGTTTCAGAGCCCTTGACCGACGCTGCCGCGCCGCCGCGCTTCGAACAGTTGCAAGCGCGAATGATTTACGCGGCGCACCTGCCGCAGTCCCAGGCATTCACGGTCAGCCTCAATCCATTGGTCGCGGCGGCGTCCGGATTGCTGTCGCACATGGTGCAGCTCAAGCACGGTCGCGAACGCGAGGACCTGCACGCCCTTAAAGGGGAGCTGAAGCGCGGCCTGGAGCAGTTCGAAGCCTGTGCCTTGCAGGGCGGTGTTGAAAACAGTCAGTTGATCGCCGCGCGTTATGTGCTGTGCACGGTGATCGATGAGGCGATTGTCACCACGCCATGGGGCCACGGGGGCGGCTGGTCACAAATAAGCCTGCTCAGCACCTTCCACAATGAAACCTTCGGTGGCGAGAAAGTCTTTCAACTGCTTGAGCGCTTGTCGAAGAGCCCCATCAAGCACCTGCCCATGCTGGAGTTGTTGTACTTGTGCCTGTCCCTGGGTTTCGAGGGTAAATACCGGATTCAGACCCGTGGGATGCTCGAACTCGAAAGCCTGCGCGACGCCCTGTATCGGTTGATTCTCCAGACCCGTGGCGACACCCCGCGTGAACTGTCGCCTCACTGGGCAGGCTTCGACGGTGCGCGACGCCGTCCGGTGCGCATTGTACCGGCCTGGACGGTGGCGGTGTTCACGCTGGTCTGCCTGGGGGTGATGTATTCGAGTTTCGCCTGGGTATTGGATGAGCAACGCAAAAGCGTGTTGCAACTTTATCAACTGCCAGAACCGGTCGCTGCTCAGCCGCTGCCGTAAACAGGGACGTGTCATGAAATTGTTTTTCAGGAAGGCTGGCGCCTGGGTGCGCCAGACCTGGGTTTGGACACTGCTGCTGGTGCTGTGTATCACGCTGTTGGTGTGGTTCGCCGGGCCACTCCTGGCCGTCAATGACTACAAGTTCTGGGCGAGCCCGACGGCGCGATTGCTGACCGCCAGCGTGCTGGCGCTGGGCTGGGGCCTGGGTATGGTTTTCGTCAATGGGCGCGCCGCTTCAAACACGGGGCCTCAACAAAATGCTCCCGATCAGGCTCGGGCTCTGCACCAAGCCAGGATGGACGATGAGCGGCGCGAAATGCGCTCGCGCTTCAAGCAGGCCTTGACCACGTCAACATCCTCGAACCTTTATGCCGGCCGCAGCGATTTGCCCTGGTACCTGCTGATAGGCCCGCCCGCCAGCGGCAAGACCCGTCTGCTGGAGTGCTCGGGCCTGGAGTTTCCTCTCAGCAGGCTAGAGCGCAGCGCTGCCAGCGACGCAGCCGGCACTCGGTATTGCGATTGGTATTTTGCCGAACACGCCGTGCTGGTCGACACTGCCGGGCGCTATCTGACCCAGACGGACAGTGAGGTCGACGGCCACGGCTGGGCCGTATTGCTCGAACTGTTGCGCAAGCGTCGCCGCAGTCGTCCGTTGGGCGGTGTACTGGTGACGGTGCCGACCGAGCTTCTGTTGCAAGGCAGCGAGGACGAAGTGACCACGCTGGCCCGCCAGATTCACGGTCGCCTGCAGGAACTGCAACGGCGACTGCACATCGATGTCCCGATTTACCTGGTCCTGAGCAAAGCGGACAGCGTGCCCGGCTTCAATGAGTTCTTTGATTCGCTGACTCGCGAGGAAAACGACCAGGTGCTGGGGGCGAGTTTCAGCCGGGAACAGCGCAGCAGCGAAATCACCGTGTTACGTGCCGAGTTCGAGGCGCTGTTGCATCGGCTCAACAGCCAAATGATCATGCGCATGCATCAGGAACGCGACACGCTGCGCCGTAGCCGCATGCTTGATTTTCCTCATCAACTGGGACAGCTCGGCGCGAGCCTGTGCCTGCTGGTCGAGCAGGCGTTCAGCGGCAACGTCGGGACGTTGCGTGGTTTCTATTTGACCTGCGCATCGTCGCCGGACCGCAGGGCGACCTCGACCGTCGAACCTGGCAATGTCGGCTTGGGTGCCAGCCATACCGCACCTGGCCGGCGCTCGCGGTTCATTCATCACTTGCTTAGCCGGGTGATCTTTCCGGAAGCTGATCTGAGCGACCTCGTTCAACGCGAACGCCGTCGTATCCATTGGGGACAGCGGGCCTTGTACCTTGGGGCGCTGACGGTCGTTGGCCTGTGCGGATTGCTGTGGGCGAACGGTTTGTCAACCAACCACGAGCGCCTGGACAGCTTGCGCACACTGGCGCAGCGCTGGGACCAGCAGCAGTCGGCCCAGGTAAACGCTGATGATTGGACCGCGATGCTCGAATCACTGGATACCCGTTTCGAGGCGACTCGGGTTTTCCCACCCTACAGTGCGGTGCCGTTGCATGAGCGTGTCGGCCTGTATCAGGGGGAAGCGATCGAGGCTGCGGTGACCGACGCTTACGAGCGCGAGCTTCAGGCGCAATTTTTGCCGAAAATTGCGCAGAGGCTGGAGGAGCATGTCCGCAACAACCGAGCTGACCGCGAGCAACTGCTCAACAGCCTGCGCGCGTATTTGATGCTGGGCCTGAAAGAGCGTCGCGATATTGCCTGGCTCAAGGATCGGGTAGCCAACGATGGGTCGCTTCGTTACCCCGGCAACATGGCGTTGCAAGAGCGTTTGAATGCTCACTTCGCGCGCCTGTTGGAGCTGCCCTTCATCCATGTGCTCAACGAGCCGCTGGTAGCCCAGGCTCGGGAGGCCCTTCGTCGTGAGTCCTTGGCCGCCGTCGTGTACAGGATGCTGCACGAACAGGCCAGTCCTCTGCCGCCCTACCGACTCAGCCAACACCTGGGTTCACAAGGTGCGTTGCTGGTGGGTACCGACCGTGTGATTCCCGGTTTCTACACCCGTCAGGGTTACGAACGCTACTTTTCGGTCCAGGGCGCGGCCCTGGTCACCGAACTGCTGCGGGACAACTGGGTATTGGGTGAAGGCGAGGGCCTCAGTAGCATGGACATGCGTCGCCTGATGGTCGAACTGGAGCAGCTGTATTTTCGTGATTATGCCGACCACTGGAGCGAAGCGGTCGGCCAGGTCGCCCTGCAAACCATCAGCCATGCGGGTGAAGGCGCCGAGCAACTCGCGGGCCTGACCTCGGCTCATTCGCCGATCCTGCGGCTGCTGGTACAAGTACGTGAGAACACTCGACTCCAGGCGGTTGCCGAGCAACTCGACGAACTGACGCCTGCGGCCGGGAAGGGAGGACAGGTCGTTACAAAACTTGCCGCCGTGACTGGGAGAGCCGCTACGTCGGTGGCCGAGCATCTGCCGGATACCGCGCAAAAATCCTTGCGACGGCGTTTCGAACCGCTGCATCGCTTGCTGGACGGGGAGGGAGGGCCCACGGCTGATCTGATCCAGGCCTTGCGGGCCCTTGATGAAGTGCAATTGCAACTGGCGAACCTGGCCCGGGCCAGTGCGCCGGAGCAAGCGGCGTTCGAACTGGCCAGGCACCGCATGGGCGGGCAGCGCGATGCGTTGAGCAGCCTGCGCAACGCCTCTGCTCGCCTGCCGCGGCCGGTCAATGCGTGGTTCAACGTGCTGGCCGAGGACAGCTGGCGCTTGGTGCTCAACGACTCGTACCGCTACCTGAACCAGCGTTATCAGAGCGAGCTGTACAGTTTTTACGGCAAGGCGATCAACAAGCGATACCCGTTCAACGCTCACAGTGCCAGCGACGTCGCGCTCAATGACTTCCGGGAATTCTTCAAGGAACAGGGCATCGTCGATCGATTCTTCGACCATTACATGCAACCCTTCGTCAGCGGTCCCGCGGGACACTATCGCCTGCGCAGCATCGACGGCCAGAGCTTGCCGATGTCCCGGGTCTATCTGGAGCAGATGGCGACCGTGCATACCATCCGCCGGAGCTTTTTCGCCGACAACCCGACCGAACCGCAAGTGCAGTTCAAGCTTGAGCCGTACACCCTGGATCCGGCGGTGAGCCGTGCTGAATTCCGTTTTGGCGACCAGACGCTTGAGTACCGCCATGGTCCGATCCTGCCGATGGCGTTTACCTGGCCGAGCGACGCGCAGAATGGTCGAACCGCCCTGGTGCTGGACAAAATGATCGGTCGCGGCGTCGGCATTGAGAAGAATACCGGGCCGTGGTCGCTGTTTCGTTTGTTCGACCTGATGCAGAGCGAATACCTGATCGGGCGCGATGTCCGTGTATTGAAGGCGGAGATGGGTGGCCTGCGCGCCAATTACCTACTGACAAGCCAACGCACACCGAATCCTTTCGACATGAGTGTGCTGCGCACATTTCGCCTGCCGGTGCAGCTGTGAAACAGACGCCCGGCTCCTGGCGCAGCGCCGCGCGCACGGATCCTGGCAAGACCCGGGCACGCAACGAGGATGCCTTTCTCGACGGCCCACACCAAGGCGTGTGGGCGGTCGCCGACGGCATGGGCGGCCACGCGGGCGGTGACATCGCCAGCCAGTTGATCGTTGCCAACCTGACGGAACTGCCGCTGTACCAGGACCTGGATGAACGTTCGAAAGCGGTGCGCCAGTGCCTGCGCTGGACCAACCGACGGCTGAGCCAGGAGCTTACCGTCACTGAAGATCATCCCGGTATTACCGGCAGCACGGTGGTGGTGCTGTTGCTGGAAGGAAACCGCGGGGTCTGCATTTGGGCGGGCGACAGCCGTTGTTACCTGTGGCGCGGTCGCCGGTTGTACCAATTGACCAAGGATCACTCATTGCAACAGCAACTGATGGACACGCAACACATCAGCCGCGATGAAGCCGGTACCCATCCTGCGGCCAAGGCATTGACTCGCGCGGTGGGCGCCGCGCCAGAACTGACGTTGGGGGTGCTGGAGCTGGATGTTCACTCGGGCGATACGTTTTTGCTGTGCAGTGACGGCCTGTACCAAGGCCTTGGCGCGCAAGCCCTTGGCAATGCCTTGGGCCTGGCCTCGCCACGTAGGGTGTTGGAGCAGCTTTTCGATGAGGTCTTGCATGGCCCGGCGCGGGATAACCTGACGGCCGTCGTGATCCGACCGTGAATGAAGAGGGTGGTCATCCCACGTATTTCGCCTTCGCCAACGCGGCACCTGTTGTGAAGTCCAACCAGCGTTGCGCCAGCGAAGCACCGGACATGCTCGCAGGGCGCTATCGCCTCGAGCGCTTGCTTGGGGCGGGCGGCATGAGTGTTGTTTATCGCGCGCGGGATCTGTTGCATGAACAATACGCCGATCCCGATCCGTATCTTGCCTTGAAGATGCTCAGTGAAGCCTTCGACGCGTCAGCCGATGGGAGTGCGCTGCTCTACCGCGAGTTCGCCCTGATGCGGCGGTTGCAACACCCGAATATTTTGCGTCCCTACACTTTCGAAGTGGATGCCGCCCAACGGCGGGCTTTCATCACCATGGAACTGATGCGCGGCCTGACCCTGGACCAACTGCTGTGCGAACGGCCCCTCGGGCTGCCTTGGCCTGAGCTGAACGCGATTGCCGTGCCGCTGCTCGATGCCCTGGCGTACGCCCATAACCGGGGCGTGCTGCATGGCGACATGAAACCGAGCAACGTCATGTTGAGCGAGGAAGGCCTGCGCCTATTCGATTTTGGCTTGGGCCTGGCCGAGGAGGGGCCCTCGCAGCACCTGCCGAACCTGAACCGTGAGCGGCTTAACGCCTGGACGCCAGGGTACGCGGCGCCTGAACTGCTTGAAGGTGCGCCCCTGTCAGCGGCTGCCGATGTCTATGGTGTGGCTTGCGTGCTGTATGAACTGGCGAGCGGTAAACACCCGTTCCAACGCTTATCCGCTACCCAGGCTCGCGATGCCCGGTTGGAACGCGGGCTCAAGGCACCGCGCAACCTGCCCAGGCGCTGCTGGCCGGCGCTGCGAATGGCGTTGGCGTTTGATCCGGAGCAGCGGCGTATTGGTGCGGCTCGGTTGCGTGATGTTTTGGAGGAAGGGCCGTCCTGGTGGTGACAGTCTCCCCGTGGGAGCGAGCTTACTCGCGAAGGCGGCCCCTACATACCTGGCTTCAGGTGTACGCACACCGTGGTGAGAGAGCAAGCTCCCTCCAAGTTTCGCTGAGGTCTTTTCAGAGAATTAAAACTGTCGCGACAGATCGCCGCCTGACGTCGCTAGCAAATAGCAGATCAACCCTAACCGCCGCCAAGATTGAGCGACGACGTTGAGCACGGACAATCTCCTACCTGGGATTTCTGAGGTAAAGGGCCAGCCCACTTGGGTTGATAGCAATCTTCCCGACCTGCGTACTTTGGCGCGTGAACTGCGTATACATGCCCTTGAGGAAGTGATTGCGGCGACCAGCCATGAAGACGCCATCGAGGTGACGGCTCAGTACCTGGGATTTGTTGACCCTGCGATCTTGTCCCTAACCGTCGAGACGCCCATGGGCGACGTGACCATTCTGCGCAGCAGCATTTATCACATCGTCGAAAAGCGACAGGATGCCCGTGAGCGCTACGTGAGACTTGCTCTAGATACGCTCACAGGGCCGCTAGAAGTGTGGAAAGTGGCCTTTACTGACGGCACTGATCGTCTGGCATTCATCGGCGCGTATGAGTCAAAGCGGCAGATGTTGGTAAGCGTTGTGTTCTTCGAGGGGCAGATGCTGTGGAACTTCATGCACACTGACGCGAAGTCGCTCAACAAGCACCGCCATGGCGAGCTGCTGTACAAGCGCTACACCCTTTTGTGACAGGCAAAGAAAAGGGCTACTGGTGACAGTAGCCCTTGAATTTTAAGCTTGATATTCATATACACACCCTCAAGCAGGGGTGTGGAGGTCTCACCCTACGCTGATGTCCCAGCCATCGACGGGGTTCCTACGCCAGTTATAGCCGCTGGGAGGCAACTGGTTTCGCGCTCAGGGGTAAGGCTATTCGCCTTTAAGCGTACCGTCAAACAAATTTGATGAGTGGCCGTAATCTATTTCCAAGGTGAAACGGACGCCTAGGCGTCGCATCTCAAAAGCGCTAGATGGCGGGGTCGCCGATAAAAATTAAGGTGAGTTGGCCGTGATCAATCCATCGGGCATTTCAGAACTCTCGCGCAGGTCGAGCTTCACGTGGGGGCGCACCGCCAATCATTTGTACGCGCTTGCTCGCGAAGGCTGCAGCACATTCCTGGTCAAACACCGTGGCGTGGGAGCTTGCTCCCGCTCGGCGGCGCAGCCGTCGTAAACCGGCTGATGCGTTTTTCCGGAGAAATGTGTCAGCTTGTTTTGGGGCGGCTTCGCCGCCCAGCGGGAGCAAGCTCCCTCGCCACGGGATTAGCGCTTCAGATCAACGCTGTGGCGTTCGCTGATTTATTCCTCGTCCAAATCTTCCTCATCGATCAGCCCTTGAACGAAGCGGAGGAAGTTCGAGCAAATAGGCTTCTCGGATTCAGCCTGGTTCTCTTCTGGGCTGAGGTCACTATCAAACGTGTCAGTCGTGAAATAACTGATGGCTCCCGAATCAAGGTTCAAGCAAAAGAAATTGCCACCCAGGTCGTCTGCGAAAGGAAGGAGATGTGCAGGCAGAACTTGTTTCTTCAGCATCAATTGGTAGGTGGACAGTAGCGTGGGTTCACCATAGGTAATCGGCCTGAAAGAGGCGACTTCGATGGGGTCGAAAAAGTCTTCGCTGACCCAATAAGCTCGTTCCGGCATGCCGCCGTTGTACTTGAGGTAATGGTTTCGAAAGGGAGCCGGTAGCTTCTTGCCGATCACGGACTCCAGCTGGTCCAAATCCGCCGGGGTAATGGCCTTTTCGTAATCTGAGAATTTGTTTTCAAGCATCGAAATCTCCAATCATGAGCAGCGCCCAGGTTTGACTTTGGTGTTGGGAATTTTGTTGGCGAGCCAGCCTTTCTTGGACGCTGCTAGGACTGATTCGCTGCTGTCGTAATTAACTTTGAAATGTTTCTCATATTGCGCAACTGAACCGCCATGGGGATAGGTGGCTTCATGGGCAGATTTCCTGACAAGCTGCATCGTTGTGTTACCCGTTTTAGGGTCGAAGTCATCGACGTGGTGCCAGGTATAGTCCTTCTTGGCACTCCTTGGAATACCGGCTTCTTTATAGGCTTGAGTAAAGTCACGCGACCTGGAGCCTTGCATCTTGATCGTCACGATATTTTTTTGTGCGCCTTTAATCGGATACAGATCACTGCTTCCCGTGAAATCTACCCCGGCATACGCCCAGCCCCATGGATCCGCCCAACCGATAGGGTTCGGAGCGTATTGGTAAAGATTGAGCCCACCTTCCAACCCAATCGGATCCGGCGTAGTAAACCGCCCCACATCCGGATCATAAAACCTGAACGTATTGAAATGCAGCCCGGTTTCCCGGTCCAGGTATTGCCCCTGGAACCGCAAATTCTGCTCTTCGATGTAATACGGCTCGCGCACTTCTTCCAGCGTATTGCCCCACACCCGATACGTGGCCTGCCACACGTTGTGCCCGTCGGCTTCGGTGAGTTGTTCCGGCAGGCCGTTGAGGTCGTTGTGGTAGTAGCGGATCTTTTGCAGCGGGCCGCTGCCGTCGACGCGGGCCAGGGGTTCGTAACCGTCGTCTTCGTAGAGGTACAGGCTGGTTTGCTGGTGGCGGTGTTCCTGCAACAGGCGCAGGCCATCCCAGGTGAAACGGGTTTCGCCCAGCGGGTAACCATTGCTGTCGTGTTCGGTTTTTTCGATGCGCCGGCCCAGCGGATCGTAGGCCATGTTGACCACGCTGCCGTCGTCGTTGCGCACCTCGATCAAGCGGCTGTTGGCGTCGTAGGCAAAGTGCTGCACGCCGCGTTTGGCGCTGCGTTTTTCGATCATTCGGCCGAAGGCGTCGTAGCGGTAACGCTTGTCCTGGTAGGTCAGCAGCTTGTTATGCACCACCAGCCCGGCGCCGGGGGCCGGGCCGTCCAGCAGGTTGGCGGCGGCGTCGTAGGTGAAGGTCTCGCGCTGGCCGTGCAGGCTGTCCTGGCTGGCGATGATGCGGCCGGTGGCGTCGTAGTGCAGGAGCTGGCGCTGTTGCGCGGTGGGTTGCTGGTCGAGTTTGCCGATGAGGTTGTCGGCGGGGTCGTACTCGAAGTGTTTTTGCACAGCCGCCGGCAACAGCGAGGGTTGGCTACTGTGACGGCGTTGCCGTGCGCGCAGGCGGCCGCTGCGGTCGTATTCGCTGCGGGTGCTGATCTGCCCTTGGGTGCGCAGCACTTCGCGGTGCAGGCGGTCGCGTTCGAAGTCGCTGATGACCTGGCCGTCGAGGTTGATCTGGTGCAGGTGGCCGCTGCCGTAGTACAGGCGGTTGACCCAGCGGCCATCGGGCAGTTGGCTCTGGATCAGGTTGCCGAGTTCGTCGTAGTGGTGTTGCAGGCTGCCGGCGGCGCTGTTTTCGACGAGCAACTGGCCGAGGGCGTCGTAGGCGAAGCTCAGG
This sequence comes from Pseudomonas sp. FSO-7, assembly GCF_059579345.1. Taxonomy (NCBI): domain Bacteria; kingdom Pseudomonadati; phylum Pseudomonadota; class Gammaproteobacteria; order Pseudomonadales; family Pseudomonadaceae; genus Pseudomonas; species Pseudomonas sp. FSO-7. The sequence continues at coordinate 6,466,104 of NZ_CM184193.1, read as the reverse complement.
GTCTGGGCGTTGCCTTGCAGGTCGGTGAACGTGACGGCGGTGAGTTGGTCCAGCGGGTCGTAGCTGTATTCGGTGCGGCCATCGTCGGTGACTTTGGCGATCAGCCGGCCCGCGGCGTCGCGTTCCAGGCGATGGACGATGGGTGCCGGTGGTGTTTCGGGAATGAGCGCCAGGCCCGTGCCGTACGGTGCCGGAATCGCCGTCACTGCCGCGACGTTGTCGAGGCGGTCGTAGTCGTAGCGCTTGGCGCTGCCATCCAGGTCTTGTTGTTCGGTCAACCGATCCCCGGCATCCCAGGCAAACCGGTAGCTCTCGCCATTCTCGTTGGTCAGCGCTTGCAGCCGGCCGAAGCTGTCGTAGGCGAACTGCACCTGCCGGCCCTGGGCGTCGGTGCGTTGGCGAACCTGGCCGCGGCGGTTGTGTTGGTAGCGCGTGGTGTGCCCGGCCGGGTCGGTGTAGCCGGTGAGTAAGCCTGCGGTGTCGCGCTGGTAGTGCTCGGTGCGGCCGTCCGGCAATTGGCTGCCGAGCAGGCGCCCCTGGGCGTCGTAGCTGAATTGGGTGCGTTCGCCGAGGGCGTCGGTGATGGTCTGCAGGTAACCGCGCGCGTCGTAGCTGAAGCGCGTCGGGTAACCCGAGCAATCGACGTGTTCCACCAATTGCCCGAACGGGTTCCAGCGCAGTTTTTTGCTTTTACCGGTGGCGTCGATGATTTCCACGACCTGGCCGTGGGCGTCATGGCGATAGCGAGTGACATGGCCCAGCGGGTCGGTTTCCGCGGTGCAGTTGCCGCGTTGATCGTAGCGGTACTTCCAGCTGTGGCCGGCGGCGTTGGTGTCCACCAGCGGCAGGGCCCAGTGTTCGAGCCAGAGGGTGGATTCGCTGCGGCCCAACGGGTCGGTTTCGCTGATGAGGTTGCCGGCGTCGTCGTAGCTGAATGAGTACTGGCCGCCCTGTGGATCGGTGGCGCTGAGCAACTGGCGCTCATCGTTCCACTCGAACAGCCACGTCTGGCCGAGGTTGTCGCTGAACTGGATGATCTGGTGCTGGCTGTTCCAGTGCCGGGTGCTGACGCGCTGCAGGCTGTCGCTGATGCGGGTGATGCCGGCCTTGAGGTCATAGTCGAACTGGTAGGCGTCGCCTTCGTCGGTCGAGTGGCGGACCACGCGCCATTCCTGATCATCGATCAGGGCCCATTCGTAGAAGCAGTGCAGGCCGGTGGGCAACTGGTGCTCGACCATCCGTTGCCCGGCGTCGTAGCGGAAGCGCCGTTGCACCTGGCCGGTGGCGTCGCGCACTTCGGCGAGGGTGTTGGCCGCGTCGTAGGCGTAGCTGACCAGCACCTCTCGCGTTTGGTCCGGGTAGAGGCGTTCGATCTGGGTGACGCGTTCGCCTTCGCGGATCAGCTCGACCTGCACCAGGTCGAAGGTGTCGCGCAGCCATACCAGATGGCCAGCGTCGTCGTAGTCGAGGTGGATGCGGTTATCGTTGCGGTCGCCCAGTTGGCTCAGGCGCAGGTGTGATGGGTTGGCTGGCGAAGGTTCGAACAAGCGGTACAGGCCGTCTTCGCTTTCGATCAGCAGTTGCCCGTTCACATGGCGGCGCACGGCCAGGCCTTCGCCGGCGCTGAACACCGCGCCGCCCAAGGGGATCGAGCCCATGTCGATGGGCCGGCCTTGTTCATCGGTGTAGACCAGGGTTTCGCCGCCGTCGGGGTGGGGCAGGATGTCCACTTGGACTTCGTAGGCGACGCTCCAGCCGGCGCCGAACAAACTGTCACGGCGCTCGTCGCGGCTGTTGTACACGCGCTGCCAGTCAATCGGCAGGATGCCGGGCAAGACGAAATCCAGCTCTTCGTCACCGCCCAATACTTTGGCGCCCGTGGCGGCATGGACCGGGTTCGACGAGCCCATGGCGGCATTGGCGGCCGCGTTCGCCGCGCTGCTGGCAGCCATGGACACCGCGCCGCCCACCAGCATGCACGGCAGTTTGCTGAAGAACTTGCCCTTGCCGCCCTTGAGCATCAGCAACGCGGTGACCGCCAGGCCCACGCCCGGGGTCTTGCCGCTGCGAATCTCACGCACCACCACCGAGCCGCCGCCAATGGTCACGTTGGGGGAGATCAGCCCGGCCGACACCACCGTCGCATCGCAGGTGCTGCGGTCGCCGCTGCGCACGGCGGGCTGGCCGTTGATGGTGACCTTGTCCGAACCTTCGGCCATGAACTGCGGCGGCATGGGAGGGTGCTTGGTGCAGATCACCAGGTCTTCCGGCCGGGTCTCCGTACCGGGGGCGGGGGAGGCGACCGTGGGGCGCCACATCTGCGAGAAAAAATCGCCGGCCATGTCCAGGTAACTGGCTTCGGCTTCCTCTTCCGCCTCGGGCATTTCCAGCTCGGTGCCGGCCGGCGCGACATGGGAAACAACAGCGCCGGCGGCGCGGGCCGAGGGGATGTTGTTGGTAAAGGTGTCCTTGGAGCCGGTGAGGATGTTGGCCTGCACCGTGGGCGGAAAGAAGGCGTTGCCGATACCCTCGCATAAATTGCTCAGGCCTTTGTCGGCCCCGGTCTTGCTCATGGCCAGGCCGACGATGGTGCCCACCACCAGGCCCAGGACGAAGCAGCCCAGGCCGCCAGTGACCACGGTGATGCCCGTGGCCGCGACCACGGCGGCGGTCGCCAGGGCGGTGATCGCAATGTTGGCCGCCACCTCCAATACGCCGCCGAGGATGTCGGCCATCATCGAGGTGTGGTTGAGTGCATCGCCCAGGCGGGCGGCCCAGAGCGCGTCAGACATGCAGGGCGCTCAGGCGGGTAGGGTGGCGGGGAAACGTGTGTTCAAGCAATTTGATGCCTTCCATTGCACCGGTGTCCTTGTGGGTTACGGCATGCTCATCAAGGCCATTCTCAGGCGCTTGATCAGTTTCGGGGTCTTGAGGCAATCGGCCGGCCGTTTGTTGCCCAAGGCGGGCACGGTCTGTTCCAGCCACCATAAACCTTCCTTGAGCCCCCTTTTGCCGTACAGCACCACGGCCATGTCGAGGTGCTCGTCCATGGCCTTGGCCAGCGTGCGGGCGTTGTCGTCGAGGTAGTCTTCTTCGTACAGCCGCACGAACGTCTGCCAATCGGCGTCGCCGACGTATTCGTCTTCCAGTCCCATTCTAAAAACCCGCAAAGGAAATCAAGTTGCTGCCGGTCGGGTTTCGCGCCGACGGCGCCAGGATCCCATCATAGCCATTAGCCTTGGCCCAGGCGCCGATTTGATGGGTCTGGGTGTATTTATCGCCGGTGATGCTCTTGAGGGAAACCCCCAATTGCTTGCGCACATCGGCCCGGGTCAGATCCAGGACATTGTTGAGCTGCACTTTCTTGCTCACCAGCACCCGGGTGGAGAGGTCCACACCCCAGTGATTGACTTCGCCCATGGCGGTCTTGCGTGAGTTGGCGCCATAGACACCGCCCAGCCCCGGGGCGGTGTAGCGGTGCCGGGCTGCGACGTTCCATTTGTGCGCTGTCCACGTGGTGCTGATGCGCCCTGGCTCTTCAAAGCGATAGACCGTCCGGTTGACCTTGCGACCCTTGGGTGGCGTCGAGCATTTCATCAGCCCTGACGGGTCGATCCAACTCACCGGGTTCGGCGCGTACTGGTAGAGGTTCAGCCCACCCGCCAGGCCGATGGGGTCCGGTGTGGTGAAGCGGCCGATGTCCGGGTCGTAGAAGCGCAGGGTGTTGTAGTGCAGCCCGGTTTCGCGGTCCAGGTATTGGCCCTGGAAACGCAGGTTCTGCTCTTCGATGTAATAGGGTTCGCGCAATTCTTCGGCCGTGCCGCCCCATATCTGGTGGCGGGCGCGCCAGAGTGTGTGGCCATCGGCTTCCGAAAGCTGTTCGGGCAGGCCGTTGAAATCGTTGTGGTAATAACGGACCTTCTGCTGGTCGCCCAGGCCGTCGACGCGCGCCAGGGGTTCGTGACTGTCGTCGACATAGATGTAGAGGCTGGTCTGGCTGTCGCGGTGTTCTTGCAACAGTTGCAGCGCATCCCAGGTGAAACGGGTGCAGCCGAGCACAGTGCCGTGGCGGTCGTATTCGGTCTTCTCGATGCGTCGACCCAGCGGGTCGTAGGTCATTTTGACGACCGAGCCATTATCGTTGTGAACCTCCACAAGGCGTTGTTCGGCGTCGTAGCGAAAACGTTGGACGCCACGCCGGGCGCTGCGTTTTTCGACCATGCGACCGAAACCGTCATAGCGGTAGCGCTTGTCTTGGTAGGTCAACAGGCGGTTATGCGCGACCCGCCCTGCACCGGTCGTGAGCCCGTCGAGCAGGTTGGCGGCGGGGTCATAGGCAAAGCCTTCACGCTGGCCCTGGAGGTTGTCCTGGCTGGCGAGGATGCGGCCGGTGGCGTCGTAGTGCAGTAACTGGCGATGGGCGGCATCGGGTTGGCTGTCGAAGCGTTCCACCAACTGGTCGCTGGCGTCATAGCCAAACAGCGATTGCGCCGCTGGGGGCCGCAATGTGGATTGGCCTTGCTGTCGGCGCTGGCGGGCGCGCAGGCGACCGCTGCGGTCGTATTCGCTACGGGTGCTCAGGCGTCCTTGGGTGCGCAGCACTTCGCGGTGCAGACGGTCGCGTTCGAAATCGCTGATGACCTGGCCATCGAGGTTGATCTGGTGCAGGTGGCCGCTGCCGTAGTGCAGGCGGTTCAGCCAACGGCCATCGGGAAGCAGCGTCTGGGTCAGGTTGCCCAGTTCGTCGTAGCGATGTTCCAGGCATCCGGCCCAACTCTGCTCGGTCACCAGTTGTCCCAACGCGTCGTAACCAAAACCCACGGTTTGCACTTCGCCGGTCTGGCGGGTGAAGGTGATGGCGTTGACTTGGTCGAGCGCGTCGTAGCTGTACTCGGTACGCCCGTCTTCGGTGACTTTTGCCACCAGCCGTCCCATCGCGTCGCGCTCCAGCTCATGGATGATGGGGGCGTGTGGCGAGAGGTCCAGGTCGGTGCTGCCGGGCACCGCGAGCGCTTCCACGCGGGTGACGTTGTCCAGCGGGTCGTAGGCGTAGCGCTTGAGGCTGCCATCCAGGCTGTGTTGGGCGCTCAAGCGGTCGGCGGCGTCCCAGGTAAATCGGTAGCACTCGCCATTTTCGTTGGTCAGCGCCAGTAGGCGCCCGTAGTGGTCGTAGCTCAGTTCCACCCGGCGGCCATGGGCGTCGGTGCGTACCTGCAACTGACCGCTTGGGGTGTGCTGGAAATTCGTCGTGTGCCCGGCCGGGTCGCTATAGCCGATCAACTGTCCGCTCGCATCGCGCTGGTAGTGCTCGGTGCGCCCGTCCGGCAGTTGCTTGCTAAGCAAGCGGCCTTGATCGTCGTAGCTGAAAAGCGTCCGCTCCCCCAGCGCATCGGTGCTGCTGAGCAACAGCCCGCGCTCGCAGTAGCTCAAGCGTGTGGTGTAACCCGAACAGTCGGTGTGCTCGCTCAGTTGCCCAAGGGCCGTCCAGCGCATGGTTTTGCTTTTGCCGGTGGCGTCGATGACCTCCACCACCTGGCCGTGGGCGTCGTGGCGATAGCGGGTGATGTTGCCCAGCGGGTCGGTTTCCCGAATGCGATTGCCCCGTGAGTCATAGCGATACTGCCAGGTGTTACCCGCGGCATCGGTTTCAGCCAGGGGCAGGGCCCAGTGCTCGAGCCACAGTGTGGATTCGCTACGCCCCAGCGGGTCGCGGGTTTCGCAGAGGTTGCCCGCTTCGTCATAGCTGAACTGATGCTGCCCGCCGTTGGGAGCGGTCGCCCCCAGTAACTGGCTTTCGTCGTTCCACTGGAAGGTCCAGGTGCGGCCCAGCGCGTCGGTGGCTTCGGTGATCTGATAGCGGGCATCCCAGCGACGGGTGCTGATGCGATTCAATCCGTCGGTGATGCGGGTGGTGCCGGCGACCAGGTCGTAGTCGAAGGTGTAGGCATCGCCGGCGTCGGTCCAGTGACGAGCAACCCGCCATTCCAGGTTTTCAACCAGCGCCCATTCATAGAAACAGCGAAGCCCGGTGGGCAGTTGGTGTTCCACCATTCGCCGCCCGGCATCGTAGGCATAGCGACGTTTCACCTGGCCGTTGGACTGACGGACCTGTTCCAGGTTGCCCAGGCCGTCGTAGTCATAGTGCATCAACACTTCCCGGCGTTGATCGGCGTAGAGGCGGTCGATCCGGCTGACCCGTTGCGGCCAGCGCTGGTCATACGCCAGCGCGATGCGGGTCAGGTCGAAGGTGTCGCGCAATTGCGCCAGGCGTCCGGTGTCGTCGTAGTCCAGGTAGATGCGATTGTCGTTGCGATCACCCAGTTGGTTCAGGCGCAGCAGCGCTGCATTGGCGGGCGAGGGTTCGAACAGCCGGTACAAGCCGTCTGCGCTTTCGATCAGCAGTTCGCCGTTGGCATGGCGCCGCACGCTGAGGCCTTCACCGGCACTGAACACGGCGCCGCCCAGGGCAATCGAGCCCATGTCGATGCGCCGGCCCTGTTCATCGGTGTAGACCAGTGTTTCGCCGCCCTCGGGGTGAGGCAGGATTTCGACGCGTACCTCATAGGGCACGCTCCAACCTGCCCCGAACATCCCGTCATGGCGTTCGTCGCGGCTGTTATAGAAGCGCTGCCAGTCGATCGGCAAGATGCCGGGCAGGACGAAATCCATCTCTTCGACATCGCCCAGTACCTTGGCCCCGGTGGCGGCATGCACGGGGTTCGATGAGCCCATGGCGGCGTTGGCCACTGCGCCCATCGCGCTGCTGACGGCCATGGAAGCCGCACCGCCCACCAGCATGCACGGCAGGTTACTGAGGAATTTACCTTTGCCGCCCTTGAGCATCAGCAAGGCGGTGACGGCCAACCCTACGCCAGGGGTCTTGCCGCTGCGGATCTCGCGCACCACCACCGAACCGCCGCCAATGGTCACGTCAGGGGAAATCAACCCGGACGACACCACGGTCGCATCGCAGGTGCTGCGATCGCCGCTGCGCACGGCGGGCTGGCCGTTAATGGTGACTTTGTCCGAACCTTCGGCCAGGAACTGCGGCGGCATAGGCGGATGCTTCATGCACGCGATCATGTCCAGCGGCTTGGGCACGGCACCGGGCGCGGGCGTGGCGACGGTGGGACGCCACATCTGCGAAAAGAAATGCTCGGCCATGTCCAGGTAACTGGGTTCGGCTTCTGGCTCGGGGGCCTCAAGCTCGGTACCGGCTGGCGCGACATGGGATTGAATCGCCCCGGCGGCTCGAGCGGCCGGGATATTGTTGGTCAGGGTGTTGGTGGAGCCGGTGAGGATGTTGGCCTGCACCGTGGGAGGGAACAAGGCGTTGCCGATGCCCTCGCATATATCGCTCAAGCCCTTATCGGCTCCAGTCTTGCTCATGGCAAGGCCGACGACGGCGCCCACCACGGCGCCGAGCAGGAAACAACCCAACCCACCCGTGGCAACAGTGATGCCCGTAGCGGCCACCACGGCCGCTGTCGCCACGGCGGTGATCGCAATGTTCGCGGCCACTTCCAAGACGCCGCCGAGGATATCGGCCATCATCGAGGTGTGGTTCAGTGCGTCGCCCAGCCGGGCGGCCCAGAGTGCATCAGACATGCAAGGTGCTCATCAAGCCGGAACGTCGAACAACAGCGACCCCTTGATTGTTGCCCAATGCGCCGCTTCGGCGTCGCCGAGTTTTTCCGCCTTCACATAGCTCAAGGCAAGCATCTTGCGGGTGCCCGGCAGTACCAGCGCCAATTGGTACTGGAAGACCTTTTCGTTGCCTTTGTTGAACTGGCTGCGCAGCTCGATAGCTTCGACTTCCTGGTTGGCGCCAACGCGCAGGGTGGCGCCTGGTTGGCAGCGCAAGTCCTGGACTTGTTTTTCCAGGCGCTTGAGCTGGTCGTCGAGGTTGCTTTGCAGGGTCTCGCCGTCGGCCAGCAGGCTGCGGCTGACGATCAAAGAGGTGCCCAATTCAGGGAACTTGAGGATGTTGATCGTCGCGTCCAGCAACTCGCTGGGCGGCAACTGGAGCTGGAATTCATTGAGGCGGTAAGTCATGGCGCATAAATCTCGAAGTTAGCCCTTGGGGAACGCGGCACTGATGTTGGCGTCGATGCTGCCCTTGACGCCCTGGCCGTCCGGCGTGGCACCGGGGCCGCCGCCGTTGTTCAGGTGCAGCACGCCGCCGGTGTTGAACTCGGCATCGCCGCTGGCGTAGAAGCTGATCTGCACGCCGGTCAGGTTGATCTGGCCGCTGGCGTTGAGCTCCAGAATGCTTTCACCGCACACCAGGCGCAGGTTCTCGCCCACTTCGATGACGTAGCTCTGGCTGATGCTGTCGGTCTTGCGCTGGCCCACCGAGAGGATGTCTTCCTGCTTGACGATGCGCAGGCGGTTGTTGCCGATGGTCACTGTTTCGTTATGGCCGATGCTTTTGTTGCGGTCGTGGCCCACCGAATGGCTCTCGTCCACCTCGACCACGATGTCCTGGTTGCGCTCGGCATGGATGTACAACTGCTCGGCGCCTTTCTTGTCTTCCATGCGGATTTCGTTGAAGTTCGCCGGCGTGCCGCCTTTGCTCGAACGGCTTTTCATGCCGCTCTGGGTCGCGTTTTCCGGCAGGTCGTAAGGCACGGTCTGTTCGGCGTTGTAGACGCGGCCGGTGATGATTGGCCGGTCCGGGTCACCCTCGAGGAAGCTCACGATCACTTCCTGGCCGATGCGCGGGATCTGCATCGAGCCCCAGTTTTTCCCGGCCCAAGCCTGTGACACCCGAATCCAGCAGGAGCTGTTTTCGTTGGATTGGTCGTGCCGGTCCCAATAAAAATGCACCTTCACCCGGCCGAACTGATCGGTCCAGATTTCCTCGCCCTTGGGGCCGACCACCAACGCGGTCTGCGGGCCTTTGACGATGGGCCGATGGGTAGTCGCCATCGGGCGATAACTTTGCTGGGCGTCGATGCAGGTCAGGCTGCTTTCGAACTGCGCGGTCGGCGCGCCGCCACCGGTTTCGCCGCTTTCCTGGGAAAGGTAGTAGCGAGCGCCAACGATCAGGTATTCGCGGTTCTGGTCCTGGCGGCTGAAGCCGGTGAGGCTGAACAGATGCCCCGAACCCAGGCCCCGGGCATTGCCGGCCAGCTCGACTTGCTCGTGCAGGGTCTGCAAGGCTTCGATGCGGGTACGGGCGTAGTGTTCGCCGTCGGCGCTTTGCACGTAGGTGCCAGGGTAGTCGTACAGCGGATAGTCGCCGGCGATGTGCGGGCGCGGCATGGCCGAGCGCACGTCGATGCGCGCGCTGGGGCGCTGGAAGTCGTAGTCGTTGAGCTCCAATGAGCCGGGCTGGACTTCCTGGGCCAGGTGCCAATCGTGGATGTGATCGCGCTCGCGCTGTTGCTCATTCTTCGGGTAGTACGGCACCGAACCGTAGCCGGGTGCCGTGGCATGGGCACCATAGGCGTCGGCCAGTACCAGTACATGACGGCCCTGTTCATGGCGGAAGAAGTAGTAAATCCCTTCTTGTTCCATCAAGCGGCTGACGAAATCGAAGCTGGTCTCGCGATACTGCACGCAGTATTCCCACTCGCGGTAGGACTGGCTCAAGGCGTCTTCGAAATCGGAAAACCCAAGGTCGCGGAACACCTGCTTGATGATCTGCGGAATGGTGAGGTTCTGGAAAATCCGGCAATCGGAGGTGCGGGTCAGCAGCCACAGCCACGGGCGCAAGGTGGCCTGGTAGCTGGCGAACTGGCCCTGGTCGACGTTCTGGCTGCACCGGGCGACGATGCCATGGAAGTAGCGCTCGCCACCGCCATCGAGTTGCAGGCTCACGCACATGGGCTTGCCGAGCAGCTGATTCAAGTCGATGGCGTTGTCCAGCGAGTGCAGCTGCAACTCGTAGTTGAACAGCCGCCCCAGCTCTTCGCCGCCGCCCATGTCCTTGAGCAACAGGACCTCGGGCCCGAGGGGGCTGGTGATCTTGGCCAGGCGTGAGGCTTGGTTGAATAACATCGAGTGTCTCGTGCAAGTTGTAATGGCTGAAGGAACGCAACCCCACTGTGGAAGATGCCACTGTGGGAGCGAGCTTGCTCGCGATGGCGGCGTATCAGTCAACATTGATGTTGAATGAACTTGCGCTATCGCGAGCAAGCTCGCTCCCACAGGGTTGTACGGTGTTCCTTACCGTCAGGCCGCGTCGCTGAAATCGTACTGCAATTCGTTATCCACGGCACTGATCCGCACGCTGGCCAAGGCCTTGCCTTCGAGCATGCGGGTCAGGAACTCGCGGCTCATGTCCGGCAGCAGGCTGTTGGTCAGGATGGTGTCGATCATGCGCCCGCCGCTTTCGGTTTCGGTGCAACGCGAGACGATCAGGTCGACCACCGCGTCGTCGTAGTCGAAGGCCACTTTGTGGGTGCTCTCCACGCGCTTCTTGATGCGGTTGAGTTGCAGGCGGGTGATGGCCTTGAGCATCTCGTCGCTGAGCGGGTAGTACGGAATCGTCACCAGGCGGCCGAGCAGGGCCGGCGGGAAAATCTCCAGCAACGGCTGGCGCAGGGCCTTGGCGATTTCTTCCGGCTCGGGCACGTTCTGCGGGGCCTTGCAGACCTGGGCGATCAACTCGGTGCCGGCGTTGGTGGTCAGCAGGATCAAGGTGTTCTTGAAGTCGATCACCCGGCCTTCGCCGTCTTCCATCACGCCTTTGTCGAACACCTGGAAGAAGATCTCATGCACGTCCGGGTGGGCTTTTTCCACCTCGTCCAGCAACACCACGCTGTACGGTTTGCGCCGCACGGCTTCGGTCAGCACGCCGCCTTCGCCGTAGCCGATGTAGCCCGGTGGCGCGCCCTTGAGGGTCGACACGGTGTGGGCTTCCTGGAACTCGCTCATGTTGATGGTGATGACGTTCTGCTCGCCGCCATACATGGCTTCGGCCAGGGCCAGGGCGGTTTCGGTCTTGCCCACGCCGGAGGTGCCGGCGAGCATGAACACGCCAATCGGCTTGCTCGGGTTGTCGAGGCCGGCGCGGGAGGTCTGGATGCGCTTGGCGATCATCTGCAAGGCATGGTCCTGGCCGATGATGCGTTTTTTCAGGTGCTGGTCGAGGTTGAGCACGGTTTCCAGTTCGTTGCGGGCCATGCGGCCCACCGGGATACCGGTCCAGTCGGCGACCACCGAGGCCACGGCCTGGTAATCCACGGTCGGCAGGATCAGCGGGTTTTCACCTTGCAGGGCGGTCAGGCGCTGTTGCAGGTCCACCAGTTTCTCGCGCAGCTCGTGGCTGGTCTCGCTGCCATCCTCGCTGTCCACCACGCCGACGCGCTCGCGCAGGGTGGCGCGGGCGGCGAGCAGTTCGTCCACCAGGGTCTTCTCTTCGGCCCAGCGGCTTTCCAGTTCGGCCAGGCGCTCGCGTTCGGCGCTCAGCAGGTTTTCGCTGTGGGTCTGGCGAGTGCCGATGACCACGCCAATCGCGTGCTCACGGGCGATGATTTGCAGCTCGGTTTCCAGCGCTTCGATGCGCCGACGGCTGTCGTCCACTTCGGCCGGCACGGCGTGCAGGCTGATGGCGACGCGGGCGCAGGCGGTGTCCAGCAGGCTCACGGATTTGTCCGGCAACTGGCGCGCGGGAATGTAGCGGTGGGACAGCTTGACCGAGGCTTCCAGGGCTTCGTCGAGGATCTGCACCTGGTGGTGTTTTTCCATGGTCGAGGCCACGCCGCGCATCATCAGCAGGGCCTTGTCTTCCGACGGCTCGGCCACTTGCACCACTTGGAAACGGCGGGTCAGGGCCGGGTCTTTTTCGATGTGCTTCTTGTACTCGGCCCAGGTGGTGGCGGCCACGGTACGCAAGGTGCCGCGGGCCAGGGCTGGTTTGAGCAGGTTGGCCGCGTCGCCCGTGCCGGCGGCGCCACCGGCACCCACCAGGGTGTGGGCTTCGTCGATGAACAGGATGATCGGCTTGGGCGAGGCCTGGACGTCTTCGATGACCTGGCGCAGGCGCTGTTCGAATTCGCCTTTCATGCTCGCGCCGGCCTGCAACAGGCCCACGTCGAGGCTGCGCAGTTCCACGTCCTTGAGGGACGGCGGCACGTCGCCGGCGACGATGCGCAGGGCAAAGCCTTCGACCACGGCGGTCTTGCCCACGCCGGCTTCACCGGTGAGGATCGGGTTGTTCTGCCGGCGGCGCATGAGGATGTCCACCAGTTGGCGGATCTCTTCGTCACGGCCGACGATGGGGTCGAGCTTGCCGCTGCGGGCCTGCTCGGTGAGGTCGACGGTAAAGCGCTTGAGGGCTTCCTGCTTGCCCATGGCGCTGGGGGCCATGGCGCCGCTGGCTTCGCCCGGCACGGCGCCGGCATTGAAGCCGTCGCTGGCGGTCAGGGCGTTTTCCGGCGAGTCGCCGACGTATTCGTCAAACCGCTCGCTCAGGGCTTCGACCTTGACCTTGTCGAACTCCGACGACAGGCCCAGCAGCGCGTGGCGCAGGCTCGGGGTCTTGAGGATGCCCAGCACCAGGTAACCGGTGCGCACCTGGCTTTCGCCGAACATCAGGCTGCCGTAGACCCAGCCGCGTTCCACGGCTTCTTCGACGTGGGAGGACAGGTCGGTGATCGACGTCGAACCCCGTGGCAGGCGGTCCAGGGCTTCGGTCAGGTCACGGGCCAGGCGCGCCGGCTCGATGTTGAACTGGCGGATGATGCGGTGCAGGTCCGAGTCCTGCAGTTGCAGCAACTGGTGAAACCAGTGGGCCAGTTCCACATAAGGGTTACCGCGCAACTTGCAGAACACGGTGGCGGCTTCGATGGCTTTGTAGGCCACGCTGTTGAGTTTGCCGAACAACGCGGCGCGACTGATTTCACCCATGCTCATGGCTCCTTGAGGTCTGTGAGGTGTTGGCCTGTTCGGCGTAATGCCGGGCCAGTATTAAATCGTTGGCATCTGTTTCGGGGCGGCCCAGCCAGGTATTGAACCCCAGGCGGAAACGACCATTGAGCTGCAGTGCCGGGACTTCGGGCTGCTCCAGGACCAGGTTCAGGTCCCAGTCCAGCTCGTGGCCCAGGTATTCGGCGACCCAGGCCACCAGCTCGTTGAACGGTTGGCTGCCGGGCAGCATGCCCATGTAGTCAACGAGCTTGAGTGGCCCCAGGCGAATGCGGAATTTGTGCTGGCGATCCCACACGAAACGGCCCAGGCAGAAGTCCACGCCCAATTGGTGAGCGCTGACCCCGACGCGGCTGCGTTCGGGCAGTTCCAGCCATTGGCCGACGTATTCTTCGATCTCCACCGGCAAGCCGAAGTACTCGCTGAGGATCGCCTTCAAGCCGTCCGGGTAGCGGGTTTGCGCCGACAGGTGGCCGCTGTAGTGCAGCTTCGCCGTGTCGGGAATCAGCCCCTGGTTGAGCAGGCTCGGCATGCCCCGGCCGCTGAGGGCCGCCAGGCGCGCCGACCAATAGTCGTCGTCCGGGCGGTCATGGCTGACCGTCGGCCGCGCTTCGGCCCAGGCCCGGTAGAACAGGCTGAGCAGGCGATGGTGAAACACATCGAGGAAGCGCTTGCTGGTGCTGTCGGCGTTGTTGCGCTGGCGTTCGCGCACGTACTCGGTGATGTGCAGCGGCATCGGGCCGTTGGGGCCGCCGAGGCCGAAGAAGAATTGCTCCAGGCGCGCCGGTGTACCGTCGCCGCCCGGTTGCACCGAGGCGAGGGTGGCCGGGGCGAAGGTGCAGTCGGCCTGTTGCCCGAGGCGCAGCGGGTCATCGGCCAGGCGCAGGGAATGGCCCAGGCGCGGCAGCTCGGGGGATTCGCACTCGATGCGCCGCAACGCCTGGAAGAAGTCGTATTCCCAGGGTTCCTGGTGCATCGCCTCCAGGGTACTCACAGGGTCGGACGACGTCCGGGCTTGGCTTTCCATCGCATGATCTCGCCGCGTTCGGTGGTACGGATCACCGTCTCGGTAAAACTGTTGATCGACACGTAGCGTGCCAGGAAGCGCTCGAACACCGCACCGAGCAGGAACACCCCGGTGCCGCGAAACGCGTTTTCATCGAATTCCAGGGTGATCTCCAGGCCCCGACCGAACACGATCGGGCCGGGCATCGGCAAGCGCCGGGTGCAGGCCTTGCTGCTGACTTCGCGCAGGCCTTCGATCTGCAATTGCAGCGCCGCGTCGTTGCTGTCGCCGTACAGGCGCAGCAGTTCCCGCAGGGCGGCGGCGCCTTGGCCTTGTTCGCTCAACGACAAGTAGTTCAGCGACAACTGGCTGATCAGCCGCCAGGCCTTGGCATCGTGGGCATGGCTGGCCCGTGGGCGACTGGGACCTGCCACGCAGCGCACGGCGCCAACCGGGGCACTGTCGGCCAGGGTGAAGTCGGTCTTGCCGTTGCCCACGCTCATGAACAGCGGCAGGTCGCGGTTGGTGCACAGCGCGGTCACGCCCAGTTGGCGCAGGTCATGCCGGTACGGCGCTTGCTGGCTGTCCACCAGGCTGACGAAGGTTTCGCTGCCGATGTAGGTCGAGCGCGGGCCGTTGCGCCGTTGGTCGCTGGACAGCACGCGCGGCTCACGCCGTACGGTGTAGTAGGCCTGGTCGCGGCCGTAGCGGGACGGATCGCGCACGGCGTAAAACGGTAAAAACGGCTGCTCCGGTCCGGTGCCGTGGCCGGTGAGGCCGCTCAGCGAATGCACTTCGAAATCCATCGGTCGGGTGCGGTCAGCGATCACGTGGTGTTCGTTGACCCGCTCCGACAAGTGAATGCGATCCAGGCGCTTGGGAAACAGGTTGATGGCCGGGGTGCAGAACGGCAGGAACTGCGATGCACCGACGCTGCCTTCCAGGCTCGGGTCGTGACGGTCGAACAGCACGATCAACTCCAGTTCCTGGCCGTCGCAGCGTTTGACCGCGCGGCTCAACTGGGTGAAATCGACAAACAGGAAGCGGTGGGGCAGGGCGAAGTATTCCTGCAACAGGCGATAGCCCTGGAAGGCCCGCGACACCACCGGCAGCGCAGCGTCGGCATCGTCGAAACCCCGCGAGCGCAACGCATCCTGGGGCAGGCGCTCCACCCAGTCGCCGCCGGGCTTGCGGGCGAACACCGCGCAGGCGTTGCCCAGCAGCTGTTCGTAGAGGCGGAAGGGTTGTTCGTCGGCGCCGCTCAAGTACAGCGGCAGGTTGTCCAGGGCCAGGCTGTTGAACGGCAGCTCGGCGCCGGTGCGCAGTGTGATGCGCAGCCCGGCCTTGGCCTTGGGTTCGCTGGCGGCCAGGCGCCCGAGCACGGCGGACGGGTTGCCGAAGTATTCGGCCTGGCTGACCTGCAACGGCCACAACGTCACCGCGTGGGCGGTGCGGTACTCGCAGCAGGTCTGGGTTTCGCGACCCAGGGCGGCGCGCAGGACGGTATCGCGGGGCAGCGGGAAACCACTGCTCAGCGAGCCTTCGTCCGGGTCGGCCTGCATTTGCACCACGGTCATCGACGGTGTCGGCGCCAGGTAATGCGGGTAGGCGATTTCCAGCAGGTTGTGGGTGAAGGTCGGGTACTCGGCATCGAGCTTGAGCTGCACCCGCGCCGTCAGGTAGGCGAAGCCTTCCAGCAGGCGCTCGACATACGGGTCGGCGCAGTCCATGCCGGACAACGTCAGCCGACTGGCGATCTTGGGGTATTCCTTGGCGAACTCCGCCGCGCTTTCGCGCACGTGGTGCAGTTCCTGGTTGTACAGCTCCAGCAGGCGCGGGTTCATGGGCGTCTCCGCTGGTCGGCGTTGACCACGCGCACGTGGCCGGTTTCCAGGTCCAGGTCGGTTTGCAGCATCAGACGCAACGGAACGGGTTGGGCCCAGAGGTCGCCTTCGATCTCGAAACTCAAGGCGTTGTGGTTCATCTCGGCCGTCGCCCGGGCCCGAACCCGCAGGGTGTGACGCAGGATGCGCGGTTCGAAGGTGGCAATGGCCTGGTGGATCAAGGTTTCCAGGGCCGAGACATCGACGTTCGACGCGCTGTTGCCGGCCAGCGCCGGCAGGCCGAAATTCACCACCGAGGTGCCCGCCGGGATATGCAGCGTGGCATCGGCGTCGAGCAATGACGTGGTGTTGAGCAGCCACGCCAGGTCACGCAGCACCGAGGCTTTCAACTGGGTGAGCGACAGCACGCGCTTGTCGGCGCTTTCCTTGGGGTTGGTCGGATCGTCGTCGGTCAACCGGTCCAGCAGGGACGGTTGCAGGCGATCGCGGGTGGCGATTTCGGTTACCACGTAAAAAGGGCCACAAAGTTTTTCTGATCAAGGGCGCCGGCCATGCAACGGCCGCCACCGGCCACAATCGATGCCTCCAGCCGGCCTTCGATTTGTCTGATGGCTTGGTATTGAGAGCGACATTCAGTGCTGGGCGCCGGTTCTGGTTCGAAATGCTGCACGATGATGATCAAGGCGTTGTTAAAACGCTCGACGCGTGGCAAGCCTTTACGGTCGACGCTCAAGTGGCAGGGCCACGGCATGTCCAGCGTGAGCAGGCTTTGGTCTGGTTTGCGCAAGGCACAACGTTGACCGTGGTTTTCCAGGGTCAGGGTCTGGCCGGCGAGATCGACCTGAACGCTTTGTGCAGCCGCAGGGTCGGTCTGTTCGGCGCAAGCGCTCAGGCTTAGGAAAAGACTGCTCGACAACGCCGCCAGCAGCGCTCGTTTGATCATGGCAGCTCCCAAAACCAGACTTGCTTTGAGCGATGAGCCTGATCGGCGAAGTCGCCGGTGACTCTGCCGCGATTCCATAGGTCGATATGGTCGCCGGTACGGGCTTCTTCGGATTGCCCGAGCCGTGCAAAACAGTCCTTGAAGAAAATGATTCCTGTCTTCTGATTGAGTGTGCGGCGGTCCTCGGCGCTTCCGGTCAGAATCGTTGGACGACCCAGATGATGACGCCAAAGCCAGCTGGCCAACGACTCGGCGCCCCGAGCATGTTCGTGTGCACACTTGGGTTCGCTGTAAGTCGACTTGTTGACCTTGATCGTCTGTTCCGCATTGAGCGTGATGCTCATCCGGATAGCGCACTGATTATCCCAAGGCCCGTCACAGGGTGTGGAGGTGGTGGGATAGCTGTTCCACAAATTGATAAACGAAGGCTTGGCCATGACTCAGATACCACGTGGGAAAAGGTTGGATTCGAGCAAGCACCAAACACCCCCGGCGCGTGGCACCGGGGGCGTGTTCGATTACACCTTGACGTTCTGACGGATGTTCCAGCCGAACTTGACCGGGCCGCCTTCCTTGGTGCCGTCGGCTTTCTGCGGCTGGTAGTCCACCAGCACCTTGGCGAAGTTCAGGGTGACGTTTTCGGTCAGGCGATCATCGCTGCCCGAGCCGCCGGTGCTCAGGGAAGTGACCAGCACTTCTTCCAGGTTGATGATCATGTACTCGACCTGGCTTTCACCGCCGGCCTTGCGCACGGTCAGCTTGACCTTGTCGATGTGCTTGCCGCTGGCGCAGTGCATCATCAGGTTTGGCGACGCCTTGTCGACGTACTTGGTCAGGGACAGGTCCTGGACGTTGACCTTGCCCGCACCACCGCCGCTGCCCACGTGCATGTTGCCGGACTGGGACATGCCCCAGCTCCAGTTCAGGACATCGATCTCGTCCTTGTGGGCCTTGTCCATGGACTCGCCCTTGATGTCGCCGATCTTGATGAAAATATCAACAGCCATGTTTTCTCCCTGTGTGGTTTCTAACCACATTGTTTGGTTGACGCTGACCTTGCGAAATTACTGCCGTTGAACGCTACGAAGGCGATCTCCAATTCACTGAAGACCCCCTGTGGGAGCGAGCTTGCTCGCGATAGCGGAGTGTCAGGCATGCTGATGACAACTGATCCACCGTCATCGCGAGCAAGCTCGCTCCCACATTGGCCTTGTACCGTTCAGTAAAGCTTTACGCGCCCTTGGCCGAAGGTAGTTTCGATACCAGGCGCAGCGACACGGTCAGCCCTTCGAGCTGGTAGTGCGGGCGCAGGTAGAACTTGGAGTTGTAGTACCCCGGGTTGCCTTCGACTTCTTCGACGATCACTTCGGCGGCAGCCAGTGGATGCTGGGCCTTGGTGGTCTCGGTGGAGTGCGCCGGGTCACCGTCGACGTAGTTGAGGATCCAGTCCTGTAACCAGCGCTGCATCTCGTCCTTCTCTTTGAAGGAGCCGATCTTGTCGCGCACGATGCACTTCAGGTAATGGGCGAAACGGCAAGTGGCGAACAGGTACGGCAGGCGTGCGGCCAGGTTGGCGTTGGCGGTGGCGTCCGGGTCGTCGTATTCGGCCGGTTTCTGCAGCGACTGGGCACCGATGAACGCGGCGAAGTCGGTGTTTTTCTTGTGCAGCAGCGGCATGAAACCGTTCTTCGCCAGCTCCGCTTCACGGCGGTCCGAGATGGCGATTTCGGTTGGGCACTTCATGTCCACGCCACCGTCGTCGGTCGGGAACGTGTGGGCCGGCAGGTTTTCCACTTCACCGCCAGATTCAACGCCACGGATGCGCGAGCACCAGCCGAAGTGTTTGAACGAACGGTTGATGTTCACCGCCATCGCGTAGGCGGCGTTGGCCCAGGTGTACTTGGAGCTGTCGGCGCCGTCGGTGTTTTCTTCGAAGGCGAAGGCTTCCACCGGGTCGGTCTTGGCGCCGTACGGCAGGCGCGCCAGGAAACGCGGCATGGTCAGGCCGATGTAGCGCGAGTCTTCCGATTCACGCAGCGAGCGCCAGCCGGCGTATTCCGGGGTGGTGAAGATCTTGGTCAGGTCGCGTGGATTCGACAGCTCCTGCCACGAGCCCATGCCCATCACAGTTGGCGATGCCGCAGCGATGAACGGCGAGTGCATGGCCGCGCAGACTTTCGACAGTTCGCCCAGCAGCTCGACATCCGGTGGCGACTGGTCGAAGTAGTAGTCGCCCACCAGGCAGCCGTAAGGCTCGCCGCCGAACTGGCCGTATTCTTCTTCGTACATCTTCTTGAAGAGCGGGCTCTGGTCCCACGCGGTGCCCTTGAATTTCTTCAGGGTCTTGTGCAGGTCGGTCTTGGAGATGTTGAGCACGCGGATCTTGAGCTGCTCATCGGTCTCGGTGTTGTTGACCAGGTAGTGCAGGCCACGCCAGGCGCTTTCCAGTTGCTGGAAGTCGGGGTGGTGGATGACCTGGTTGACCTGGGCGGTGAGCTTGGCGTCAATGGCGGCGATGATCGATTCGATCGACTTGATGGCGTCGTTGGACACCAGGTCGGTCTGCGCCAGGGCCTGCTCGGCCAGGGTGCGCACGGCCGTCTCGACGGCTTCGCGGGCACGCTCGGTCTTGGGTTTGAACTCTTGCAGCAGCAGGGACGCGAACTCGCTGGTTTCTTCGGTTGCGCCCAGGTTTTGCACGCCTTCGCGGGCTGTATTGTCAGTCATGATCATTGGTCCTGTGCTGGCTTCGGCGCGCTCGCCAGGGCCTGCAACAGCGCTGGGTCCTTGATCGCCTTCATGATGATTTCTTCGGCGCCGGTCTTGCCGTCCATGTAGGTCAGCAGGTTGGCCAACTGGGTGCGCGCTTCGAGCAGCTTGTTCAGCGAGTCGACCTTGCGGGCCACGGCCGCCGGGCTGAAGTCGTCCATGCTTTCGAACGTCAGGTCCAGGCTCAGGTTGCCTTCGCCGGTCAGTTCGTTAGGCACATGGAACGCCACGCGCGGCTGCATGGCCTTGAGGCGCGAGTCGAAATTGTCGACATCGATCTCGAGGAACTTGCGGTCGGCCACCGGTGCCAGAGGCTCGGCGGGCTTGCCGGCGAGGTCGGCCATGACGCCCATGACGAAGGGCAACTGGACCTTTTTCTCGGCGCCGTAGAGCTCGACGTCGTACTCGATCTGCACTCGAGGCGCGCGGTTGCGCGCGATGAATTTCTGAGAACTTTGCTTCGCCACGTTGCTGCTCCTGGTCGCTTGAGCGACGGTGTTGGCGTCATCGGGGGTGCCGGTGACGTGACTGCGTGATCCGCTCGCTTTTTATTCGCTGTCTGGGCCGCGCAGGTTTTCAAATTGACTCATGCCGTCGGGAATCAAGTTGCGCACAATGGCCGCGAAATCGGCATGCACCAGATTCTTGGCCCGGTTCAACAGCACCGGCAACGGGCTGGAGGGCTCATGACGGGTGTAGTAAGCGAGAATCCGGTCCAGGCTGCGCAGCACGTCGTCGCGGTTGTTGATGTCGCCGCTGACGGTGCTGTTGCTGGTGTGGCGCGGTGCGCTTGGCGCGCTGGCATATTCTGTTGTTGCGGCGCTGT
Source organism: Pseudomonas sp. FSO-7 (assembly GCF_059579345.1). Taxonomy (NCBI): domain Bacteria; kingdom Pseudomonadati; phylum Pseudomonadota; class Gammaproteobacteria; order Pseudomonadales; family Pseudomonadaceae; genus Pseudomonas; species Pseudomonas sp. FSO-7. The sequence continues at coordinate 6,445,840 of NZ_CM184193.1, read as the reverse complement.
CGTCGCTGACGGAATCGGGCTGGGCGCTGTCGCCACTTTGCGGGGCGAACTGGCCGAGAATCTGCAGGGCCATCTTCAGCGGTTGCTTCAACGGGCCGAGGTCCACGCCTTGGGCGGAACCGACCTGGTCGCTGACCTGCTGCTCGATGGCTTCGGCGGCACTGCGGGCTTCGAGCAGGGCGGCGCGGGTAATTTCCAACTGCTCGGGATCGCTGTCGAGCAGGGCCCCGGCGAGCTGTTCGGCGCCGAGGTTTTCATCCGGGAAACTTTGCAGGCCGCTGGCGTTGGCGGCGGCGCGCAGGCTGACGGCACCGAAGGTGCGCGAACGGGTCAGGATGCTTTCGCGCAGCAGGCGGATGGTGACATCGGACGTCAGGCCGGCGAGGGCATTGATGCGCACGGTAGGGTCGTTGTCGTCATCGGCGTCCAGGCGCGGATGCAGTTCGGCCCAGTATTGCTTGAGCAGCTCGCTGATCAGCGTCAGCACACGGGCCATGCCCGGCAGGCCTTCGAGGGCCAGGGAGCTTTGCATCAGGAAATGGGTGATGCGCAGGTCTTTGCTGCGCTGCAGCAGGTCCAGGCTCTGTTGCTGGATGCTGCGCCATTCCGGAGGTTCGGCAGGCAGGATCGAATCGCCCATGCTGCGCTCGGGTTGGCCCCGGGAGTCGCGTTCCAGGCGCAGGAAATCCGCGTCATATTCCAGGTCTTCACCGCACGGCGAAGTCGCGGAAACGGCGGCGAGCAACAAAGGCACATCCACTTGGATCGATCTCCCTATCACCCGCTTGATAGAAGTCGGGCAGTTCACACGCAAGTTTCGGATGAAACTTCACATGTTCCTTGACGGTAATGGCCCTTTAGATCCGAAATGATCTTAAAGTGCCATCATCTATATTCAAGAAGTTGTGCATTTTTGGTGTAGTACTTATCGCTTGTCAAGGTAAGCTATTTCACCAGTGTAGCCCCTCTGTAACAGTTGTGATGCGCTTAACAGCCTGCCCGACCTACCGGTCGAAGCGGCAACTGACGTGGGGTTTTTGTCACGCAAGCCGGTTATTATCAGCAATCATGCTGGCAAAAAGCCGTTCTGCGGTTGTTGGCAAGGTTGCCGGCGGGTCGTCAGGGTCTGAACCCCTCACGCCCGCCCGCGCGCGGAAGTATTCAGCAAGGAGGCAAGATGCCGCTGTGTTTGACTATCACTAGTTATCACAAAATTACCCCAGGCCAGTGTTCTGAAAAGTCCATGGACCAGGGGGTGATGGCAATTGGCCGTAATTCCGATAATGACTGGGTATTACCGGACCCTGAGCGCCTGGTTTCCGGAAAACATTGCGTTATCCAATACAAAGACGGGCGTTATTACTTGACCGATAACAGCACCAATGGTGTGGAATTGGTCAAGGCCGGCGTTCGCCTGCGCAAGGGCAACAGCGAACCCCTGCAAGACGGCGAAGTGATCCGCATCGGTGATTATGAAATCCAGGCCCGCGTCGATTTCAACCTGCCGGTCACCGACAGCAACCCGTTCGCCGAGTCGCCCAGCAGTTTCGAGGCCTTGATGGGCCAGCAGAGCGCCGCCGCGCATACGCCGTCGCCGATACAAGTGGCCTCGCCCGCGCATTTCCAGGGCGCATCGGCCATGGACACCCTGCCGGACCTGTTCGACTTCTTGGCCCCGAGCAGCGTCCCGCCGGCCACCCAGCCTGACCATGTTCCGGCTGAGCAACACAATTTCCGCCCGCCGACGCCGATTGCCCGGCCGAGCCCACCGCCCGCGGTCGAGCCAGTGATACCGCCGTCCGCCTCGGTGATTCCGGACGACTGGGACCCGTTCAGCGACAAGCCTGCGTCGGTGGCGGTTGCTCCGTTGCCCGTGGCCCCGCCGCCGGTGCCGCTACCGCCGGTGGTTGAACCTGTCGCGACGCCTGTTGCGCAGCCTCCGCTCGTCGACATCTTTGCTGAAATCAGTGCTCCGCCGCCGCCCGTGCGTGAAGCGTCGGTGACCCGCGTCGAGCCCCCGGTCGCACCTCCGGTTGCTCCGGTTGCTCCGGTTGCTCCGGTTGCGCCAGTCGCTCCAGCCGCCCCGATTGAGGCCAACCAACCCGACTTGCTGCAAGCCTTCCTGCGCGGTGCCGGGCTGGATCAGTTGCGCCTGGACAAGGCCCAGGCCGAAGCGCAGATGGAAAGCATCGGGCGCAGTTATCGGTTGATGGTCGAAGGCCTGATCGATGTCTTGCGCGCCCGCAGCAGCCTCAAGGGTGAGTTCCGCATCCAACAGACGATGATCCAGCCGGTGGAAAACAACCCGCTGAAATTCGCCCCCAATGTCGATGAAGCCCTGCTGTTGCTGTTGCGCCACGGCAACCAGGCGTTCATGGCCCCGGACGCGGCGGTGCGTGACAGTTTCGATGACTTGCGGGCCCACCAACTGGCGGTAATGGCCGGCGTGGAAGCGGCGATCAAGCACTTGCTGGGGCGCTTCGAACCGGCGCAACTGGAAGAACGCATGGCCAAGCCCGGCGGACTGTCGGGTATCTTCAGCGGCTCGCGACAGGCCCAGTACTGGCAGCAGTTTACCGAGCTCTATAGCAACATTTCCCGGGAAGCCCAGGAGGATTTCCAGGACCTGTTCGGTCGCGAGTTCAGTCGCGCCTACGAAGAACACAGCACACGACAGCGACGCCGTTGAGCGGCGCCGTCCTATAACAATACTGATAAGCCAACAACGGATAGCTCAAACGTCATTGAGGACGCAGGATGATTCCCAGGTTTTTACTCGCAGTCGCCACCGCGCTTCTGCTGACGGCGTGCGCCAAGGATGCGGCCAACCCCCAGCCCGAAGAAGCTGAGGCCGACACTGCCGCCGTCGAGCTGCATTTCCATGCCATTGCCGGCCTCAACCCCGGCGCCACCGGCCAGCCGGCCCCGGTCCGGGTGCGCATTTTCGAACTGAAAAATGCCGCGACCTTTGGCCGTTCCGATTATTTCGCCCTGGCCGAACGGGCCCAGGCCACGCTGGGCGCCGACCTGATCGACCAGGACGAGGTGCTGATCCAGCCCGGCCAGCAACTGAGCCTGCAACGCGACCTCGACCCGGCCACGCGGCACATCGGAATACTGGTGGGCTATCGCGAGCTGGACCAGTCGCTGTGGCGCACGGTGATGAACGTCCCGGCGCGCGAATACACCGAATACCAGATCAGCCTCGATGTGCGCGCCGTGCGCAGCGCCGTCGTCGTTCCCCCATCCAGCCCTGCCCAATAAGCAATCGGAGCCCCCCATGTCCTGGAACAATCGCGTGGTCTGGTCGGAAGGCATGTTCATTGGAACGCAGCACTTCCAACAGCACGACCGTTACCTGGAAAACCTTATCGACGCACGCAGCCGCCCATTGTCGGCCGGCGCCTGGGGTTTTTCCGAATTGCTGATCGACCAGGGCCTGCTGGCCCAGGGCAAGCTGGCGATCATCTCGGCGCGGGGCCTGTTGCCGGACGGTACGCCGTTCAATATTCCCCAGGATGACCTGGCGCCCACTCCCCTGAACGTCGATGACAACCTGCGCGATGGCCTGGTGTACCTGGCCTTGCCGCTCAAGCGCGCCGGCGCCCGCGACACTGTGGATGAAGGCGAAGACCTCGGTGCTGCGCGGTATGTGAGCCAGGTGTGCGAAGTGCGCGACGACAACGCGCCGTTCGAAAACCGTGCGCCAGTAGCCCTCGGCTCCCGGGCCCTGCGGTTGCTGACCGAGCAGGATGGCATTGGCGACTACGCCGCCGTCGGTGTGGTGCGCATCAAGGAAAAGCGCGCCGACCGTGCGTTGGTGCTCGACGACAACTACATCCCGCCGCTGCTGGATGTCATCGCTTCCAAGCCGTTGGCGGCGTTCCGCAGCGAACTGCTGGGCCTGTTGCATCAACGCGGCGAAGCCCTGGCCGGGCGGGTGGTGGCGTCCGGTGCCGGTGGCGCCTCGGAGATTGCCGACTTCATGCTGCTGCAATTGGTCAACCGCGCCCAGCCGCTGATTCAGCACCTGAGCCAATTGAGCCCGCTGCACCCCGAGCGCTTCTACAGCGAACTGGTGAGCCTGGCCGGAGAGTTTTCCACGTTCACCGCTTCCGGGCGACGACCGCAGCAATACCCGCCTTACCAGCACGATGACCTGGCGCTCAGCTACGCGCCGGTGATGCAGGCCCTGCGCGAAGCCCTGTCGATGCTGATCGACAGCAAGGCGACGCCGATTCCGATTGTCGAGAAAGCCTACGGCATCCACGTGGCGATGCTGGCCGACAAGACCCTGCTCGACAGCGCCAGTTTCATCCTGGTGGTGCGTGCCGATGTGCCGGCCGAAACCCTGCGCGGCCGCTTCGGCCAACAGAGCAAGGTCGGTTCGGTGGAGCACATCCGCGACCTGGTCAACCTGCAACTGCCGGGCATCGGCCTGCTGCCGTTGCCGGTGGCGCCACGGCAGTTGCCGTACCACGCCGGTTCCACCTACTACGAACTCGACCGGGGCAGCGACCACTGGCAACAGTTGAGCAACTCCGGCGGCTTTGCGTTCCACATCGCCGGCCAGTTCCCAGGGCTGAACCTGGCTTTCTGGGCGATCCGAGGATAAACCGCGATGAGCAACGACGATCGTACCCAATTCATGCCGACGCCCGGTGGCCGTGGCGCCGATCCATTTCGCCCGGACCCTGGCCGTCCGGAACCGGGTCGTCCACAACCTGCGCCGCTGTCGATGCCGGCCGCCCCGGTCCTGACCGGCAAGGCCGAGGGCCTCAACCCGTTGGAGAGCGCCGCCGGCCCGCTGCTGGCCCTGCTGACGCGCCTGCGCAACACCATCGCCCACCCGGCGCCGGCCAGTTTGCGCGCGCAGTTGCTGGCCTATTTGCGCCAGTTCGAAGAGCGCGCCGAGGCCGCAGGTGTGGTGCGCAACGATGTGTTGCTGGCCCGCTACGCCTTGTGCACCGCGCTGGACGAAGCGGTGCTGAGCACGCCGTGGGGCGGAACCAGTGATTGGGGCAAGCAAAGCCTGTTGATCACCGTGCACAACGAAGCCTGGGGCGGCGAGAAGGTGTTCCAGTTGCTGGAGCATTGCCTGCAAAGCCCTCGCGAGCGCCTGTACCTGCTGGAGCTGTTGTACCTGTGCATGTGCCTCGGTTTTGAAGGGCGCTACCGGGTAATGAACGACGGTCGCAGCCAACTGGAAGCCTTGCGTGAGCGCACCAGCGCGGTGATCCGCAGCGCCCGGGGCGAATACGAGCGCGAGCTGTCGCCGCACTGGCGTGGTGTGACCGTGGCCCGTGATCGGCTGGCGCAATTCATGCCGCCGTGGATCGCCGTGGCCATTGGCGCGGCCCTGCTGCTGGCGCTGCTGTTCGGCCTGCGCATGAAACTGGCGTCCGATGCCGAGCCGGTGTTCAAGAACATTCATTTCCTCGGTGAAATCCCGGTGCAAACCATCGACCGCCCTGTGGTGCAGCCGAAAGTGATCGAGCGTCCACGCCTGGCCGGCTTCTTGGCCGATGAAATCCGCGCCAACCGGATTGCCGTGGAAGACGCCGTCGATCGCTCGGTGGTGACCATCCGTGGCGATGAACTGTTCGCCTCGGGCAGCGCCAGCATCAAGGACGATTTCCAGCCGCTGATGCTGCGCATCGCCGATGCGGTGCGCAAGGTCAAGGGCCAGGTCCTGGTGACCGGCCACAGCGACAATCGGCCGATCGCCACCCTCCGGTTCCCGTCCAACTGGGCGTTGTCCGAAGCGCGAGCCCAATCGGTGCTGCAGATTCTGTCGGCCAAGACCGGCCAGCCCGAGCGCTTCAGCGCCGAGGGCCGCAGCGACACCGAGCCGTTGGCGTCCAACGCCACCCCAGAGGGGCGTGCGCGCAATCGTCGGGTTGAAATCACAGTATTGGCGGAGGGGGTCGAGTGAAGGCGTTTTTCAGTTTTATGACCCGCTGGGTCATCCCATTGCTGGGGCTGATCGCCCTGAGCCTGATCATTTGGTTCGTGGGCCCGCTGCTCGATTGGCTGGTGCCTGAAGGCCGGCGCTGGGCCTTGATCATCCTGGTGTTCGCGGTGTGGATCGCCTACCGGGTGTTTCGCATCATCCAGGCGCGCCGTCAGGCCGCCGAAGTGATGCGCAGCCTGGCCGCGCAAACCCCGCCCGACCCCACCAGCATCGCCACCGCCGAAGAGCTCGAAACCCTGCGCCAGCGCATGGACGAAGCCTTGGCGCTGCTCAAGAAAGCCAAGCTGGGCGGTGACGAGCGCCGTAACCTCTACGAGCTGCCGTGGTACGTGATCATCGGCCCGCCGGGTTCGGGCAAGACCACCGCGCTGGTAAACTCCGGGCTGCATTTCCCGCTGGCCGCGCAACTGGGCGCCGGTGCTGTGCGCGGTGTTGGCGGTACGCGCAATTGCGATTGGTGGTTCACCGACCAGGCGGTCCTGCTCGACACCGCTGGCCGCTACACCACCCAGGACAGCGACGCGACCATCGACAAGGCCGCCTGGCTGGGCTTCCTGGGTCTGTTGAAAAAGCAACGGGCCCGACGCCCGATTGACGGTGCGTTCATCGCCATCAGCCTGTCGGACCTGCTGCTGGGCAGCGACGCCGAGCGCGCCGCCCATGCCGCCGCGATTCGCTTGCGCATCCAGGAGCTGTACACCCAACTGGGCGTGCGCTTCCCGATCTACCTGATGCTGACCAAGCTCGACCTCGTGCCCGGGTTCATGGAGTATTTCGATACCCTGAGCAAGGAAGAGCGCGCCCAGGTCTGGGGCATGACCTTTGCCCTGGACGATGGCAAGAGCAACGACAGCCCGCTGGCGCATCTGCAAAGCGAATTCACCGGCCTTGAGCAGCGCCTCAACGACCGTTTGGTGGAGCGCTTGCAACAAGAGCGCGATCCGGCGCGCCGTGATCTGATCTACGGCTTCCCGCAGCAGTTCGGCGCCTTGAAAGATTGCCTGCAAAGCTTCCTCGAAGGCGTGTTCAAACCCAACGCCTTCGAAGAGCGCGTGTTGCTGCGCGGGGTGTATTTCACCAGCGGCACCCAGGAAGGCAGCCCGATCGATCGCCTGATCGGTTCCATGGCCCAGAGCATGAACCTGGACCGTCAGCACCTGGCGCGCCAGACCGGCACCGGGCGTAGCTACTTCATCGAAAAACTCTTCACCGCCGTGGCGTTCGCCGAGCGCGGGCTGGTGGGCGTCGACCCGAAAGTCGAGCGTCGGCGCAAGTGGATCGCCCGGGGTGTACTGGCCTCCACGGTGGTGCTGGTGCTGGTGGTCAGCACGCTGTGGTGGGTCAGCTACCGTGCCAACCAGGCCTACATCGCCCAGGTCGATCAGAAGGTCGCGCCATTGGGCCAGACGGTGCAGAACCTCAGCCCGGCGCAACGCGACGTGCTCGCTGTATTGCCGTTGCTCAACGCCGTGAAGCACCTGGCCGACGACGCCCCGAGCTGGGCCGAAGGCCTGGGCCTCTACCAGGGCGACATGCTTGAAGCCGAGTCCGGCAGCGTCTACCGCAAGCTGCTGATCGCAGTCTTCGCCCCACGCCTGCTGACGCGCATCGAAGAACAACTGCACAGCGGCGGCAATTCGGATTTCCTCTACGAAGGCTTGAAGGCCTACCTGATGCTCGCCGACACCGAGCATTACGATGCCGACTTCATCAAGGCCTGGATTGCCCTGGATTGGGACCGCAGCCTGCCGCGGGACTTGCCGGCCGAGCAACGGCAAGCCCTGACCGCGCATTTACAGGCGCTGTTCGAGCGGCGTCCGCCGCTGGCGCGCCTCGACACGCGCCTGGTCGAAGACCTGCGCCGCCAGTTGCAGCAGTTGCCGGTGGCCCAACGTGTGTATGACCGGATCAAGCGGCAGAAACTGCCCGAAGGCATCCCGGACTTCCGCATCAACGAAGCCGCCGGGCGTGACGCGGCGCTGGTGTTCAGCCGCAAGAGCGGCAAGCCGCTGGGCGAGCCGCTGAGCGGGTTCTTCACCGTCAAGGGCTACCGCCAGGGCTTCTTGCTCAGCAGCCTGAGCCAGACCGGCACCCTGGCGGAAGAGCAATGGGTGCTGGGCTTTGAGCAGGCCGATCAGCAGAACGTCGCCAGCCTGGCCGCTGATGTGCGTCGCCTGTACTTCCAGGACTACCTGCGCCAATGGGACGCCTTGCTGGCCGACATCGACTTCGTGCCGATCACCAGCGTGGCCCAGGCCGCCGACGTGCTGCGGGTGATTTCCGGCCCGACCTCGCCGTTGAAAAAACTGCTGGTGGCGGTGGCGAAGGAAACCGACCTGCAACAGGATGAACGCCTGCTGGCCGCCCAAGGTACGCCGGTGGAAGGTGGCGTGGACAAGCTCAAGGAACGCCTGGGCAGCTTGCTCGGCCAGGAGCAGGCAACGCCCAACGCGCCGGCGGCGAGCGATGACCCGATTACCGCGCACTTCGCCGAGCTCAACAGCATCGTCAGCAAAAGCGAAGGCGAGCCGGCGGCCATCGACGGTCTGTTGGCCGACATGAACGCCCTGTACGTGCAGGTCAGCGCCATGGTCGGTGCCAGCGGCGACGCCTTGCTCGGCGAAGCCAAGAACCAGGCCACGGCCGCCGCCACTCGCGTCAGCCTCAACGCCGAACGCCAGCCGCCGCTGGTGCAGGGCCTGGTCAAGTCGGTGGTCAACTCCACCACCAACAGCATGATGGGTGGGGTACGCAACCAACTGAACGCCGCCTGGACCAGCGAAGTGGTGAACATCTATCGCCAGTCCCTGGCTGGGCGTTATCCAATGTCGCCGGGCAGTGCGCGGGACGCGACCTTGGATGACTTCGGTCAGTTCTTCGGCGTCGGCGGGGTGATGGACAACTACTTCCGCAAGTACCTGCAACCCTACGTCGACACCTCGACCCCGACCTGGCGCTGGCAGCCGGGCGCGGCGCAGAAGCTCGGCATCGCCCCCGGCGTGCTGCAGACCTTCCAGCGCGCGGCGACCATCCGCGATGCGTTCTTCCGTTCCGGCGGCACCCAGCCGATGGTGCGCTTCGAACTCAAGCCGGTGGCGATGGACTCGACCATCACCCAGTTCCTGCTCGACCTCGACGGCCAGCAACTGAGCTACGACCACGGCCCGAGCCGTCCGACCGCCATGCAGTGGCCGAACCCGGGCAGCATCGGCGTGGTGCGGATCTCGATCATGCCGCCGTCCTCCAACGGTCGCTCCGGCATCACCCTGGATGGGCCGTGGGCCTGGTTCCGGCTGCTGGAGCAATCGGACCTGACCGCCGGCAACTCGCCGGATCGCTTCAACCTGCGGCTGCGGGTCGATGGCGCCAGCGCCTCTTACGAGCTGCGGGCCAACAGCGCCTTCAACCCGTTCAAGAGCCGGGTGCTCAGCGGCTTCAGCCTGCCGGAGCGGCTATGAGTACGCCGGGCTTCTACGGCAAGTTGGCCAGCCGCGGTGACTTTGTCAGCCGCGGCTTGCCCCAGAGTTTTATCGGCCCGTGGGATTCGTGGCTGGCGGCGGGGTTGCTCGCCAGCCAGACCAGCCTCGGTGAGCGCTGGCTGGACGCCTATCTGGTCAGCCCGCTGTGGCGCTTCATGGTCGCGCCCGGTGTGTGTGGCCCGGACGCCGCCGTTGGGGTAGTGATGCCGAGCATCGACCGGGTCGGCCGTTATTTTCCGTTGACCGTCGCGGTGCTGCTGGAGCCCGACGCGGACCCGGCGTCGGTGGTGGGCGGTGCGGACGAGTGGTTCGAGCGGGTGGAGAACCTGTTGCTGAGCACGTTGAGCGTGGAGGCCAGTTTCGAGGCGTTCAACGAACAGCTGGAAACCCTCGGCAGCCCGATGTATTTGCCGCGCACGCCAAGCAGCCGTTTCGCCAGCCTGCATCGCTTCGATGCCACCGACCCGCAGCGGCGCATGAGCGCCCTGGCCGAAGCGGCCTGCGAAGGCGTGAGCTTGTGGTGGGGCCAGGGATCGGAGCGCATTGCCCCGGGTTTGATGCGCTGCCAGGGATTGCCGGCAGCGGCTGATTTTGCGCAATTTTTGCTCGGCCAAGAAGGTGTTGTGTAGATGCGTCCAAGTGCCGGAAAAGCAATCAAGTCTGCAAGCAAGAGCCATGTCGGGATGGTCCGTCAGGTCAACGAAGACGCCTGCCTGGACCTGCCGGAAAACGGCCTCTGGGTGGTGGCCGACGGCATGGGCGGGCACGCGGCGGGCGACTACGTCAGCAGCCTGATCGTCGACAGCCTGCGCGGCATTGCCGTGGGGCGTTCGCTGGATGAGTACGTTGCGGCGCTGCAAAGCGATCTGCTGCGGGTCAACGCCGCCGTGCGGGAAGAAACCGCCAACCGTGGCGTGACGATGATGGGCAGCACCGTGGTGGTGCTGGCCGCCCGCGACCTGCGTGGCATGTGCCTGTGGGCCGGTGACAGCCGTTTGTATCGCCTGCGCGACGGCGTGCTCGAGGGCATCTCCCGGGACCACAGCTACGTCCAGGACTTGCAGGACAGCGGCCTGCTCAGTGAAGCCGAGGCGCGGGTCCATCCACGGGCCAACATCGTCACCCGGGCCATTGGCGTCGAGGCGCAACTGAACCTGGCGCTGACCGAACTGCTGCTGGTGCCTGGCGACAGCTACCTGTTGTGCAGCGACGGGCTGACCAAGACCGTCGAGGATGATGAGATCCGCGAAGTCTTGAGCCACGACGAGCCCGGCGAAATCGCCAGCAGCCTGGTGTCCCTGGGCCTGATGCGCGGTGCGCCGGACAACATCACCGTGGTGGTCGTGAAGGTGCCGTCATGAGTTTGACCCTGAACATTGTCATCCCCGGCTACGACATCGAAGGGCCGATCGGCGAAGGCGCGATGGCCAGCGTGTACCTGGCGACCCAGCGTTCGCTGGAGCGCAAGGTGGCATTGAAAGTCATGGCCGCCGCCCTGGCCGCCGACCCGACCTTCTGCGAACGTTTCCTGCGCGAAGGCAAGACCCTGGCGCGCTTGTCCCATCCGCACACCGTCACCATCCATGACATCGGCAACGTCGGTGAGCTGTATTACATGGCGATGGAATACCTGCCCAACGGCACGCTCAAGGAGCGCATCGCCGCGGGCCTGACGCCGGAGCAGGGCCTGACCTACATCCGCCAGATCGCCTCGGCCCTGGGGTATGCCCACGGGCTGGGCCTGGTCCACCGTGACGTCAAGCCGGCCAACATCCTGTTCCGCGCCGATGGCACGGCGGTGCTCTCGGACTTCGGCATCGCCAAGTCCCTGGACGACCGCACTCAGTTCACCCAGGCCGGTTTTGCCGTCGGCACACCCAGCTACATGAGCCCGGAACAGGCCCGTGGCCAAGACATCGACGGCCGCGCCGACCTGTACGCCCTGGGCGTGGTGCTCTACGAAATCCTCGTCGGCAAACTGCCGTACACCGGCAACGACGCACTCTCCACGGCCCTGGCGCACCTGACTGAACCGTTGCCGGAGTTGCCGGTGCACCATGGCCGTTATCAGGACGTGTTGCGCAAGTTGCTGGCGAAGGACCCGGCGGAGCGTTTCCCGGATGCGGCGGCGTTGTTGCGGGCGCTGGATAACCTGCCAGAGGAATCGTCGGAGGCGACGCTGATCCGACCGTTGTCGTTTCAACTGCCGACCACACCACCGCCGGTGGACGACTTGGCGGGCTTGACGCCCATGTCCATCGACATTCCCAGCGGCCCGGCTTACTCACCACCGCCGCCTCAACCGCAGCCCAAGCCCGTTCCGCCGCCAGTAAAACCGACGGTTCAATCCTCGGTCTCGGAGCAGCGCAAGGGGCCGGTGTTCGCCCTGGCCGCCGTTGCGGTCGCCGTGGCGCTGGCGTTGGGTGGCGCGGGTTATTGGTGGTTGGCCGGTGACGATGGCAAAGACGTGAAGACGCCAGTGGCCACGACTCCTTCGGTCAAGCCACCGGAAGTGAAGCCGCCGAAGACCCCGGAAGTGCCGGCGGTCAAACCGCCTGTCGTCCCCGCGGCCCAACCGCCCGTGGCGACCGAGGCCGATGGCGGCCAGCGACCGTTGCTGATGGCGGGCAAGAAAACCCTGTTCCAGCGTGTGCTCAGCAAGCCGGGGGCGAAACTCGCCGAGGCGCCGGGCGCCGCACCGGGCAAGGCACTGCCGGCGTTTTCGGTGCTGTACGTGTATCAGCGCAAAGACGTGGATGGCAGCGCCTGGGTACGGGTCGGCGCGGCCACCGACGGGCGCAGCGACGGCTGGTTGCCCGCCGCCCAGGTCAGCGACTGGAAGCAAAGCCTGGTGCTCAAGTTCACCGAACGTTCCGGCCGTGCGCCGGTGATGTTCCTGCGTCAGCCTGGCGAAGTGGAAAAGCTCCTGGCTAACCCATCGGCCGCCAAGAACGTGTTGCTCAAGGCCCAGCAGAGCCCGCAGGACGACCAGCAAGTGCTGGCCCTGGAACCGGCCGCCAGCGCCGTGCCGCAGAGCCAGTTCTACCTGTTGCCGATCTTCGATTCCCGCGAAAGCATGGATGAGAACGGCCAGCCGGTGCAGTTGCTGAATGTCGCCTCCATCGACCCGGGCAACACCCCCAAGGCTTCGAGCAACACGCCGATCACCACCGCCAACGCCGATGCGTTCCGCACAGCGGTGGTGCTGGTGGTGGACACTACGGTGTCGATGCAGCCCTACATCGACCAGGTCCGCGACGTGGTCCACCAACTGCAAACCCGCATCGCCGAGCGCGGCGAGTTGGACAGTGTCAGCTTCGGCATGGTGGGTTTTCGCAGCAGCATCAAGAAAACCCCGGGCCTGGAATACGTCGCCAAGACCTTGATCACCCTGGAACAGGGCCGCGACCCGCAACGCTTCATGGAGCTGGCGCGGCAGGTCAAGGCATCGACGGTGTCGAGCCATTCGTTCAACGAAGACGCGTTCGCCGGGGTCATGGAAGCCGTCGAAGGCATGGACTGGTCCGGTTACGGCGGGCGCTTGATCCTGTTGGTCACCGACGCCGGTGCCTTGCGCAAGAACGACCCGTTTGCCGCCACGCAGATGAACGAGGCCGAAGTGCGCCAGGCAGCGCTGGGCAAGCAGATCAAGATCTACGCCCTGCACCTGCTCAGCGACGCCGGCAAGAAAACCCACGCCGGCGCCCAGAGCCAGTACCGCATCCTGACCGCCGACGCCAACCCGCAGATCGGCGACCTGTACATTCCGGTGCCGGGCGCCGATGTGCGCAAGTTCGGCGAGCGGGTCGACGAGATCGGTTCGGTGTTCGCCGACCTGGTGCATCAGGTGCGCAGCAACAAGCCGCAAACCGTGCCACTGCTGAGCGCCGCGCCGAGCCTGGCCGACAAATCGGCGGCGGTCGGCTACGCGATGCATATGGATTTCCTGGGGCGCAAATCCGCCAGCCAGGCGCCGCAACTGGTCAGCGCCTGGACCGCCGACCGCGACCTGACCAACCCGGCGCTGCCGGCGTTCCAAGTCTGCGTGATGCTGACCAAGCTGCAACTCAACGACCTGCAGCAGTCGCTGAAGCTGATCGTCGACGCGGCCCGCAAGACCCAGAGCTCGCCCAAGGATTTCTTCCAGGAAATCGCCAGCGCCAGTGCCTACATGAGCCGCGACCCGTCGGCCCTGCGCAAGGGCGGCAACCTGGCCGACGGCGGGATTCTCGGCGAGTACCTCGAAGGGCTGCCCTACCGCAGCAAGTCGCTGAACATGACCCAGGACTTGTGGCTGTCCTTGAGCGTGGCCGAGCAGGAAGATTTCATCGACGAGCTGGATTCGAAAATCCGTCTCTACGAAACCTTCCACAACGACCTCGCCAACTGGGTGCGCTTCGGCGACGCCGAGCCGGGTGATGCCTTGTACCGCGTTCCGTTGTCGACGCTGCCGTGATGCTGACCTTGAACGCCGTGCATAAAAGCCGGGGCGCCGGCAGCCAGCGCTACAGCCTGGTGATTCCACGGCTGCAATTGCGCGGCGGTGAACAACTGGCGGTGGTCGGCCCCAGCGGCTGTGGCAAGAGCACCTTGCTGGACTTGCTGGCGCTGGTGTTGGCGCCGGATCAGGCCGGGCAGTTCGACTTCACGCCCGCCGACACACCGCTGGACATCGCCAAATTGTGGCGTGCGTCGCAACAGGGCACCTTGGCCGAGCTGCGCAGCCGTTACCTGGGTTATGTTCTGCAAACCGGCGGCCTGTTGGGCTTCCTGGATGTGCGCGGCAACATCGCCTTGTCGCGCAAATTGCTGGGCTTGAAGGATGACGCAAGCGTGACGCGCCTGGCTGGACAGTTGGACATCGCCGATCAACTGGACAAGAAACCGGCGGACTTATCCGTCGGCCAGCGCCAGCGGGTCAGTTGTGCCCGGGCGTTGGCCCATGGGCCGCGCCTGTTGCTGGCCGATGAACCGACTGCCGCCCTCGACCCGCTGAACGCCGAGCGCGTCATGCAGTTGCTGGTGGCCCAGGCCCGCGAGCACGGCGTCTGCTGTGTGGTTGCCACCCACGACGAAGCGCTGGCCCGCGCCAGCGGTTTGCAGGTGCGGCGCATCAGTTGCCGTCGCGATGTCGACGGCGGCGTCACCGCTACGCTCGGGGAGGCTTGCTGATGCGCGGCGCGCTGGTGGCTTCCCTGGCCTGGCAGGATTACCGCAACGATGCCTGGCTGTCGGCCTGCTCGGTGCTGGCCTTGGTGGCCGTGGTGGCGCCGTTGCTGGTGCTGTTCGGTCTGAAGTTCGGCCTGGTCAGCAGCCTGACCGAGCGTTTGCAGAACGACCCGGCCACCCGGGAAATCATCCCTTTGGGCGGCGGTCGCTTCAGTGCCGAATTCATCGACCAATTAAGTCAGCGCGGCGACGTGGCCTTTGCCTTGCCGCGCACTCGGCAGATCGCCGCGACGGCGGATTTGAGCAGCGATGCTTCGGCCGTCACGGTCGAGATGATTCCCACCGCCGCCAACGATCCCTTGTTCGAACACCTGCCCGTGCCGCAAGGCTTGGATCAAGTGGTGCTCAGCCAGACCGCCGCTGAAAAGCTCGGGGCCAAGGCCGGCGATTGGTTGCAGGCCAGTTTCGGCCGGCAGGTGGCCGGTCGCAGCGAGGCACAGCGCACCCGCGTGCAGGTGCAGCACGTGCTGCCCTTGGAAGCCTTCGCCCGGGACGGTCTGTTTGCACCGCTGGCGTTGCTGGAGGCGGCTGAGGATTACCGCGACGGCCGCGCCGTGCCCGCGTTCGGCTGGCCGGGGGATGCGGTAGGTGTGAGCGGGCAACGGGTCTACCCGGCGTTTCGTTTGTATGCCCGCAGCCTCGGCGATGTCGAGCCGCTGCGGCAGTATTTCGCCGGGCAGAACCTGCTGGTATCGACTCAGGCCCAGACCATCGCACAAGTGCAATCGCTAAGCCGCAATCTGTCGATCGTGTTCTGGATCATCGCCGGGTTGGCTTTGGCCGGCGCGTTCGCGGCGATCTTTGCCGGTGCCCTGGCGGCGGTCGAGCGCAAGCGCCGGGAGCTGTCGGTGTTGCGCCTGCTGGGGGTTTCCACCGCGGCGCTGTTGCTGTTCGTGGTGTTGCAGGCGCTCTACAGCGCCACGTTTGCGGCCCTGCTGAGTGCCGGCCTGTATGGCCTGGCGCAGTCGGGTCTGAATTATTTATTTGCACAGATGCCCGGCGAATACGCCAGTCATCTGTTGGTGCGTCACTACACCTTGGCCCTGCTGGCCGTGCTCGGCGTCAGCGCCGTCGCGGCGGCTTGTGGTGGCTGGCGGGTGGCGCGCATCCAGGCGTGTGAAGGAATTCGCGATGTATAAGTTATTGGGCGCCGCCGTGGCGCTGAGCCTGGCCAGCCTGGCATGGGCTGATGAAGGTACGGACAAGCTGGACAACCCCAAGCCGTTGCCCGACGACGTCAGCCTGCCGCTGCCGTGTGAAGGGCAGATGGTGTTCCGCTACGTCTACATCCTCGCCCAGGGCACCCTGGACGACCGTGAGATCAGCCTCGGTTACCCATTCAGCGAGGGCGAGGCGGGCTATCAACAGTCGTTCATTTCCGGTTACCGGCGCGACTTCATCAACGGCCAGTTCACCCTCAAGGACCTGCCCAAGGACTGGAACAAGACCATCACGCCGTTGATGCCCAAGACCGACGCCAAGACGCCGCTCAAGCCGATGCTGTACTTCATCGGCAAGTACGAGGTCACGGCCCGGCAATACGCCCAGGTCATGGCCCAGGCGCAATCGTTGGCCGGCGGTGAGCCAGCGCCGGCCTGTGAAACCCTGCAAGCCGATCTGCCCCAAGGCGTGGCGGGGCGTTTGCCCAAGGTGAAACTGTCGAAGTTCGAGGCCGAGCGTTTCTCGGCGGTGTACAGCGCCTGGCTGATGAAATACCACAGAGACCTGCTGCCGGTGAGCGGTCGCGGCACCTCCGCCGAAGACGGTGGGCTGGGTTTCGTGCGCTTGCCTACCGAAGTCGAGTGGGAATTCGCCGCCCGTGGCGGCCAAGCCGTCAGCCGCCAGGACCTGGAAGGACGCCTGTTTCCACGACGCCTGGAAGGCAGCGAAAGCGACGGGCCGCTGGCCGATTGGGCGGTGTTCAATCAGGTCGCCGGTGGCACCGGTCAGGCGGCGCGGCTGATGCCCATCGGCACCAAGCTGCCGAACCCCATTGGCCTGTTCGATGTGGTGGGCAACGCTGCCGAGATGGTCCAGGAGTCCTTCCAGTTGGTGCACGCCGGTCGCCGCCAGGGCGCCTATGGCGGCTTTGTGGTCAAGGGTGGCAACTACCTGGAAGGCGAGGGCACGCTGTTCACCGGCATGCGCCGCGAATACCCGTTGTTCGCCGCCGATGGTACCGAGCAAAGCAACGAGACCACCGGTTTTCGCGTGGCTGTAGGTGCCTTGTCGGCGCCGCGTTCGCGCTACAAGGAATTGTTCGCCCAATGGCAGAAAGAAGGGCGGCTCGCGTCGCTGACCGACGCCATCGATGACGCCGACGACCCAACCAAACGCCTGGACAGCATCATCGCCGCCAGCGTCGACCCGCGCCTGCAAGCCGAACTGGGGCTGGTCAACGAAGAGCTCAAGCGCAACGTCTCGCTCATCGCCCAGCAGCGCGAAGAAGCGGCGGGCAACCTGATCCAGTCCTCGGCCCTGGTGGCCGAGACCGTCAACAACTACAACATTCGCCTGACCAATCTGCAGAACAGCCGGCAAGCCGCGCTGGACGCCAAGGATGAGGCCAGTGCCACGCTGTTCGCCACGGCCATCGACAACGGCCGCAGCGCGCTGGATGGCGCGGTGGCGATCTACATCGACAACCTGGCGACCGGTACGCGCTACACCGATGCCGTGATCCAGGCGCAGTTCCAGCGCATCAAGGAAGAATTGGAGCGCAAACCGGTACTGGGCAAGAGCCTGGTGGCGCGTGCAACGTTATTCGTTCGTCATGTCGGGGATTATCGTCAGCAAAAACGAGCCGACCCGGCGGCGATATTGAAGGAATTGCTCGCATCGAACGCTCAGCGGTCTTGAGTGTTCGTTGTCAGCGAGCTTGGAAGGGACTCAGGCGGCGATAGCGCCGCGCTGAGCTGGTCAACACTTAAACGAGAACACAACTATGCTTTTCTCCCGTAAACCTTTTGCTTCGGTTTCCAAGCGTCATTTGCTGATGGTCGCTGTCGGCTTCAGCACCGTACTGACCGGCTGCGCCACGTCGCCGACCTCCAAGGTCGCGTCGAGCACCAAGGTCGAGTACTACCCGAACTGCTACGAGCCGGTGCAGCACTTGCGCTCCACCGAAGGCAACATGACCAAGTCGGTTGTCACCGGTGCCGCTGTCGGCGCCGTCGGTGGTGCGCTGCTGGGCGCCCTGACCGCCGACAAGGAAGACCGTGGCCGCAACGCCGCCATCGGTGCCGCGGGCGGCGCCCTGGCCGGTGGTGCAGCCGGTTACTACACCGAGCGCCAGAAGCAGATCGCCGATGACAACCAGCGCATCGCGTCCTACGCCGCTGACGTCAACAAAAGTGTCTCCGACATCGACCGCAGCACCGCTTACGCCAAGACTTCGCAGCAGTGCTACCAGAATGCGTTCAGCAAACTGGTTGCCGACCGCAAGGCCAAGACTGTCAACGACACTGAAGGCCGCAAGCGTCTGGCGGAAATCGTCGCGGGCCTGAAAGAGTCGAACGACCTGATCGTTGCGGTCAACGGCAAAGCCGCCGAAGACCTGAACAACTACACCCAGGCTTACGAGAAAGACCTGCAGCAAGTGGGTGTGCAGCGTACTGATGTGGTGACCGTGGCTACCGCCGATACCACGCCGGTTGTGGCTCAGACCACCAGCAAGACCAAGAAGCCTGTGAAACCGGCGAAAAAACCGCCGGTGTTGCCGACCGTGCCGAAAGAAGCGGTCACCACTGAGAAAACCCTGCAGACCGCCAAGGCCAAGCAGGATGAAAGCAAGCAGGTTGCCAGCGCTGGTACCACTCAGGTCAACAGCATGTGCAAAAACCCGGACCTGGGCGACTGGGCACCAGTGCCTTGCCCGAATGTTTGATTGAGTGAGGGCAGCTGATCGTTGATCAGCAGTCGAAATCTGTGGGAGCGAGCTTGCTCGCGATAGCGGTGGTTCAGTTGGCATCCGTGCTGACTGACCTACCGCCATCGCGAGCAAGCTCGCTCCCACTTTTGTTTTGTGCTGGCTGAAATATCCGGGCCAAACCCCCAATCCCCTGTGGGGGCAATGCTTGCTCGCGAGGCGGCCTGACAGCCGACCAGGATTTTGTTGACCGGGTACATATCCATTGCTGCGGTAACGGCGGCTGGCGGTTACGCCCTTACGGCGTGTCACTTTTGGCAAACGCCCCAAAAGTAACCAAAAGGTCTTGCCCCACCACTCGGTGCCTCGCCTAGGCTCGGCATGCCCGAACGCAGGCATTGCTCCGTGGGCCCGCCGCGAAGGACCATCCATGGTCCAGCGCGGCTATCCCGGCATCCATGCCGGGATGCCCACTCCACAATGCCTGCGTTCGGCCATCGTGGTTAACGGGGCCCCAAGATCAAAAGCCGAAGCGAGGCGGCCTGACAGCCGGCCTGTTTCTTGATCAGACTGCGTTCCTCCTGTGGGAGCGGGCTTGCCCGCGAAGGCGGCCTGACAGCCGACCTATCTCTTCCGGTTGTACCCCGATCCAACTGTGGGAGCGAGCCTGCTCGCGATGGGGCCGTATCAGCTTGCATCGATGGTGCCTGATACACCGCCATCGCGAGCAAGCTCGCTCCCACAGTTGTTTTGTGTCGACTGCTATATCCGCGACAACCCACTTCCCCTGTGGGAGCGAGCTTGCTCGCGATGGCTTCAGCTCAGCTTGCATCAAAGCAAAGTGCTACCCCTCGGTCCCAGGCGCCGCCATCTCCTTGGTTTCCAAATGATCCAACGCCCGCTCAACCAACAACTGCACCCCATCGGCCATGCGGCTGATCGCCAGGGCGACGCAGCGGCGTGAGTCATCCACATCGTCAGCCAGGTCGGCGGCGATGGTGCTGATGGAGAGCAGGTCTTCGGAGGCGTTGGCGAGCAGGGTTTCGGTGTCGATGTGAGGCGAGACGATGAAGAGTTGGTGTTTGTCGGGTTCGGGCGGTGAGGCGGGCTTGGGGTTGAGGTAGTAGTCGAGGACGCGGGTGGCGGCGTCTTCGCGCTTTTTTTCTTCCTGCGCTTCGACGCGGGATTTGTGGCCGCTTTGTGGCGGATTTGGAGTGACCTTGAACATAAATTTACCCGATATGTAATTGAATGAAGGCTGACAACCTTTCGTTGCACCGAAAGGGGTGGCAGCTGTGCGCGGGTGTGCAAGACCGGGCATATCGGACCCCGGCAGACCTCGAGAGTCTCCCGCGCGCAGCCGCCATTAACGCACCAATACGAGCATGAGCCGTTTGGCGTGGCAGTTGCGCGCCGATATGTACCGGACTTGCACGTCCGTGTCACCGTTTTTTAGTGACGAACAGAGGTTAGCGACCCACACCCACCGCGCCTAGTTCATGAACAGCCCGGCGTGTTGAAGGAAATGTCCGAGGAGCAGGAAGGTAAAAAAGATCAAAAGATCGCAGCCTTCGGCAGCTCCTACGGAAATCGATGTAGGAGCTGCCGAAGGCTGCGATCTTTTGACTTTCGGTTTTTGTGACTTGGCGGTCATCTTTCGCGAAAACAGGCGTATCTTCCGCTAAAGCGATCCGATGATGGCGTTACGCCGAAGAATCGCTAAACTGCCAGCCATTCATTTGTTCTCTCGAGGCTGTGCCCATGAAATTTCGTTTTCTGCTGTGGATGCTGGGGTTGTTGATGGGCAAGGCCAGCCGGACCAATCCGGCGTTCCAACAGCAGTTGGGCGACAAGGAATTGGTGTTCCAGCTACAAACCCTGGACGGCAAGGTCGCCCGGCATTTCACCGTGAAAAACCAGCGCATCACCAGCCAGTCCGGCACTTACCCGGAGCCTGCGTTCGCCATCGCCTTCAAGGACGCCGCCTATGGCTTCGCCACGATGCAGGCCAAGAATAAGCAGTTGGCGTTCATGACAGGGATTCAGGACAAGTCGATCCAGATCAAGGGCAACCCGGCGCTGGTGATCTGGTTCCAAGGGCTGACCAAATATTTGAAGCCGAAGAAGGCCAAGCCCAAGGCTTGATTGGTTCGGCCTGAAAGGCCAATGATTTGGCCGTCAGGGACATGGCCTCTGTCAGCTCTGACAGGTGTGCGGGCTGGTGTTTAGGTGCTTCATTGTAATGAAACCAGCATGGTTTCATACACCTTGATGGAGTGACGAACATGGCCCAGGCACCAAGCTCCGTTCAAGCTGGAACGCTCGACCCGACCTTTGCCGACCGCGGGGTGCTGAAGGTGGAGTTTCCGGAAATTTCCGGGAATTTGGCATCAGCCATCCTGGGATTGGCTGATAACAAGCTGATCGTTGTCTTTCCATTGGGGGGATTCGCCGCCCCTCTCGCAATCGCGCGCTTGAATGAGGATGGATCGCTGGATACTGGGTTTGGCGGCGCGGGGGTTGGTCATGTTGAAGTTGTTTTAGCAGATGCCCATATATCCTTTGTCTGGGGAATCAGCAGCTCAAGCGATGGCGGATGGTTGGTGCATGGCCAATACGTATCCATTGATTCTGGTGACGGTGGCGTGGTTCTTCTGCGTCACCATGCAGACGGAAGACCGGATAAGTCGTTTGGCGAGCAGGGTGTACGTCTGATTCCCTATCACGACCTGGGCAGGCCTGGGGATACGGGCGTGAAAGTCACCGCCGATGGTTGGGATGGCCCACGGTCTTGCGCTGAGCAGTCACGTGCCGCGAGTCATGCAGCGGCTGCTGCGGTTCAGCAATTGGATGGCAAGATCGTTCTTGTCCACTATGTCATTACCGATTCCGGCCAGAGAGGGATCGTGCTACGCCTTAACCCGGATGGTTCGACTGACAAGACATTTAACGAGACTGGTTTTGCGATCGTCGAGCTTGAAGGCATCGCCCATGACTGGAACAGCTGTCGGGGTGTTGCGGTTCAGGCGGATGGCAAAATCCTGGTTTCTGGCATGTATGTTCAGGAAAGCCCTGAATCCATAGGCGCCTTCGTGACGCGCTTCGACGCAATGGGGCGGGTCGATAGGTTGTTCAATGGCGGGACGGTGACCGTCCCTTACCCACGCCTTATCGATTTCGCGGCGATCAGCGTAAGGGCAGCTGACGGCGGGATCGTACTGGCGGGCAGGGCGGTTTCTCCCGAGCGTATTTCCCATGGCTTGATTGTTGTGCTCACCGCCGACGGATTCTTCGATTTTAATTTCAATCGTGGGAAACCACTGTTTTCCGACCTGGTGCTCCAGGGGCTTGGATGGGAGCACTGCGCCTTGCAAACCGACGGTTCGATCCTTGTCAGTGGTTTTACCGGTGCAGGGTTTGTCACAGAAGAGCTTGCAGCCGTGACAGCACGCTATCTACCTGAAGGCACTCTGGATCCGACGTTTAACGGTAACGGATTTACTGTTTTTCACACGGAAGAAGGGATGGCCGACGAGCGGGATGTGACGGTCATGACAGACGGTCGGATCGTTGTCTGTGGCGTGGTATGGCAAAGCGCTGATCCGTTGCCTTACATGATTGGCGGTTGGGTGATTCGATATCTGGCTTGAGCCGCTCGCCACAGAATGTGGATCAGCCAGCAATAGCCATGGTGGCTTGATAAGCCGGCGACCTGGCCTCCAATGACAATAGATCTGTTATTTTCTACAGGTGCGGGGCGGCTCGTTTCGGCGCTTCATCGAGCTTGATACGTTGATGGAGCAAAAATCATGTCTCGATCCACTCACTCTGTAAAGGCAGGTACGTTGGACCCGACCTTTGCCAAAGATGGCGTACTGAAGCTGCCGACCCCAGAATTCACCGGTTACTACATAGAAGCCATCCTGCCGCTTGCCGAAAACCAACTGCTGATCGCCGTGCTTTTACCGGGAGAACCCACTCCTATCGGACTGGCGAAAGTGAAAGAGGGTGGGTCGATCGATATGGTGTTTGGCGAAGCTGGGACAGGCTTGGTGAAATTCTCCATGGAAGATTACGACTTGGACGTCCGCCAACTCTGCGGCCTGAGCGATGGGGGATGGCTGGTAATAGGTCAGTATTCACCGCTCGGTTCTGGCTCTGGAGGCGTTTATATACTGCGGTACTTCCAGGATGGGTGGTTGGACACGTTTTTTGGCGAGGGCGGTGTGCGCTTGCTTCCGTATCGTGGTGAGGCAAGGGGTGGAGATGAAGAGGAGGGGCCGGCGCCTTTTAGTCGGCGGGACCGAGAAACCTCCGCAGGGGCTCCGCGAGCTTCAGGCGATAAAGGTGCCTCTGCGGTTGTGCAGTCGGATGGAAAGATCGTTCTGCCCAGTGTTGTCCGTCTCGACTCCGGCCCGTCACAGGCAGCGGTATTTCGTTTTAACCCGAATGGTTCAACTGACGATACGTTTAACGGGAGTGGATTCGCGATTATTGAGCTCCCGGGTATTTCCTATGACAGGCTCAATGTCTACGCTGTTGTCGTTCAGGCAGATGGGAAAGTGTTGGTTTCCGGGAACTATATCCAAGGCGCTCTCACCAAAGGCGTTTATGTGATACGTCTGGATGCAACGGGACGTCTCGATACCCATTTCAATGGCTGCGTCGGCGTTGTGACCGTGACCGTTCCGAATTCAACTCTCATCGATGTAAATGCGATGGCGCTGAGAGCAAGCGACGGTGCGATTGTTGCTGTAGGTGAGATTAGGCGCGACCGATATAGCCATGGGCTGACGTTCGTGTTAACCCACGGCGGATTCTTCGATTTTGCTTTCAATCGCGGGCAGCCACTTCTCTCTTCCTTGGTGGATGAGGGACAGAGATGGCTTCGCTGTGCATGGCAGGCAGACGGTTCTATCGTTGTCGTGGGCGATACCGGCAGGGGGTTTGTTGAAGAGGGAACGACAGCACTGACGGCGCGTTTCCGTTTTGATGGTTCGCTGGACCCGACTTTCAATGAAAGTGGTTTTGTGCTTTTTGACGAAAAAGAACGGTACGAGACGGTCGTGGATATGGCGTTAATGCCAAACGGACGGATCGTCGTTGGCGGTTTTACGTGGTTAGGCGGATCAGGTTTGCCCGGTAAGGATAAAGGCTGGATCATCCGCTACCTGGCTTGAATGGCTATGGATCGGTGGCGGGGGAAGCCAACTCCCCTGCCACAAAAAGCTCCACTCCCAGCCCGCAATCAGTGGCTGAACTGCGAAGCCAGTTCCCGCAGCAGCACTTCCGCCTCAAGCACCTTGCTGACCACGTCGTTAGCCTTTTCCCGGGTCAAACCCACGCGTTCGAGCAGCGCATCCGGAATCTCTTCATCTGGACCGGAGCCGATGCCGCGCGCGCGCAGCAGGCGCACGGCCAGGCACACCAGGTTCGGGTAGGCGGCGTATTCGCCGTCGTAGTGCGGGTCGTGCTGGAAGCGCAGGGCGGTGGCCAGTTCGTCGGGCATGTCCCAGTAGCGCATCAGCCAGGCGCCGATCTGCTCGCGGCTGATGCCCAGCAGGTGCTGTTCCACGTAGCTGTGGCACAGGTGCGGGTTGACCTCCAGGTGCCGGCAGATCAACGAGAAGTGCGGCGGGAACACGTGGGCCAGCAGCAGATAACCGAAGTTGTGCAGCAGGCCGGAGAGGTAGGTCAGGCCGCCTTCGGGCCGCTGGGCGCGGGGCATGGCGCGGGTCAGGCCTTCGATGACGGCGGCGGTGTAGATCGACTGGTGCCAGTATGGCGTGGTGTGTTGCGGGTGGTCCTTGGGCAGGCTCAGGGTCTTGCCCAGGGCCAGACCCAGCGCCAGGTTGATCACCAGGTCGAAGCCCAGTACCCGCACGATCGCGTCTTCCACCGAGCGAATCTTGCCCGGCGAGGCGTAGTAGGGTGACGCGGCCCAGCTCACCACTTGCGCGGCCAGGGCCGGGTCGGTTTCCACCACGCCGGTGATGTCGTCGATGGTGGCGTCGGGGTCGACCCGCAGCTTGATGATTTTTTGCGCGGTTTCAGCCAGCGGCGGGATCTCGATGGTTTCTTCCAGCCGTTGCTGGATACGCCGGGCGGTGAACGCCTGTACCGCCTGGGTGATTTCCGCGCGGTCGTCGTGCGGACGGTCCAGGTTGGGAGTGATGTTGCTCACGGCTTCGCCGAACGTCGCGGCGCTGGCCTTGGTGAGCATGGTCTTGAATGCTTCGCTGGTCACTTCCAGCAGCAGCCCCGGCTCGCCGGAGGTGATCAGCAGCTTCGGTTCGCGCAGCAGGCTTTCTTCGTACAGGCACGGTGAGCTGGTCAGTGCCGGCAGGCCGGGCAGCAGGCTCAGGCTGTGTTTGCCGAGCATGCGCTCCAGGCGTTCGGTCGGCACCGCCGTGAGCTTGCGACCGGTGAGTTCGGCCAGGCGATTGAGGTCCAGCAGCTGGCTTTGCGGAAACAGCACCATGAGCGCGCCAACGGCATCGTGCAGCAACACCGCCTGCACTTTGCGGGCAGGGTTCAGGCCGGGGCGTTCGAGTACTTCGTCATAGCCGATGCCCAATTTCTCGAGCAACAGCCGAATAACAGACGGAGCGTGCGGGGCTTCGGGGACGAGGGCAGCTTCTGTCATGGTCTGTATCCGTTTTCCTACAAGTTGGTCAGTATAACCAGCTTGTCCGGCACGCGGGTCTGGAAAACTGAGCGCGTGCTCACACTTGGCCGTATTGCTGCCCGTGACGCAGCCAGCGATCCAGCAGCGGGCTGACGTGGTCGGGCCAGCGTTCCAGCAGGGCCTGGGCGGCGTCGCGTACGGCGGGGAGCAGATCGGCGTCGCGCATCAGGTCGGCTACCTTGAATTGAAGCAGACCCGTCTGGCGCGTGCCGAGCATTTCACCGGGGCCGCGCAATTCGAGGTCTTTTTCGGCGATGACGAAACCGTCGTTGGTTTCGCGCATGATCCCCAGTCGTTGGCGGCCGATCTGCGACAGCGGTGGGTGATAGAGCAAGACGCAATGACTGGCGGCGCTGCCCCGGCCCACCCGGCCGCGCAACTGGTGCAACTGCGCCAGGCCCAGGCGCTCGGGGTTTTCGATGATCATCAGGCTGGCATTGGGCACGTCGACGCCCACTTCGATTACCGTGGTGGCGACCAGCAGTTGCAGGGCTCCGGCCTTGAATTCAGCCATCACCGCGGCTTTCTCGGCGGGTTTCATGCGGCCGTGGATCAACCCGACCTTCAACTCGCCGAGGGCGGCGGTGAGGTCCTCAAAGGTGGTTTCGGCCGCCTGGCAGGTCAGCTCCTCCGACTCTTCGATCAACGTACACACCCAATAGGCCTGCCGCCCTTCGGCACAGGCGCTGCGCACGCGCTCGATCACTTCCACCCGTCGGGTATCGGTGACCAGCACGGTATTGACCGGTGTGCGACCGGGGGGCAACTCGTCGAGGACCGAGGTGTCGAGGTCGGCGTAGGCGCTCATTGCCAGAGTCCGCGGGATCGGCGTGGCGGTCATGATCAGTTGATGAGGGCACATCCGCCCGCCGACGCCTTTCTGCCGCAGGGCCAGGCGCTGTTGCACGCCGAAGCGGTGCTGCTCGTCGATGATCACCAGGGCCAGGTTCTTGAACTGTACTTCGTCCTGGAACAGCGCATGGGTGCCGACCACCATCGGTGCGCCTTCGGCGATCTGTGCCAGGGCGGCGGCGCGGTTCTTGCCCTTGAGCTTGCCGGCCAGCCAGGCGACTTCGATGCCCAGCGGTTCGAGCCAGCGCTGGAAGGTGATGAAATGCTGTTCGGCGAGGATCTCGGTGGGCGCCATCAGCGCCACCTGATAACCGGCCTCCAAGGCCTGCAGCGCGGCGAGGGCGGCGACCACGGTCTTGCCGGCGCCGACATCGCCCTGGATCAGCCGCAGCATGGGCTCGGGCTGGCTCAAGTCGTAGGCGATTTCGTTGCCGACCCGTTGCTGGGCGCCCGTGGGGGTGAAGCCGAGGTTGGCCAGGTAGCGGGTCGGCAGGTCCCTGGCCTTGGGCATGGCCGGGGCGCGCAGGGACCGCAGGCTTTCGCGCAGGCGTTGCTGGGACAGTTGATGGGTCAACAGTTCTTCGAACGCCAGGCGGTGCTGGGCCCAGTGATGGCCGAGGGCGAGTTCGTCGACATCGGCGTCGGCGGGCGGGTGGTGCAGGTAGCGGATCGCATCGGCCAACGGCGCCAGTTGATAATCCCGGGCCAGTTCCGTGGGCAGCCAGTCGGGCAGGCTGCTGGGGCCGAGCAACGTCAGGGTTTGCTGGCAGAGCTGGCGCAGGCGCTGTTGGGTCAGGCCTTCGGTGAGCGGATAGACCGGGGTCAGGGTTTCATCCACCGGCGGCGGTTCGTCGCCGGTAATGCTGCGGTATTCCGGGTGGTAGATCTCCAGCCCCGACGCCCCGGGCCGCGCCTCTCCGTAGCAGCGCACGCGGGTGCCACGCTTGAGGCCTTCCTTTTGCGCATTGCTGAAGTGATAGAAGCGCAGGCTGAGCCCGCCGGTGCCGTCCTGCAGGCGCACCACCAGGCTGCGACGGCGGCCCATGACCACGTCGGCGCCGCTGACGGTGCCTTCGATCACCGCATCCTGCCCCGGGCGCAGATGGCCGATGGGCACCACGCGGGTGCGGTCCTGATAGCGCAACGGCAGGTGAAACAGCAGGTCCTGGAGGTTTTCCAGGCCGACCTTGGCCAGTTTCTCGGCCATGGCTTCACCGACACCCTTGAGTGTCGTGACCGGCACTTTCGACAGCTCAGTCATGGCAGCGGCTTACTTGGCGGCAGGCGGCTTGGCCACGGAACACAGGCGAATCGAGTCGGCGAGGATTTCGATGGCCTTGGGCCGCGGGAAACTGGCGCGCCAGGCGATGGCAACGGTGCGGAACGGCACGGGTGGCGTCAGCGGGCGGACTTCGATCACGCCGGGGGAGTAATGATGGCTGTCCACCGCCGACAACGGCAGGATCGAAATGCCCAGGCCCGAAGCGACCATGTGGCGAATGGTTTCCAGGGAGCTGGATTCCACCGTGGTGTGCTTGGCCCCTTCGCTGCCCTTGGTCAGGGTCGGGCAGGCCTCGAGCACCTGGTCGCGGAAGCAATGGCCTTCGCCGAGCAGCAGCAGGCTCTTGTCGTTGAGCAGGGCCGCGTCGATGGTTTTTTTCTGGGTCCAGGGGTGCTCGGCCGGCATCAGGACGTAGAACGGTTCGTCGTAGAGCGGCAGGGTCAGGACGTCGGCCTCGTTGAACGGCAGGGCGATGATGATTGCGTCCAGCTCACCGTTGCGCAGTTTGTCGCGCAGCACGTGGGTGAAGTTTTCTTCGATGTACAACGGCATCTGCGGGGCGACCCGGTGCAGTTGCGGAATCAGGTGCGGGAACAGGTACGGACCGACGGTGTAGATCGCGCCGACTTTCAGCGGGGCGGTCAGTTGGTTCTTGCCGGCCTGGGCCAGTTCACGGATGCCTTGGGCCTGCTCCAGGACTTTCTGTGCCTGGGCGACGATGCCTTCGCCCACCGGGGTCAGGCGCACGGCGCTTTTGCTGCGCTCGAAAATCAGCACACCGAGTTCGTCTTCAAGCTTTTTCACACCCACCGACAGCGTCGGCTGGCTGACGTGGCAACGCTCGGCCGCATGGCCGAAATGCTGCTCTTGGGCGAGGGTCACGATGTAGCGTAATTCTGTGAGGGTCATGGCGAGCGTCCGTGAAGTTGCGAGCCAAGCATACCGGCTGCAATCGATAGACGCACGTTATCAGACTGGGGGCGCGGTGGGACACTGTCGAATGTCTGTTGGGTCGTTGCCGGGTATGAAAAAGGCACCTTTCGATGCCTTTGTGCCGGTTGTGCCCATTGTGGCGAGGGAGCTTGCTCCCGTTGGCCTGCGCAGCAGGCCCTAGTGCGGTTGATGCGATCTGCCTGATGTCGCGCATTCACCGGTTCGGGGCCGCTTCGCGGCCCAGCGGGAGCAAGCTCCCTCGCCACAGGACTTACCCAGCCACACCGGGCTGTCAGGTTTGGTCAGCGCCGACGCTTGTCGATGGAGTACACAAACGGTGCCGTCAGTTCGATGGTGCCGTTGGTCAGCAGCTCCGCCGGCGGCTTGGGCAGCGGTTGGGCGCGGCGGATCATTTCCAGGGTGGCCCGGTCCAGCAGCTCCGTGCCGGAACTGCCCACCAATTCGAATGACAGCACGTTGCCGTCGGCATCCACCACGAAACGCAGGCGGTTGGTGCCTTCCTTGTTCATTTGCTGGGCCCTGGGCGGGTACTTCTTGTACTTGCCCAAGTGCGCCAGCAGCGTGCCCTGCCAATTGGCCTTGGCGGCCATTTGTGCCGGTGACGGGCCAGGCGCCGGTTGCGCGGACTTCTCGGTCGGTGCCTGAGTCGGCTGGGTGTCGCTCGGTTTCTGCTCCGACGGCTCTTCCTTCGGCGGCTCCGGCTTCTTCTCAACCACGGGCCTGGGTTTGGGCGGTTGAGGCTTGGGCTTGGGCTTGACCGGCTTGGGCACGGCGATTTCCGGCTTCGGCGCTTCGGCAAGCTTGGGCAGCGGCAGCTCTTCCACCGGCTCGGGCGGTTGCGGCGGTGTGACGACTTTTGGCGGTGCCGGCGGTGGCGGGGCAGGCACTGGCGCCAGCTCGACCATCATCGCCTGGGGCGGCAATTCGATGGGCGCGCGCGAGGTCCAGTTCAGCGCCAGGGCGATGGCGAGCGCATGCACGCCCAGCACGACCACCAGGCTACCGCTGTAACGCGTCAGCTTTTGGCGCGTCGTGATCATTTCTGCCGCGCCGTCTCGAGTCCGACCAGGCCGACCTTCAGGTAGCCGGCGCTTCGCAGCGTGTCCATCACGCTCATCAGGTCGCCATAGTCCACGCCTTTATCGGCCTGGAAGAAGATCGTCGTGTCTTTCTTGCCTTGGGTCTTGGCGTCGAGGGTCGCGCCGAGGGTGTCGACCTTGACCTCGTCTTCACCCAGGAACAGGCGTTGGTCGGCCTTGACGCTGAGGAACACCGGTTTTTCCGGCCGCGGCGAAGGCTTGGCCGTCGACGCCGGCAGGTCAACCTTGATGTCCACGGTGGCCAGCGGTGCCGCCACCATGAAGATGATCAACAGCACCAGCATCACGTCGATGAACGGCGTGACGTTGATTTCGTGGTTTTCGGCCAGATCGTCGTCTGCGCCTTCTTTCAAATGCAGGCCCATGGCCGATTACCCCACTTTCACCATGTGCGGTTGCGAGCTGCGCTCGGTCGGCAGGTGGTCGAGGTCACGGCTGACCAGCAGCAGGACTTCAGCCGAAGCGTCGGAGACCTGAGCCTTGTAGCCGGCAATGGAGCGGGCGAAGACGTTGTAGATCACCACGGCTGGAATGGCCGCGACCAGGCCCAGTGCCGTCGCCAGCAGGGCTTCGGCGATGCCGGGCGCGACGACGGCGAGGTTGGTGGTCTGGGTCTTGGCGATGCCGATGAAGCTGTTCATGATGCCCCACACGGTGCCGAACAGGCCGACGAAGGGGGCCGTGGAACCGATGGTGGCGAGCACGCCGGTGCCACTGCTCATGTTGCGACCGCAGGCGGCAACCAGGCGCTCCAGGCGGAAACTCACGCGTTCCTTGATGCCTTCCTTCTCGCGGCTGTTGGCCGACAGGCGCATCTCTTCGAGTGCGTCATGCACCAGCAGGTTGGCGAGGGTGCCTTCCTTCGCGGCGGTGGCGCTGGCTTCCTTGAGGGTGGCGGCTTTTTTCAGGGCGGCGATTTCACCGCGCAGGCGACGCTTGGCACCCAACAGCTCGAAGCCTTTGGCAATCCAGATAGTCCAGGTGATGATCGAGGCGATGGCCAGGCCGATCATCACGATTTTCACGATGATGTCGGCGTTCTTGTACATGCCCCATGGCGACAGGTCGTGGGCCATGCCCAGGGAGTTGTCGGCTTCGAGTGCTTCAGGTGCCTGGGCCTCGACGGCTTGGGGCGCATCGGTGGCTACCGGCGTCGCAACGGGAGCGGCCGGGTCTGCCGGTGCCTGGGCGGCCGGGGTTGTGGCTGGGGGCGTGGTGGGCGTCTGCGCATCAGCGAACGCGGCGGCAGGTGCCAGCAGCAGGCTGAACAGCAGGGCGGCTACCGTGCTCCAGGCACGAGGTCGATTGGTTGGCGAAGCGGGGGATAGAGAGCGTTTCATGCTGGCCGGACCTGAGAAAAAAAGAAGGTAGGTGTTCTTCCAGGCCTCGTGGGGCCGAGAACAAAAGTGGCGAGCATTATTGCAAGTAATTCTTGTTAACAAAAGTAATACAGTTACTTTTTTTGTCCCATGGCTAGCCGCTCGTCCCCCACGGAGGCTAGTCTGCGGCTTTGCCAGAGGAGTTCTTGATGTCCGCGCCTTCTGTTTTGATCGCCGGCTGCGGTGATATCGGCGGCCGCCTGGCCAGCCAGTTAGTGGCCGAACAATGGCAGGTCTACGGCCTGCGCCGCACGGTTTCGCATCTGCCGGCTGGGGTTATCGGGGTCGCGGGGGATTTGTTCAGCGAGCAATGTCCCGTCGCTTGGCCCACCGGCCCGCTGGACTACCTGGTGTACAGCGCCGCTGCCACCGAGCATGACGAAGCGGGCTATCGCGCGGCTTATGTCGAAGGGTTGCAGCATGTGTTGGGCTGGTTGGAGCAACACGGGCAGCGGCCCAAGCGCCTGCTGTTTGTGTCCAGCAGCAGTGTTTATGGGCAGCAGCAGGGCGAATGGGTGGATGAAACCTCGCCCACCGTGGCCGGCGGGTATTCCGGTCGGCTGATGCTCGAAGCCGAGCAAGTGGCCCTGGACAGTGGCATCCCGGCCAGCCGCGTGCGCCTGACCGGCATCTACGGGCCGGGTCGGGAGTGGTTGCTGAGTCAGGTGCGCCAAGGTTATCGCGTGGTGATCGACCCGCCGCTGTACGCCAATCGCATTCACGCCGACGATGCCGCCGGCTTGCTGGCGTTTCTGCTGGAGGCTGATCGCCAGGGCAAGGCACTGGATGACTGCTACATCGGCGTCGACGACGCCCCTGCGCCGCTGGCCGAGGTGGTGGGCTGGTTGCGGGAATTCATGGGCGTGACCGAGTGGGCCGAAGATGCCAGCGTGCGTCGCGCCGGCAGCAAGCGTTGCAGCAATGCCCGGGCAAAAGCGCTGGGCTGGACGCCGCGGTATCCGAGTTTTCGCGAGGGGTATGCGGCGATTCTGGAGGAGCGCTGCTGATTCCTGTACCCCGCATACTACTGTGGGAGCGAGCTTGCTCGCGATGAGGCCATCACATCCGACATCTTGGTTGGCTGGAAGGACGCTATCGCGAGCAAGCTCGCTCCCACAGGGGATCTTTGCTGTTGCTTGGAGCGGGTTACTGCTTTTCCAGCACCCACTGCCGGTTGCCCGGCGTGAACGAAGGTATTTCATCGGCCAGCGACGCGTTGATGGTCTGGAAGATTTCCAGCTTCTTGCCATCGCGGGCAAAGATCCAGGTGTTGCCCAGGCCGTTCTGCTGTAGCCAGATGTTGTCGTTGCCATCGCTCATGGAGGCGCAGCCGCCAGCCAGGCACAAGGCGTAGCGATCGGCGCCAGGCAAGCCGCTGACCTGGCCGTCAGGCTGGAATTGCACGGTGGCGCCCTGGCCGGGACCTTCGGCGATTTTCCAGGTGCCGCCCAGGTAGGCGGCATACAGCGCGCGTTCGAAACTGGCGCCGATGGGTGCGCCCTCCGGTACCTGCACTTGCGCGCGGTCGAATACCTGCTGCGGCTCGTTCTCGGTGGCGGCTTGGCTCAGCTGGTCGCCGTCGCGCTTGAGTTCGCTGGCGGAGCTGCCGTAGAAATCGACTTTCCAGGCGCCGTCTTCTTCGCCCAGCAATTTGCCTTCGACGTTTTCAAAGCCGTTGGTGTAGCGCGCCTGGCCGGCCCGGGTGTTGACGTCCCATTCCAGGTTGGGGCCGTAGCCTTGCAGCGCTTCGCGCAGCGGGCCGCCCTTGGCGGCAGCGTCGATGGCCGCCTGGTTGATCCAGGTGCCGCTGATGTCACGGTCGGCAGGGTCGCTGGCGCAACCGCCCAGAAAGAGGGCGAGCAGCGAGAAAGCAAGCGCTTTGCGCATGGTGGAATCCTTTCAAGACGAAAACGGCGCAGCGGGGGAGGCTGCGCCGACCTTATTACTCGATGACCAGGATGGCATCCATCTCAACCTGCGCGCCCTTTGGCAGGGCCGCTACGCCAATGGCGGCGCGGGCAGGGTAAGGCTGGTCGAAGTACTTGCCCATGATCTCGTTGACCTTGGCGAAGTGGCTCAGGTCGGTGAGGAAGATGTTCAGCTTGACGATGTCCTTGAAGGAACCACCGGCGGCCTCGGCCACGGCCTTGAGGTTTTCGAACACCTGCACGGTCTGGGCTTCGAAGCCTTCCACCAGTTCCATGGTTTTCGGGTCCAGCGGGATCTGGCCCGACATGTACACGGTGTTGCCGGCCTTGATCGCCTGGGAATAGGTGCCGATGGCGGCTGGGGCCTTGTCGCTGGTGATAACGGTCTTGGTCATTGATGACTCCTTGTAAGGAATAGGGCTATTGGGGCGCTATGCGCGCATGCGGGTGATGCGGATAACGCCGGTCAGGGCGCGCAGTTTCTTGATTACGCGGGCCAGGTGCACACGGTCGTGCACGCTGACCACCAATTGAACGACGCTGATGCGACCATCGCGCTCGTCCATGCTGATTTTTTCGATATTGCCGTCGGCGGCGTTGACGCTGCTGGCCAGCAGGGCGATCAGGCCGCGCTGGTGCTCCAGCTCGACCCGCAGCTCGACATTGAATTCGCCGGTGACATCCTTGGCCCAGGAGAGCTGGATGCATTTTTCCGGGTTGTGGCGGATTTCGCTGATGTTGCGGCAGTTGTCCAGGTGCACCACCATCCCCTTGCCGGCGGACAGGTGGCCGACAATCGGGTCGCCCGGGATCGGCGTGCAACACTTGGCATAGCTGAGCACCAGGCCTTCGGTGCCGCGAATCGCCAGCGGACCTTCGGGGCTTGGCAGTTGTTCGCCTTCGCCGAGCAGGCGGCGGGCGACGACATAGGCCATGCGATTGCCCAGGCCGATGTCTTCGAGCAGGTCTTCGATCAATTCGAGACGGTACTCATGGAGCATCACTTGCACGCGCTCGCCCGGAATCTTGTCCAGGGAACTGTCGAAGCCGTTCAGGACCTTGTTCAACAGGCGTTCGCCGAGGCTGATGGACTCGGAGCGGCGTTGCAGCTTCAAGGCATGGCGGATGTGCGTGCGGGCCTTGCCAGTGACCACGAAGTTGAGCCACGCCGGGTTGGGCCGTGCGCCGGGGGCACTGACGATTTCCACCGTGGAACCGCTTTGCAGCGGCTCGGACAACGGTGCCAGGCGACGGTTGATGCGACAGGCGATGCAGCTGTTGCCGACGTCGGTGTGCACCGCATAGGCGAAGTCCACGGCCGTGGAGCCTTTGGGCAGCTCCATGATCCGACCCTTGGGCGTGAAGACGTAGACCTCGTCCGGGAACAGATCGATCTTCACGCTCTCGATGAATTCCAGGGAATTGCCGGCGCGCTGCTGCATTTCCAGCACACCCTTGACCCACTGCCGGGCGCGGGCGTGGGTGCTCTTGGGTTGTTCGTCGCCGCTGGATTTGTAGAGCCAGTGGGCGGCGATGCCGTTGTTGGCCATCTCTTCCATTTCGCGGGTGCGGATCTGGATTTCGATTGGCACGCCGTGCATGCCGAACAGCGTGGTGTGCAGCGACTGGTAGCCGTTGGCCTTGGGGATCGCGATGTAATCCTTGAAGCGCCCCGGCAACGGTTTGTACAAATTATGTACAGCCCCCAGCACGCGGTAGCAAGTGTCGACCTTGTCGACGATGATCCGGAACGCGTAGACGTCCATGATCTCGTTGAAGGCCCGACGCTTGCCGCGCATTTTCTTGTAGATGCCGTAGAGGTGTTTCTGTCGCCCGCTGACTTCGCCTTCGATGCCGTCGATGGCCAGGCAGTGGCTCAGGGACTCTTCGATCTTGTTGACGATTTCCTTGCGGTTGCCCCGGGCGCGCTTGACGGCCTGGTTGATCCGCGCCGAACGCATCGGGTGCATGGCCTTGAAGCCCAGGTCTTCGAACTCGATGCGGATCGCGTGCATGCCCAGGCGATTGGCGATGGGGGCGTAGATTTCCAGGGTTTCCTTGGCGATGCGCCGGCGTTTTTCGCCGGACAGCACTTCCAGGGTGCGCATGTTGTGCAGGCGGTCGGCGAGCTTGACCAGGATCACGCGGATGTCGCGGGCCATGGCCATGGCCATTTTCTGGAAGTTTTCGGCCTGGGCCTCGGCCTTGGTCTCGAAGTTCATCTGGGTCAGTTTGCTGACCCCGTCGACCAGTTCGGCCACGGTTTCGCCGAACTGCGCTTGCAGCGCTTCCTTGGCAATGCCGGTGTCTTCGATCACGTCATGCAGCATCGCCGCCATCAGGCTTTGATGGTCCATGTGCATGTCGGCAAGAATATTCGCCACGGCAAGCGGGTGCGTGACGTACGCCTCGCCGCTGCGGCGGCGCTGGCCGTCGTGGGCTTGTTCGGCGTAGAAATAGGCTCGGCGGACCAGGTTGACCTGGTCCGTGCCGAGGTAGGCCGATAAGCGATCGGCGAGGGCGTCTATGCTCGGCATGATGATGACTCCTGCCGTTTGCTGTGACCCCGCGCCGTGCTACGTCGACCAGGCATAGGCTTAGACCGCCTCGTTGGACTCGTCCTCGAACGCTGCGAACAGCGGTTCGTCTTCGACGATCTCAGCGTTGGCGATGAACTCGTAGCTCATCAGGCCTTCGGCGATTTCACGCAGCGCTACCACGGTAGGCTTGTCGTTTTCCCACTGGACCAATGGCTCTTTGCCGCCGGTGGCCAGTTGACGGGCACGCTTGGTAGAGAGCATGACCAGCTCAAAGCGGTTTTCCACGTGTTCTAGGCAGTCTTCAACGGTTACGCGGGCCATGGTATTCCTCGGAGCGAATGCAATATGCGCGCTGCCCGGTTGGGCGAGCGGACTCGACAGTTTAAAAAAACACCAGCGTTTAGGGAAGCGCTGATTTTTTAACCAAACCCCTCGGCGCGCTGCGACTACCAATGTAAAGCCGTCGCAGCGGTTTTGGGAAGGGCTGATCAGCCCAACAATTCGGCCAATAATTTACCGAAACGTTGCTGTTGGCGTTTCTGTTGCAGCTGGCTTGCGCGGAAAATCGCCTTCAGGTCGTCCAGCGCATGGGCGAAATCGTCGTTGATGATCAGGTAATCGTAGTCGACGTAGTGGCTCATTTCGCTGACCGCTTCGCGCATCCGGCCCTCGATGATCTCGTCGCTGTCCTGGCCACGGTTGGTCAGGCGCTGGCGCAACGCCTGCTGGCTCGGCGGCAGGATGAAGATCGAGCGGGCCTGGGGCATCAGCTTGCGCACCTGCTCGGCGCCTTGCCAGTCGATTTCCAGGATCAGGTCATGGCCTTCGTCGAGGGTCTGCTGCAAGTAGCTTTGCGAGGTGCCGTAGAGGTTGCCGAAGACTTCGGCACGCTCCAGGAAGTCGCCGTGCTCGGCCATCCTCACGAATTCTTCGCGGTCGACGAAGTGATAGTTCACGCCGTTGACTTCGCCCGGGCGCATGGCGCGGGTGGTGTGCGAGACCGAGACGCGGATCTGCGGTTCGGCGTCGATCAACGCCTTGACCAGGCTGGTCTTGCCGGCGCCCGAGGGCGCGGAAATGATGTAGAGAGTGCCGGTGCTGTGGGTCATGTCGTGAGCCTTACTCAATGTTCTGCACTTGTTCGCGCATCTGCTCGATCAACACCTTGAGGTTGACCGCTGCCTGGGTACTGCGCGGGTCGAAGGCTTTGGAGCCCAGTGTATTGGCTTCGCGGTTGAGCTCCTGCATCAGGAAGTCCAGGCGGCGACCGGCCGCACCGCCGGACTTGAGCACCCGGCGAACTTCGATGATGTGGGTGCTCAGGCGATCCAGTTCTTCGGCCACGTCGCTTTTTTGCGCGAGCATGACCATTTCCTGTTCCAGGCGCTGCGGGTCCAGCTCGGCCTTCATGTCGCTGAAGCGGTCGAGGACTTTCTGGCGCTGGGTGGCGAGCATCTGTGGGACCAGCTCGCGCAGGGTACTGACGTCTTCTTCGATGGCGCTCAGGCGCTCGTTGATCAGCCGGGCCAGCTCCGCGCCTTCACGCTCGCGACCGGCCTTGAGTTCTTGCAAGCCTTGGTTGAACAGCGCCAGCGCCTCGGCGTTCAGCGCCTGCGGGTCGCTCGCGTCACCCACCAGCACGCCGGGCCAGGCCAGGACTTCCAGCGGGTTCAGGGCCGCGGGATGCTTGATCAGGCTGGCGACGGTTTCGGCCGCGGCGACCAATTGCGCGGCGCGCTCGCGGTCCACTTGCAGGGCTTTGCCGGTGCTTTCTTCGGTGAAACGCAGGGTGCATTCCAGCTTGCCCCGAGACAAGCCCTGACGCAGCGCTTCGCGCACGCCGCCTTCCAGGTCGCGGAAGGACTCGGGCAGGCGCAGGTGCGGCTCCAGGTAACGGCTGTTGACCGAGCGCAGTTCCCAGCTCAGCG
Source organism: Pseudomonas sp. FSO-7 (assembly GCF_059579345.1). NCBI lineage: Bacteria > Pseudomonadati > Pseudomonadota > Gammaproteobacteria > Pseudomonadales > Pseudomonadaceae > Pseudomonas > Pseudomonas sp. FSO-7. Next base: position 6,408,639 of record NZ_CM184193.1, on the reverse strand, counting down.
TGCCTTGGGCCCCGGCTTTTTCGACGCGGGCGAAGGCGGTCATGCTGTGCACCATGGAGGTTCCTCGCAATGCAGGCCGGCACGACGGTGGTCGTGGGCCTGGGATCTGTAGATAAAAGCCCGAGGGCAGCAAAGGCGCAGGATTGTAGCGCAGTGGGACGCAAGCGCCCAAACAGCTCCGGCAACAAAGCGCTGCAGCCCGTCGGTCGGGTCTTTGAGCGCGCTCACCTGGCGCGTCAGTTTTTTAAACTGCCCTCTGGCGGCCCACGGCTCTATAATGTCCGGCAGTTTTCCGTCCTCTGTACAGGTGTTCCCTATGAAACGTCCAAGTGGTCGCGCTGCCGATCAGCTTCGCTCGATCCGCATTACCCGCAACTACACCAAACACGCCGAGGGATCTGTACTGGTCGAATTCGGTGATACCAAGGTCATCTGCACCGTCAGCGTCGAAAACGGCGTGCCACGGTTTCTCAAGGGCCAGGGCCAGGGCTGGTTGACCGCCGAATACGGCATGCTGCCGCGTGCCACCGGTGAGCGGAACCAGCGTGAGGCCAGCCGTGGCAAGCAGGGCGGTCGTACCCTGGAAATCCAGCGCCTGATCGGCCGTTCGCTGCGCGCCGCACTGGACATGTCCAAGCTGGGTGACGTGACGCTGTATGTGGACTGCGACGTGATCCAGGCCGACGGCGGCACGCGTACGGCCTCCATCACCGGAGCCATGGTTGCGCTGGTCGATGCCTTGAAAGTGATCAAGAAGCGCGGCGGCCTCAAGGGCGGCGACCCGCTCAAGCAAATGATCGCCGCCGTGTCCGTGGGCATGTACCAGGGCGAGCCGGTGCTGGACCTGGATTACCTGGAAGACTCCGCCGCCGAGACCGACCTGAACGTGGTCATGACCAGCGCCGGCGGTTTCATCGAAGTCCAGGGCACCGCCGAGGGCGCGCCGTTCCAGCCTGAAGATTTGAACGCTATGCTGGAGTTGGCGAAGAAAGGCATGAACGAGATCTTCGAATTGCAAAAGGCCGCGTTGGCTGACTGATCGATTCCCGCTTCAAGACAACAAGGAGAGCGTCATGAGTGATGAACAAATCCTGCTGCCCCAGCCGAGCAAAGAGGCGCGTCAATGGGCAATGTTCTGTCACCTGTCCGCCTTGTTGGGGATCTGGATTCCGTTTGGCACGCTGATCGGGCCGTTGGTGCTCTGGCAGCTCAAGCGTGAATCCGACCCGTTCATCGATGCCCAGGGCAAGGAAGCGTTGAACTTCCAGATCACCGTGGCGATTGCTTCGGCGATCAGCCTGCTGCTGATGATCGTGGTGATTGGCTTCTTCCTGTTCGGCCTGGTGGCCATCGGTGCGCTGGTGTTGACCATCATTGGCGGCGTGAAGGCCAATGAAGGGCTGCCGTATCGGTATCCGTTCACCTGGCGGTTGGTCAAATAACGATCAGTAAACGCCTGTCCCTGTGGGAGCGAGCCTGCTCGCGATAGCGGTTCATCATTCAACATAAATGTTGGCTGACCCACCACCATCGCGAGCAAGCTCGCTCCCACAGTAGAAATGGGTGTCCACAAAAAAACCGACACGGCTGTCGGTTTTTTTGTGGCTGCGAAACGACACTCAGATCGTCAGCGTCCAGTCGTAATCCACGATCAGCGGCGCGTGCTGTGAGAACCGTGGCTGGCGCGGCAGGCGGGCGCTGCGTACGAAGCGGCGCAGCCCAGGCGTCAGCAACTGGTAGTCGAAACGCCAACCGAGGTTGAGCATTTCGGCCTGTTCGTTGTCCGGCCACCAGCTGTATTGGTCGCCCTCGCGGCTGACTTCACGCAGCGCGTCGACATACCCCATGTTGCCAATGATCTCGTCCATCCAGGCCCGTTCCGGCGCCAGGAAACCAGGAGATTGCTGGCTGTCGCGCCAGTTCTTGATATCCAGCTTCTGTTGCGCCACGTACAGCGAGCCACAATAGATGTACTCGCGACGTTTGCGCCGCTGTTTATCCAGGTAACGGGCGAAGTCGTCCATCAACTTGAATTTCTGATTCAAATCTTCATCGCCGTTTTGCCCCGAAGGGAGCAGTAAGGTCGCGATGCTGACCTTGTCGAAATCGGCTTGCAGGTAGCGCCCGTAGCGGTCCGCCGTCTCGAAACCGAGACCGTTGATGACAGCCTTCGGTTGCAGCCGCGAGTACAAAGCCACGCCACCCTGGGCGGGGACTTCGGCATCGCAGGCATAAAGGAAGTAACCATCCAGTTGGAAGGCTGCATCGTCCAGTTCAAAGGCGGAGGCGCGGGTGTCCTGCAGGCAGATGACGTCGGCATTCTGTGCTTGCAGCCAACTGAGCAAACCACGCTCGACTGCAGCCTGAATACCATTGACGTTCACACTGATGATCCGCATAAATGGCCCCAAAAATCACGTGCGTGTATGATACACGCCGTGTACCTATTTAGCTAAATCCGCGGTATTTGAGGCTTTTTTCATGCAGGCGTATCAGCGCGATTTCATTCGCTTTGCCATCGATCGCGGGGTTTTGCGCTTCGGTGAATTCACCCTCAAGTCCGGGCGCACCAGCCCGTACTTCTTCAATGCGGGCCTGTTCAACAGCGGAACCGCCCTGGCGCAGTTGGGGCGTTTCTACGCGGCAGCCATCGTCGAGAGCGGCATCCCGTTCGACGTGCTGTTCGGCCCGGCCTACAAAGGCATCCCCCTGGCCGCCACCACCGCCGTCGCCCTGGCCGAACACCACGGCCGCGACCTGCCCTGGTGTTTCAACCGCAAGGAAGCCAAGGCCCACGGTGAAGGCGGCAGCCTGGTGGGCGCGCCGCTGACCGGCGAAGTATTGATCATCGACGACGTCATCACCGCAGGCACCGCCATTCGCGAAGTGATGCAGATCATCGGTTCCCAGGAAGGCGCCAAGGCTGCCGGCGTGCTGATCGCCCTGAACCGCCAGGAGCGCGGCAACGGTGAGCTGTCGGCGATCCAGGAAGTGGAGCGCGACTTTGGCATTCCGGTAATCAGCATTGTGTCGCTGAACCAGGTGCTGGAGTTTTTGGCCGACGATCCGCAACTCAAGCAGCATTTGCCGGCGGTTGAGGCTTATCGGGCGCAGTTCGGCGTCTGAAATGGTTCCTGATTTTGATCTTGTGGCGAGGGAGCTTGCTCCCGCTCGATTGCGCAGCGATCGCAAAAATGTTGGGACCGCTGCGCAGCCCAGCGGGAGCAAGCTCCCTCGCCACAAAAGCACCCTCTGAAAAAGTGGCGTAAAAAAAGACCCCGCTCAACCAGGTTGAGCGGGGTCTTTTTTTACCGGTGTCGCTTACGGACGCTTGCGATTACTGATCAAGGTACCCACGCCGGTATCGGTGAAGATCTCCAGCAGGATCGCATTCGGCACGCGGCCGTCGATGATCAGCGAGCTGCCGACGCCGCCCTGTACCGCTTCCAGCGCGCAACGAATCTTTGGCAGCATGCCGCCGTAGATGGTGCCGTCGGCGATCAGGTCATCGACCTGTTGGGTGGACAGTCCGGTCAGGACCTTGCCGGTCTTGTCCATCAGGCCGGCGATGTTGGTCAGCAGCATCAGCTTTTCAGCTTTCAGCGCCTCGGCAACCTTGCCCGCCACCAGGTCGGCGTTGATGTTGTACGACTCACCGTTGGCGCCCACGCCGATGGGCGCGATGACCGGGATGAAGTCGCCCTTGACCAGCAGGTTCAGCAGGTCGGTGTTGATGCCGACCACTTCGCCCACGTGACCGATGTCGATGATTTCCGGCTGGGTCATCTCCGGGGTCTGGCGAGTGACGGTGAGTTTCTTCGCCCGGATCAGCTCGGCGTCCTTGCCCGTCAGGCCAATGGCGCTGCCGCCATGGCGGTTGATCAGGTTGACGATGTCCTTGTTGACCTGGCCGCCGAGGACCATTTCCACCACATCCATGGTCTGCGCATCGGTCACGCGCATGCCGTCGATGAAGTGGCTCTCGATCGACAGGCGCTTGAGCAGATCGCCGATTTGCGGGCCGCCGCCGTGGACCACCACCGGGTTGATGCCCACGGCCTTCATCAGCACGATGTCGCGGGCGAAGCCGGTTTTCAGCTCCTCGCTTTCCATCGCGTTGCCGCCGTATTTGATCACCAGGGTCTTGCCGACGTAGCGTCGGATATAAGGCAACGCTTCGGACAGGACCTTGGCGGTGTTGGCGGCGGCTTCGCGTTCGAGGGTCATTCAGGGCTCCGGTAGTGCTTCAAAAAATCAAAACGGTAGTTGGAGATCAGGTGCAACACGTTTGAGTTGGGTGTGGAACACGTCCTTGATGCGCTGCAGTTCGGCCTCGTTGTCGGCCTCGAAGCGCAGCACCAGCACCGGGGTGGTGTTGGACGCGCGGACCAGGCCCCAGCCTTGTGGGTAGTCGACCCGCACACCGTCGATGGTGGTCAGTTCGGCGCCTTCGCCCCACTGGGCGTCGTGCAGTGCATCAATGATGCTGAATTTGCTCTCTTCGGTCACATGGATATTGATTTCCGGCGTAGAAATATCGTTCGGGAAGGTTGCGAACAGCTCTTCGGCCGTGGATTTCTCCTTGCTGAGGATCTCCAGCAGGCGTGCGGCGCTGTAGATACCGTCGTCGAAACCGAACCAGCGCTCCTTGAAGAAGATGTGGCCGCTCATTTCACCGGCCAGCAGGGCGCCGCTCTGTTTCATTTTCTTCTTGATCAACGAATGGCCGGTTTTCCACATCAGCGGGCGACCGCCATATTCCTTGATCAGCGGCACCAGGCGACGGGTGCATTTCACGTCGAAGATGATTTCGGCGTTCGGATTGCGCGCCACCACGTCACGGGCGAACAACATCAGCAGGCGGTCGGGGAACACCACGCTGCCGGTATTGGTCACCACGCCGACGCGGTCGCCGTCGCCGTCGAAGGCCAGGCCCAGGTCGGCGTTGGTTTCCTTGACCTTGGCGATCAGGTCTTGCAGGTTTTCCAGCTTGCCCGGGTCCGGGTGGTGATTAGGGAAGTTGCCGTCCACGTCGCAGAACAACGGGATGACTTCACAGTTCAGGGCTTCGATCAGCTGCGGGGCGATCACGCCGGCCGCGCCGTTGCCGCAATCGACCACCACTTTCAGGCGTCGGGCGAGCTTCACGTCCTTGACGATCTCGTCGTTGTAGCGATCGAGGATGTCGACCTTGGTCACGCTGCCCTGGCCGCTGCTCAGGTCGTTGGTCTTGAGGCGGGTGTGCAGGGCCTGGATCTGCTCGTTGGCGAGGGTGTCGCCGGCGATGACGATCTTGAAGCCGTTGTAGTTCGACGGGTTGTGGCTGCCGGTGAGCATCACCCCGGATTTGCCGGCCAGCACGTTGGCGGCGTAGTACAGCGCCGGGGTCGGCACCAGGCCCACGTCGCTGACGTGGCAGCCGCTGTCGGCAACGCCTTTGATCAATTGTTCGACCAGCTCAGGGCCCGACAAACGGCCATCACGGCCGACGGACACGTTCGGTTCGCCCTGGGCCAGGCTCTGGGAGCCGATGGCGCGGCCGATCCAGTAGGCGGTTTCGGCGGTGAGGGTTTCCGGTACCACGCCACGGATGTCGTAGGCGCGGAAAATGCTGTCAGGGAAGATCGGGGCGATTGCGGCTGGGGTGTTCATGGGCGGGGCGCTCTATCAGGAAAGTGACTGGACAGGCCGACACGGGGCGTCGGCAGGCTCAAGCTGAAGGGTATGACGGCGTTTTTGACAGAGAGTTCGTGGTGGGAAATTGCCATGAGACAGCGTTACCCCGGCCTCGCTCGCCTAATACATTGATTCCGGATGGGAAACCTAGCAGAAAGCCATTGCGCATTTTTTGTCCTGAAACAGAAGCTTAACAAACGGGCCGGGCAGGACGCCCGGCCCGGAACCGCGCGGTCAATGGCTGCCGGAATGCCCGAAACCACCGGCGCCGCGCTGGCTCTCGTCGAATTCCTCGACCAGTTCGAAGTGGGCCTGGACCACTGGCACCAGGACCAACTGCGCGATGCGCTCGCCCACGGCAATGTTGAAGGCCGTTTGGCCGCGGTTCCAGCACGACACCATCAATTCGCCCTGGTAGTCGGAATCGATCAGGCCCACAAGGTTGCCCAGCACGATGCCGTGCTTGTGGCCCAGGCCCGAGCGCGGCAGGATCAGCGCGGCCAGGCCCGGGTCGCCGATGTACACCGACAGGCCGGTAGGAATCAGCAGGGTCTGGCCTGGTTCCAGGATCGTGTCCTGCTTGAGCATCGCCCGCAGGTCGAGGCCGGCGGAGCCCGGTGTGGCGTATTGCGGCAGCGGGAATTCGCTACCGATGCGTGGGTCGAGGATCTTGGCTTGTAGGGCGTGCATGACATTAAACCTGGTTCAGACGTTCGGCGATAAAAGTGATCAGCTGGCGGGCAATCTTGCTCTTGCTGGTCTGGGCGAAAAGCGTGGCGTGCAACTGGCGGTCGATCACGCTGCAGGCGTTTTCTTCGCTGTTGAAGCCGATGCTCGGGTTGGCGACGTCGTTGGCGACGATCAAGTCGAGGTTCTTGTCCTTGAGCTTGCGGGCGGCGTAGTCGAGCAGGTGTTCGGTCTCGGCGGCGAAGCCGACACTGAACGGACGGTCGGGGCGGGTGGCGATGCTGGCCAGGATGTCCGGGTTGCGCACCATTTGTAGTAGCAGGCCGTCACCGCTTGTAGGGTCTTTCTTCAATTTTTGCGGGGCAACGACTTCGGGGCGGTAGTCCGCTACCGCAGCCGAGGCGATGAACAGGTCGCAGGGGATGGCCGCTTCACAGGCCGCGAGCATGTCCCGGGCACTGACCACGTCGATGCGCGTGACCCGATCCGGGGTCGGCAAGTGCACCGGGCCGGTGATCAGCGTCACCCGGGCGCCGGCTTCCACGGCGGCTTCGGCCAGGGCGAAGCCCATTTTCCCAGAGCTGTGGTTGGTGATGTAGCGCACCGGGTCGATGTTTTCCTGGGTCGGCCCGGCGGTGATCAGCACGTGCTTGCCGGTCAGGGCCTGGCGCTGGAAGCAGTCGGCGGCGCACTGGGCCAGGTCCGTGGCTTCGAGCATGCGCCCCATGCCGACATCGCCGCAGGCCTGGCTGCCGGAGGCCGGGCCGAAGACTTTCAGGGCGCGGCTTTCCAGCAATTGCAGGTTGGCCTGGGTGGCCGGGTCGCGCCACATGGCCTGGTTCATGGCCGGTGCGACGGCGACCACGGCGTCGGTGGCGAGCACCAGGGTGGTCAGCAGGTCGTCGGCGATGCCTTGGGCCAGACGGGCGATCAGGTCGGCCGTGGCCGGGGCGATCAGCACCAGGTCGGCCCACTTGGCCAGCTCGATATGGCCCATGGCGGCTTCGGCCGCCGGATCGAGTAAATCCAGGTGGACCGGGTGCCCGGACAAAGCCTGCATGGTCAGCGGGGTAATGAACTCGCTGCCGCCACGGGTCATGACGACCCGTACTTCCGCGCCCTGGTCGATGAGTCGGCGAACCAGCTCGGCGCTCTTGTAGGCGGCAATGCCGCCGCCGACGCCCAGAACGATGCGTTTCCGATACAGCCGCTGCATAGGCCTGCCTTTCGATTTCAGTGGTCAGTGCAAGGCGAACCCCTTGGCAGCAGCTGCCAGGGTGCAAATCGCCTGCAAAAAAGATGGGCTACGATATCACAGCGACCGCTACGGAACAGCGGCGCCCACAATCAGGGAGATGCCATGAGTATTCGCGATTGGCCCGCGGCCGAGCGGCCGCGGGAGAGGTTATTGACGCTGGGGGCGGGGAGTCTTTCGGACGCCGAGCTGCTGGCGATTTTTCTACGCACCGGCGTGTCCGGCAAAAGCGCGGTGGATCTGGCGCGACAACTGTTGATTCAATTTGGCAGCCTGCGCGCGCTGCTTGAGGCGGATCAGATCACGTTCAGCAATCACATGGGGCTCGGGCCGGCGAAGTTTGCCCAACTGCAGGCGGCTCAGGAAATGAGTCGACGGCATTTGGCTGAACGGGCGCGGGAAAAGACCATGCTGGAAAGCCCGTTCGCGGTGCGTGAATACCTGAAGTCCATGCTGCGCCACGAACCCCACGAGGTGTTCGGTTGCCTGTTTCTCAATTCCAAGCATCAGGTGCTGACCTTCGAGGCGCTGTTCCGCGGTTCTATCGACAGCGCCAGTGTCCATCCCCGGCAGGTGGTCAAGCGCGCCCTGGCCCACAACGCCGCTGCGTTGATCCTGTGCCACAACCACCCCTCCGGCAACACCGAGCCCAGCCAGGCCGACCGGGTGCTCACCGAGCGGCTCCAGGAGGCCCTGGAGCTGATCGACGTGCGGGTGCTCGACCACTTCATCGTTGGCGATGGGGAGCCGTTGTCGATGGCGGAGTGTGGGTGGATGTAGCCCGGCCAGGCTTGAACAATTCCTTGTGGGCAGGGTTACTTGAGGCTGACCTTGGAGTAATCCTGCCGCCCAAACGGGCTCACCGCATAACCCTGCACATCCTTGCGGGTCAGCGCGAAGGCGGTGGGGTGCGCCAGGGGCAACCACAGGGCCTGCTGCTGGATCTGGGCCTGGGCCTGCTCGTAGAGCTTGGCACGCACGCCTTGTTCGCCGGTGGTCTTGCCGGCGCTGATCAGCTTGTCCAGGTCCGGGTTGCAGTAGCGGGCGAAGTTGGTGCCGGACTTGAGCGCCGCGCAGGAAAACTGCGGTGTGAGGAAGTTGTCCGGGTCGCCGTTGTCACCGGCCCAGCCCATGAACAGCAGATCATGTTCGCCGGCCTTGGCGCGGCGGATCAGTTCGCCCCATTCGATCACGCGGATTTCGGCCTGGATGCCGATTTCCGCCAGGTCCGATTGCAGCAACTGCGCGCCCAGGCTCGGATTGGGATTGAGCAGGCTGCCGGAGGGACGGGTCCAGATCGTGGTCTTGAAGCCTTCCTTCAAACCGGCCTTGGCCAGCAGGTCGCGGGCTTTCGCCGGGTCATGGGCGTAGCCGGGCAGGCTTTTGGCATAGCTCCAGGTGTTGGGCGGGTAGGGGCCATTGGCGGCTTCGGCGGTGCCTTCGAAGACGGTCTTGAGGTAGCTGGCCTTGTCGAAGGCCAGGTTGATGGCCTGTCGCACCTCAGGCTTGTCCAGTGGCGGATGCTGACTGTTGATGGCCACGAACGCGGTCATGAAGGCATCGGTCTGGGCCACGCTCAGGGTCGCTTCCTGCCGGGCCGCCTGTACGTCCAGCGGCTTGGGCGACAAGGCGATCTGGCATTCGTTGCGGCGCAGTTTCTGCAGGCGCACATTGGCATCCGGCGTGATGGCGAAGACCAGCGGGTCTACTTGGGGCTTGCCGCCGAAATAGGCGTCGTTGGCCTTGTAACGAATCGAGGCGTCCTTCTGGAACCGGCTGAAAATGAACGGGCCGGTGCCGACCGGCTGGTTGTTGAGTTTTTCCGGCGTGCCGGCCTGCATCAGCTGATTGGCGTATTCGGCCGAATAGATGGAGGCAAAGCCCATGCTCAACGTCGCCAGAAAGGTCGAGTCGGCGTGATCGAGGGTGAAGCGCACGGTCAATGGGTCCAGTGCGTCGATTTTCTTGATCAGCGCCGGCAATTGCATGGACTGGGCGTGGGGGAAGCCGCTTTGCGCCACCTTGTGCCACGGGTTCGCCGGGTCGAGCATGCGCTCGAAGCTGAACTTCACGTCCTCGGCGGTCAGGTCGCGGCGCGGCGTGAAGTAATCGGTGTGATGGAACTTGACCTGGGGTCGCAGCTTGAACATGTAAGTCAGGCCATCGGTGGAGACTTCCCAGCGCTCGGCCAGGCTGGGGACCACTTTGCCGCTGGCGGTATCGAAATCCACCAGGCGGTTCATCAGCACGTCGGCGGAGGCGTTGGTGGTGGTCAGGGAGTTGTACTGGACGACATCGAACCCTTCCGGGCTGGCTTCGGTGCAGACGCTCAGGGCGGCGGCCAAGGCCTGCGGGGTGATCAGCAGAGGGGCGAGCAACAACGGTAGGGCAGCGAGGCGCATGGTCGGTTTCCTGTGCAAGTCGAAGGCCCATCTGCGAGTGCAGTCTGGAAAAGGCCTACCCTAGTGGGCTCGCTGCCAAATGACTATCCCCTTTTTGCATTTTCCGGCACTCTGCGGCGACGGTATGGGTGGTCAGAACCTGCCGCACGTGAAAAAAACCTGCGTGCAGCGACGAGCGGTAAGGGGCCGTGCCAGCCTCTGTCCCCGCCGTCCGGGACGGTTAGCCGATGTTTCCCCTGGAAGACAAATCACATCGGCTGTTGTTGCACTGTGGTCTTTCTGGTATAAAGCAGCGCTCTTTTCTAGGGGCCCGGTTCCTTCACTGTAGGTGTAGCCGGTAAGACCCTTAAAGAAACGCGGCGCCTGGCGCCAAATGAATGAGAGATTAAGCGGCCAACCCATGCCGGGTTGGGCATGTGGTTTTAGAGGGCTGAGGCATGTCGAGAGTCTGTCAAGTTACCGGTAAGGGTCCGGTGACTGGGAATAACATTTCCCACGCAAACAACAAAACCCGTCGTCGTTTCCTGCCGAACCTGCAGCATCACCGCTTCTGGGTTGAAGAAGAGAAACGTTTTGTGCGTCTGCGCGTATCTGCCAAAGGCATGCGTATCATCGACAAGCGTGGCATCAGTGTCGTGCTGGCCGAACTTCGTCGCGATGGCAAGGTTTAAGGGAGCTAATCATGCGTGAATTGATTCGTTTGATCTCGAGCGCCGGTACTGGTCACTTCTACACTACCGACAAGAACAAGCGTACTACCCCGGACAAAATCGAGATCAAGAAATATGATCCGGTTGTTCGCAAGCACGTGATCTACAAGGAAGGCAAAATCAAGTAATTGATTTTTCCCTCTTACAAAAAAGGCCCGTATCGCGAGATACGGGCCTTTTTTGTTGCCTGTGAGGGCCTCATCGCGAGCAAGCTCGCTCCCACACTGGACCTTATGACGCCTCAGATCCGTGTGGGAGCGAGCCTGCTCGCGATGAGGCCAGATCCGGCGACACAAATCTTCAGGCCTTCTGCTCGAACACCACATAGATCTTGCGGCACGGCTCCAGCACTTCCCAGGTGCCCTTGAACCCGGCCGGGATCACGAAGCGGTCGCCGGCCCGCAGGGTCTTGGCATTGCCATCGTTGTCCCGCAGCACGGAAACGCCCTGGACGATCTCGCAGTATTCATGCTCGGTGTAGTTGACCGTCCACTGGCCGACGGCGCCTTCCCATACGCCAGCGTTCATTTGCCCGCAGGGGCTGCTGTAGTGGTTGAACACGGTTTGCTCGGGATCGCCCTTGAACACCTTGGCCGGGTCCGGGCGATAACGTTCGGCGGTGGTATTGGCCTGGCTGAAGTCGACGATGTCCTGAATGCTCATGCGGGTGATCCCCAGTGATCGCTTGGAAGGCTTCGAGTCTATGTTTATTAAAACGAACATCGCAAGGTCGTTTGCCACTGTTGTGTCAAATATATTGAAACATGACCAGTCGCTGGTTTAGGGTGGCGGGTGCCCTGAGCCGAAAACGGCGCCGAAAACAGCTGGCCGGGCAGAATTCTTTTGAGCGCTGCGCATTGCGCGGCGTTCGGACTCAATAAGAGGAGGACACACGCATGACCACCCTGACTCGTACCGATTGGGAACAACGCGCCCGCGACCTGAAGATCGAAGGCCGCGCCTTCATCAACGGTGAGTACACCGATGCGGTGTCCGGCGAAACCTTCGATTGCCTCAGCCCGGTCGACGGCCGCCTGCTGGGCAAGATCGCCAGCTGCGACGTGGCCGACGCCCAGCGTGCCGTCGAAAATGCCCGTGCCACCTTCAACTCCGGCGTCTGGTCGCGCCTGGCGCCAAGCAAGCGCAAAGCCACCATGATCCGTTTCGCCGGCTTGCTCAAGCAGAATGCAGAAGAGCTGGCGCTGCTTGAAACCCTGGACATGGGCAAGCCGATCAGTGACTCGCTGAACATCGACGTGCCCGGCGCGGCCCAAGCGTTGAGCTGGAGCGGTGAAGCCATCGACAAGCTCTACGATGAAGTGGCGGCTACCCCGCACGATCAACTGGGCCTGGTGACCCGTGAGCCGGTGGGTGTCGTGGGCGCTATCGTGCCCTGGAACTTCCCGCTGATGATGGCCTGCTGGAAGCTCGGCCCGGCGCTGTCCACCGGTAACTCGGTGGTGCTCAAGCCGTCGGAAAAATCCCCGCTGACCGCCATCCGCATCGCCGCGCTGGCGATCGAAGCCGGCATTCCGAAAGGCGTGCTGAACGTGCTGCCTGGCTACGGCCACACCGTCGGCAAGGCCCTGGCCCTGCACATGGACGTCGATACGCTGGTGTTCACCGGCTCCACCAAGATCGCCAAGCAACTGATGATCTACTCTGGCGAATCCAACATGAAGCGCATCTGGCTGGAAGCCGGCGGCAAGAGCCCGAACATCGTGTTCGCCGATGCCCCGGACCTGCAAGCCGCCGCCGAATCCGCCGCCAGCGCCATCGCCTTCAACCAGGGCGAAGTCTGCACCGCCGGCTCGCGGCTGCTGGTGGAGCGCTCCATCAAGGACACCTTCCTGCCACTGGTGATCGAAGCCCTCAAGGGCTGGAAACCTGGCAACCCCCTGGACCCGGCCACCAACGTCGGTGCCCTGGTCGATACCCAGCAGATGAATACCGTGCTGTCCTACATCGAGGCTGGCCATAGCGACGGCGCCAAGCTGGTCGCCGGTGGCAAGCGCATCCTTGAGGAAACCGGCGGCACGTATGTCGAGCCGACGATTTTCGACGGCGTGAGCAACGCCATGAAAATCGCCCAGGAAGAGATTTTCGGCCCGGTGTTGTCGGTCATCGCTTTCGATACCGCCGAGCAGGCCATCGAAATCGCCAACGACACGCCGTATGGCCTGGCCGCAGCGGTATGGACCAAGGACATCTCCAAGGCTCACCTGACCGCCAAGGCCCTGCGTGCCGGCAGCGTATGGGTCAACCAGTACGACGGCGGCGACATGACCGCACCGTTCGGTGGTTTCAAGCAGTCGGGCAACGGTCGCGACAAGTCGCTGCATGCGTTCGACAAATACACCGAGCTGAAGTCGACCTGGATCAAGCTCTGACAGTGGCGGCCCCGGATCCTGTCCGGGGCGTCATGCAGTGCTGATTCCTCTGTGGGAGCGAGCCTGCTCGCGATAGCGGTACGACAGTCGACGACTTTGTTGAATGTTGCGCCGTCATCGCGAGCAAGCTCGCTCCCACAGTGTTTTGGGTGATGGCTGAGATTGATAACCCTCCACAGGAGCGTGGAAATGCGTTGGGCAACCTATTTCGCCGTGCTGGCGTCTGTCCTGAGCGTTGGCCTGGCCCTGGGCGTGAGCATGCCGCTGGTGTCGCTGCGCCTGGAGGGCTGGGGTTATGGCGCGTTCGCCATTGGCGTGATGGCGGCCATGCCGGCCGTGGGGGTGTTGCTCGGGGCCAAGGTGTCGAGTCGGCTGGCGGCGCGGTTCGGCACGGCGGCGTTGATGCGCATGTGTCTGTGGGGCGGGGCGGTGTCCATCGGATTGCTGGCGCTGCTGCCCAGCTATCCGGTGTGGTTGCTGCTGCGCCTGATGATTGGCGTGGTCCTGACCCTGGTGTTCATTCTGGGTGAGAGCTGGATCAACCAACTGGTCATCGAAAAATGGCGTGGACGGTTGGTGGCGCTGTACGGCAGCAGCTACGCCCTGAGCCAGTTGTCCGGCCCGCTGCTGCTGGGCGCGCTGGGGACCGATCATGATTACGGGTTCTGGGTGGGCGTCGGCCTGCTGTTGGTCGCACCCTTGCTGTTGCTGGGTCGTAGCGGTGCGCCGAGCAGCGAGGCCGGCAGCGTCACGTTCGGCGATTTGTGGACGTAATTGCCTGGGCGGTCTCGTTGTTCGCTGCGTTCGAGGCGATGATCCTCACCTTGTTGCCGGTGTATTGCCTGCGCCAGGGTTTCACGGCCGACATTGCGCTGGCGATGGTCAGCACCGTGGTGGTCGGTGATGCCTTGCTGCAGTTGCCCATCGGCGCCCTGGCCGATCGTGTGTCTCGCCGGGCCCTGCTGACGGGGTGCGCGGTGGCGTTGATGTTATCGAGCCTGGCGGTTCCGCTGCTGATCGATACCTTGTTGATCTGGCCGTTGTGGGTGCTGTTCGGCGCCAGCGCGGGCGGTTTGTTCACGTTGTCGCTGATCTTGATCGGCGAGCGTTACCGCGACGATGCGCTGGTGCGGGCCAACGCCCATGTCGCGCAACTGTGGGGGCTCGGTTGCCTGATCGGCCCACTGGTGGCGGGGGCGGGCAGCCAATGGGTCAGCGGGCATGCGCTGCCTTTGTTCATGGCGGCTGGGGCGTTCGGGCTGGTGATCCTGTTGTTGCGTCAAGGGGCGTTTGGGGCCACCCAACCCGCTTGAACAGCCCAAAACCTTGTGGCGAGGGCGCTTGCTCCTGCTTGGTTGCGCAGCAACCGCCAGAAGCCGGGACTGCTTCGCAGTCCAGCGGGAGCAAGCTCCCTCGCCACAAAAGCGACCTGCCATAAAAAGCAGCCTGTCCACAAAAAAACGGGTTGTCATGGAAGTGGTCGGCCCTTAAAGCATCCGCTCCAGCCCGATCGTCGTGCTGAACCAGGCATTGAACCGGCGCCACCAACTGCCCGGTTCACGGTCCAGGTCGTGGGTCTTGCCGTGGTCTTCGGTGGTCCATACGAGCGTTCCGTCTTTCAGCCGGGCCTGATAACTCAGGGCCGGCGCCATGCCTTGCAGGGCCAGTTCACGCACTTGGCCGGCGAGTTCCGGGCTGTCCACCAGCACGCCGACTTCGGTGTTCCACAGCACCGAGCGTGGGTCGAAATTGAACGAGCCGATGAAGGATTTCTGCTGATCGAAGATGATCGCCTTGCTGTGCAGGCTGGAGTCGGATTCGCCGTAGGACTTGCTGTAGAACAGGTGCGGGCTGCTGCCGGTGTCGCCCGGTTGTCGGCGTAGCTCGAACAGGCGCACGCCATGCTGCAGCAGGGCCTTGCGGTACGGCGCATAGCCGCCGTGCACGGCGGGCACGTCGGTGGCCTCCAGGGAGTTGGTCAGCAGGCTCACCGACACGCCGGCATCGGCGCGACTGGTCAGGTACACCAAACCTGGCTGGCCGGGGACGAAGTAGGCGGAAATCATGATCAGTTCTTTGCTGACGCCCGTCAGCTCGGGGGCCAGTTGGGTGGTCAGCAGCAGCTGCGGGTCCGGTTCCTCCTTGGCCAGCACTTTGCTGGGCGCGTCCCACAGTGCCTGGTTCCAGGCCCAGATCAACTGGTCGCGCCAGGTGTCCAGGCGCGGTTGGGTCTTGTAGGCGGTCAACTGCTGGTAGAGCGCGTGGTTTTCCTTGTGGGTCTGCTCCAGGGACTCTTGCAGGCGCAGGCGGCTGTTGGCCAGGTCCTTGGGCGTGGGGCGATGGGACAGGAACTGTTCGATGGGTTTGCTCAGGGCGCTGTTCCAGTACTGGTCGAAGCTGTGGCCCAATTGTTCGGCCACCGGGCCGACACCGAGCAGGTCGATGTCGGTGAAGTTCAGGTTGGGTTCGGCGTCGAAGTACTCATCGCCCAGGTTGCGGCCGCCGACGATGGCCATGCTGTTGTCCGCCAGCCACAGCTTGTTGTGCATCCGCCGGTGCTGCAACGACAGGTTGAACAGGCGTCCGAGGCTGCGAGTCACGCCGGTGGCGCGTCCCAGGTGCAGCGGGTTGAACAGGCGGATCTGGATTTGCGGATGGGCGGCGAGGGTCGCGATGATCTGATCCTGGCCGTCGCTGGTGGTGTCGTCCAGCAGGATCCGCACGCGCACGCCCCGGTCGGCGGCCTTGAGCAGTTCATCTACCAGCATCCGCGTGCTGATGCCGTCATGGACGATGTAGTACTGCAAATCCAGGCTGCCTTGGGCGTGGCGAATCAGCTCGGCGCGGGCGATGAAGGCCTCGGTGCTGTCCGACAGCAGCCGAAAGCCCGAGCGTCCTTCATGGGCGGCGGCCTGGGCCTGGACCGAGCGGCCGAACGAGGATTCGGTGGCCGGCAGGGCCTGAGAGGGCTCACGGGTGATATCAAGACCGGCGCAGCCGCTCAGCAGTGAGGCGACTAACAGCAGCGCAGGCAGGATCGGTCTGGATCTCACGTAGGATCGTTCCGCTTGTTCACGTTGATCGGCTGTTGGGTGCTGCTTCCCTGGTTAACGTTCAGACGGCGTCGCGCTGGGTTTCGTTCAACAGCACGATAGCGGCGGCCCCGACCTTTCGCACGGCCTCTTCGATCTGGGCCGTTGGCTTGGCAGCGTAGTTCATCCGCAGGCAGTTGCGGTACTTGCCCGACGCCGAAAAAATACTGCCGACGGCGACCTGCACGCCTTGGTCCAGCAGGACCCGATTGAGCTTCAGCGTGTCGAAGCCGTCGGGCAATTCGATCCACAGCATGAAACTGCCCCGTGGGCGACTGGCACGGGTGCCCGAGGGGAAATAGCGGCTGACCCAGTCGATCATCACGTCGCGATTGCGCTGGTATTGGGTACGCATCCGCCGCAAATGGGGTTCGAAATGCCCGCCCTTGAGAAATTCGGCAATGGCAATCTGCGGCTGTGGCGCGGTAGAGCCGGTGCTGATGTATTTCATGTGCAGCACCCGCTCCAGATACCGGCCGGGCGCGACCCAGCCGATGCGCAGGCCAGGCGCCAGGGTCTTGGAAAACGAACTGCAGAGCAGGACGCGGCCGTCTTCATCGAAGGACTTGATGGTGCGCGGGCGGGGGTATGTGTAGGCCAATTCCCCATACACATCATCTTCGATGATCGCCACGTCGAAGCGCTGTGCCAGGTTCAGCAGCGCGCGTTTATTGGCGTCGGGCATGATGTAGCCCAGCGGGTTGTTGCAGCTGGGGGTCAACTGTATGGCCTTGATCGGCCATTGCTCCAGGGCCAGTTCCAGTGCTTCCAGGCTGATGCCGGTGAGTGGGTCGGTGGGAATTTCCAAGGCCTTCATGCCCAGGCCCTTGAGGGTTTGCATGGCCCCGTGAAAGCTGGGTGAGTCCACCGCGACGATATCGCCTTGTTCGCAGGTGGCACGGATGCTGACCGACAGGGCTTCGTGGCAGCCGGTGGTGACGATCAAATCATTAGGGCCCAGTTGGCAGCCGGAGTCCAGCGACAGCCGTGCGATCTGCTCGCGCAGCGCGAGGTTGCCGTAGATGTTGTCGTAATACAGGCCGGGCATGTCTTGCCGGCGGCTGATCTGCGCCAGGCTGCGCAGCAGCGGCTTCATGGTCGGTGAGTTGATGTCCGGCATGCCACGTCCCAGTTGCACCACATCCGGGCGCGGTACGGCGCGTATCAGTTCCAGCACCTGGTCCCACTGGGAAATATCCACGGGACGCTGGGCTGGCCGGCCTACCACCGGTAGGTCCGGCAATCCGCGGCCCACGGGTACGAAATAACCGGACTTGGGCCTCGGCATCGCCAGTCCACTGTCCTCCAGCACGCGATAGGCCTGCTGCACCGTACTCAAACTGACCCCATGTTCCGTGCTCAATGCCCGCACAGATGGCAGCCGGTCGCCGGGGCGGTAGAAGCCCTGTTCGATGCGGGTGCCGAGCAGTTCGGCGAGGTTCACGTAGAGGGTCATGGTGCACTCCCGATGAGGTGGACAACTGCCACCAATACAGTTGGGTTGGAAAATGACAATTCAGTGGTGGAAATACCGAATCTGTATGCTTATAAAATAAATAGGTTGAATCTGTATCGCTTTTGGCCGTCCGCGCATCATGAAACCTCTGGCTACCCAAGTAAACAGGAGCGATCAAAATGAACGGCTTGAGCGATGTGCGGCTGACGTTACACAGTCAGGAACTGGCGGCAGGGCAGGAGAAGGGGCTGCGCAGCGCGACATTGCGCAATGCGCCGTCCGGCCTGAGCCGCTGGGCCCTGTTCTGGCATCGTCTGCATACACGCAAGGCCTTGTTGGAACTTACACCCGAACAGTTGCGTGACGTCGGGCTGAGTCGGGAGCAGGCGCGGGAGGAGGGGTTGAAACCGTTCTGGCGGCTTTGAAGCGCGCGTAGGACCTTGTGGCAAGGCAATCTACCTGACACTCCCCGGTGTCAGGTTTTAGGGCCGCTTCGCGCCCCAGCGGGGATAAATCCCCTCGCCACACTGATAAGTGTCTGGTTCCACTGCTGGGTATTCAGGGGTTAAACCAACTCTTTCAACCGATGCCACAACATCCCCAGCGCCAACAGCGGTGAGCGCAAATGCTTGCCACCCGGGAACGTCATATGTGGCACCTGGGCGAACAGGTCGAAACCGCTGCTCTGCTGCCCGCTGATGGCTTCGGCCAACAATTTGCCGGCCAGGTGCGTGGCATTCACCCCGTGGCCGGAATAGGCTTGGGCGTAATACACATTGAGCTGGTCCTTGAGCCGGCCGATCTGCGGCAAACGGTTGGCGCCGATGCCAATCATCCCCCCCCATTGATAATCGATGTTCACATCCGCCAGTTGCGGGAACACCTTGAGCATTTTCGGGCGCATGTAGGCGCCAATGTCCTGCGGGTCGCGGCCGGAATAGTGACAGGCCCCGCCAAACAGCAAGCGGCGATCCGCCGAAAGCCGGTAGTAATCCAGTGCCACCCGTTGGTCGCAGACGGCCATGTTCTGCGGCAACAGCGCCTGTGCCTGGGCCTGGCTCAAGGGTTCGGTGGCGATGATGTAACTGCCAGCCGGCAGGACTTTGCCGCCGAGTTGCGCATTGAGCCCATTGAGGTAGGCGTTGCAGCCCAATACCAGCGTCTTGGCGCGGACTGAGCCGTGATGGGTGTGCACTTTCACCTCGGGGCCGTAGTCGATGCGTGTGACCGCCGATTGTTCGAACAGTCGGACCCCCAGTTGCTGCGCAGCGGCGGCTTCGCCCAGGGCCAGATTCAATGGATGCAAATGACCCGAGCCCATGTCGATCAGTCCGCCGACGTAGCGATCCGAACCCACGACGCTGTGCATTTCGTCAGCTTGCAGCAGTCGGGTCGGGTGGCGATAACCCAGGCTGCGCAATTCTTCGGCGTCTTCGGCGAAGCCTTCCAAGTCGCTGGGTTTGTTGGCGAGGTCGCAGTAGCCCCAGGTGAGATCACACGGGATCTGAAAACGCTCGACGCGCTGTCGGACGATTTCCACGGCCTCAAGACCCATGAGTTTCATCTGGCGCACGCCATCGGTGCCGATGATCGGCGCGAACTGGTCGAGGCCATGACCGACGCCACGGATCAATTGCCCGCCGTTGCGCCCGCTGGCGCCCCAGCCGATCCGGTGCGCTTCCAGCAGCACCACGCTCATGCCGCGTTCGGCCAGTTCGATCGCCGTGTTCAACCCGGAGAACCCGCCGCCGACGACGCAGACATCCGCCCGCAACTCACCCTGCAGCAGCGGATGGTCCGGTTGCGGCAGGCTGCTGGCGGCGTAGTAAGAGGCGGCGTGCGCGTGGTTCGGGACAGGTTGCTGAACACGGGCGTTCATGTGCGTAATCCTGATTTTTGTGTTTGAGAAATTTTACGGAGCATAAGCCGGGGATTCCTTCCTGGGCAACACCGGTCGGTTGGCGCTGTCTGGCACGCGGCCTTTAAGGCAGAATCCCGGTTTGTCCCTCTCGGTAGCTGTCTCGATGAGCTGCAACAGTCAAAAAATCCGCACCCTACGCCAGCAGATTCCCTCGTTCGAGTGTGTGCCGGGCTGTCATGACTGCTGCGGTCCGGTCACCACCTCGCCCGAGGAAATGGCCCGCTTGCCCCGCAAGACCCGCGCCGAACAGGACGCGGCCATGGAAGCCTTGGACTGCGTGCACCTGGGGCCCAACGGTTGCACCGTCTACGACGAGCGACCGTTGATCTGCCGGCTGTTCGGCACCACGGCGACCTTGCCGTGTCCCAATGGCCGGCGGCCGGTGGAGCTGATTCATCCGCGGGTCGAGAAGCAGATTCATGAGTACATGGCCAGTACTCGGCAGGTGTTGGTCTAGCAGGCAGCGATACCGAGTCGCGGCCTTCGCGAGCAAGCTCGCTCCCACAAATGGATCTTCATTGCTCACAAGAAGGTATTCACTGCCGCGCGATGTGGGAGCGAGCTTGCTCGCGAAAGCGGCCGTCCAGACCACCATTGCCTTGAGCCAGGCTCAATCCGGAATCGGCAGATTCAAGCTCTCCTTCACTTCTTCCATCACGATGTAGCTCTTGGATTCGCGCACGTGGGGCAGCTTGAGCAGGATGTCCCCCAGCAGCTTGCGGTACGACGCCATCTCGGAAATCCGCGCCTTCACCAGATAGTCGAAATCCCCTGACACCAAGTGACATTCCAGCACGTGGGGCAATTTCAGCACGGCGCGTCGGAACTCTTCGAAGGTGTCGCCGGATTTGTAGTCGAGGCTGATCTCGACAAACACCAGCAGGCTGCCCTTCAAGTGCTGCGGATTGAGCCGGGCGTTGTAGCCCATGATGATGCCCTCGCGTTCCAGGCGTCGGACCCGCTCGGTACAGGGCGTGGTGGAGAGGCCGACCTTTTCCCCCAGTTCGGTGAAGGAGATCCGTCCGTCCGCCTGGAGGATCCGCAGGATATTGCGGTCGATCTTGTCCAGCTCGCGTTTGGTCTGGGTGTTGGTACGCACAGGTGATGCGCCTCCATGAAAAGGGGTTTTGCCGAGAATTCTCGCCAAATATAGGTGTTTATATAGTGAAAAGCACTGGCTGATCTTTTTTACACTGCGCCCATCAAAGCTATGTACAACAAACGTCAGCGGTTCATCCGCGATGAGGGCATCAACATGCGCGTTCTGGTCTTGGGTAGCGGCGTCATCGGTACCGTCAGTGCTTATTACCTGGCTCGTGCCGGGTTTGAAGTGGTGGTGGTCGACCGTCAGCCAGCGCCTGCCATGGAAACCAGTTTCGCCAACGCCGGCCAGGTGTCGCCGGGTTATGCCTCACCGTGGGCCGCGCCGGGCGTGCCGCTCAAGGCCATCAAGTGGCTGTTGCAACGCCATGCGCCACTGGCGATCAAGGCCACGGCCGACATTGACCAATACCTGTGGATGGCGCAGATGCTGCGCAACTGCACTGCCAGCCGCTATGCCATCAACAAGGAACGCATGGTGCGCCTATCCGAGTACAGCCGTGACTGCCTCGACGAGCTGCGCGCCGAAACCGGCATTGCCTATGAGGGTCGTAGCCTCGGGACAACCCAGCTGTTCCGCACCCAGGCCCAGCTCGATGGCGCGGCAAAAGACATTGCCGTGCTGAAAGAATCCGGCGTACCGTTCGAAGTGCTCGACCGCGAAGGCATCGCGCGCGTCGAGCCGGCCTTGGCCAATGTCACCGACATCCTGGCCGGTGCCTTGCGCCTGCCTAACGACCAGACCGGCGACTGTCAGATGTTTACCACGCGCCTGGCGGAAATAGCGGTGAAGCTGGGTGTGCAATTCCGCTTCGGCCAGGACATCCAGCGCCTGGACTTTGCCGGTGATCGCATCAACGGTGTCTGGATCGACGGCAAGCTGGAAACCGCCGACCGCTATGTGCTCGCCCTGGGCAGCTACTCGCCGCAATTGCTCAAGCCCCTCGGGATCCGTGCACCGGTGTATCCGCTCAAGGGTTACTCCCTGACCGTGCCGATCACCAACCCGGCGATGGCCCCGACCTCGACCATTCTCGACGAAACCTACAAGGTCGCGATCACCCGTTTCGACAATCGCATTCGGGTGGGCGGCATGGCGGAAATCGCCGGTTTTGACCTGTCCCTGAATCCTCGTCGGCGCGAAACCCTGGAGATGATCGTCAACGACCTTTATCCTCAGGGCGGCGATCTGGCCCAGGCCAGCTTCTGGACCGGCTTGCGCCCGACCACCCCGGACGGCACGCCCATCGTCGGTGGCACGCCCTTCAAGAATCTGTTCCTGAACACCGGCCACGGTACCCTCGGATGGACCATGGCCTGTGGTTCCGGTCGCCTGCTGGCCGATCTGATGGCGAAGAAAAAGCCGCAGATCAGCGCCGAAGGCCTTGATATTTCCCGTTATGGCAGCAAACCCCAGGAGTCTGCAAAACATGTCAATCCAGCGCCAGCTCACCAATGACCGCATGAGCCAGGTTGTCGTGCACAACGGCACCGTTTACCTGGCCGGGCAGGTCGGCGACGACATGAACGCCGGTATTGAACAGCAGACCCGCGAATGCCTGGCCAATATCGAGCGTTTGCTGGAGTTGTCGGGGACCGACAAGACGCGGCTGTTATCGGTGACGATCTACCTGAAGGACATCGAGGCCCACTTCGAAGGCATGAACGCCGTCTGGGACAATTGGTTGCCCAAAGGCGTCGCCCCGGCCCGGGCCACGGTGGAAGCCAAGCTGTGTGAGCCGCAGATTCTGGTGGAGCTGTCCGTCGTGGCTGCGCGGCCTTAATACCGGCCCAAACGATCCCTCTCCCGGCGCTGTGGGTGGTCCACCCTGCCAGCCCGCGCCGGTTTTTTATTCATGACCGCCTAGAAGCCTGCCGCCATGCGTCCTGCCCGTGCCCTGATCGATCTCCAAGCCCTGCGTCACAACTACCAATTGGCCCGCGAAGTCACGGGGGCCAAGGCCCTTGCGGTGATCAAGGCCGACGCCTACGGGCACGGCGCGGTGCGTTGTGCCGAGGCGCTGCAGGACACGGCGGACGGGGTCGCCGTGGCCTGCATCGAAGAAGCCCTGGAACTGCGGGCCGGTGGGATCCGTGGGCCGATACTGCTGTTGGAGGGGTTTTTCGAAGCCGATGAACTGCCGTTAATTGTCGAGCATGATTTCTGGTGCGTGGTGCATTCGTTGTGGCAGCTCGAAGCGATTGAAAAAGCCGCGCTGAGCCAGCCGATCACGGTCTGGCTCAAGCTCGACTCCGGCATGCACCGGGTCGGCCTGCATCCGGCGGATTACCAGGGGGCCTACCGTCGCCTGCTCGCCAGCGGCAAAGTGGCGAAGATTGTCTTGATGAGCCACTTCGCCCGTGCCGATGAACTGCACGATCCCAGCAGCACCGAGCAACTGGCGGTCTTCGACAAAGCCCGCCAGGGCCTGGTGGCGCAGATCAGCCTGCGCAACTCGCCGGCGGTGCTGGGCTGGCCGCAGATACCCAGTGACTGGGTGCGCCCGGGCATCATGCTCTACGGGGCTACGCCCTTTGACGAGCCCAATGCCGTCGCCTCGCGCCTGCAACCGGTGATGACGCTGGAGTCGAAGATCATCAGCGTGCGCGAATTGCCTGCCGGCGAACCGGTGGGCTATGGCGCCCGCTTCGTCACTACGCAACCGACTCGGGTTGGCGTGGTTGCCATGGGTTATGCCGACGGCTACCCGCGCCAGGCGCCCACCGGTACTCCGGTGCTGGTGGAGGGGCAACGCAGCCAGTTGGTCGGGCGGGTGTCGATGGACATGCTGGCTGTCGACTTGACCCATGTCCCCCAGGCCGGGCTCGGCTCGACCGTGGAGTTGTGGGGCAAGAACATCCTCGCCAGTGATGTCGCCAAGGCCGCCGACATGATTCCCTATCAGATTTTCTGCAACCTGCGGCGAGTGCCACGGCTCTATTCCGGGGGCTGAGGCGAAGCGCCAGCTACCGAAAGTCGCTTCACCGCACAGGATTCGGGTCAAAGTGTTGTAAATACTGAACGCTGTCGCCATGATAACGCTCACTTTCCTCACAACCTGATTCCCTGGAGGCTCCAGCATTGGACGTCGGTGAACGACTGCAATCCATTCGTAAACTCAAAGGCCTTTCCCAGCGTGAACTCGCCAAGCGTGCGGGCGTCACCAACAGCACTATTTCGATGATCGAGAAGAACAGCGTCAGCCCCTCGATCAGCTCGCTGCGTAAGGTCCTTGGCGGGATTCCCATGTCCATGGTCGAGTTTTTCTCCGAAGAGATCCTTCAGGAAAAACCGACCCAGATCGTCTACAAAGCCAACGAACTGATCGACATCTCCGATGGTGCCGTGACCATGAAGCTGGTGGGCCGGGCACACCCGAGCCGGGCGATTGCCTTCCTCAACGAAATCTATCCACCGGGTGCCGATACCGGTGAAGAGATGCTCACTCATGAGGGCGAGGAAACCGGGATCCTGGTGGAGGGGCGGTTGGAACTGGTGGTCGGCGTCGAAACCTTCGTGCTCGAAGCCGGCGACAGCTACTATTTCGAAAGCACCAAGCCCCACCGTTTCCGTAATCCGTTCGACGTGCCGGCGCGACTGATCAGCGCAGCCACGCCGGCCAATTTCTAGACCAAGAGGCGCCAGGCCCGCGTGGCAAAGGCGCCCGCTCGTTGGGCTGTCATGCCAAACAAGACCCTTGCGACTTTGGGGTTGTTTCAGAGTGACAGGCTTACCGCTATACTTGCGCCCGCCTGCAAACCGTGGCCGCAGGCGTGACTAGCCACCATTGAGGGTGTACGCGTGAACCTAATTATGAAAATGCTGGCTGCACCAGCAACCGTATTGGCCCTATGGGCTGCGACCGCTCAAGCGGCGCCCAACGACGAAATCGCCAAGCGCCTTGAACCCGTCGGCCAGGTCTGCGTCCAGGGCAAGGAATGCAAGGGTATGGAGGTCGTGGCCTCGGCTGGCGGCGCTGGCGGCGCCAAGGCGCCGAAAGACGTGATTGCAAAACATTGCAATGCTTGCCACGGTACTGGTTTGCTGGGCGCGCCGAAAATCGGTGACAAGGCTGCCTGGAAAGAGCGCGCCGATCACCAGGGCGGCCTTGACGGCATCTTGGCCAAGGCCATCACCGGCGTTAACGCCATGCCGCCAAAAGGCACCTGCGCCGACTGCTCGGATGACGACCTCAAGGGCGCCATCAAAGAGATGTCTGGCCTGTAATACGCCGGCATCCTTCATAAAAAAGCCGCTCACGAGCGGCTTTTTTACGCCTGGGGTTTTTCGGGACTGTTCATCGCAACCAAGACCCGGCAAGCTCGGTCCAACCCACATTCATGGAATGTCCTGGAGGGTCCGATGGTGCAGTTGTGTTCAATCGAACAGGCGGTGGATGACGTGATCGAGCGCCTGCCCGCGCATATTCATCTCGGCATGCCCCTGGGGCTGGGCAAACCCAACCTGTTCGCCAACGCGCTGTACCGGCGCATCGCACAACTGCCCGAGCGGCAGCTGACGATCTACACCGCCCTGAGCCTGGGCCGGCCTAACCTGGGCGATGGTTTGCAGAAGCGCTTCCTCGAACCCTTTATCGAACGGGTCTTCGGTGATTACCTCGAGCTGGATTACCTGGCCGACCTGCACCAGGACAACCTGCCGGCCAACGTACGTGTCGAGCAGTTCTTCATGCAGCCCGGCAGCCTGCTGCACAGTGCTTCGGCCCAGCAGAACTACGTCAGCAGCAACTACAGCCACGCGGCCCGGGACATCAACGCCGCCGGCTTGAACCTGGTGGCGCAGTTGGTGGCGAGCGACCCGGAGCACCCGGATCGCCTGAGTCTGAGCTGCAACCCGGATATCACCCTCGACCTGCTGCCGATGATCGCCAAGCGCCGAGCGGCCGGAGAGACCATTCTTCTGGTCGGCCAGGTGCACAACGACTTGCCCTACATGCCGGGCGACGCCGAAGTCGGCATCGACGCTTTCGACCTGTTGATCGACGAGAAGGACAGCCACACGTTGTTTTCCACGCCGAACATGCCGGTGGGCTTCCAGGACCATCTGATCGGCCTGCACGCCAGTACCCTGGTGCGCGACGGCGGAACGTTGCAGATTGGCATCGGCTCCATGGGCGATGCATTGACGGCGGCGCTGTTGGCGCGCCAGGCCGATAACGCCGGTTACCAGGCGTTGCTGACGGACCTGAACCTTAGCCAGTGGGCGCAACTGATCGAGCGCGAGGGCGGGGTCGAGCCATTTGCCAAAGGGTTGTACGGTTGCAGTGAAATGTTCGTCAACGGTTTGCTGGTGCTGGCCGAAGCCGGGATCATCCGGCGCAAGGTCTACCCCGACGAGCCAACCCAGGAACGGGCCAACGCCGGGACCCTCGACGAGGCGGCGCAACCCGACGGCATCTGCATACACGGCGGATTCTTCCTCGGCCCGCGCAGTTTTTACGAGCGCCTGCGGGAGTTGCCGCAGAGTCGTCTGCGCGAATTCAACATGACGCGCATCAGTTACATCAACGAGCTGTACGGCCAGGAGCCACTCAAGCGCCTGCAGCGCCTCGATGCCCGTTTCATCAACACCGTCTTCACCATGACCCTGATGGGGGCCGGGGTGGCCGATCAGTTGGAAGACGGGCGGGTGCTCAGCGGCGTGGGCGGGCAGTACAACTTCGTTGCCCAGGGCCATGCGCTGGAAGGCGGGCGCTCGATCCTGCTGCTGCGCAGTTGGCGTGAGGCCGGGGGCGAGATCAGCTCGAATATTGTCTGGGAGTACGGCCACTGCACGATTCCCCGGCATCTGCGCGATATCGTGGTGACCGAATACGGCATCGCCGACCTGCGCGGCAAGACCGACGCGGCGGTGATCGAGGCGTTGCTGAACATCAGCGACTCACGCTTCCAGCCCGGGCTGATCGAGCAGGCGCAAAAGGCCGGCAAATTGCCGAAGGATTTCCGTCTCGATCCGCGGTTCGCCGACAACACTTCCGAACGCTTGCAGGCTCTCCAGGCACGGCATTCGAATCTGTTTCCGGAGTACCCGCTGGGTTGTGATTTCGACGCGGTAGAGCGGGATCTGTTGCGGGCGCTGAACTGGCTCAAGAGCAAGTTCAAGCTCACCGAGATCCTGGAGTTGGGCAAGGCGGCGCTGGATGCGCCGGAGCCATGGGAATTTGCCGGGCATCTGGAGCGGATGCAACTGACCAGTCCTGAAGGACTGAAAGAAGAGGTGGCCCAGCGGTTGTTGCTCGCCGGTCTCAAGACCACTGCGCAACAACAACCAACCTGAAGCCCCTGTGGGAGCGAGCTTGCTCGCGATAGCGATCTGTCAGACACATTTTTTGTAACAGATGCACCGCTATCGCGAGCAAGCTCGCTCCCACAGAGGGTACTGGGTCAGTCGATGAAGGTGACGACGCCGTCCGCCAGCGACTTCACCCGAGCCAACGACTCGACGCGATAACCCTGGGCATCCAGTTCCGCGCGGCCACCCTGGAACGACTTCTCGATCACGATCCCCAGCCCTGCGACGGTGGCGCCGGCCTGCTTGATGATGGAAATCAGCGCTTGGGAGGCTTTGCCGTTGGCCAGGAAGTCATCGATGATCAGCACCCGGTCGCTGCTGGTCAGGTGACGCGGGCTGATAGCGACGGTGCTTTCGGTTTTCTTGGTGAACGAATACACAGTGGCCGACAGCAGGTTCTCCGTCAGGGTCAGGGACTGCTGCTTGCGGGCGAAGATCACCGGCACGCCAAGGTTCAGCCCGGTCATGATTGCCGGAGCGATGCCCGAGGCTTCGATGGTGACGATCTTGGTGATGCCCGAATCCTTGAACAGCGCGGCGAATTCGTCGCCGATCAGCTTCATCAATTGCGGGTCGATCTGGTGGTTCAGGAAAGCGTCGACTTTCAGGACCTGATCGGAAAGCACGATGCCTTGTTCACGAATTTTCTGGTGCAGGGCTTCCATGAAGCCTCCTCTGATGACGCGTCAGCGCCTGAAGTCGGTAAAAAAGTAATCAATTCTAGCGTTTTAACATCGCACGTATATCCGCCAGGGCACTGTTGCCACGAACGACTTTGACTTCCGTCGGCGTGTCGTCGTTGCCTTCCCAGGCCAGGTCGTCCGGTGGCAGTTCATCGAGAAAGCGGCTGGGGGCGCAGTCGATCACTTCGCCATACTGCTTGCGCTTGGCGGCGAAGGTGAAGGCCAGCGTCTGGCGTGCCCGGGTAATGCCGACGTAGGCCAGGCGCCGTTCTTCCTCGATGGTGTCGGCCTCGATGCTGGAGCGGTGCGGCAGGATTTCTTCTTCCATGCCCATGATGAACACGTAGGGAAACTCCAGGCCCTTGGACGCGTGCAGCGTCATCATCTGCACGCCTTCGGCGCCTTCTTCCTCTTCCTGCTGGCGCTCGAGCATATCCCGCAGCACGAGTTTGCCGATGGCGTCCTCGACCGTCATGTCGCCGTCTTCGTCTTTTTCCAGGGTGTTCTTCAACGCTTCGATCAGGAACCAGACGTTGCCCATGCGGTAGTCGGCAGCCTTGTCGCTGGAGCTATTGGTGCGCAACCAGTTCTCGTAATCGATGTCCATCACCATGCTGCGCAGCGCTGAAATCGGATCTTCCCCGGCGCACTGTTCGCGAACCTTGTCCATAAAGCGCTTGAAGCGCGCCAGGCGATCGGTGAAACGGCTGTCCAGATGCTCACCCAGGCCGATTTCATCGGTGGCGGCGTACATCGAGATCTTGCGCTCGGTGGCGTAGTTGCCGAGTTTTTCCAGGGTGGTCGACCCGATTTCCCGGCGCGGCACATTGATCACCCGCAGGAAGGCGTTGTCGTCGTCCGGGTTCACGATCAAGCGGAAGTAGGCCATCAGGTCCTTCACTTCCTGGCGCCCGAAGAAGCTGTTGCCCCCCGACAGGCGATAGGGGATCTGGTGATGCTGCAATTTCAGCTCGATCAGCTTGGCCTGGTAGTTGCCGCGGTACAGGATCGCAAAATCGCTGTACGGCCGGTCGGTGCGCAGGTGCAGGCTGAGGATTTCCATGGCCACGCGCTCGGCTTCGGCGTCTTCGTTGCGGCAGCGGATCACACGGATCTCGTCGCCGTGGCCCATCTCGCTCCACAGTTGTTTTTCGAACTCGTGGGGGTTGTTGGAAATCAGCACGTTGGCGCAGCGCAGGATGCGGCTGGTGGAGCGGTAGTTCTGCTCCAGCATCACCACTTTGAGCGACGGGTAGTCGTCCTTGAGCAACATCAGGTTTTCCGGCCGCGCGCCGCGCCAGGCATAGATCGACTGGTCGTCGTCGCCCACCACGGTGAACTGGTTGCGTTTGCCGATCAGCAGCTTCACCAGCAAATACTGGCTGGCGTTGGTGTCCTGGTATTCATCCACCAGCAGGTAGCGGACCTTGTTCTGCCATTTTTCGAGAATGTCGGCGTGGTCCTGGAACAGCTTGACCGGCAGCAGGATCAGGTCGTCGAAGTCCACCGCGTTGAACGCCTTGAGGGTGCGTTGGTAGTGGGTGTAGACAATGGCGGCGGTCTGCTCCTTGGGATTGCGGGCGTTTTCCAGGGCCTCGGGTGGCAGGATCAGGTCGTTTTTCCAGGCGCCGATCATGTTCTTGATCTCATCCACGCCGTCGTCGCCCGAGTATTCCTTCTGCATGATGTCGGTCATCAGGGCCTTGACGTCGGTCTCGTCGAAAATCGAGAAGCCCGGTTTGTAGCCCAGCCGCGCATGCTCCTTGCGGATGATGTTCAGGCCCAGGTTATGGAAGGTACACACCGTCAGGCCGCGGCCTTCGCCGGCGCGCAACAGGCCGCCGACCCGCTCTTTCATTTCCCGGGCGGCCTTGTTGGTGAAGGTCATGGCGACGATGTACTGGGCGCGGATGCCACAATTCTGGATCAGGTGCGCGATCTTGCGGGTGATTACGCTGGTCTTGCCGGAGCCTGCACCGGCGAGCACCAAAAGAGGGCCGCCGACATAGTTCACGGCTTCTTGCTGCCGGGGATTGAGTCGGGACATGACAGAGTCAGGGAGTCGTTTGCGAAATGGGCCGGCATTTTAACAGGCTCAGAGAATTGTGCTGCTCTGTCCGACTTGTGACGCACACGGGATTGTCATTTGCCGCTTCTGTCACTTTCACGCAGGATGTGGAGCCTATGGGGTCTTGCGTAGCATTTCGAGCTGAAAAAACCGCCGAAAGCACGTGTTTGAGAACCATTGGCATTGGTCATTGCCCATCGGCAGGTCATAATGCCCGGCGCCTACCACCTTGCAGAGTCTAGGGAGTCAGCTTGTCAACGCCTGTCGAACCCTTGCGTTTGCTGTTATTGGCCCATGAGCCAGAGTGGTCAGCAATTTTGCGCGAGTGCCTGGTGCCCTTGGGGCCCTCGGTCGTGTTGATCAGCGCCCCGAACTGGGAGTCAGTCAGCAGCCTGTTCGAAGACAATCGCAACGCGGTGTTGTTGACCGTTGCGGCGTTGCAACCGGCGCCGGGCCGTTGCAGCCTGCCGACCATCCTGCTGCTTGAGCACGAGCCGGCGGCTGCCCCCGACGGCGTCAGTGACTGGCTGGTGCGCGACGTGCTCGACAGTGCGACCCTGCGTCGTTGCCTGCGCCATGTGCGCGAGCGCGGCGTGCTGGAAAACACCTTGCAGCGCCTCGCCGAACAGGACCCGTTGACGGGCATTGCCAATCGCCAGGGCTTTCAGACCTTGCTGGCGGCGCGCCTGGCGGAAAACGATGGCCGTGGCCTGGCGCTCGGTCACCTGGACCTGGACAACTTTCGCCACGCCAACGACGCCCTCGGCCACCAGGCCGGCGACCGCCTGATCTTGCAAGTGGTGTCGCGGCTCAAGGGTTCGCTCGAAGCTGGCGATCAATTGGCGCGGCTGGGCAGTGATGAATTCGCCTTGCTGATCGACACCCGTCGCGCACCGCAGCGGGCCGAGTGGATGGCCGAGCGGATTACCGAAGCTTTGGCCGAACCCTATTGGGTGGACGGCGAAAGCCTGCTGATCGGCTGCAGCCTGGGTGTTGCCCATGCGCGCGCCCAGGCTGGCGCCGATCCGCTGATGTGGCATGCCCACATCGCCATGCAGCAGGCCAAGAGTACCCAGGGCTGCACCTTTCATATCTTCAACGAGCGCATCAATCGCAATGCCCGCAGCCTTGCCGACCTGGAAAGCGAACTGCGCCGGGCACTGCGCCGCGACGAGCTGGAACTGCATTACCAACCGCGTCTGGACCTCGATGGCGGTCACATCGTCGGCCTCGAAGCCCTGGTGCGCTGGCGTCACGGCGAACGCGGCTTGCTGCCACCGAGTGAGTTCGTGCCGCTGGCCGAACAGAGCGGCCTGATCGTGCCGCTGGGCTACTGGGTGATTTCCCGGGCGCTACGGGACATGCAGGCCCTGCGCGAGCGGGGACTGGCGCCGTTGCACATGGCGGTCAACCTGTCGTTCCGGCAGTTCCAGGACAGCCAGTTGCTGCCGACCTTGAGCCGGCTGATTGCCGAGCGGGGGGTCGAGGCGCAATGGCTGGAGTTCGAACTCACCGAAACCGCCGTCATGCGCCGCAGCGAACTGGTCAAGCAGACCATGGATGCCCTGGGCCGCCTGGGGGTGCGCTTCTCCCTGGACGACTTCGGCACCGGGTTCTCCTCGTTCGTGCACCTCAACAGCCTGCCAATCGCCTTGCTCAAGATCGACAAGAGCTTCGTCGGCGGCATGGAGCAGCGCGAAGAGAACCGCAAACTGGTGCACGCCATGATCAACCTGGCCCACAACCTCAACCTGGAGGTGGTGGCCGAAGGTGTGGAAACCCGGGAACAACTGGACCTGCTACGCGGTTTCGGTTGCGACCAGGTGCAGGGCTTCCTGATCAGCAAGCCGTTGCCGTTGCTGGAGTTGGTGGAGTACCTGACATTTGACGGCGATCAGCAGTCCATACTGGAAATGAGCTGACCCAAAACCCTGTGGGAGCGAGCTTGCTCGCGATAGTGGTGTGTCAGTCAAAGTCGATGTGACAGGCCTATCGCCATCGCGAGCAAGCTCGCTCCCGCAAGGGAAGCTCATTCAGTCTGAACGACCTCGAAACCCTGTTGCCCGGGTTCACGCCTGATCATCCGCTTCATCTTCCATTCAAACGCCAAGGTCAAGCTCACGGCCGCGCAGGCCAGCCCAAGGGCCAGGCCCCACCAGACACCGGTCGGTCCCCAGTTCAGGTGGAACGCCATCCACCACGCCGACGGCGCGCCGATCAGCCAATAGCAACCCAGGCCCACCAGGAAGGTGGCGCGTTTGGCCAGTGCTGAACTGCTGCACCCGACGCCGGATCGCCGGGACTGGCGCAACTGGCTGCAACGCATGGGCCTGTCCGACAAGGTCTCGCTCAAGGGGGGACAGGTATTCGATACCCTGGAGTTGGGCATGATCGCGGCGGCACGTGGCTATGGGGTCTCCATGGGTGACCTCCTGATGGTGGCCGAGGACGTTGCCCAAGGGCGCCTGAGCCTGCCCTGGCCGACGGCTGTCGCCAGCGGTGAACACTATTACCTGGTCTGGCCGAAAACCCGGCCGGGAGGTGAACGTTTGCGCCGGCTCAGCGACTTTCTCCAGGGCGAGGTCAAGGCCATGCAATTGCCCGATGTACAGCGCCTGGGCTGAAACGTTGAAGTTGGCGTGCTAGCCACTTGACATTAATCCGTCCAAACCGCTCAAGTATTTGGCTTTGCCGCCGAATCCGTGAAGATGGAACCCTCGTTCAGAAAGGGTCTACTTACACCTCACCCGAATAAAATGCCGAGCGTGCGACGTGATCAGGATGATCCGGTCTCTCGGCCAGGAGCCGTCATGTCTCAACCCCGCGCCCGGATCGCCTCACAGCTAGGCCTTGCCCTCGCCGTGATACTGGCGATCGTGATCTCCGGCAGTACCGTCTTCGCCTTGCGTTCGCTGGACACTGCCAACCTTGCCACCCGTGAAGAACACTTGGCCAGCGAAGCGCGTCTGATGGCCGACCAGCTCAATACCTTCCACAGCACCCTGCGCGAGAGCACCCAGCGGTTGGCCGGTCTGTTCGAAAAGCGCTTCAGCGCGGGCCTGAGCGTGCATCCGGACCAGCCGGTGACGGTGGCGGGCGTACAAACCCCAGGCTTGAACCTGGGCAGCGAAGTGTTGAACAACAACTTCAAGGAAGTGGACGACTTCAAAGCGATGACCGCCGGGGTGGCCACGGTATTCGTGCGCAGCGGCGACGATTTCATCCGCGTCAGTACCTCCGTCAGCAAACAGGACGGTACGCGGGCCATCGGCACCGTGCTCGACCGCGCCGGCCCGGCCTACGGTCCGGTGATCAGTGGGCAGAGCTACATCGGTCGGGCCCTGCTTTTCGGGCGCTTCTACATGTCGCAGTACACGCCCGTACGCGACAGCAGCGGCAAGATCATTGCCGTGTTGTACGTAGGCTTTGACTACACCGATGCGCAGAATGCGCAGTTCGAAAACCTCAAGCGTTTCCGTATCGGCCAGACCGGTTCCCTGGCGCTGCTGGACGAACAAAACAAATGGCTGGTGCCGCCCGCCGGCGTACAGGCGCTGGACAACGCTACCGCGGCCACCACGGCCTTGATCAAAAAGCCGGGCAAGGGCGCGTTCTGGGCCGATACCGCTGAAGACTTCTACAGCGTTGCCGTGCCGTTCGAGGGTGGGCCGTGGGCGGTGGTGGCGAGCATGCCGAAACCCGAGATCCGCGCCGTGACCTGGAGCGTCGGCACGCAACTGGCCATTGGCAGCCTGTTGGCGATGCTGTTGGCGGTCGGTTCGGCAATGTGGTTGTTGCGTAGCAAACTGGCACCGCTGGGTGATCTGGTACGCCAGGCCGAAGCGTTGGGCGCCGGTGACCTGAGCGTGCGCCTGAACGTGTCGAGCCATGACGAAATTGGTCAGTTGGCCCGCGCCTTCAACCAGATGAGCCAGGCCCTGTCGACCATGGTCGAGAACATCCGCAAGGCCTCCCAGGAGGTCAACAGTCGCGCCCAGGCCCTGTCCGGGTTGTCCAGCGGGGCGTACGAAGGCATGGAGCAGCAATCCGGCGAAATCACCAGCATGGCTGGCGCGGTGGAAGAGTTCAGTGCGACTTCCTTGAACATTGCCGACAACATGGGCAACACCGAGCGCCTGGCCCAGGAAAACGCCCAACAAACCCATATTGGTCGGACCTCGATGGACGAAGCGTCGTCGTCTCTGGAACAAATCGCCGGTGCGCTGAACAGCACGGCCACGGTCATCAATACCCTGGGCCAGCGCTCCCAGGAAATCGGCGGCATCGTGGGGGTCATCACCTCGATTGCCGAGCAGACCAACCTGCTGGCCTTGAACGCCGCCATCGAAGCCGCCCGCGCCGGCGAGCAAGGCCGTGGTTTCGCCGTGGTGGCCGATGAAGTTCGCAGCCTGGCGTCCCGTACCCGCCAGGCCACTGATGAAATCTCCAGCATGATCAACAGCATCCAGCAGGAAACCGGCAATGCCATCAGCACGATGAAGCAGGGCAACCTGTTGATGCAGGAAGGCCTGTCGCGCAACGCCAATGTGGCCTCGGCCCTGGCGCGCATTGACGAGCAGAGTCGCTCGGCTGGCCAGCAATTCGCGGCGATCACCACCGCCACCCAGGAGCAAAGCAGCACCGCGACCCTGCTCAGCAGCAACTTGCAGAGCATCGCCATGGCCAACAGCGAACAGCGCCAAGTGGTCTCGAACCTGGCCCTCACCGCCAAGGAGCTGGAAAAACTGGCCCAGGACCTGCGCCAAGAGGTCGATCGGTTCCGCTGAAGCGTCCCGTCACAAGCCTGCTCCCAGAGATTCCCTGTGGGAGCGAGCTTGCTCGCGAAGGCGGCTTTCCAGCTACATCCCTGCCAGCTGACCCACCGCCATCGCGAGCATTCACCCCAGTCCTTTCAGCCCACCGCTGACCTCAAGCCAATCCCTTTCCTGTGGCGAGGGAGCTTGCTCCCGCTGGCCTGCGAAGCAGGCCCCAGCAGAGACTCCATTAGCCGGTTCTGCGGCTGCTGCGCAGCCGAGCGGGAGCAAGCTCCCTCGCCATGGGTTCTGGGTTGTCCGAGCTGACGTCATCGCGAGCAAGCTCGCTCCCACAAAAAGCTGTCGATCGTGTAGTCGTGCCTTTTTAAGGTTATTGCTGTTTTTAAGCTTGCTGAAACGTTTCTTCAAGACTATAAAAACCGCACAACTCCAATAAAAGGTCGCGTCCATGACTCCGCTCAAACTCCTCGTTACCCTTGGCGCCCTGGGCGCTGCCTCCCAGGCGATGGCTTGGGATTACGTCCTGCTGGATACCGATAAAGCCGCCCAACCCTGGCAAATCACCAGCCAGCAACTCGGCGTGAAAACCGACAAGCCCTTTTCCGTGACGATGCGCACCCTGCACGGTGGTCGACAGGAAGGCGTCAGTGTGGTCGACATCGACAACGGCACCCTGAAGCTTTCAGTCGTCCCGACCCGTGGCATGAATGTGCTGCAGGCGTCAGTCGGTGATGTGCGCATGGGTTGGGACTCACCCGTCAAGGAAGTGGTCAACCCGGCGTTCATCGAGCTCAACGGTCGAGGCGGGCTGGGCTGGCTGGAAGGCTTCAACGAGCTGGTCACCCGCTGCGGCTACGAATGGGTGGGCCATCCTGGCATGGACAATGGCGAGCTGCTGACCCTGCATGGTCGCGCTGCCAATATTCCGGCCAACAAAGTCACTTTGCACATCGATGAAAAACCACCCTACGCCATCACCCTGCGGGGCGAGTTGAAGGAGCAGGCGTTCAAGAAGGTCGATTTCTCGGTGCAGACCGAACTGGTCACCGAGCCCGGCAGCGTGACGTTCGCGCTCAACGATACGCTGACCAACAACGGCGATTACCCAAAGGAATACCAAGCGCTCTACCACAGCAATTTCAGCACGCCTTTCCTGGAGCAAGGCGCTCGTTTCGCGGCCCCGGTCAAGCAGGTCTCGCCGTTCAACGACAAGGCCAAGGGCGACTTGCCCGATTGGCAAACCTACCGGGCCCCCACCAAGGATTACGACGAAACCGTCTACAACGTCGTGCCCTATGCCGATGCCAAGGGCGACACCCTCACCGTGCTGCACAACAAGGCCGGCAGCCTCGGTGTGTCGGTAGGCTTCAACACCCACACGCTGCCTGTGTTCTCCCTGTGGAAAAACACCGATACCCAAGGCCAGGGCTACGTGACCGGGCTGGAGCCTGGCACCAGTTTTTCCTACAACCGCCGATACCAGCGCCCCCTGGGTCTGGTGCCTACGATCGGGCCGAAGGAGCACAAGCAATTCCAGATCCACTACAGCCTGTTGGCAGACAAGGGCGCTGTGGATAACGCGCTCAAGCGCATCGATGCGATCCAGAACGGTCAAAAAACCGAGGTTCGGGATACACCGTTGGTCGACCTGAGCAAACCGTAAAGCGGTTCAAGCCGTAGCCGGTCGATACTGCAACGCTTCGGCCAGGTGTTCGCGGCGAATGTTCCCCGCTTGTTCCAGGTCCGCCAGTGTCCGGGCGACCTTGAGCAAGCGGTGGGCGGCGCGCAACGACAGGGTCAGCCGCTCGCAGGCGGTTTCCAGCCAGGTTTCATCGGTTGTGGATAACTTGCAATACCGGCGCAACCCCGGCAGATCGAGAAAGGCGTTGGCGCAGCCTTGGCGCTCGTGCTGGCGTTTCCGGGCTTCGGCTACGCGCGCGGCAACCGTGGCCGTATCGTCCCCGGGGTCGCGCTTGGGGTTCAACGCCGTGGCTTCCCGGGCGACGGTCAGGTGCAGGTCGATACGGTCCAGCAGCGGGCCGGAGAGTTTGTTGCGGTAGCGCTGCACCATGTCCGGTGTACAGGCACAGCGGCCGCTGGGCTCGCCAAGATAGCCACAGGGGCAGGGATTCATCGCCGCGACCAACTGGAAACGCGCGGGGAAGCGCACTCGGTCCCGGGCGCGAGACACCACGATGTGCCCGGACTCCAGCGGTTCTCTCAAGACCTCCAGCACCTTGCGGTCGAACTCCGGCAACTCATCGAGAAACAGCACGCCATGGTGGGCGAGGGTGATCTCCCCCGGCTGCGGTTTTGACCCGCCGCCCACCAGCGCCGGGCCGGAAGCCGAGTGGTGTGGCTGGCGAAACGGGCGTTGCGGCCAGTGGCTCAACGGCACGCAACTGGCCACCGACTGGATGGCCGCGACCTCCAGGGCTTCGCTCTCGGCCAGCGGCGGCAACAGCCCTGGCAAACGGCTCGCCAGCAAGGTCTTGCCGGTGCCGGGTGGCCCGCTGAACAACAGGTTGTGAGCCCCCGCAGCGGCAATCAGCAAGGCCCGCTTGGCCCCGGCCTGGCCTTGTACTTCATTCAGGTCCGGGTAAGGCTTGCTGGCCGAGAGCAGCCCATTGGAAACGAACGGCTCGACCGGCGTGTGACCGTTGAAGTGCGCTACCGCTTCGAGCAGATGATCCACGGCGATCACCTTCAGCCCCGACGCCAGACAAGCTTCCTCGGCATTGGCCCGTGGCACCACCAGCGTGCGCCCGGCCTTGCGCGCCGCCAGCGCCGCAGGCAATACCCCGCGCACCGGTCGCACCGCGCCGGACAACGCCAGTTCACCAAGGCATTCCACGTCGTCCAGCGTCAGGGTCGGCACCTGTACGCTGGCCGACAGGATCCCCAAGGCGATGGCCAGGTCGAAGCGGCCGCCGTCTTTTGGCAGGTCCGCCGGCGCCAGGTTCAGGGTGATGCGCCGCGCCGGAAAATTCAGCCCCGAATTGATGATCGCGCTGCGCACCCGATCCTTGCTTTCCTTTACTGCCGCTTCCGGCAGGCCAACCATCGTCAGCGACGGCAAGCCATTGGCCAGGTGGACTTCAACGGTAACGGCAGGAGCCTCGACCCCGACTTGGGCGCGGCTGTGGACAATGGCGAGCGACATGAATCGTTCCTTGAGTGAAGGGGGCGCCGCGTCCTGCGGCTCTTGAAGGTTAGTCGTGGGGATGAACTTGGGCGCGGCGATTGAGGGGAGAAAATTTGGCAGGATGTTTCGACAGCCAGTGACCACCCGCCCAAGCGAAATGCCCAGGACCGACCTAGACTCCGTTTTGCCCAGTCGGCACTTGGCGGTATCAACGGCACAGGGAGGAAGTGGCCATGAACGATCTGCTGGCTCTGTTAACCGACAAGCGCTTCATGCCCCATGGGCACTGCTACATGTGGCGGCCGGATTTGCTGTGGACCAACGTCATTGCCGATGGCTTGATCACCCTGTCCTACGTCACCATTCCCTTCACGCTCCTGTACTTTATCCACAAGCGCAAGGACGTGCCGTTCGACTGGATGCTGGCGGCCTTTGGCGTGTTTATCCTGGCCTGCGGGACCAGCCACGTGATGGAAATCCTGACCATTTGGCAGCCTTATTATTGGTTGTCGGCGCTGGTCAAGGTGATCACCGCGATTGCCTCGGTGATCACTGCCATCCTGCTGGTCCGGCTGGTGCCGGCGGCCCTGAAGATTCCCAGCCCGCGGCAGTTGGCCAGGGTCAACGACGAGTTGCGCGAGGCACAGGCCGAACTGGTGACCACGGCGCGCCGGGCCGGCATGGCGGAGATCGCCACCAATGTGAGGATGTCGTGCGCATTTGCGATGTATCCCTGGCCCGCCACCACATCACGCTGATCAAGGCGTTCAGTGATGTCCCGCAAAT
The DNA here is from genome assembly GCF_059579345.1 of Pseudomonas sp. FSO-7. NCBI lineage: Bacteria > Pseudomonadati > Pseudomonadota > Gammaproteobacteria > Pseudomonadales > Pseudomonadaceae > Pseudomonas > Pseudomonas sp. FSO-7. The sequence goes on along the minus strand of NZ_CM184193.1, from coordinate 6,370,179 downwards.
GCCGCTGGACAAGCACCGAGTGCTGCAGATTCTGGTCAATCTGATCAACAACGCCAAGCAGGCGCTGGACGCGGGTACGAACCGACCGCCGCAGATCATCCTGCGCCTGAAGGTCGTTGACGATGGGCGCGTGCGGGTCGAGGTCGAGGACAATGGCGAGGGGATTACGCAGGACAATCTGGCGCGGGTGTTCGAGCACGGCTTCACCACACGTGTCGACGGCCACGGCTTTGGTTTGCACAGCTGCATTCTGGCTGCGCACGAGATGGGTGGCGATCTGACCGCGCAGAGCGCCGGGCCGGGCAGGGGCGCGCTGTTTATCCTGGAGCTGCCGCTGGCACTCACTCCGGAGCAGGCTCAGCGGGCGGCGAATGCCTGAGGGGCCCGCCAGAGCCGGTAACGTGAGCTGGGGGGCTTAATCCTGTGCCGGAGCCAGTCGCGCTTCCAGCTCGGCGACCTTGGCCTCCAGGCTTTCGAGTCGTGCCCGGGTCCGGGCCAGCACGACCATCTGGCTGTCGAATTCTTCACGGCTGACCAGGTCCAGCTTGCTGAAGCCGCTTTGCAGCAGGGCCTTGAACTGGCTTTCGATTTCGCTTTTGGGCAGCGGCGTGTCGCCACTCAAAATACGGGAGGCGTGGCCGCTCAGGGCGTCGAGGAGGTCTTTGGGCGCAAGCATGTGCAGGTGTCCTGGAAACGATGGCGGGCAGTGTACCACGCAGTGTCTATAGTCAATTGGCGAGCCAGGGATGCACGCTTTTCGCGCATGGGCCTGGGCGGTGCTGCACTGTTGTTGTGCGTATCGCTGCGGTTCGTGGTGCGGGTGCACGTCGAGCCGGTGGCCAAGGGGCTGAAATCAGAGGGTTTGGGTGCAGATGGCAAGGTTTCTGCTTAGAGCCTGATGACCCATGCACTGATGCAGTCGCTGTGACGAATGCAGTGCAGCAGGCGGAACGGGGAGTTTCGTCAGGATCGGTTAACTGGCACCTGTCGGGCAACTTGGGCCGACGACGCGTTACAAAGCCAGGCACTGCGCTTAGACTTGAGTCGGGTTTGTTTTCCTGGGGCAAGTCCACCAATTCGGGAGAAAGTTTCATGAAGCTAGTCACTGCCATCATCAAGCCGTTCAAGTTGGACGACGTGCGCGAGTCGCTGTCCGAGATCGGCGTGCAGGGCATTACCGTTACTGAGGTCAAAGGCTTCGGTCGGCAGAAGGGTCACACCGAGCTGTATCGCGGCGCGGAATACGTGGTCGACTTCCTGCCCAAGGTGAAGATCGATGTCGCCATTGACGACAAGGATCTTGACCGGGTGATCGAGGCAATCACCAAGGCCGCCAACACCGGCAAGATCGGTGACGGGAAGATCTTTGTGGTCAATCTGGAACAGGCTATCCGCATCCGTACCGGCGAAACCGATACCGACGCTATCTAAGCCGCCAAACCCAACGCCCCAGGAGAAAACAATATGACTCTGCGTAAATTCGCAGGGCTAGGAGCCCTGTTGTCCTTCGCAATGCCTGGCCTGGCCATGGCAGAAGAAGTGGCAGCCCCCGTCCTGAACTCCGGCGACACCGCCTGGATGCTCACGGCCACGATTCTTGTACTGTTCATGACCATTCCCGGCCTGGCACTGTTCTACGGTGGCATGGTCCGCTCGAAAAACATTCTTTCCGTGATGATGCAGTGCTTTGCCATTACCGGTCTGATCAGCATCCTGTGGGTCATCTATGGCTACAGCATCGCGTTCGACACCACCGGCATGGAGCAGGGTGTCGTCAACTTCAACTCCTTCATTGGCGGTTTCGGCAAAGCCTTCCTGGCGGGTGTCACACCAGCCAGCCTGACCGGCCCGGCGGCGCTGTTCCCTGAAGCGGTGTTCATCACCTTCCAGATGACGTTCGCCATCATCACCCCAGCCCTGATCGTCGGTGCATTTGCCGAGCGGATGAAGTTCTCCGCCATGCTGATCTTCATGGGCGTGTGGTTCACCCTGGTGTATGCACCGATTGCGCACATGGTCTGGTCCGGCAACGGCGGCCTGATGTGGGACTGGGGCGTGCTGGACTTCGCCGGGGGCACCGTAGTGCACATCAACGCCGGTATCGCCGGCCTGGTGGCGTGCCTGGTACTGGGCAAGCGCAAAGGCTTCCCGACCACGCCAATGGCGCCGCATAACCTGGGTTACACCCTGATGGGCGCGGCCATGCTGTGGGTCGGCTGGTTCGGCTTCAACGCCGGTTCCGCGGTCGCTGCCAACGGCACTGCCGGCATGGCGATGCTGGTGACCCAGATCGCGACCGCTGCGGCGGCGCTGGGCTGGATGTTTGCCGAGTGGATCACCCACGGCAAGCCAAGCGCGCTGGGCATTGCTTCGGGCGTGGTGGCCGGCCTGGTTGCAATCACCCCGGCTGCCGGCACCGTGGGCCCGATGGGCGCCCTGGTCATCGGCCTGGCGGCGGGCGTGGTGTGCTTCTTCTGCGCCACCACCCTCAAGCGCAAGCTCGGTTATGACGACTCCCTGGACGCCTTCGGCGTGCATGGCATCGGCGGTATCCTCGGCGCGATCCTGACCGGTGTGTTCGCCGCACCAGCCCTGGGTGGCTTCGGCACCGTGACCGATATCGGCGCGCAAGTGTGGATTCAATTCAAGGGCGTAGGTTTCACGGTGGTCTACACCGCGATCGTCACCTTCATCATCCTCAAGGTCCTGGACGCCGTCATGGGTCTGCGTGTCACCGAGGAAGAAGAAGCTGTCGGCCTGGACCTGGCCCAGCACAACGAGCGTGGCTACAACCTGTAAGCACGCACAATAAAAAATGCCCGGTTCGCCGGGCATTTTTTTGTCTGGAATTTGTCATTGCTCAGAAGGTGCGGAGGTTTTTCCGACGCCTTTTGTTGTGGATGCGACATGGGTTTTTATACCGCCAAAGGCTTACATCGAAGCAAGAATATTAGGGCCTTTGTTTTTTCCCAGAGCGCGCTAGAATGCGCGCCGAACGTGCGGAGATCTGTATGTGGCAACAGACGCTGATAACCCTGCGGGCAAGGTCCCGGGGCTTTCATCTGGTGACGGACGAGTTGCTGGCCGGCCTGCCTGAACTCCAGGCGTGTCGAGTCGGTCTGTTGCATCTGTGGCTGCAGCATACCTCGGCCTCGTTGACCATCAACGAGAACGCCGATCCGGCGGTACGTCGAGACTTCGAACGATTTTTCAATCGGCTGATCCCACAAGGAACCGCCGGCTATGAGCACAACGACGAAGGCTTGGACGACCTCCCGGCGCACTTCAAGGCCAGTGTGCTCGGTTGCCAGCTCAGCCTGCCGGTGACGGCGGGACGGCTGGCATTGGGAACCTGGCAAGGTGTTTATCTGGGCGAGCACCGTGATCACGGCGGTGCTCGTAAAGTCCTCGCCACCTTGTACGGTGAAGGGGCATAACCGCTGATTGCCAGCGGATGTTGAATTTTTTCTGGCAGCCTTCGAACAGATGGCGAAGCTGGGCTATAACTAATCTGCTTTTCGCAAGTCATGAGGTAGAACATGAGCGACGATGATCTGGAAAACGACGACCTCGAAGTAGGCGACGAAGACGAGACCGAAGAAGGCCTTGAAGCGGTGGCTGAAGACGTTGCCGACGACGATGGTGCCGACGTTCCGGCACCTACCGCCAAAGGCAAGGCCAAGGCTGCGGTGTCGGTCGACGAGTTGCCGAGCGTAGAGGCCAAGAACAAGGAGCGTGATGCGCTCGCCAAGGCCATGGAGGAGTTCCTGGCCAGAGGCGGTAAGGTGCAGGAAGTGGAAGCCAACGTGGTCGCTGATCCGCCCAAGAAGCCTGACAACAAGTACGGCAGCCGCCCTATCTGAGTATCGGTTTCTTGCTTGCTGAAAAAGCCCGCCGTCGCTGCGGGCTTTTTCATGGGCGCGATTCTATTCCCGGGCCAGGCGCAGTCTCTGTGGGAGCGGGCTTGCTCGCGAAAGCGGTGTATCAGTCCGCTCATTTATCGAGTATGAAACCGCCTTCGCGAGCAAGCCCGCTCCCACAGGATTTGTGCCTGGCATAGCGCCGCGGTACACCGTTCCCACGGGGTTCAGGGCTGGCTATGCCATCCCGCCAACAGCCCCGGCAGTTCGGTCAGGCTGCGGATTTCCGCGTCCGGCGCATGGTCGGCATTCCAGGGCTTGCCTGCCGGGTTGAACCACACCGCGCGCAGGCCGGCCTGTTGGGCGCCGGCAATGTCGTCGCCCGGGTGATCGCCAATGTGCACGGCGGTCTGTGCCGTGGCGCCGCCGCGTTCCAAGGCTTCGTGGAACAGCCGGGCGTCAGGCTTGGCGATGCCGATGTCTTCGGCGCACAAGGCGAACTTGAAGTAATCCGCCAACCCCAGGCGTCGCACGTCGGCGTTGCCATTGGTGACCACGCCGAGGGCGAAATGATTGGCCAGGATTTCCAGGGTGGGCTGCACCTCGGGAAAAATCTCCAGTTGATGACGGGCGTGCAGGAACGTCTCGAAGGCCTGGTCCGCCAGTTCGGAGGCTTGCCACTGGTCGTAGCCGGCTTCCTGCAAGGCACGGAACAGCACCCGTCGGCGCAACGCACTGATGCGGTGCTTGAGGTTGGGCTCTTCGCGCAACACCTGCTCGCGAATCGAAAAAAGATGCTCCACCGGCAGGCCGCCCAGGTTCGGTGCGTTGTCGGTCAGCCATTGGCGGAGTACGGCTTCGGCGCTGGCGATTACCGGGGCGGTGTCCCACAGGGTGTCGTCCAGGTCGAAAGTGATGAGCTCGATGGTCATGATTCGTCGCCCTTGATGCGTTTGGCCCTGGGGTGGGCACTGTCATAGACCGTCGCCAGGTGCTGGAAGTCCAGGTGGGTGTAGATCTGTGTGGTCTTGATGTCCGAGTGCCCCAGCAGTTCTTGAACGGCGCGCAGGTCCTGGGAGGATTCCAGCAGATGGCTGGCGAAGGAGTGCCTGAGCATGTGCGGGTGCAGATTCTGCCCCAGCTCGCGTTCGCCGGCGGCCTTGACCCGTAGCTGAATCGCTCGCGGGCCGAGGCGCCGACCGCGTTGGCTGACAAATACCGCGTCGTCGGCGGGGTTGGCCAGGGCCCGCAGGGGCAGCCACAGTTCCAGGGCTTCACGGGCCTTGCGGCCGACGGGCAGCAGGCGGGTCTTGCTGCCCTTGCCGAGCACCTGGACCATGCCGTCGGCCAGGTCCAGTTGATCCAGGTTAAGCCCTGTCAATTCTGAAAGGCGCAGGCCGGAAGAATAGAACAGCTCGAGAATCGCCTGGTCGCGCCGGGCCAGGAAGTCATCCTCGACGGCGCCTTCAAGCAATTGCAGGGCGCGGTCGGTGTCCAGGGTCTTCGGCAGCCGGCGTTCGCCTTTGGGCGGTGCCAGGCCGGTGGCCGGATCGTGATCGCACAGGCCTTCGCGATTGAGGTAGTGATACAGCCCACGCACCGCCGACAACAGGCGGGCCAGGCTGCGGGAGGATTGCCCCTGTTGATGCAGGCGGGCGATCAGGCTGCGCAAGCGCTGGATGTCCAGGGCCGACCAGCTACCGATGTTCTGCTTCTGGCACCAGCCCAGCACTTTTTCCAGGTCACGGCGATAGGCCAACAACGTGTGGGGCGACACCTGACGCTCACTGCGCAGGTGTTCGCAGTAGGCGTCCAGTTGCCGTTCCATCGTCAGCGTACCGAGCGCAGCGAACCGGCAACCCGTGGCAGCACCCGGCCGGTGACTTCGGCGATGTAGCTCAAAAACAGCGTGCCCACCGAACTCTTGTAGTGCTGCGGATCGCGGCTGGCGATGGCCAGCACGCCGTGCACGCCCTGGTGGGCGATGGCGACGACGGCGGTGGAGCCGATCTGCTTGCGCTGTTCTTCGCCGAACAGGAAGTCCAGCTCATGCTCGCGCAGGCTGCCGCTGACGCTTTTGTTTTCCGTGAGCAGCCCGCCGATGGCCGTCTGCGCTTCGGCGTGGGTCACCCAACGGCCCACCGGCATGGCGTTGTCGCCAAACAGAATCAGGCTGACAAAGGGCACCTGGAAATCCTGGCGCAGGCTGTCTTCGACGCTCATGACCAGGTCTTCGAGGGTGCTGGCGTCCATCAGGGCCAGGATCAGCCGACGGGTCTTGTCGAAGAGCCGGTCGTTGTCCCGGGCCACGTCCATCAGGTGCGAAAGCCGATGGCGCATTTCGATGTTGCGCTCGCGCAGGATCTTCATCTGGTGTTCCACCAGCGACACGGTGTCGCCGCGCCGGTGGGGAATGCGCATCGTCGCAAGCAGTTCTTCATGCTCGACGAAGAAGTCCGGATGGGCCTCCAGGTAAGCGGTCACGGCCGCGGCTTCTGGAAGGCTGGGAGATTCGTCGGGCTGTGGGGCTGGAACCTGTGGCTGATCGGTCATGGGTTTGGCTCACTCAAAGACGAACTTGTCCTTCGTATACGCGCACCGCCGGGCCGGTCATCATCACCGGTTGGCCAGGGCCTGCCCATTCGATGGACAGGCGCCCGCCGGGCAGGTCGATCAACAATGGCGAATCCATCCACCCCTGGCTGATCGCAGCGACGGCAGCGGCACAGGCGCCGGTACCGCAGGCCTGGGTTTCCCCGGCGCCGCGTTCCCAGACGCGCAATTGTGCGCGGTGACGGTCGATGACTTGCAGGAAACCGACATTCACCCGTGCGGGGAAGCGCGGATGGCGTTCGATTTTCGGCCCCAGCTCATGCACCGGGGCGCTGTTGATATCGGCTACGCGCAGCACGGCATGGGGGTTGCCCATGGAGACCGCTGCCAGTTCCACCGTGGCGCCGTCGACGTCCACCTGATAGCTCAAGGCCTGGGCCGGTGCCTGGAAGGGGATGTCAGCCGGTACCAAGCGCGGGGCGCCCATGTTGACGCCGATCTGGCCGTCGCTGCGCACATCCAGTTCGATGATGCCGCTCTTGGTCTCGACGCGGATCTGCCGCTTGGCGGTCAGGCGCTTGTCCAGCACGAAGCGGGCGAAGCAGCGCGCGCCGTTGCCGCATTGCTCCACTTCCGACCCGTCGGCGTTGAAGATCCGATAACGGAAATCCACGTCCGGATTGTTGGGCGCCTCGACGATCAGCAGTTGATCGAAACCGATACCGGTGTGCCGGTCGCCCCATTGCTTGGCATGCTTGGGCAGGATATGCGCGTGCTGGCTGACCAGGTCGAGGACCATGAAGTCATTGCCCAGGCCGTGCATCTTGGTAAAACGCAGCAGCATGGTTTTACTCCGGCAGCAGGCTTTCGCCGGCGAACAACTCGGCTACCGTCTCGCGGCGACGCACTTCGAATGCCTGATCACCGTCCACCAGCACCTCGGCGCAGCGGCCGCGGGTGTTGTAGTTGGAACTCATGACAAACCCGTAGGCCCCGGCCGAATGCACGGCCAGCAAGTCGCCTTCTTCCAGTGCCAGCTCCCGACCCTTGGCCAGGAAGTCACCGGTTTCGCAGATCGGTCCGACGATGTCGTAGGGGCGGGCTGCGGTGTCGCGAGGGCGCACGGCGGTGACGTCCATCCACGCCTGGTACAGCGCCGGGCGGATCAGGTCGTTCATCGCCGCATCGACGATGGCGAAATCCTTGTGCTCGGTGTGCTTGAGGTATTCGACCTGGGTCAGCAGCACGCCGGCATTGGCCACGATGTAGCGGCCGGGCTCGAACATCAGCGCCAGGTCACGGCCTTCGAGGCGCTCGCGCACGGCTTTGATGTAGTCGGCCACCAGCGGCGGCTCTTCATCGCGATAGCGCACGCCGACACCGCCACCCAGGTCGATGTGACGCAGGTAGATGCCGCAATCGCCGAGGCGATCAACCAGCGCCAGCAGGCGATCGAGGGCATCGATGAAGGGTTCGAGGGTGGTCAGTTGCGAGCCGATGTGGCAGTCGACGCCCAGCACTTCCAGGTTCGGCAACTGGGCGGCGCGTACGTACACGTCCTCGGCGTCGGCAATGGCGATGCCGAACTTGTTTTCTTTCAGGCCGGTGGAAATGTACGGGTGGGTGCCAGCGTCGACGTCCGGGTTCACGCGCAGGGAAACCGGCGCGCGGACGCCCAGTTCGGCGGCGACAACCTGCAGGCGTTCGAGCTCATCGGTGGATTCGATGTTGAAGCAGTGCACGCCGACTTCCAGGGCGCGGCGCATGTCTTCACGGGTCTTGCCAACGCCGGAGAACACGATCTTGTCGGCGCTGCCGCCAGCGGCCAGCACACGCTCGAGCTCGCCACCGGAGACGATGTCGAAACCGGCACCCAGGCGCGCCAGGACATTGAGCACGCCCAGGTTGGAGTTGGCCTTGACGGCGAAACACACCAGGTGCGGCATGCCGTCGAGGGCATCGGCGAACGTGCGGTACTGGGCTTCGATGTGGGCACGGGAATAGACGTAGGTCGGCGTGCCGAAACGTTCGGCGATCGCGGACAGGGCAACCCCTTCCGCGAACAGCTCCCCGCCACGGTAGTTAAAAGCGTCCATGGCGTTCCCTTAGTAAGTGGTGTGGGTGTCGTGCGAGTGTGACTTGGATTGCGACGACTTGGCCTGTTCTTCAGGGGACTTGCTGTCATCAGGCAGGTACAGCGGACCTTTTTGACCACAGGCTGTCACGAGGCAGGCAACCGCGACGAGCGCAGCAAGGGAAGAGATCAGGCGCTTCATGGCGAAATCCTTGAAAATGCGTTAATTGCGCCGGAGTATACCGGCCACCCGTCAGCTTGCCTATGCAACGGGGCGCCCGTCCGGCGGCGCTGGTCGTCGTCAGTGGGTATATCCTTTGCAATCGCCGGGAAGCGTCCGTATCTTGCGGCGCTTGAGCATGAGCAGACATTTTCGAGGTTGCCGCAATGAGTTTGACTGAAGCCCGTTTCCACGACCTGGTCGATGCGACCCAGCAAACGCTGGAGGATGTGTTCGACGAGAGCGACCTGGACATTGACCTGGAAATCTCCGCCGGTGTACTCACCGTCAAGTTCGAAAACGGCAGCCAATTGATCTTCAGTCGCCAGGAGCCGTTGCGGCAGCTGTGGCTGGCGGCGGTCTCCGGTGGCTTTCATTTCGACTACGACGAGGAAAGCGAGCGCTGGATGTGCGACAAGAGCGAAGAGCAACTGGGTGAGATGCTCGAACGCATTGTCAAGCAGCAGGCTGGCGTGGAACTCGAGTTCGAAGGCCTGTGACGGCGTGAACCAGACCGCGCCGCCACGGCCCCCCAAGCCGCTCTACAGCAACGTCAGCCCCGCCGTGCCATCGCCGTGTACCAGCGTGTGCAAGCTGGACGAGCAGAAGGTCTGCCTCGGTTGTTTCCGTCATGTGGAAGATATCCGCGAATGGCGCGCGGCCGATGATGAGCGCCGGCGCGTCATCTGTGCCGAGGCGCTCAAGCGCAGATCGCTGAAATAACCACTCACCGGATGGTTAGGCGCTTTGTGGCTGTCCATGGGCAGGGCAAATCCTGCCTGACTTGTTTATTTATTGAGCTGTGATAGTGTCCGGCTACGCCTCAATTCGTCGAGGCCCGTGAAAACCCCGCCTTTTTGTGGCGGGGTTTTGCTTTTTTTGTGCAGAAGAAAGGAGTCTGCCTGGATCATGACCGCACCTTCCATCACCCTTACCCGCCTGGACGTACAGCGTCTGGAACGCCTGATCGACAGCCTTGATGAGACGCTGCCGGGCGTGATCGCGTTGCAAACCGAACTGGATCGCGCCGAGAACGTGGTGGGCCACGAAGAAGTGCCTGCCGATGTCGTGACCATGAACTCACGCGTGCACTGCCGCGAAGAAAGCAGCGGCAAGGACTATCACCTGACGTTGGTTTATCCACAGGACGCCAATGCCGACGAAGGCCGGATCTCGATCCTGGCACCGGTGGGCAGTGCCTTGCTGGGCCTGAAGGTCGGCCAGCACATCGACTGGCCGGCCCCGGGTGGCAAGACGTTGAAGCTGACCTTGCTGGCCGTCGAATACCAGCCTGAAGCCGGCGGTGATTTCCACCTCTGAGTGCCCGGGCGCTTCAGACCAGGGCCAGCGCCTCGTTCAGGGCGCGTTCCAGGTCGGCCTTGTAGCGCAGGTACAAATTGCTTGAGCAGGCCCCGCCGCCCACCAGCCCCGAGAGGTCCAGGTCGGTGATGTAGCAGCGATAGCGCTGGGCTTCGCGGCGCTGTTCGACGATCTCCCTGGCGACCACACGGAACAGTTGGTCGCCATGTTCCAGTTCGGAAAACTCCTGCTGATCGCAGTACAGGGTAACGTGCACCTGCCCGTGCGCGGCTTTACCGATGATCGCCTGCACGTCATAGAACGGCTTGTTGACCGGGGTCTGTGGCGCTTGTCGCGCTTCGATCCGGCGCGCCCGACCGCCTGACGGCAGCAACTGGTAGTACAGGGTTTCCAGGGTCAGTGGCTGGGCGGCATCCAGCGGCAGCAGCGCGTCTCGACGATACAGCACCGATTGCAGAAAGCGCTGCAGCGGCACCAACAGGCTTTGTTCGTCGTGATACGGCACGTGTTGTTGCCACAGCGCGTTGAACTCATCGAGCACGTACAGATCGGCTTCGTCCTCGTTGGTCCGGTAGAACACCTGGATGCACTCGGGCTGGCCCATGGGCAGGATCAGCGCCAGGTCGTGGTCTTCCAGGGCCATCGGGTCCAGGTGCAAGGGGCTGTAGGCTGTCAGCTCCTCGCCCAGATAATCCATCAGCGCCGACAAGCTGCCCAAGGCCACGTGATTGACCTGGCCGGGCACCAGCTCCAGCACGTGATAGTGCTGCTGGACCTGGAGCAGGTAGCGGTGATTGAGCCTGCTCAACAGCAGGGTCTGCGCCGTTTCGATGACGTCTTCGACGCGCCGCGCGATGAATTGGGCGCGGTTGTGGCAGAAGCAGCGCACCTGCAAGCGCGGCTGACGCTGGGTGACGGGCAGGTCGTTGAGGTAGTCGCGCAGGCAATCGAGCAGAGCGTGTTCGCCGTCGAAACGGTTGACCAGCACCTCATTCCAACTGTTGAGCGTGACCTGGTCGAGGGTCAGCACCAGGTTTTCCCGGACCCCGGCATAGCTCAGGGAGTCGGTGCGCTCGGTGGTCATCAGAATGTTCAAGTCGCGGTGGTGCTTGAGCGGGTCGACGCCGACGTTCACCAGGATCAGCACTTCGCTGGGCACGCTGGCGCGCAACAACTGCGCTTCATCCACGGTGACCAGGGGCAGGGCGATGGACTGTTGCAGGCTGCCCAGCAGGTTGAACAGTTCGAACTCGCTCAGGTCGCTGCTACCTGGGTGCAGCGCCAGGCGCGTGCTGCTGTCGATCACGCCGTTGCGGTGGCACCAGGTCAACAGTTCCAGCAACTCGCGGCAACGCTTGATGGGCGCGAAGTTCTCCCATTCCAGGGCGTTGAGGCTGCCGTTGTACAAGCCCCACTGGTTCTGCCCCGGTTCTTTCTTGTTGGGTGACTGGACCAGCGTCAAGGTGTCTTCGGCCAGGTCCGGCGCGATGCCGGGGTTGATGAATTCGACCTTGTCGGCCTTGCGCTCGAAGGCGGCGTACAAGCGCCGGCCCAGCACGTTGAGATCGCGCTTGTTGATCAGGCTGACGGTTTTCTCGGTGCGGGCGAACTGGGTCAGGAAGCGGTAGCTGTGGGTGAGTTCGTTGACCAGTGCGCGCCGCTCATGGCTGACCTGGCGGACTTTCCACTGGCTGCGGCTGTCCAGCAACGCCAACTGACGCTGGTCCCAGCCCCATTCCCGGGCCAATCGCTCAAGCAGTACCCGTTGCCAGCCACTGCTGCGCGCCTGGCCGGTGAGTTTGCGATTGACCTTCAGGTACAGCGCGCGGCGGATCAACTCCAGGCGTTCGGGTTCGCCACGGGCAGTGAGGTATTCCTCGATGCGGCGGTAAACCAGCATGTACGGGTCCAGCTCTTCCAGGTCCAGGCGATTGGCGAACACGGCCTGCTTGAAGCGCAGGCTCAGGCAGCGCACGTTCGGGTGTTCGCTGGCATAGACCTCGGTCAGCAGCAGCTTGAGCACGGACTTGTAGGGCGATTCGATACCCTTGAACAACTGCCAGAGCCCGGCACCGACGAATTCGCCCGGCGGAATGTAGGCCAGGTGCCCCAGGTCCAGGGTTTCATCCGCGCGAATGAAACGCTTGGACATCAGCGTATGGGTGTACTGCTCGTAGTTCTCTTCTTCATAGACCGGCACCAGCCACCAGATCGGCGTACGCCCGGCCAGCCAGATCGCGGTGCGGTAGAACTCGTCCAGCAGCAGGTAATGCTGGGTGGTGCCGCAATCGTCGGAACTGAGTTGGTTGTCCCGCTCGCCCCGCACGAAACGCTCCGGGTCGATCAGGAAAAAGTGGGCTTCGGCGCCCTGGGTCGCGGCCCAGATCTCCAGCAACTGGCATTTCTTGCGCAGCTCGGCCAGTTCATCGTCGCTCAGGTCCGGCCCGTGGCACACCCACACGTCCATGTCGCTCTGGTCGGCCTGGGCCAGGGTGCCGAGGCTGCCCATCAGGAACAGGCCAAGGATCGGCCGCGGCGGGTTGCTACCGTGCCGGGGCTTGTAGGAAAACGAACGGGTCAGGCGCTGGGCTTCGGCGAGGACGTTGGCGTCAGGCTCGTAGTTCGACAGCCCGGCGGGTGTGCTGCCGGAGACGTAGCCGGGCAGCAGCGGATGGTTGACGTGAAAAAACAGCGGCAGCAGCGTCAGTACGCCCTGCTGGCGGGGCGACAGGCCTTCGAGGGCGCGCTCCAGCCGCACGGTGTTGAGCTTGAGAAAACGTGCGCGCAACTGGCTCAGCACCTTGCGGTCGATTCCCTCGTCCAGATCGGGGCGTATTTCGTGATTGCGGGTCATGTCTGCTCAAACCGGCTCGCGGCGTCGAACGTGGGGTGATGGCAGGTTAGCGCCCGGTCTTGGGAATACTTAAGCTGAAAACAGGATTTTGATGCCGGTTTTTTACGCCGGGCGCCAGTGCGCCTGCGGAAATCCCGTAGAGGAGATTTCCGTGGGCGACAGGAGGATCAGGCGGCTTGTTGTTGAACGCTGAGTATCGTCAGGACGGTTTGGACATTTTGGGCGGCATCCCGTCCCAGGCTGGTCAGGTAACCACCGTCGGGCTGGGTGATCAGGTCTTTTTCGAACAAGCGTTGGGCAGCGGCAATCGCTTTAGGGGCAGCGGTCTGATGAATTTTCAGGCCTTCCTGGGAACTGTCCAGGTTGAAGAGTGCAAGGATTTCCAGTTCGGCAACCAGCTCAGGGGTAAGCGACATAAGGACTCCAGACTTTCTAGGAATTTTGGTCGACAGCGTCACTAAGGTGAGCGCACTCGGCCGAGCTGTCCAGTGTCAGTGTCATGCTTTTTTTGTTTTGGGTGAGGGGTGCCAGTGTTCTGTCAGGTAAACGCACCCTGTGGCGAGGGGATAAATCCCCTCGCCACAGGAGCAACTTGCCTGTCGTTCAGTTCTTTTCCGGCGGCAATTCAGGCAAGGCGCGCAAGGCGGTTTCGTACCACTCGGTATCGAACGGCCGGTCTTCTTCCAGGATCGCGTCGATTTCCACCGCCAGCACATGGGCCATCAGGTTGAGGATTTCTTCGCGCTCATAACCCACCAGGGTCAATTTATTTAAAACGGCCCTGGCCGCTGGCGGGTTGTCACTTTCGATCTGGTTTTCAATCGCCTCGATCAGCGTCTTTTCGGCGAATTCTTCTTCGTCGCTATCGATATCGGTTGGCTCGCTCATGGCAGGCTCCTGTAAGAAAGGTCGCCAGTTTACCTGCATTCAGCGGCGTGATGCGCCTGGCAAGAAATGCCCTGGCGGTCTATAACGCAACGCTGCCAACCCCGCACGGCCTGGAGGCTTTGTAATGCTCAAGCTTTATGGTTTCTCTGTCAGTAATTATTACAACATGGTCAAGCTGGCACTGCTGGAGAAGGGCGTGCCCTTCGAAGAAGTGCCGTTCTTTGGCAACCAGACCCCGGAAGTCCTGGCCATCAGCCCGCGCGGCAAGGTGCCGGTGCTGAAGACCGAGCAGGGTTTTATCAACGAGACCAGCGTCATCCTCGAATACATCGAGCAAACCCAACCGGGTAAGGCCCTGCTGCCGGCCGACCCGTTCGAGCGCGCCCAGGTGTTGGCCTTGTGCCGGGAAATCGAGCTGTACATCGAGCTGCCAGGGCGGGCCTGCTATGGCGAGGCGTTTTTCGGCATGGCGGTGGCCGATGCCATCAAGGAAAAGTCCAAGGTCGAATTGCTGCTGGGGTTCGCCTCGCTCGGCCGGCATGGAAAGTTCTCGCCCTACGTCGCGGGCGACAGCCTGAGCCTTGCCGATCTGTATTTCTACTACAGCGTTTCGCTGGCGTTGCAAGTGGGCAAGAAGGTCTTCGATATCGATTGGCTGGCGGACATGCCGGCGGCCAAGGCGCTGATGGAGCGCTTGGAGCAGAACTCGAACGTACAGCGGATCGCTGCGGACAAGGAGGCAGAGATGCCGGCGTTTTTGGCGATGATTGCCGCCAAGAAGTGAGTTTTTCGGTGTTCTGAAGGGCGCTATCGCGAGCAAGCTCGCTCCCACATGGGATCTCTACATGTTCACAAGATGTGTGTTCACTGGAGATCCACTGTGGGAGCGAGCTTGCTCGCGATGCTTTTGGCTTTTAGCGGCTGGCGAGCAACGCCTGGCCACGCACCACGGCAGCCTTGACCTGCGCCGGCGCGGTGCCGCCGATATGGTCACGGGCATTGACCGAGCCTTCGAGGGTCAGCACGGCAAACACGTCCTGCTCGATCTGGTCGCTGAACTGGCGCAGTTCGTCCAGGCTCATTTCCGCCAGGTCCTTGCCGGTGTCCACACCGTATTTCACGGCATGGCCGACAATCTCATGGCAATCGCGGAACGGCAGGCCACGGCGCACCAGGTAGTCGGCCAGGTCGGTGGCGGTGGAGAAGCCGCGCAGGGCCGCTTCGCGCATCACCGCGTGCTTGGGCTTGATGGCCGGGATCATGTCGGCGAAGGCCCGCAGCGAGTCGCGCAAGGTATCGGCGGCGTCGAACAGCGGTTCCTTGTCTTCCTGGTTGTCCTTGTTGTAGGCCAGCGGCTGGCCTTTCATCAGGGTCAACAGGCCCATCAGTGCGCCGAACACCCGGCCACTCTTGCCGCGCACCAGCTCCGGCACGTCGGGGTTTTTCTTTTGCGGCATGATCGAGCTGCCGGTGCAGAAGCGGTCGGGCAAATCGATGAATTGGAATTGCGCGCTGGTCCACAGCACCAGCTCTTCGGAGAAGCGCGACAGGTGCATCATCGCGATGCTCGCGGCGGCGCAGAATTCGATGGCGAAATCGCGGTCCGAAACGTTATCCAGCGAGTTGCCGCCCACGGCGTCGAAGCCCAGCAACTGCGCGGTGTATTCACGATCGATCGGGTACGTGGTGCCGGCCAGCGCGGCGCTGCCCAGAGGCATGCGGTTGGTGCGCTTGCGGCAGTCCACCAGGCGCTCGTAGTCGCGGCTGAGCATTTCGAACCAGGCCAGCATGTGATGCCCAAACGTTACAGGTTGAGCGGTTTGCAGGTGCGTGAAGCCCGGCATGATGCTCTCGGCCTCGCGCTCGGCTTGTTCCAGCAGGCCTTTTTGCAGGCGAGTGATTTCGCCCAGGATCAGGTCGATTTCATCGCGCAGCCACAGGCGGATGTCGGTGGCGACCTGGTCGTTGCGGCTGCGGCCGGTGTGCAGCTTCTTGCCGGTCACGCCGATGCGGTCGGTCAGGCGTGCTTCGATGTTCATGTGCACGTCTTCAAGGTCGACGCGCCAGTCGAACTGGCCGGCCTCGATTTCAGTCTCGATGGTCTTCAGGCCGTCGATGATGCTGTCGCGCTCGGCATCGGTCAGCACGCCGACCTTGGCCAGCATGGTGGCGTGGGCGATCGAACCCATGATGTCGTGGCGATACAGGCGCTGGTCAAAGTTGACGGAGGCGGTGAAGCGGGCGACGAAGGCGTCGACGGGTTCACTGAAGCGGCCGCCCCAGGACTGATTGGTCTTGTCAGTGCTCATGAATTCGCTCGTGATCGGCTGTGGAAAAAGTAGCGGTTAAAGGCTGCGGCGGATGATAGCAGGGTTGCCGGGACTGGCGCTGGCACTGGTCGGCAGGTTTTTTCGATCCAAGCCTGGGATCCAACCAGGTTTTCGCACAACGATATTTTTCGATTGAGCAATATCGTCGCGGCAACCGTCTACAGTGGACGGTAGGACTTTTGCTTTTTCCATCCATGGCGCACCGGACAAATAGAAAAAGGGGGAGCTCATATTGGTCAGATCGAGAGTGAATAATCCCTACGGCGACGCCGTGCGACAACGGGCCTCGGGCATCGGTCGGCAAGCGCTGGTAAAGATAGACAACCGCCTCGCGGCACTTTTTGGCCCTCGAACGAGTCTTAGCGTGGATCGCGGTGACGGATGTCACTTCCCCTGTCTACGCTATCCTTGTGCGAGACTCACGCAGGAATCCAGCGCAATATGAATGTCCTGATCGTTGATGACGAACCACTGGCCCGCGAGCGCCTGAGCCGAATGGTTGGCGAGCTCGAGGGTTACAGTGTCCTGGAGCCGAGCGCCACCAATGGCGACGAGGCATTGGCCCTTATTGACAGCCACAAGCCGGATATCGTGCTGCTTGACATTCGCATGCCTGGCCTGGACGGCCTGCAGGTGGCGGCGAAGTTGTGCGAACGAGAGTCGCCGCCCGCCGTGGTGTTCTGTACCACCCGGGACGACTTTCCACCCGAGGTGTTGCAGGCCGGTGCCGTGGGCTACCTGGTCAAGCCGGTGACGTCCGAGGCGTTGCTCGACGCCTTGCGCAAGGCCGAGCGCCCCAACCGAGTGCAACTGGCGGCGCTGACCCGTCCGGCCGCCGAAAGCGGCAGTGGCCCACGCAGCCACATCAGTGCGCGCACCCGCAAAGGCATCGAGTTGATCCCCTTGAACCAGGTGGTCTACTTCATTGCCGACCATAAATACGTGACCTTGCGCCATGAGAGTGGCGAGGTGTTGCTGGATGAACCCCTCAAGGCCCTTGAAGACGAGTTCGGCGAGCGCTTCGTACGCATCCACCGCAACGCCCTCGTGGCCCGCGAGCGCATCGAGCGTTTGCAACGGACCCCCCTCGGGCATTTCCAGCTGTTCCTCAAAGGCCTCAATGGCGACGCGCTGATTGTCAGCCGACGGCACGTGGCCGGCGTGCGCAAGATGATGCAGCAGCTTTAAGCCTGGCGGTCCAAGGCGTTCAACGCGTTTTCATTTCCAGGATCTGGCGGCCAGGGAGGCCTTGGGGTCGTGATTCAAATCAAAGCGGTTTTGACTGAGCTGTTATTATCTGCCGTATCTTTTAAGTACGGATTGATCCATGTCCTCTCGCGAGATCCGCATCGCCACCCGTAAAAGTGCCTTGGCCCTCTGGCAGGCCGAATACGTCAAAGCCCGCCTGGAAGCGGCCCATCCCGGCCTGACCGTGACCCTGGTGCCCATGGTCAGTCGCGGTGACAAGCTGCTGGACTCGCCGCTGTCGAAAATCGGCGGCAAGGGCCTGTTCGTCAAGGAGCTGGAAACGGCGCTGCTGGACAACGAAGCCGACATTGCCGTGCATTCGATGAAAGACGTGCCCATGGACTTTCCCGAAGGCCTGGGCCTGTTTTGCATCTGCGAGCGGGAAGACCCGCGCGATGCGTTCGTCTCCAATACGTTTTCCAGCCTCGAGGCGCTGCCTGCCGGGAGCGTGGTCGGCACGTCCAGCCTGCGTCGCCAGGCCCAATTACTGACGCGTCGTCCGGACCTGCAAATCCGTTTCCTGCGCGGTAATGTCAACACGCGCCTGGCCAAGCTCGATGCCGGTGAGTACGACGCCATCATCCTTGCCGCCGCCGGCCTGATCCGCCTGGGTTTCGAAGACCGCATCACCTCGGCCATCAGCGTCGACGACAGCCTGCCGGCCGGTGGGCAGGGAGCTGTGGGTATCGAGTGCCGCAGCGCCGACAGCGACATCCACGCCCTGCTGGCACCGCTGCACCATGCAGACACCGCCACGCGAGTATTCGCCGAACGCGCGCTGAACAAACACCTCAATGGCGGCTGCCAAGTGCCGATCGCCTGTTACGCCGTGCTGGAAGGCGAACAGGTCTGGTTGCGCGGCCTGGTGGGGGAGCCCAACGGTGGCCGGCTGCTCAGCGCCGAAGCCCGGGCACCGCGCCAGGATGCCGAGGCGTTGGGCGTGCGGGTGGCTGAAGACTTGTTGAGCCAGGGCGCCGCCGACATTCTCAAGGCGGTCTACGGCGAGGCCGGCCACGCGTGACGGGTTGGCGGCTGTTGCTCACCCGGCCGGCGGACGAGTCGTCGGCGCTGGCGGCTGCCTTGGCCGAAGCTGGGGTCTACAGCAGCAGCTTGCCGTTGCTGGAGATCGAGCCGGTCCCGCTGTCCGATGCGGGGCGGGCGATTTTCCAAGCACTGGACCAATACTCTGCCGTGATCGTGGTCAGCAAACCGGCCGCACGCCTGTGCGTCGAACTGCTGCGCCAATACTGGCCCCAGCCTCCGGACCAACCCTGGTTCAGCGTGGGCGCGGCCACCGGACAGATCCTCGTCGATGCCGGTCTTACGGTGTTTTATCCCGATCACGGTGACGACAGCGAAGCCTTGCTGGAGCACCTGGTCTTGCGCCAGGCTGTTTCGCGGCCCGACCCCAAGGTTTTGATCGTGCGGGGCGAAGGCGGGCGAGGCTTGCTGGCAGAGCGTTTGCGCGAGCAAGGTGCTAGTGTCGATTACCTGGAGTTGTACCGACGTCATTTGCCCAGTTACGGCGAAGGGGTGTTGCCGGCGAAAGTCGAAGCGGAACGCTTGAACGCACTGGTGGTCAGCAGTGGGCAGGGCTTCGAGCATCTGCAGCGGCTGGCCGGCGATGCGTGGCCGGCCCTGGCGCGGTTACCGTTGTTTGTTCCAAGCCCAAGGGTTGCCGAGATGGCGCGTGCCGCCGGGGCCCGAACAGTTGTGGATTGCCGTGGCGCCAATGCCGCGGCTTTGCTGGCGGCGTTACGGGAACACTCCGTGCCGTTTTCTAATGCAAAGGATGGATACGTGAGCGAAACAGCCTTGCCAAAAGAAGATCTAGACCAGCCAGCGATCGATGCGCCGGTTGAAACCCCGCCCCCAGTGGCGCCGCGTCGCGGCAACGGGTTGGCCATTGTTGCCTTGCTGCTCGGCGCCGCCGGGGTCGCCGTGGGCGGTTGGGGCGTGTGGCAGGTCCGTCACCTGCAAACCAATAACCAGCAGCAGTCCGCCCAGGTCCAGGCGCTGAACGATCAGGCCCAGACCCTCAAGCTCAACGAGCAACGCCTGAGCGAGCGCCTGGCGCAATTGCCCCCGGCCGAAGAACTGGAGGAGCGGCGGCGCCAGGTGGCCCAGTTGCAAGCTGATCAGCAGCACTTGAACCAGCGCCTGGAAACCGTGCTCGGTGCCAGCCGCAAGGATTGGCGCCTGGCGGAGGCCGAGCACCTGTTGCGCCTGGCCAGCCTGCGTCTTTCCGCCCTGCAAGACATCAACAGTGCCCAGGCGCTGGTCCAGGGCGCTGACGAAATCCTGCGCGAACAGAACGACCCCGGTTCGTTCGCCGCCCGCGAGCAACTGGCCAAGACTCTCGCTGCGCTGCGCAGCACCGAACAACCGGATCGTACCGGGCTGTTCCTGCAACTGGGCGCCTTGCGTGACCAGGTGCTGCAACTGACCGAACTGGCGCCCGAGTACAAGGACCGCGGTGAATCGTTGCTGGGCCTGACCGCCGATGGCGATGGTGCCAGCCGGTGGGCACAGTGGTGGGATCAGATCTCGCGCTATATCCGTATCGATTTCAACGCCGATGAGAACGTCCGTCCTCTGCTGGCCGGGCAAAGCCTGGTGCAGGTACGCTTGGCCTTGAGCCTGGCGCTGGAGCAGGCGCAATGGGCCGCCCTCAATGGTCAGGCGCCGGTCTACACCCAGGCGCTGACCGAGGCGCGGGACGTGTTGAAGAACAACTTCAACCAGGACAATCCGCAAAGCAAAATCATGCTCGAACGCGTGGGTGAGCTGTCCAAGCAACCGGTGACGGTGGTCACCCCGGACCTGACGGGCACGCTGAGCAGCGTCCAGGCCTACCTTGAGCGCCGCAATCTCAATACCCAGGAATCGGTCAAGCCGCTGCCCGCGCCAGGCGCGCAGGAGGCCACGCCATGAAGCGTCTCTACGTGATTCTGTTCGTGGTCATCGCCGCCGCCGGTTTGCTGGGCGTGGCGATTGCCGAGCATTCGGGTTACGTGCTGGTGGCGTACAAGAACTTTCGTTATGAAGCTGGCCTGTGGGTCACCCTGGCCCTGGTGGCGGTGCTCTGGCTGGTGTGGCGAGGCCTGCGGGCGCTGATCGGGTTGGTGACCACCTCCAGCGGCGTGGTCAACCCGTGGTCGCGGCGCAACCGCAGTCGTCGGGTGCAAGTGGCGATCGAACACGGCCAGTTGGACCTGGCCGAAGGTCGCTGGGCCAGTGCCCAGCGCCATCTGCATCGTGCCGCCGAAGCCGAGCGCCAGCCGCTGCTCTATTACCTGGGTGCTGCCCGCGCGGCCAACGAACAAGGGCTTTACGAACAGAGCGACAGCTTGCTGGAGCGCGCCCTGGAGCGTCAGCCCCAGGCGGAACTGGCCATTGCCCTGACACACGCGCAATTGCAGACGGATCGAGGTGACACGGATGGCGCATTGACCACACTGCAGGCCATGCATGAGCGTCATCCCCATAACGTTCAGGTCCTGCGTCAATTGCAACGGCTGCATCAGCAGCGCGGCGACTGGTCGGCGGTGATCCGGCTGTTGCCGGAACTGCGCAAGGATAAAGTCCTGCCACCGGCCGAGCTGGCTGAACTGGAGCGGCGGGCCTGGGGCGAAAACCTGACCCTGGCGGCCCACCGCGAGGAGGACGGCAGCGTCGGTCTGCAGTCGCTCAATCGCGCCTGGCAACAACTGACCTCCGCACAGCGCCAGGAGCCGGCGCTGGTGCTGGCCTATGCCGAGCAGTTGCGCCAGTTGGGCGCTCAGGTCGAGGCCGAAGAGGTGCTGCGCGGCGCGCTCAAGCGTCACTACGACAGCCACTTGGCGCGCCTGTACGGGTTGGTTCGCGGCAATGATCCGATCCGCCAGTTGCAAGCGGCCGAAGGCTGGCTCAAGGACCACCCGGCCGATCCAAGCCTGCTGCTGACCCTGGGGCGCCTATGCCTGCAGAACAGCTTGTGGGGCAAGGCACGGGATTACCTGGAAAGCAGTCTGCGGGTCCAGCGCAATCCCGAAGCCTGCGCCGAACTGGCGCGCCTGCTGGCGCAACTGGGGGATGCCGAGCGCAGCAACCAGTTGTTCCAGGAGGGGTTGGGGCTGTTGGATGAACGCCTGCTGGCCGCGCCGCTGCCGGTTCCGGCCCAGGCGCTTTCCACGTGAGAAGAGCCTCACTCAATTCCTGAGAGTGCATGAAGCCTTTGTGGCGAGGGAGCAAGCTCCCTCGCCACGGGTTGGTGGAAACCTCAAATTCGCGATTGCGAATACCGCCCCGGTTGTGGGGCTTCGGTCATACCTTCAGCAAAGTCCTACAGCCCATCACGCTGAATCCCCTTCGACCTGTTGGGAATTCCCTACACTCCTGATGAAGTGTCTGCGCGGGGCTGCCTTGAAAGGCCCGAGGGCTTTCCTCTACCGTAACTGCTTGTCTCTTCTGTTACGGAATCGCCATGTCTTTGGCCAGCTCACGCTTCTTGTTTCTCATGGCTTCCATCGCCGCCGCCCTGGCTTTGGGCATCAGCACGTATCTGGAATATTCGGTTGGCCTGACGCCTTGCAACCTGTGTGTCTTGCAGCGGTTGTGCCTGATGCTGTTCCTGGCGAACAGCCTCGTAGCGTGTGTACATGGTCCGGGCCAACGGGGCAGTCTTTTCTATGGCGCCGCAGGATTGGTTTTTGCGACGGGGGGCATGACCCTGGCGTGGCGTCAGGTCCTGATGCAAAGCCACTCGTTCGAGCCGTTATCCGACTGTGTGGCACAGCTCAGCCCGACGGGTTCCTGGTGGTGCGCGTTGCATCGTGTCCTCGACGGCACCGTCGACTGCGCGAATATCACCTGGACGTTGTTCGACCTGAGCATCCCGGAGTGGAGCCTGTTGTTTTTTCTCGCGGTGTCCAGCGCCATGACGTACCTGCTGCTGCGCCTTGCCTGGAGTGCTCTGGTACGACCGCTCAGCGGCGAGACGTCGCAGTTGGTCCGGGCCCTGGATTAAACACTTGTATGAACTTTATCTCCTGCGTACCTTGAAGCCGTTGTCGTGCGGGCATAATCTGGCCCGCACGTGTTATTGGAATTGTGCCGCTCGAACATGTTGTGTCTGGCTTGTCCCTGGTCATCAGGCAAGCACGGGCTGCGAGGGGGCATGACTCACAAGGGAAGAAATCACCATGCTCGAAAGTTGTCAGAATGCTCAGGAACGCTGGGGTGGGGTGCATCTGCTGATCGATCGCTGGCTGCAGGAGCGTCACGAGCTGGTTCGAGCCTACGATGCGCTCGGCGACAAGCCTGAAGCCCTGAGCGAAAGCCGCAAACCCTTGCAGGAGTTCTGCGGTGTGCTGGTCGACTATGTGTCTGCCGGTCATTTCGAGATCTATGAACAACTGACGGGCGAGGCCAAGGCCTTCAACGACAAGCGCGGCCTTGAACTGGCCGAGACGATCTATCCGCGCATCGATGTCATCACCGAGAAGCTGCTGGCGTTCAACGACTTGTGCGATGAAGGCAAGTGCGTAGCGGAAAAATTCAAGGAGCTGGGCGGTTTGCTGCACGAGCGTTTCGAATTGGAAGACTGCCTGATCGAAGTGCTGCACAACGCCCACAAGGAAGAAGCTGCGGTCCAGGCCTGAGGGTTCGCGGTCATGAAAAAACGGTGCGCATTGCGCACCGTTTTTCGTTGGGCCGGCGTCAGGTCGTCGCGCCCAGCAACTCGATTTCAAATACCAAGGGTGTATTCGGCGGGATCACATCCCCGGCCCCTTCGGCGCCGTAGGCCAGGGATGACGGAATCACCAGTCGCCATTTCGCGCCGATCGGCATTTGCGGCAATGCACTGCGCCAACCGTCAATCACACTGTCGAGATTGAACCACTGTGCCTGGCGGTTTGAATCGAATACGGTGCCGTCTGGCAATCGACCGGTATACAGCACCTGGACCTTGCCGTGAGGGCCGGCCTTCGCGCCATGGCCTGGCTTGATTTCGGTCAGCAGGATGCCATCTGCAAGTTGCTGGACCCCGGGCCGGCTCTTTTCTTCGGAGAGAAATTTCTGCTCGGTTTTCAACGCGGCTTCGGCTTGCGGCGTTGCCGATGGCGCGCTCAGTTGTGCCTGGTGCTCGGCCAGGATCTGTTCGATGCGTTCATCTTTCAGGGCCAGTGGTTTGCCCAGGTAGGCCTGTTGCAAACCTTCGACCAAGGCTTTGATCTGCAGGTCCGGCACGTCCTGGCGCAGGCGTTCGCCGAGGCTGGCGCCCAGGCTGTAAGCCAAATCGTGGGCATCGTTTGCGCTGGTTTTTTCAACGGCCTGGGCCGTGGCGCAAGCCAAGCACAGGAATAAAAACAGGTGACGCGACATGTGTGCTCTCCGGCCTCGAATCGAGGAATTATGCCAGTGCCGATATCTATAAAGGTGGATTGCCTGGGTACTGACGCAGAAGATTTTTCGTCTCTTGCAACGCAACGTCTTATGTAGTGTCAACATGCCCTAGCGGCGGTTGTAGCAGAGGTCTAGTATGAGCCGCACTTACGTCAGTCAGGAGGTAAACCATGTCGGCCACCAAGAAGCCTGTAAATACTCCGTTGCACTTGCTCCAACAACTCTCGGGCAGCTTGCTCGAACATTTGGAAAACGCCTGCTCCCAAGCCCTGGCTGATGCTGAGAAACTGCTCGCCAAGCTGGAAAAACAACGCGGTAAAGCGCAGGAAAAACTGCACAAGTCGCGTACCAAACTGCAAGACGCAGCCACCGCCGGCAAGGCCAAGGCACAAGCCAAGGCCAAAGATGTCGTGAAAGAACTCGAAGACCTGCTCGATGCCTTGAAGGATCGTCAGTCCGAAACCCGCGCCTACATTCTGCAACTCAAGCGTGATGCCCAGGAAAGCCTGAAATTGGCCCAGGGTGTCGGTCGCGTGCAAGAAGCCGCGGGCAAGGCGCTGTCGCTTCGTGCTGCCAAGCCTGCCGCTGTATCGGCCAAGAAGCCGGCGGCTAAACCCGCCGTAGTAAAAGCACCGGCCAAAGTCGCTGCCAAGCCTGCCGCCAAAGCACCGGCCAAAGCCGCCAGCAAGCCGGCTGCCAAACCCGTCGCTGCCAGCGCTGCAAAACCTGCGGCCAAAAAACCAGCCGTCAAGGCTGCTGCCAAGCCCGCCGCAAAAACGGCGGCCGCTAAACCTGCCGCCGCCAAGCCCGCTGTAAAAGCCGCTGCTAAACCAGCCGCCAAACCTGCGGCAAAAGCTGTAGCCAAGCCTGCCGCTAAAACCGCCGCCGCAAAACCTGCCGCGACGAAAACCGCTGCCGCTAAACCGGCTGCCAAAACGGCGGTAAAATCCACTGCCAAACCTGCTGCCGCCAAGCCAGCAGCGAAGCCTGCGGCAACCAAAACGGCTGCCGCCAAACCCGCTGCGAAAACGACTGCCAAGCCAGTCGCTGCCAAAGCGCCCGCCAAAGTGGCGGCTAAACCCGCTGCCAAACCGGCCGCGGCCAAGCCTGCTGCCGCGAAGCCAACTGCTGCCAAGCCTGCCGCGAAACCGGCCGTGAAAAAGCCAGCCGCTGCAAAACCTGCGACCGCGCCAGCCGCCAAGCCAGCGACACCGGCCCCGGCTCCGACCGCGACATCTGCGCCGACCGCCAGCGCTCCGGCCACGGCGACCAGCCCAGCCGCCGTTGCGCCGACCGCCAGCAGCACCCCAACCAGCGCTTCCTAAGTGCCGGACACCGCGACGCGCAGCTGATGCAGCGCGTCGCGGCTCGCTGGGTCGGCATTCGCCGCCAGCCCTTGCAGCCATTGGGCTGAGTCGTTCTGTTGTGCTCCCGGCCAATCCTTGGTCAGCGCTTCCAATCGTTCCAGCAATCGCCGTTCGGCTGCCAACTCCAGTTGCTTGACCTGTTCACGCAGGCCATCGAGTGCCGTGTCCCGGAGGGCGCCGGCTTTCCATTGGCGGCGAAGCGTACGCAGTGGCCGCACTACCTCGGCCTCCCACGGCTCGGCCAACTGTCGAAGCTGCCGCAGCCTGTGCTCATTGCAGGTCACGCCGCGTTGCGCCAGCCACAGGCCGCAAAGCAGCAGGCAGACGTTGGCGCCGGCGTCTTGTGACGCCAGGCACGCAGGCTCTACGCCAGGCTTGGCATAGAGGTCGAGGGAAAAACTCCACAGGTCAGGGGACATCGTGCTACTCGCGCCAGTTGCGAGCGAAGCTGGTAGACTCCGCCGCCATTATGATCCGACTTCAGAACCTGACTTTACAGCGTGGCCCGCAACGTCTGCTAGAAGACGCCGAGCTGACCCTGCACGCCGGCCACAAAGCCGGCCTCATCGGTGCCAACGGCGCCGGCAAATCGAGCCTGTTCGCCTTGCTCCGGGGCGAGCTGCACCCGGACTCGGGCGATTGCCTGCTGCCGGCCGACTGGCGTATCGCGCACATGCGCCAGGAGGTCGACACCCTCGAGCGCCTGGCGGTGGACTACGTGCTCGATGGCGACCTGCGCCTGCGCCAGGTGCAACACGACCTGGCGGCGGCCGAAGCGGCCCACGACGGTGCCGCACAGGCCCGCCTGCACGCGGAACTCGACAGTGCCGACGGCTACACCGCCGATGCCCGCGCGCGCAAATTGCTCGCCGGCCTGGGCTTTACCAATGAACAGATGGACCGCCAGGTGGGGGACTTCTCCGGTGGCTGGCGGATGCGCCTGAACCTGGCGCAGGCCCTGATGTGCCCTTCGGATCTGCTGTTGCTCGATGAGCCGACCAACCACTTGGATCTCGACGCCATCATCTGGCTCGAAGACTGGCTCAAGAGTTACCCGGGCACGCTGCTGCTGATTTCCCACGACCGCGATTTCCTCGACGCGGTGGTGGATCACGTGGCCCACGTCGACCAGCGCAAACTCACCTTGTACCGCGGCGGCTACAGCGCCTTCGAGCGCGCTCGTGCCGAACGCCTGGCCCAGCAACAGCAGGCCTACGAGAAGCAACAGGCGCAACGTGCGCACATGGAAAGCTACATCGCCCGCTTCAAGGCCCAGGCCACCAAGGCCCGCCAGGCCCAGAGCCGGATCAAGGCGCTGGAGCGGATGGAAGAGCTGTCGGCGGCCCACGTCGATTCACCGTTCGATTTTGTCTTCCGCGAATCGACCAAGATTTCCAGCCCGTTGATCGACCTGTCCGACGCGCGCCTGGGTTATGGCGACAAGACCGTGCTGGAGAAGGTCAAGCTGCAACTGACCCCGGGGGCGCGGATCGGTCTGCTGGGCCCCAACGGTGCCGGTAAGTCGACCTTGATCAAGAACCTCTCGGGCGAACTCGAGCCTTTGGCTGGGCGCTTGACCCGAGGCGAAAACACTGTCGTTGGCTACTTCGCCCAGCACCAACTCGACTCCCTGGATTCCAAGGCCAGTCCGCTGCTGCACCTGCAACGTTTGGCGCCGACCGAGCGCGAGCAAACCCTGCGCGATTTCCTTGGTGGTTTCGATTTCCGCGGGGCGCGCATCGACGAACCGGTGTTGAATTTCTCCGGTGGCGAAAAGGCGCGTCTGGCGCTGGCGTTGATCGCCTGGGGCCGGCCGAACCTGTTGCTGCTCGACGAACCGACCAACCACCTGGACCTGGAAATGCGCCTGGCCCTGACGATGGCCTTGCAGGAATTCAGTGGCGCGGTGCTGGTGGTGTCCCACGATCGGCATTTGCTCAAGAGCACCACGGATAACTTCTTCCTGGTCGCCGACGGCAAGGTCGAGGAATTTGACGGTGATCTGGAAGACTATGCCCGTTGGCTGGTGGAATACCGCCAGCGCAACGCGCCGGTCAGCAGCACCCCGGTCAACCCGGACAAGACCGACAAAAAGGCCCAGCGCCAGGCCGCCGCCGCATTGCGCCAGCAACTGGCGCCGCACAAGCGCGAGGCCGACAAGCTCGAAGTCGAGCTGGGCAAGCTGCATGAAAAGCTGCAGAAAATCGAAACCAGCCTGGGCGACAGTGGTCTCTACGAGGCGGCGCGCAAGGATGAGTTGCGTGACCTTCTGGCCGAACAGGCCAGGCTGAAGGTTCGGGAAGCGGAGCTCGAGGAGGCGTGGATGCAAGCGCTGGAACTGCTGGAAAACCTGCAAGCGGAGCTGGAGGCGTTGTCCTGATGGAAGCGTTGGCGTTGCCTGTCCCTGTCATGTGGATCGAGCCGATCTGGCTCGGTGTGCAAATCCTGCTGATCCTGGTGGCCGGTTATGTCTCGCAGCGTTTCGTCGCCCGGGCGCTCACGGGCCTGGGTGAGCGTTACCCGCTCCCACCCCAACTGGTGATTATCCTGCGGGGCGTGCTGCGCTGGCTGATCATGGGCACTGCGGTGCTGGTGGTGCTCGAACGCCTGGGCGTCTCGGCCACGGTGCTGTGGACGGCTCTGTCGGGTTTTGTCGCGGTGGCAGCGGTGGCGTTCTTCGCCATCTGGAGCGTGCTGTCCAACCTGTTCTGCGCCGTGTTGATCTACACCGTCGGACCGTTTCGCCTGGGCGATGTGGTCGAGCTGGTGGACACCACCGACAAGCCCGGCATCAAGGGCCGGGTGGTAGCGATCAATCTGCTGTACACCACCCTGATAGAACCCGAGGAACTCGGCACCGGTAGCGCGATGGTGCAAGTGCCCAACAGCCTGTTCTTCCAGCGTTCGGTGCGGCGCTGGCGTGGCAGCGAAGCGTTTCCGGTGGGTGGGCTCGTCGAATAGAAGGGCTGCTACGCAGCCCAGCGGGAGCCAGCTCCCTCGCCACGGTTCATGCCCGCTTAAGTGCTTGTGCAAAAAAAACGGTGGTCAACGACGTGGTGGCGCATTAGCTTAGTCGTTTCGACGAATCCGAGCCGAGGTGTGCAATGTTGCTGGAGACATGGCTGGCGTTTTTTGCCGCCTGTTGGGTGATCAGTCTTTCCCCAGGTGCCGGTGCCATTGCATCGATGTCCAGCGGTCTGCGGTATGGCTTCTGGCGCGGTTACTGGAACGCCTTGGGCCTGCAATTGGGCCTGGCGTTGCAAATCGTGATCGTCGCCGCCGGTGTTGGCGCGATTCTCACGGCGTCGGCCACCGCGTTCTATGCGATCAAGTGGTTCGGCGTGGCCTACCTGGTTTACCTGGGTGTCAAACAGTGGCGAGCCATTCCCGGTGACATGACTGACGATGCGGCCCCGCGGCCCATCGGCAAGCCCCTGGCACTGGTGTTTCGCGGCTTTCTGGTCAATGTCAGCAACCCCAAGGCGCTGGTGTTCATGCTGGCGGTGTTGCCGCAGTTCATCGATCCCCATGCACTGTTGATCCAGCAATACCTGATCCTGGGTGTCACCATGATCGCCGTCGATCTCATCGTCATGGCCGGGTACACCGGGTTGGCGTCCAAAGTCCTGCGCCTGTTGCGCACCCCGAAACAGCAACGGCGGATGAACCGCGCCTTCGCGGGTATGTTCATTGGCGCGGCGGGTTTGCTCGCGACGATTCGCAAGGCGACGGCGTAAGCAAACTGCCTGGAGCGGGGTCGCTTTTGTAGCTGGCTTTAGTGGCGAGGGAGCTTGCTCCCGCTGGGCCGCGAAGCGGCCCCAATATCCTGCGGTCGCTGCGCAACCGAGCGGGAGCAAGCTCCCTCGCCACAAAAGCATCCAACTCATCACAGAAGCAAAAACATCCAGCCCGCCCAAAGAGCAGCTAAACAGCTACCTGACGGTATGACTCAGCGCAAGATCACCGGTGCGGTATCGCGCGGCAGATTGTTGCGCTGCACCGGCTCGCGGGGCTGTTCGTAGCTCGGGCCACCAAGCTGTTCGCTCAGTTGCCGTGCCACGTCTTCACCCAGAGCCTTGGACACTTCGCGCACCACCCGTGGTCGGTTGAGGCTGATACGCACGTCCCGGTGATTCAACAACTTGGTGTCCTGGCCTTCGCCCATGGCCGTAAAGGCCGAGGTGATTTCGTAGGTCTTGGTGTTGATCAGGCTGAAGTCCGCCACCAGGGTCAGTGCCAGCACGGCCGAGTAGCTGTCGGTATTGGCCAGTTCGTTGATGTCGCGGGTGAAGTCGATGTCCGACACCGTGCCGAACAGCACGTAGTCGGCACCCTTGAAGTTCCCGGCCTTGATGCGCTTGATCACGTCATAGACGTCGCCATTGGACGCCGCCGTGTGGGGCGTGCCCTGGGTCAGTTGGAACATACCGCTGCGCAGGATCTCGCCCTTGATGTCGCCGGTGAACTTGCGCAGTTCGCCCTGCTCGATGTAGCTGCTGGTGGCTTCCATCTCGTCGTAGCTCGAGGAAGCGCTGGCGCTGTAGGGGTTCGCCTGGAAGTTGCTCTGCGCTGAAACGGTGTGGATGTATTCCTCCACCCGCTCCTGGTACGCAAGGTCGGTCACCGCGACTTTTGGGGCCGCCTGCGCGCTGAATGCGCAGGCCAGGGCCATGATGCCTATCCATGTGCGCATGGCTTAGCGCTCCGTGGTCTTGCGGATTTCTTTTTCGTCCATCCACTCGGCCAGACCGCTCTCGACGTCGATCAATTGCAGGCTGAATTTGTAGAAGACGTCCTTGTAGTCGCTGCTGCGCTTGACGATCGAGCTGATGGAACCTTCAAGACGGTACTTGGCAGCGATCATGTTGCCGGTCTTGGCCACGGTGCTTTTCTTGTACAGGCCGCTCTGGTTCTGCAGCTTGAGCTGGTCGACCTGGCTGTCCATGGCGGTGTTGTCGCTGGCGAAACGGGCAGCGCCGGTCTTCATCAGCTGGGTCTTGATGCTGGTGGTGATTTCGCGGGTGTCGATGTATTCGCTGGTCTTGTTCTTCACGTCATAGACCTGGACCACCGGGCGTCCCTGCAGGATGCCGGATTGGGCCAGGGAGCGGGTCATGGACTCGGCGATCATTTGCAGGTCGGTGGAGCCGAACTCGTTGGTTACGGTTTCCACGGCCTTGGTATCGCCGTAGCTGATGTTCTTGTTGCCCAGGACCGGCGAGTTGTTGGCGCAGCCGCTGACCAGCAGGGCGGCGAGGGCGAGGGATGAAATGCGTACGAACATGTGGGTGCTCTCGAAAACTGAAAAAGGGATAACGCGTCACTCGGGCGCTTTTTGTGGGAGCGAGCTTGCTCGCGATAGCCGTGTGTCAGTCACATCATGGCTGGCTGATCCAGCGCTATCGCGAGCAAGCTCGCTCCCACAGTTTTTGCGTCTTCAAGGGGTATTGATTTCCAAACGGAAATCCACAGCCTTGGGTGTCGGTGCGATGGCCGGCAGGAAGCTGGTCTGTTCGCCGTACAGCGTCAGGCTTTTCCAGGTTTCTTCCTCGGCGATGGGAAAGCCTTCCGGCCCCAGCCAGGCAAAGCGGTAATACATCGTCTTGTTGTTGTAGCTGGTGTTGCTCAACTGGACATTGACGGTCAGGTAACCGTTTTCCCGGGCCACGCGCATGGCGCCGACCACGATGTTCTTGGTCTTGCCCATCGCCACGACCTTGCTGGCGGCGCTGCCCGGCTCCGGTGGCGGCGGGGTGGCGCAACCGGCCAGCAAGGCCAGGGCGCCGATGGCGATCAGTTTTAAACGCATGTGAACAAGACTCCGTTCTTAAGGTTGCTTGAGGGCAATGGCGGTCGGGTTGGCGCTTGGCATCACCTGGGCCGCGAGGCCGCCAGCGAACACTTGGTTACCCACCGCCCGCAGGCTGATGACCTGGTAGCGCTGGTCGACCGTGACCTTGACCACCGAGCCGCCCACCGCACTTGGCAAGGTGACCTGGTGCTCGCCTTTCTTCAGGCGCAGGCGCACCACCTGGGTGTAGTCGGGCAGGGTGCGCCAGGTCCGGGTGTCAGCCCCTTCGAGTACGGCCGAGGTGAGGCCGACAGCCAGGCCGGCCAGGGGGTTGGTTTCGTTGATTTGCTTTTGCGCCACGCCACGGGTGACGGCGCGCACGGTGGTGCGCAGGATGATGCCCGGCATGTCGTCGCGCAGGGCCCGGCGGGACATGGCGGTGGTGCTGTTGAGCTGGGTCAGGTCCAACTGGCGGCCGTCGACACCGATCTGGCCGAAGGTGGCCGTGGAGGTGTCCGGCTTGATCAGCGGGAACGACAACGGCGTGATCACCAGGTTGCCGCTGATCGGCAAGGGCAGGGGAATGCGGATCGAGTCCCGGGACGGCGCCAAGCCGCTCTGCACCACGATCAGGATGTCGCTGTCATCGCTCTTGGCGGCGGGCTTGTCGAGGTCGCGCAGGGCCTGTTCCAGCAACGGTGTGTTAGGGCGCAATTCGGCGGCCTTGCGATAACCCGGTGCGGCCAGATCCTTTTCACCCAGGGCTTCGTAGACGAAACCGGCCAGGTAATGGCTGAACGCGCTCTGGTAACTGTTTTTAAGGCTGACCACTTCCGGGGCGTCGAGGCTGGCCACCGGATACCCCTGGAGGTCCTTGTATTCGGTCTTGACCCCTTGTTTCTCGGCTTCGTCCTCGCGCTTGAGGTATTCCTTGTCCCGCAGGTCGGCGATCACCGCTTCGCGTTCGTGGGTCTTCTTGATCTGGGTCCGCGCGCCGTCGAAGTCATTCACCGCCAGCAGATTCAGGGCCATTTGCGTGGTCAGCATGACCTTTTCGTAATCGTAGCCTTTGTAGCGGCGGACTTTATCGTTGACCAGAAAACTGCCGAACTGGGCCAGGTACTTGGCCGAGTCGAGCTTGACCGCATCTTCCCACTGGCCCACCTGCTGGTCGGCGCTGTTCCAGGCGGTCTGGCTGCCGGCCAAGTCGCCCTTGGCACGCAGCAGCTCACCTTTCTCGAAGTAATACAGCAGGTCTTTATCTTGGCTGGCGTTGTTCTTTTCCAGCAGGGTCAACGCGCCGTCGACGTTGCCGGACGCCAACTGTTGGTTGGTCTGGGCCAATTCGCTGTCGTAGTTGCGAAAGGCCGAGCAGCCGGACAACAAGGTGATCGCGCCGAGGGCGACCGAAAGAACGGCACGGGATGCCATGAACATTTTCTTCCTTGATAGCAGCCGGGGTGTGCGGGTCGGGCTGGAGCGATCCCACGGACAAGCGTCGGGACGCTGTCGGTTCCTCATAAAAAGAGGAGCTTTTATGCCATCGAATGATAAGAGGCGGCGGGATTATAAACATGGCGCTTGGCTATGTAATGGCTTTTCAATGCCTAAATGTTGTTTTTGTGACATCACTTCCAAAGCATGAAAATCCGATGAAAATCGACCCCCAAGCCACATCCGCCCTTGAGCCGAAGCCATTGGAAGTGAACAATGTGTTACTTCTTATTACCAACTGAGAGTCATTCATGACTGCGCCGTTCCGTTTCCTGGCCTGGCTTGTACTGCCATTGCTTGCGCTGTGCAGCACTTCGCTGCTGGCCGACACCCTCGAGAGTGCCCCCCAGGCACTGCATTTGTTGGATTACATCGGGGCGGATTACCCGGCGACGGTCGAGATGGGCAAGGTCATCGACGAGGCGGAATACCGCGAGCAGCTGGAATTCACCCAGGCGCTGGAAGGGCTGGTCGCCGGGTTGCCGGCCAAGCCGGAAAAGACTGAGCTGGTCGAAGGCATCGGTACTTTGCGCACGGCGATCACCCAGCGCCAGGACGGCGGTGATGTCGCCCGCCTGGCGCGGCAACTGGGGGCCAGGCTGGCGGTGGCGTATGAAGTCAGCCAGGCACCGGTCATTACCCCCGATCCCACCCGCGGCGCGCCGCTGTATGCGCAGAATTGCTCGGTGTGCCACGGAGCCAACGGTGCCGGCGACGGACCTGCCGGTGTTGGCCTGGAACCGCCGCCCGCCAACTTGCGCGACGCCCAGCGCCTGGACCGCCTGAGTCTCTATGGGATCTACAACACCCTCGGCATGGGCATCGAAGGCACCGACATGCCGGCCTTCGCCGATCAGCTCGACGACCGTCAGCGCTGGGACCTGGCGACCTACATCGCCAGCTTCAGCGCCGACCCGGCCGCGGCCAAAAGTGGAAGCGGACAGGTCTTCAATCTCGCTGACCTGGCGCGCCAGACCCCGGCCGAGGTGCTCGCCGCGCAAGGCCCCGCAGCGGCGGCGACATTCCGCGCCCAGCGCGCCCAGCCGCCGCAGGTGCAACGTGGCCCGGCGCAGTTGCTCGACTACACGGCCGCCACTCTGGATAAAAGTATCGCGGCGTATCGCGGCGGTGACCACGACCAGGCCTACGACCTGTCGGTAGCGGCTTACCTGGAAGGGTTCGAGCTGGTGGAAAGCTCGCTGGACAACGTCGATGCCAACGTGCGCAAGGACACCGAAAAGGCCCTGATGGCCTACCGTCAGTCGCTGCAGGATGGTTTGCCGGTGGAGCAGGCCGAACAGCGCCTGGACGCGGCCAAGGCCAAGTTGAAGGAGTCCGCCGGCCTGCTGGGCGGCGATGGCTTGAGCTGGTCGCTGAGCTACATCTCCGGGTTGCTGATTCTGCTGCGTGAAGGATTGGAAGCGATCCTGGTGCTGGCGGCGATCCTGGCCTTCCTGCGCAACACCGGCCAGCAGTCGGCGGTGCGCAGCGTCAACGTCGGTTGGGGCCTGGCGCTGCTGGCCGGCCTGGCAACCTGGGGGCTGGCGGCGTATGTGATCGACGTCAGCGGCGCCCAGCGCGAGCTGCTCGAAGGTGCGACGGCGTTGTTCGCCAGCGTGATGGTGCTGTGGCTGGGCGTCTGGATGCACGACCGTCGTCACGCCGCGGCCTGGCAGGATTACATCAAGAGCAGCCTGGTGGGTGGCGGCGGTCGTTTTGGTTTTGCGATCCTGGCGTTCTTCTCGGTCTATCGCGAACTGTTCGAAGTGATCCTGTTCTACGAAACCCTGTGGTTGCAAGCGGGTCCTGCCGGGCATGACGCCGTGCTGGCCGGCGGCGCGACGGCGCTGGTGTTGCTGGTGGGGTTGGCCTGGGTGATCCTGCGCGGCTCGGCGAAACTGCCGCTGGCGCTGTTCTTCAGCATTAACGCCGCGTTGCTCTGCGCACTGTCGGTGGTGTTCGCCGGTCATGGCGTGAAGGCGTTGCAGGAAGCGGGGATCTTCGGCACCCACCCGGTGGCGTTCTTCGACTTCGACTGGCTGGGCATTCATGCCGATGCCTATTCGCTGGCCGCTCAAGTGGTGGCGATCCTGGCGATCATGGTGCTGTATGGGCGCAGTTGGGTGGCGGAGAAACGTCGGGTCCAGGTTTCCTGAACAGCGGCATTCGCTGCGCTCATAATCGCGAGCAAGCTCGCTCCCACAGGATGTAGGCTGTCCTGTGTGGGAGCGAGCTTGCTCGCGATGCATTTAAAAAGAGGAACAACCCCAATGCGCGTATGGATCGACGCCGATGCCTGCCCCAAGGCGGCGAAGGAACTGGTGGTCAAGTTCGCCCTGAAGCGCCGGTTCGAGGTGGTACTGGTGGCCGGTCAACCGCAGATCAAGCCGGCCCTGGCCTGTGTGAAATTGATCGTGGTGCCCAGCGGCCCTGACGCGGCGGACGATTACCTGGTGGAGCACGCCGTGCCGGGTGAGCTGGTGATCTGCAGCGACGTGCCCTTGGCCGACCGGTTGGTGAAGAAGGGCGTCGCCGCTCTGGACCCGCGAGGCAAGGAGTTCGATGCGCAAAACATGGGCGAGCGGCTGGCGGTGCGCAACCTGTTCACCGATTTGCGTGAGCAGGGTCATATGGGCGGCGGACCGGCGGCGTACAGCGAACGGGACAAGCAGGGGTTTGCCAATGCGCTGGATCGGATCCTGACGCGCCTGATCCGATTGCCTTGATCATGCCCAACCCCTGTGGGAGCGAGCTTGCTCACGATTGCGGTGCATCAGTCAATACAAATGTAGCTGAGCCGACGCTATCGCGAGCAAGCTCGCTCCCACAGGGGTAGTGGTGGCGGGGTCAGGCGTCGTTCTCGTGCGTCAGTTCCAGCACCCGGTCCACCAGCTTGTTGATGCCTGAGGCCGCTTCGCTGATGTTCTGCGCCAGCATGTAGGCCGGGGTACTGACCAGTTTGCGCGCGCGGTCTTCGACGATGTCGGTCACCGCGCAGTCTTCATGAGTGCCGCCCATTTTGCCCACGGCTGCCGCCGTGTCCGGGTCGTTGCCGATGGTGCAGGTCACCCCCGGGCCATAGATTTTTGCCGCCAGGGCCGGGGAGATGCAGATCAGCCCGACGGGTTTGCCCGCCTCGGCAAAGGCCTCGGTCAAGGCCAGGACCTCTGGCTGGACAGTGCAACCGGCGCCTTCGACGGCAAAGTTGGAGAGGTTTTTCGCCGAGCCAAAACCACCGGGTACGATCAAGGCGTCGAAATCCTCGGCCCTGGCTTCTCGCAAATCCTTCACGTTGCCCCGGGCGATCCGTGCCGATTCCACCAACACGTTGCGGCTCTCGGGCATTTCCTCGCCGGTCAGGTGATTGATCACGTGCAGTTGGGCAATGTTGGGGGCGAAGCACTGGACCTGCGCCCCGCGCTGGTCGAGACGCAGCAAGGTGATCACGCTTTCGTGGACTTCGGCGCCGTCATACACGCCACAGCCGGAAAGGATCACTGCAATTTTTTTGCTCATGGGCTTTTCTCCAGATTCATGGCGTTAAATGTCTACTAATTTGTCACTCGTTGCCATAGGGGGATCGGGCAGCTACACCTAATCTGCCGACTATCTCCCTGCCTTGCATGCCCGGGTTGCGTCATGAACTTCATCCTGTATGCCGTGCCGTTCTTCTTCGTGCTGATCGCCGTCGAGTTGCTGGCCGATCGTTGGCGGGGCGTGAGCCACTACCGCGTGGCAGATGCGATCAACAGCTTGAGCACCGGCGTGCTGTCGACCACCACGGGCCTGTTGACCAAAGGCGTGGGGCTGGTGACCTACGCCTTTGCGTTGAAACACCTGGCCGTCATCGAACTGCCTGCCGACCAGGCCTGGACCTGGGTGTTCGCCTTCGTGCTCTACGACTTCTGCTACTACTGGCTGCACCGCATGGGCCATGAGCGCAACATCCTCTGGGCCGCCCATTCGGTGCATCACCAGAGCGAGGACTACAACCTGTCCACCGCGTTGCGCCAGACCAGCACCGGGTTCCTGTTGAGCTGGATCTTCTACGTCCCGCTCGCCGTTCTGGGCGTGCCGCTGGTGGTCTTCGTCAGCGTCGCGGCGTTGAATCTGCTGTACCAGTTCTGGGTCCACACCCAGCACATTCCCAAGCTCGGCTGGCTGGAGTGGTGCTTCGTGACGCCGTCCAATCATCGTGCCCACCATGCACAGAACCCTCTCTACATGGATCGCAACTACGGCGGGGTGTTCATTATTTGGGACCGTCTATTTGGCACCTTCCAAGAAGAAGACGATAACGAACCGGTGATTTTTGGCGTAACCACGCCGCTGGCGAGTTGGAATCCGTTGTGGGCCAACCTGCAGTTCTATGCACAGCTGTGGGCCGATGCACGGCGGGCCGAGCGCTGGTGGGACAAGCTGCGCATCTGGTTCATGCCCACCGGTTGGCGTCCGGCGGACGTCGCGGCCCGGTACCCGCTGAACAAGCCGGATCTGAGCCAGTTCCGCAAATTCGCCGTGCCGCTGGACCCGCGCCAACAGTGGTACGTGGGGCTGCAGTTCTGCGTCTACATTGCCCTGGGCAGTTATTTGATGAACCTTGAAGGCAGCCTGCCGGTCGCCGCCCTGGTGCTGGGGTGGGGCGCGGTGGCGTTCGGTCTGTTCGTGTTGGGCGTGGCCCTGGAGAATCGCCCGTGGGCGCTGAAACTGGAGCTGTTGCGGCTGGCCTCGAACCTGCCGCTGGTGTGGCTGGCGCCGCTGGCCGGGTTGTGGCCGGTCAGCGCTGTGATGAGCCATGGGGTCTGGGTCGGGCTGCTCAGCTACAGCCTGCTCAGTGGCATCGGGCTGTACTGCTGCCGCAGCCGGTTTACTCGGTTGGCGTCGTAGGTGCGTCGGACCTGGTTTGTTCCAGGCGCTCGGCTTCGAGGACTTTCCTGGCCAGCCGCGCATTCTTGATGCGCCGGCGCAGCCACAGGACCAGGCCCAGCACCAGCAGCGCGCCGAGCACCCACAACTCATATTTCTTGATGCTGCCCAGCATGCCTTCGAGCACGGCGCCGAAGTGGTACGCGGCAGCGGCCAGGGCCGTGGCCCAGATCGCCGCACCGATGCCGTTGAGCAACAGGTAGCGGCCCGGCGGATAGCCCGACAGGCCGATCGCCACCGGCATCACCGTGCGCAGGCCGTAGACGAAGCGGAAACTCAGGACCCAGATGTCCGGGTGCCGGCGGATGTGTTCCAGCGCGCGATCCCCCATCAACTGCCAGCGCGGCTTGCGTGCCAGGAGCTTGCGACCGTGCTTGCGGCCCAGGAAATACCACAGCTGATCGCCCGCGTAGCTGCCGCAGAAGGCCACGACCACCACCAGGTTGATGTCCATATAGCCACGGAACGCCAGGAAACCTGCGAGCACGAGGATGGTTTCGCCTTCGAAGAACGTGCCGATAAACAAGGCCAAGTAGCCGAAGTCATGCAGAAATTGTTGGAGCATTGTCTGGGTGCTGGCGAAATGAACGCGCAGCCTAACCCTTCAGGCACATTCAGGAAAGTATCGAAATGTGTCTCGACGTGAACAATTCCTACAGAAGACAATGACTGCGACTACCGGTCACGGCTTAGCACAACTGTCACACGTTCGTCATAATGGCCGCTTATAACTGTCACGCTCGCCCGTCTGCGGGCTCAGGAGTCTGCCGTGAGCTTTACCCCCGCCAATCGTCTGTTCCCTGCTACCCGCCTGCGTCGCAACCGTCGTGATGAGTTTTCTCGTCGGCTGGTGCGTGAAAACGTGCTGACCACCGACGACCTGATCCTGCCGGTATTCGTGCTGGACGGTGAGAACCGTCGCGAAGCGGTGGCGTCGATGCCCGGGGTGGAACGCCTGACCATCGACCTGCTGCTCGAAGAAGCTGCCCACTGGGTCGAGCTGGGTATCCCGGCGCTGGCCCTGTTCCCGGTGACGCCGCCGGCGCTCAAGTCCCTGGACGCCGCGCAAGCCTGGAACCCGGAGGGCATCGCCCAACGTGCGACCCGTGCCCTGCGTGCGCGCTTCCCGGAGCTGGGGGTGATCACCGACGTGGCGCTGGACCCGTTCACCACCCACGGGCAGGACGGTATCCTCGATGAAGAAGGCTACGTGCAGAACGACATTACCGTCGATGCGCTGGTCAGGCAGGCGCTGTCCCACGCCGAGGCCGGCGCCCAGGTGGTTGCGCCGTCGGACATGATGGACGGGCGCATCCAGGCAATCCGCGAAGCCCTCGAGGTGGCCGGTCACGTCAACGTGCGGATCATGGCCTATTCGGCCAAGTACGCCAGCGCCTATTACGGCCCGTTCCGCGATGCGGTCGGCTCGGCCCTGAACCTGGGCAAGGCCAACAAGGCCTCTTATCAGATGGACCCGGCCAACAGTCAGGAGGCCTTGCACGAAGTGGCGGCCGACTTGTCAGAAGGGGCAGACATGGTCATGGTCAAGCCTGGCATGCCCTACCTCGACATTCTTTGCCGGGTCAAAGACGAATTCAAAGTGCCGACCTTTGTTTATCAGGTCAGCGGCGAGTACGCCATGCACATGGCCGCGATCCAGAACGGTTGGTTGGGCGAAGGGGTGATCCTGGAGTCCTTGACCGCTTCCAAACGCGCAGGCGCTGATGGCATCCTGACTTACTTTGCCGTGCGCGCCGCCCAATTGTTACGAGAGCAGAAATAGCCTCCCAGGAACTTGCGATGAATACCGAAGGACTCTCCGAAGTTGCCGTAAAAGACGCTCAACCCGTGGTCGAGCAAGTTGCCGAAACACCGCCGGAGCTGGAGCCTGCTCCCCCGGCCGTCATCGAGCCCGCCCCGGCGCCGGCGATTGCCATTCCGAACCTGGATGACAGCAGCCTGTACATCCATCGCGAGCTGTCGCAACTGCAGTTCAACATCCGCGTGCTGGAGCAGGCGCTGGACGAGTCCTATCCGCTGTTGGAACGGCTGAAATTCCTGCTGATCTTTTCCAGCAACCTGGATGAGTTTTTCGAAATCCGTGTCGCCGGCCTGAAGAAGCAGATCACCTTCGCCCGTGAACAGGCCGGTGCCGACGGCTTGCAACCGCACCAGGCCTTGGCCCGCATCAGCGAGTTGGTCCACGGTCATGTGGACCGGCAGTACGCGATCCTCAACGACATCCTGTTGCCGGAGCTGGAAAAGCACCAGGTGCGCTTCATCCGTCGCCGCTACTGGAACACCAAGATCAAGACCTGGGTGCGCCGCTATTTCCGCGACGAGATTGCGCCGATCATCACGCCGATCGGCCTCGATCCGACGCACCCGTTTCCGTTGCTGGTCAACAAGAGCCTGAACTTCATCGTCGAACTGGAAGGCATCGACGCCTTCGGTCGCGATTCCGGCCTGGCGATCATCCCGGCGCCACGCCTGTTGCCGCGCATCATCCGCGTGCCGGAAGACGTCGGTGGCCCCGGCGACAATTATGTGTTCCTGTCGTCGATGATCCACGCCCACGCCGATGACCTGTTCCAGGGCATGAAGGTGAAGGGTTGCTACCAGTTCCGTCTGACGCGTAACGCCGACCTGTCGGTGGACACCGAGGACGTCGAAGACCTGGCCCGCGCCCTGCGCGGCGAGCTGTTCTCCCGTCGCTACGGCGATGCGGTGCGTCTGGAGGTGGCCGACACCTGCCCGAAACACCTGTCCGATTACCTGCTCAAGCAGTTCAACCTGCACGAGACCGAGCTGTATCAGGTCAACGGTCCGGTCAACCTGACCCGACTGTTCAGCATCACCGGCCTGGACAGCCACCCGGAGCTGCAATACCTGCCGTTCACGCCGCAGATCCCGAAACTGCTGCAAAACAGCGAGAACATTTTCAGCGTGGTCAGCAAGCAGGACATCCTGCTGTTGCACCCGTTCGAGTCGTTCACCCCCGTGGTCGACTTGCTGCGCCAGGCGGCCAAGGATCCCCACGTATTGGCGGTGCGCCAGACCCTGTACCGCAGTGGTGCCAACTCGGAAATCGTCGACGCCCTGGTGGACGCGGCGCGAAACGGCAAGGAAGTCACGGCAGTGATCGAATTGCGCGCCCGCTTCGACGAAGAATCCAACCTGCAACTGGCCAGCCGCCTGCAAGCGGCCGGCGCGGTGGTGATCTATGGCGTGGTCGGTTTCAAGACCCACGCCAAGATGATGCTCATCCTGCGCCGTGAGGCCGGTGAGATCGTGCGTTACGCCCACTTGGGCACCGGCAACTACCACGCCGCCAACGCCCGCCTGTACACCGACTACAGCCTGCTGACCTCCGACGATGCCTTGTGCGAAGACGTCGGCAAGCTGTTCAGCCAGTTGATCGGCATGGGCAAGACCCTGCGCATGAAGAAACTGCTGCACGCGCCGTTCACCCTGAAAAAGGGCATGCTCGACATGATCGCCCGGGAGACGCAGTTCGCCCTGGACGGCAAGCCGGCCCACATCATTGCCAAGTTCAACTCGCTGACCGATCCGAAGGTCATCCGTGCGTTGTACAAGGCCAGCCAGTCGGGCGTGCGCATCGACCTGGTGGTGCGGGGCATGTGCTGCCTGCGGCCGGGCATCCCGGGGGTGTCCCACAACATCCATGTCCGCTCGATCATCGGGCGGTTCCTGGAGCACACGCGGGTGTTCTACTTCCTCAACGGCGGGGAGGAGCAGATGTTCCTGTCCAGCGCCGACTGGATGGAGCGCAACCTCGACAAACGGGTCGAGACCTGCTTCCCGGTGGAAGGCAAGAAGTTGATCCTGCGGGTCAAGAAGGAGTTGGAAAGCTACCTCACCGACAACACCCACAGCTGGAGCCTGCAGTCGGATGGCCGCTACATCCGCAACACGCCGACCGGCAACCAGAACCCGCGCAGCGCCCAGGCGACCTTGCTGGAGCGCTTGAGCAGCCCGGTGTTGGCGGTTCGTTAAAAACGGTGGAAGGGGGCAGGCTCAGCTTTTGTGGCGAGGGAGCTTGCTCCCGCTGGAGGGCGAAGCCCTCCCAAAAGGCTTGGGGCTGCTGCGCAGCCCAGCGGGAGCAAGCTCCCTCGCCACAATGGATTGCAGCTAAGCCTCGATTCCAGCAAGCAATCAGTGGATGTTCAGCACAATCCCGACCCGGGTCAGCCAGTCGGCTTCCTGGGCGAAGTCGGCCTGGGTCAGTTGGTTTTCTTCCAGCCAGCCCTCGGGGAACATCACGTCCAGTTGATCGCCATCGGCGTGCAGGGCCACCTGGGGCATTTCCTGGGTGCCACGGATGTGGTGGAACAGGATCGCAAAACGCAGTAGCACGCACAGGCGAATCAGCTTGATGCCGTCATCGCCGAACTCGGCGAATTTATCCTTGGGAATGTTGCGTCGATGGCCGCGCACCAATAGCGCGAGCATCTGTTGGTCTTCCCGGGAGAAACCCGCCAGGTCCGAGTGCTCGATCAGGTAGGCGCCGTGCTTGTGGTAGTGATAGTGGGCGATGTCCAGGCCCACTTCATGGACCTTGGCGGCCCAGCCCAGCAACTCGCGCCAGACCCCGTCGTTCAAGTCCCAGTC
The DNA here is from genome assembly GCF_059579345.1 of Pseudomonas sp. FSO-7. NCBI lineage: Bacteria > Pseudomonadati > Pseudomonadota > Gammaproteobacteria > Pseudomonadales > Pseudomonadaceae > Pseudomonas > Pseudomonas sp. FSO-7. Next base: position 6,328,235 of record NZ_CM184193.1, on the reverse strand, counting down.
GTCGGCCACCTGGTCGAAAGCATGCAGGGCCTTGCGTTCGACGCGTAGGGCCTGCTCCAGGTCGACGTGATAGCGCTCCATGAGTGAGCCCAGGGTGCGTTCACGCACGTCTTCATGATGATGACGCCCCAGCAGGTCGTAGAGCACTCCTTCGCGCAGGGCGCCTTCGCAGTGGTCCATGCGCTGCAGTTCGAGGGCGTCGAAAATCGCTTCGAGGATCGCCAGGCCCGCGGGGAAAATCGCCCGGCGGTCGGGCTTGATGCCTTCGAAATCGAGCTTGTCCGCATCGCCAAGCTTGAACACCCTGCGCTTGAGCCAGGCCAGGCCCTCGGCGTTGACCTCGCCGGTGCCGTGGCCGCCCGCCTTGAGCGCCAGGCCGATGGCGCGAATGGTCCCTGAGGAGCCGATGGCTTCGTCCCAGGTCAGGCGGTGCAGGGCGTGTTCGATGCTCATGATTTCCAGGCGCGCCGCCGTGTAGGCCTGGGCGTAGCGGGCCGGGGTGATCTTGCCGTCGCGGAAATAGCGCTGGGTGTAGCTGACGCAACCCATCTGCAGGCTTTCGCGCAGCAGTGGTTCGAAGCGCTGGCCGATGATGAATTCGGTACTGCCGCCGCCGATGTCCGCCACCAGGCGCTTGCCCGGGGTATCGGCCAGGGTGTGGGAGACACCAAGGTAGATCAGACGGGCTTCTTCACGGCCGGAGATGACTTCCACCGGATGGCCGAGGATCTCTTCGGCGCGACGGATGAATTCGCCACGGTTACGCGCCTCACGCAGGGCGTTGGTGCCGACGATCCGCACCGCCCCCAGGGGCATGCCGTTGATCAGTTGGGCAAACCGCTTGAGGCAATCGAGCCCGCGCTGGATGGATTCTTCGCTCAGTTGGCGTTCTTCGTCGATGCCGGCGGCCAGTTGGACCTTCTCGCCGAGCCGCTCAAGAATGCGAATCTCCCCGTTCTGGGCCTTGGCGACGACCATGTGGAAGCTGTTGGAGCCCAGGTCGATGGCGGCGATCAGGGACAGATTCTTGGCTTGGGATGGCGGCATGGTCAAAAAGTCTCGGTCGATAACCTCGCCATCCTGCCACGATCGACCGCTTACGCCAACGCACCTGAAGCAAACCCTTGAGCCAGAGCAGCCTGCAGGGCGTCTTTGTGGCGAGGGAGCAAGCTCCCTCGCCACAGGAGCCTCTTTAAGCAGCGAAGATCAGGCTGGCTCGACCATCCCGATAAAATTCGCCAGCTCCGCGGTCTGCGGATCGGCGAACAGCACCTTGGGATCGCCCACCTCATGCACCTTGCCCTGGTGCATGAACACCAGTTTGTCGCCCACTTCCCGGGCGAAGCGCATTTCGTGGGTGACCATGATCAGCGTCATGCCCTCCTTGGCCAGCTGTCGCACCACGCTGAGCACTTCATTGACCAGTTCCGGGTCCAGGGCCGAGGTGATTTCGTCGCACAGCAGCACTTTCGGCGACATCGCCAGGGCGCGGGCAATCGCCACCCGTTGCTGCTGGCCGCCGGACAAGCGGTCGGGGAAGGCATCGAATTTTTCGCCAAGCCCGACCCGTTCCAGCATCTGCCGCGCCAGCACGGCCGCCTTGGCCTTGGGCACTTTTTGCACAACTTGCGGCGCCAGCATGACGTTCTCGCCCACCGTCAGGTGCGGGAACAGGTTGAACTGCTGGAACACCATCCCGACTTTCTGGCGCAGACTGCGCAGGTCGGCGCGAGCGGCATCGAGGTATTCGCCGTCGACTTCGATCACGCCATCGTTGATCGATTCCAGGCCATTGAGGGTGCGCAGCAAGGTGGATTTGCCCGAGCCGCTGCGGCCGATGATCGCCACTACCTGGCCTTCTTCCACGCTCAGGTCGATGCCTTTGAGCACGTGATGATCGCCGTAGTATTTATGCAGGGCGGTAATTCTAAGCAGAGGCATGCAGTCTCCTTTCCAGGTAGCGCGCACTGAGGGACAAGGGGTAGCAGAGCAGGAAATAACCGAGGGCGACCAGGCCATAGACCATGAACGGCTCGAATGTGGCGTTGGCGAGCATGCCGCCGGTCTTGGTCAGTTCGGTGAAGCCAATGATCGAAGTCACGGCAGTGCCTTTGACCACTTGCACGGAAAAGCCCACGGTCGGCGCCACGGCAATGCGCAGAGCCTGGGGCAGGATCACGTAGCGCAACTGCTCCAGCGGGTTGAGGGCCAGGCTCGCCGAAGCTTCCCACTGGCCGTTGGAAATCGAATCGACACAACCGCGCCAGATCTCCGCCAGGTAGGCACTGGTGAATAGCGTCAAGGCAATCGCCGCCGCCATCCACGGGGAAATCTCCACCCCGGCCAGGGCCACGCCAAAGAACACCAGGAACAGTTGCATCAACAGCGGCGTGCCTTGGAACAGCTCGATGTAGGTGCGGGCGATGTTGCGGGGCAGGGCGCTCTTGGAGATGCGCAGCACCATCACCAGCAAGCCGATCACACCGCCGCCGATAAACGCCACCAGCGACAACGCCAGGGTCCATTGCAGGCCGGTGAGCAGGTTGCGCACCACATCCCAGAAAGTGAAATCGCTCATTGGCCGCTCCCGGTGCTGTTCTTGTACAGGCAGCGGCGGCCCACCCAGTTGAGAAACTGGCGGATCAGCAGCGCCATGCACAAGTAGATGAGCGTGGTCAGTGCATAGGTTTCGAAGGCGCGGAAGTTGCGCGACTGGATGAAGTTGGCGGCAAAGCTCAACTCTTCGGTAGCGATCTGCGAGCAGACCGCCGAGCCGAGCATCACGATGATGATCTGACTGCTCAGGGCCGGCCAGACCTTGCCCAGTGCCGGCAGCAGCACCACGTGGCGGAAGGCCTCGAAGCGGCTCATCGCCAGGGCCGCGGCCGCTTCCAGTTGCCCCCGCGGGATGGCCTGGATACCGGCGCGGATGATCTCGGTGGAGTAGGCGCCAAGGTTGATCACCATCGCCAGCACCGCCGCCTGCCATTCGGAAATCTGCAGGCCCAGGGACGGCAAGCCGAAGAAGATGAAAAACAACTGCACCAGGAACGGTGTGTTGCGGATCAATTCCACGTACACCCCGAAGAACACCGCGAACGGACGAATGTTCCAGGCCCGCACCACAGCCCCGACGATGCCCAGGCCGACCCCGAGCAACGTGCCGATGGCCGTCAGTTCCAGGGTGAACAGCGCACCGCGCAGCAGCAGCTCGGTGTTTTGCACCACCGGCAGAAAATCGAACTGATAAGCCATGCTCAGCCTCTCAAGCGACGGTCAGAGATCGGCCGGCAGCGGCTGCTTGAGCCAGGTCTGGGAGTTCTTCTCCAGGCTGCCATCGGTCTTGGCGGTGGCGAGGATCTGGTTGACCTTGTCCAGCAGCGCAGGCTCGTTCTTGTTCACGCCCACGTACACCGGCGAGTCCTTGAGTTTGACCTTCAGCGCCGGAACACGCTTGGGGTTGCGTTCGCTGATGGCGACCATCACCACGTTGCCGCTGGCGATCAGGTCCACCTGGCCGGCCAGGTAGGCGGCGATGGTCGAGTTGTTGTCTTCGAAGCGTTTGATGGTGGTGCCTTCGGGGGCGACCTTGGTCAGCTCGATGTCTTCAATGGCGCCACGGGTGACGCTGATGGTTTTGCCCTTGAGGTCGTCCAGGGTGCTGATGGCGGCATCAGGCGGGCCGAACACGGCCAGGTAGAACGGCGCGTAGGCGCTGGAGAAGTCGATGACCTTTTCCCGCTCCGGGTTCTTGCCCAGGCTGGAAATCACCAGGTCGACCTTGCCGGTGGTCAGGAAGGGGATGCGGTTGGTGCTGTTGACCGGCGTCAGTTCAAGCTTGACCTTGAGCTGGTCGGCCAGCAGTTTCGCGGTGTCGATGTCCAGGCCGCGGGGTTTCATGTCCGGGCCGACCGAACCGAATGGCGGGAAGTCCTGGGGTACGGCGACTTTGAGGGTGCCACGCTTGACCACGTCTTCCAGGCCATCGGCGTGGGCGGGCAGCTGACAGAGCATCAGGCTGGCAAACAGGGCTGTGAGCAGGGCGCTGCAACGCTGAATCATGGCGAATCTCCGCAATCGGTGATGTGATTTCTGCGATCGGACAGAGCACAGGCCATGCCAAGGCGGCTTTAAATCGTCCAAAGCCACGGTTTTGCTGGCGGGCGGCGGTCTTACTGGTCTGAACAGTTGCGCCGCGTTTCGCACCGTTATCGGGCGTCGGCATTTGTCGCCGAACCCTGCTGGGGCACGACTTGCCGGGCGCGGCGAATAGCTTTACAACTAGCCGCTCACTGGCCCGGTTCGTCTGAAAAAATCATGAATTCCATCGCTCGTGCCGTTCCTGAAGTGGCCCTGCAAGCCATCCGCAAACTGATCGTCGATGAAGGCTTTGGCCCGGGCGATGCGTTGCCGTCGCAACGGGACTTGGCACTGCAATTGGGAGTGAGTCGGGCGTCGTTGCGTGAAGCGCTGTCTTCCCTGAGTGCCTTGGGCATGATCAGCGTGCAGCCGGGCAAGGGGGTGTTCGTGCAGGCACCGGTAGAGGCTCCACGCAGCGAGTCGGCGCCGGGCTGGCCGTTCGCGGCCCAGGCTTCGCCGGTGGATATCTTCCAGTTGCGTTACGCCTTGGAGGGCTTCGCGGCGGGGTTGGCGGCGGTGACCCTCAGCGCCGATGAACTCGACCGGCTGCAAGACAATGTCGAAGCCATGCGCCGGGAATTGAAGGTCGGGGATTTCGACGCCGCCGCGCGGCTGGATTTCGAATTCCATCGGCGCATCCTGCTGGCCAGCGGCAACCAGGCGATGCTGAGCATCCTCACCGCCAGCGCCGACATCTTCCTGGAAAGCCAGAAACTACCGTTCATCCGGGCGGAGCGGGCCATGGAAACCTGGCAGGAGCACCGCAAGATCCTTCGCGCCCTGGCCCGTCGGGCGTCAGGCGCCGCGCAAAAAGCCATGCAGGAACATGTACGTAACGCTGCGCTGCGTACCGGGATTTCGTTCGTTGCTCCCACGGCTTCATGAGCCGGGCCATATTCAAATACATCGTGCGCCATAGCGAGACTCAATCAACTGCGGCTTCCTGAACCCGGGAAGGGCCGCTATGATGGGCCACGTTTTTTTGCTGATGACCCCGGAGATTTCCATGAGCAGCGATCTGATCAAACACGTTAGCGACGCTAGCTTCGAAGCTGACGTACTCAAGGCCGAAGGCGCGGTACTGGTCGACTATTGGGCTGAGTGGTGCGGTCCCTGCAAAATGATCGCTCCAGTCCTGGACGAGATTGCCGAGACCTACAAGGGCAAGCTGACCGTTGCCAAGCTGAACATCGACGAAAACCAGGAGACTCCGGCCAAGCACGGCGTGCGTGGTATCCCGACCCTGATGCTGTTCAAGAACGGCAACGTCGAAGCCACCAAGGTCGGTGCGCTGTCGAAGTCGCAGCTGGCGGCTTTCCTCGACGCCAACATTTAAGCGCCGAATGCCACCGGAAAAGCCCCGCAAATCGCGGGGCTTTTTCGTTATTCAGGGCTAGACGCTTGTAAATCCAGGTGGTACATTCGGCCCCGCACTGGTTTCTCCATTGCCCCCTGCAAGCCGTCGCCGACGCTCTCCTTTCGAATAAGTACGCGATCCTGTCGCCTTCTCTGCGGCGCGGCCTCATTAAGCCAAAAGCTTAATTTCCCCCCTCCATAAATGATTACGTCATTCCTATATGAATCTGACTAAACTCAAGCAAAAGCCGATTACCGAACTGCTCGAATTGGCCGAACAGATGGGCATAGAAAATATGGCCCGTTCGCGCAAGCAGGACGTGATTTTCTCCCTGCTCAAGAAGCACGCGAAAAGCGGCGAGGAAATCTCCGGTGATGGCGTGCTGGAGATTCTCCAGGACGGCTTCGGCTTCCTTCGCTCCGCAGACGCTTCCTATCTCGCCGGTCCAGACGATATCTACGTCTCGCCGAGCCAGATCCGTCGCTTCAACTTGCGCACCGGTGACACCATCGTTGGCAAGATCCGTCCTCCGAAGGAAGGTGAACGTTATTTCGCCCTGCTCAAGGTCGACACGATCAACTTCGACCGTCCGGAAAACGCGAAGAACAAGATTCTCTTCGAGAACCTGACTCCGCTGTTCCCGACCGTGCGCATGAAGATGGAAGCCGGCAACGGTTCCACCGAAGACCTCACCGGTCGTGTCATCGACCTGTGCGCACCCATCGGCAAGGGCCAGCGTGGCCTGATCGTGGCGCCGCCGAAGGCGGGCAAGACGATCATGCTGCAGAACATCGCGGCCAACATCGCCCGTAACAACCCTGAAGTTCACCTGATCGTGCTGCTGATCGACGAACGTCCGGAAGAAGTGACCGAGATGCAGCGCACCGTGCGCGGCGAAGTGGTCGCCTCGACGTTCGACGAACCGCCAACCCGCCACGTGCAGGTTGCCGAAATGGTGATCGAGAAGGCCAAGCGCCTGGTCGAGCACAAGAAGGACGTGGTGATCCTGCTGGACTCCATCACCCGTCTGGCCCGTGCCTACAACACCGTGATCCCGAGCTCCGGCAAGGTGCTGACCGGTGGTGTCGATGCCCACGCGCTGGAAAAACCCAAGCGTTTCTTCGGCGCCGCGCGGAACATCGAGGAAGGCGGTTCGCTGACCATCATCGCCACCGCACTGGTTGAAACCGGTTCGAAGATGGACGAAGTGATCTACGAGGAATTCAAGGGCACCGGCAACATGGAGCTGCCTCTGGATCGTCGTATCGCCGAGAAGCGTGTGTTCCCGGCCATCAACATCAACCGTTCCGGCACGCGCCGCGAAGAGTTGCTGACCGCCGACGACGAGTTGCAGCGCATGTGGATCCTGCGCAAGCTGCTGCATCCGATGGATGAAGTCGCCGCCATCGAGTTCCTGGTCGACAAGCTGAAAGCGACCAAGACCAACGATGAGTTCTTCCTGTCGATGAAACGCAAGTAAATCGCCAAGACAGGCCAGCAAGAGCCGGGGAAACCCGGCTTTTTGCTATCTGTGCATTCACTATTCTGGACGGGCGGCGTTAAACTCGGGCCCCCGAACGCCACGGCCACCATGAGGCTTTTGCATGCAGTATCGCGACTTGCGCGACTTTATCAGCGGGCTGGAACAGCGCGGCGAACTCAAGCGCATCCAGGTGCCGGTGTCTCCTGTCCTGGAAATGACCGAGGTCTGCGACCGCACCCTGCGCGCAAAAGGCCCGGCGCTGTTGTTCGAAAACCCGACGGGTTATGACATTCCGGTGCTGGGCAACCTGTTCGGCACGCCGGAGCGCGTGGCCTTGGGCATGGGCGCCGAAGCCGTCAGCGAACTGCGCGAGATTGGCAAGCTGCTGGCGTTCCTCAAGGAGCCCGAGCCGCCGAAAGGCCTGAAGGACGCGTGGTCCAAGCTGCCGATTTTCCGCAAGATCATTGCCATGGCGCCGAAAGTCGTCAAAGACGCGATCTGCCAGGAAGTGGTCATCGAGGGCGACGACGTCGACTTGGCCATGCTCCCGGTGCAGACCTGCTGGCCGGGCGACGTGGGGCCGCTGATCACCTGGGGCCTGACCGTCACCAAAGGCCCGAACAAGGACCGCCAGAACCTGGGGATCTACCGTCAGCAAGTTATTGGCCGCAACAAGGTCATCATGCGCTGGCTGAGCCATCGCGGCGGTGCGCTGGACTACCGTGAGTGGTGTGAAAAACACCCCGGCCAGCCCTTCCCGGTGTCGGTGGCCCTGGGCGCGGACCCGGCGACCATCCTCGGTGCCGTCACGCCCGTGCCCGACAGTCTCTCCGAATATGCGTTCGCCGGCCTGTTGCGCGGCAACCGTACCGAGCTGGTGAAATGCCGTGGCAACGACCTGCAGGTGCCGGCCACCGCCGAGATCATCCTTGAGGGTGTGATCCATCCCGGCGAAATGGCCGATGAAGGTCCGTACGGCGACCACACCGGTTACTACAACGAAGTCGACAGTTTCCCGGTGTTCACCGTCGAGCGCATCACCCATCGGATCAAACCGATTTACCACAGCACCTACACCGGCCGTCCACCCGATGAGCCGGCCATTCTCGGCGTGGCGCTGAACGAAGTGTTTGTGCCGATCCTGCAGAAGCAGTTTCCGGAAATCACCGATTTCTATTTGCCGCCGGAAGGCTGTTCGTATCGCATGGCCGTGGTGACCATGAAGAAGTCGTATCCGGGGCACGCCAAGCGCGTGATGCTCGGGGTCTGGTCGTTTTTGCGACAGTTCATGTACACCAAGTTCGTTATCGTCACCGACGACGATATCAACGCACGGGACTGGAACGACGTGATCTGGGCCATCACCACGCGCATGGACCCCAAGCGCGACACGGTGATGATCGAGAATACGCCGATCGACTACCTCGACTTCGCCTCGCCGGTGTCTGGCCTGGGGTCGAAGATGGGGCTCGATGCCACGCATAAATGGCCCGGTGAAACCACTCGCGAGTGGGGCCGGGTTATCGTCAAGGATGAAGCCGTTACCCAACGGATCGATGCCATCTGGAATCAGTTAGGAATAGATTGATGCGTGTAACCTTGCAGCCTTCCGGGGCGGTGCTGGAGATACGGCCCGCCGAGCGGATTCTCGATGGCGCGCGGCGCCTGGGCTATGAATGCCCGCAAAGCTGCCGCAACGGCAACTGCCACGTCTGTGGTGCGTTGCTGGTGGAAGGCCGTGTGCAACAGGCTGGCGAGGTGCGCGATCACGGTGAGATCTTCACGTGCATCGCCGAGCCGTTGGAGGACTGCGTGGTGTTGTGGGATGGCGTGCTGTCGCCCGGTGAGCTACCGGTACGCAACCTGGCGTGCCAGGTGATCGAGTGCGCCGACGTGGGCGGCGATGTCTGGCGAGTGCGTCTGCGTGCGCCAGCGGGCAAGCCGCCGCGCTATCACGCCGGGCAGTACCTGATGATCGAACGGGAAAACGGCGAAAAATCGGCTTTCTCCCTGGCCTCGGCACCGCATTCCGGGCGCGAGCTGCAGTTGCATGTGTTGGTGCGCGAAAGCAGTGCACAGGCGCTGCTGGAACAACTGCAACGCAACCCCAACGTGCGCGTCGAAATGCCTTTTGGCGACACGCACTTGTCCGAACTGCCGGACGGACCGTTGGTGCTGATCGCCGCTGGAACCGGCATGGCGCAGATGCACAGCCTGATCGAACATTGCCGTGCGGCGGGCTTCAAGCACCCGGTGCATCTGTACTGGGGCGTGCGGCGGCCGGACGATTTCTATGAAATCGAGCATTGGGACGAATGGAAAAAACTGCCGAACCTGTTCCTGCACAAAGTCGTCAGCGACTTGTGCGGCTGGGAAGGGCGCTGCGGGATGCTCCATGAAGCGGTGTGCGAGGACCTCAGCGATCTTTCCGGCGTGCACGTCTACGCCAGCGGCTCGCCGGCCATGATCTACGCCACGCTTGATGCGCTGGTGGAAGCCGGAATGGACGCCCACCAAATGCGCGCCGACGTGTTTGCGTATGCGCCGCGGGCTTGATAGCGATTGATTTCAAGTTGATTCATGCGTTGTTGTGATCTGGGTCGTGCGCTTTTGTGGCGAGGGAGCTTGCTCCCGCTCGGTTGCGCAGCAACCGCCTCTTTTGGGACCACTATGCAGTCCAGCGGGAGCAAGCGCCCTCGCCACAGGGGTGAATTCCGCCTTTTCCATCGATATAACTTCATATATTTCGTTTCGATATTTAGTCTCAAGGCCAGATACCGATAACGTATATAGCGCGTGGATGGCATTTAACTTGCCTTGATCCCCGTGAACGTCAACCCCATGACGTCCCCCATTTGCTTTCCAACCCGCGAGGAGCCAACCGCTACCGGCCATGACCGTTCTCGAATCCGCCATCACCTGTGCCTTGTACCCACCACGACTCGAGCTGGGGCCGCAGCTGACCCGTGAGCAATTGCTCGCCTCGATGCGATTGACCATGAGTCTTCACCAAGGCGGTCCGGTCTGGCTGTTCGCGTACGGTTCATTGATCTGGCGGCCGGAATGCACGGCGGTGGAGCGCATGCGCGGCCGGGTCCATGGTTATCATCGCGGTTTGTACCTGTGGTCCCACGAACACCGTGGCACCCCGGAATTGCCTGGGTTGGTGTTCGGGCTGGATCGCGGCGGCTCGTGTAGCGGGTTCGCTTACCGATTGCCGGAGGAGAATCTCGAGGACTCGCTGTTTGCCTTGTGGCAGCGCGAGATGCCGGTCCCTTCCTATCGCCCGCACTGGCTCAGTTGCCGTCTCGAGGATGGCAGCCGGGTGCAGGCCTTGGGGTTTGTACTGGAGCGGCACCTGCCCAGCTATGCCGGCAACTTGCCGGACCATGTGCTGAGCCAGGTGTTCGAAAGCGCCTGCGGGCGTTACGGCACCACTCGCGATTACGTCGAGCAGACCGTCCACGCCCTGCGTAGCCACGCCATGCCAGACCGGAATCTGGAGGCGCGGCTCAAGCGCTGCCAATCAGCGCTGGATCAGGCGACCGCTTCGCGGCTCTGACTGGCGATCTGCTTGTGCCACAGGGTTGGCGCGAGGAAGGCCATCGCCAGCAGGCAGGCACCGATCAACAGCACAAAACCACCGTTCCAGCCAAAATGGTCCACGGTGTAGCCCATGGCGGCACTGGCCGCGACCGAACCACCCAGGTAACCAAACAGACCGGTGAAGCCTGCGGCGGTACCGGCGGCTTTTTTCGGCGCCAGTTCCAGTGCCTGCAAACCGATCAGCATCACCGGGCCGTAGATCAGGAAGCCGATGGAAACCAGGGCGATCATGTCGACGGTCGGGTTGCCGGCCGGGTTCAGCCAGTACACCAGCGTGGCCACGGTCACCAGGGCCATGAACACCATGCCGGTCAGGCCACGGTTGCCGCGAAAGATCTTGTCCGACATCCAACCACACAGCAGCGTGCCGGGAATGCCCGCCCACTCGTAGAAGAAATAGGCCCAGGAGCTCTTGTCCACCGTGAAGCCCTTGGCTTCCTTGAGGTAGGTCGGCGCCCAGTCCAGCACGCCGTAGCGCAGCAGATAAACGAACACGTTGGCCATGGCGATGTACCACAGCATCTTGTTGCGCAGCACGTACTTGACGAAGATTTCCTTGGCGCTGAATTCGTTCTCGTGGCTGGCGTCGTAGCCTTCCGGGTAGTCGTTCTTGTATTTCTCGATCGGCGGCAAGCCCACCGATTGCGGGGTGTCGCGCATGGTCGCGAAGGCAAACACCGCAACGACGAGCGCTACCGTAGCAGGCACATAGAATGCCGCGTGCCAATCATTGAACCAGGCCATCCCCAGCAGGAACAGCGGACCGATCAGGCCGCCGCCGACGTTGTGTGCCACGTTCCACACCGACACCACGCCGCCACGTTCCTTCTGCGACCACCAGTGCACCATGGTCCGTCCGCTTGGCGGCCAGCCCATGCCTTGGGCCCAGCCGTTGATGAACAGCAGGATGAACATGATGGTGATGCTGGACGTTGCCCAGGGCGCGAAACCGAACACGAACATCACCCCCGCCGAGACCAGCAAGCCGAAGGGCAGGAAGTAACGCGGGTTGGAACGGTCGGACACCAGGCCCATCAGGAACTTCGACAGCCCATAGGCAATGGCGATGGCCGACATGGCCAGACCCAACTGGCCACGGGTGTAACCCTCGTCGATCAGGTACGGCATGGCCAGGGAGAAGTTCTTGCGCAGCAGGTAATACCCGGCGTAGCCAATGAAAATCCCGGCGAAGATCTGCCAGCGAAGGCGTCGGTAGGTGCTGTCTATTTTTTCTTCAGGCAGGACTGCCTGGTGTGCGGCAGGTCGAAAGAAAGCAAACATTCAAGTGCTCCAGGTTCTTGTTATGACGGCGGATGCGAATGTTACAGTTTCGTTACCGAAAATAGCATTGCTCGTTGTCGCATAAACAGCGGAAATTTCGATTGGTCATGTTCTTAAGTGAACATGTCGCTCAGGCGTAAGCGAAGGGCGCCGTAGGAAATGTCTTCGCAAAGCCTTTTCATGCGCCGTATCGGTGAATACGGGCAAAGCAGAGGGAAGCATCCTTGGCCCAAATGGGAAGTCTCGCTATATGGCCCATGAGCCAGGGCCTTTACCCTTTCACGTTTCCGCCAGGTCTGGCAGTCAGGTGAGGGGTAAGGGCATGAGGTGATGTGGCTCGATCGTGCAGTGCTGCGGGAGCTTTCCTGCTGCACGGTATGTGCGGATGCTGCCTAAGGAGGTTCGCGAGTTGCTTTAGTGCGGGTCAATAGCGGTCCGGCGCTTGAAAGCCTGACCGCTTGGACGCCATTCAACGCACCTGCACAACCACCTTCCCCACCGCCTTGCGCTGCCCCAGGTCATTGATCGCCTGGGCGGCGTTGCTCAGCGGGTAAACCTGCGACACCAGCGGCTTGAGCTTGCCCTCGGCGAACCAGCCGAACAGTTGCTGGAAGTTGGCGGCATTGTCCTGGGGTTGGCGTTGGGCGAAGGAGCCCCAGAATACGCCGACCACGGCGGCACCCTTGAGCAGGGCCAGGTTCACCGGCAGTTCGGGGATGCGACCGCTGGCAAAGCCGACCACCAGCAGCCGGCCGTTCCAGGCGATGGCGCGGATGGCCTGGTCGAACAGGTCGCCACCCACCGGGTCGTAGATCACATCGGCGCCCTGGCCGTCGGTGAGGCGTTTGATTTCATCCTTCAGGCTGGTTTCGCTGTAGTTGATCAATTCATCGGCACCGGCCGCCTTGGCGACGGCGAGTTTCTCCGCGCTGCTGGCGGCGGCGATCACCCGAGCGCCCATGGCCTTGCCGATTTCCACGGCGGCCAAGCCAACGCCACCGGAGGCGCCGAGCACCAGCAGGGTTTCGCCGGGTTGCAGGTTGGCCCGTTGCTTGAGGGCGTGCATCGAGGTGCCATACGTCATGCTGAAGGCGGCGGCGGTGTTGAAGTCCATGGCCGCGGGAATCGGCAACACGTTATAGCCGGGGACCGCCACTTGTTCGGCAAAGCTGCCCCAGCCGGTCAGCGCCATCACCCGGTCGCCGACCTTCAAGTGGCTGACTTTCTCACCCACCTCGCTGACCACGCCCGCCGCTTCGCCGCCGGGGGAAAACGGGAAGGGGGGCTTGAATTGATATTTGCCCTCGATGATCAGCGTGTCAGGGAAATTCACCCCGGCGGCGTGCACGTCCAGCAGCACTTCGTTCTTCTTGGCGACGGGGCTGGCGACGTCTTCCAGCACCAGCGATTCGGCGGGGCCGAATTCTTTGCACAGCACGGCTTTCATCAGGGCTATTCCTTTGGGAGTGATGGCCGATAAGTGTAGGTGTGAGAGACAACGGGTCAACGAGCATGCCCCGCCCTGATAGCCGGCCATAAGCTTGTGCTTGAACGGTGGGTCGGTATGCTGGGCCGCAAACTGGATGAGGAATCAATTGTGAAAGCGTGGATCATGTTGATGCTGGCCCTGTCGTTGCCTGTGGCGGCGATGGCCGAAGAGGCCAAAGAAGGCGAGGCGCCGAAGGTCAGTTACATCACCCTTAGCCCGCCCTTTGTCGGCAATTATGGGCTCGACGGCACGGCGAAGCTGAAGGTCTACAAGGCCGACGTGGCCCTGCGTGTGACCGGCGACGCCGCCGCTGCGGCGGTCAAGGCCAACGAGCCGCTGATTCGTAACCAATTGGTGGCGTTGTTCGCCCAGCAGACCACCGAGGCGATGAACAACCTCGAAGCCAAGGAGAAGCTGCGCCAGGAAGCGTTGAAGCAGACCCAGCAGGTGATGAACGACGAGACCGGCAAGCCGATGGTGGATGATCTGTTGTTCAACAACCTGATCATTCAGTAAATCTAACGTCGTCTGGGACGGCCCTATCGCGAGCAAGCTCGCTCCCACAGGGGTTTAGTGATCGACGCAAAACCCCTGTGGGAGCGAGCTTGCTCGCGATAGCGGCCTATCGGACAGCGAATCGCTCAAGGTTTCAGCGCAACCACCGCCGCCCACTGCTCAGCCGTCACCGGCATCACTGAAAGCCGCGAGCCTTTCTGTACCAGCGGCATTTCCGCCAGGGCGCTCTGTTGCTTGAGGTAGTCGAGCTTCAGCACATGACGGAACGTCTCGACATGGGTCACGTCGATCGCGGTCCAGGGGTTTTTGTCCGGGCTGGCCTTGGGGTCGAAATAATGGCTGTCCGGGTCCAGGGCCGTAGGGTCGGGATAGGCCGCCCGGATGATTTTGCCGATCCCGGCGATGCCTGGCTCGGGGCAACTGGAGTGGTAGAAAAAGAACGTGTCACCCACCGCCATGGCCCGCAGGAAATTGCGCGCCTGATAGTTGCGAACGCCGTCCCAGCGTGCCTGGCCGAGCTTTTCCAAGCCCTGGATGGACAATTCGTCGGGCTCGGATTTCATCAGCCAATAGGCCATGCTTGCTACTCCTTGGCGGTGGTTTAAAAAATAGTTCAGCGATTTTATGACAAACCGACAGTCGGTTGACGCCAGAGTTTGCGTGTCGGGGCCGGTTGCCGCAAAATGCCGGCCTTCCAAGCTTGACGCTGCTGCACGGCCAATAAGAAAACCGCTGCTGTCATCGTGTGTGATATGCCTTGAGGGGGGCAATCGATGAAACGCAAACCGGATTTGTTGTGGATCTTGGTCATTCTGTTCGGTCTGGGTGTCGTGACCACGGGTTACGCCCAAAGCCTGTGGACCAACAAGACCGAGGCACCGATGGACATCACCCAACCCGCGCCATCGCTCAAACGCTGAACCCGCTTTCCTGGCGCCGCTGATTACCGCGGCGTCAACCCCGCGATATACCATTGCCTGTCGCTGACCGTTCCCTGCAGCGGCACGTCCCAGCTTGCCTGCGCCAATCGTTCGACCTTCTGGCATTCATGGGCCAGCCCCAACAGCGTTGGCTTGAGCCACTGCTTGCGTCGCGCCAGATACGCCAGGCTGCGGTCGTAAAAGCCGCCGCCCATGCCCAGCCGACCTCCCGCATCGTCAAACCCTACCAATGGCAACAACACCAGGTCCAACGTCCAGACCTTGCGTTGCCGAGCGATGTTCTTGCGTGGCTCGGGGATGCGAAACCGGTTGGGCTGCATTTTTTCGCCGGGGTGGATGCGCTGGAACACCATTTTGGTCTGCGGCCACGGGCTAAGCACCGGCAGATAAGTGGCCTTGCCCCGGCGCTGGGCCGCGCGCAGCAGCAGGCGAGGATCGATCTCGCCATCGTTGGGCAGGTACAGGGCGATGTGCTTCGCACGGCGAAACAGCGGGTGCTGGGCCAGTTGTTTGTACAGCCCGCGGGCGGCTTGCCGTTGCTGGGAGGGCGTCAGGGCGCGACGGGCCTGACGCAGCAGGCGTCGAAGTTGCGGGCGGGGCAGCAGCGCGGGTTCAGTCATGTCGAGGCTTCACGCAGTGGCGATGTCGCACAGCGTAACCGCAAAACAGGACGCTCAGAAATGCCAGCGCCCAGAAACGACAATGCCAGTCCGCATGGACTGGCATTGTCTGGACTCAGGCTCCCCGGATGAACCGCTGTCGGCTTAGCCCTTGAACCCGAAAGTTCAAGGTGGAAGTTGCAGGAGGCGTTAAGGCTTTCCGTCAAGCGGACATGCACACCGGCCCCAACGTGCAACTCCCGTGGTTGTGCGTATCGGCTCAGGGACATCACCAACTGGCAAGCACCCCAGGGAGTGAGGCGAGTATACCCCAGGCAGCCTCGCGAATCAGCCCTTGGCGACGTCTGGATCGGTGGCGAGCACCAGATCCACCCGATCGAGCAGGTCGCGCACCTGCTCACGGGTCGAGCCACTGACCTGGACGTCCGGCGTATCCTGGCGATGCAGCAGGTCGTGGGTGATGTTCAAGGCGGCCATCACGGCGATGCGGTCGGCGCCGATGACTTTGCCGCTGCTGCGGATCTCGCGCATCTTGCCGTCCAGGTAACGGGCGGCGCTCACCAGGTTGCTACGCTCTTCCTGGGGGCAGATGATCGAATATTCTTTGTCGAGGATCTGCACGGTAACGCTATTGCTTGAACTCATGAGTCTTGCTCCAGGGCCTTGAGGCGCGAAATCATCGATTCGACCTTACGCCGGGCGATTTCGTTTTTTTCAATGAGGTGCGCGCGTTCCTCGCGCCAGGTCTTTTCCTGAGCTAATAGGAGTCCGTTTTGGCTTTTAAGTTGCTCGACCCGGTCAATTAGCAGTTCGAGTCTGGCCATCAGCGCTTGCAGGTCGGTGTCTTCCATTGTGTCCACTGAAGAATGTGTCTGATGGAGGGATGTAGGTCGCACAGCCTCTGATAGTCTTGGCGAGTCTGTCGATGTAGGATACAAGGCCTCCATTCTAGACATAGCGCCGTCTGGCGCCTAGCTGCCCATGCCCATTCAGAATTCCCCGTATCAAGCATTCGCCACCCTGCTGAGCACCAGCGGTCACCCTGTCTCGCCTGCCGAATTGCATGGCCTGTTGCTCGGCCGCAGTTGCGCCGGCGCCGGTTTCGATGCCGACGGCTGGTTGGCCGACGCCGCCGAACTGCTGGAAGGCGAGCCGGCGGACAATGTCCGTAACGCACTGATCGGCCTGCAGGAAATGGTCAAGGGCGAGTTGACCAGCGATGACATGACCGTCGTCCTGCTGCTGCCCACTGACGACGCCCCCTTGGCCGAACGTGCCGCGGCGCTGGGCCAGTGGTGCCAGGGCTTCCTCGCCGGCTTCGGCCTGACCCGTCGCGAATACGCGCTGAGCGAAGAGGCCAAGGAAGTGTTGCAGGACTTGGCCGCGATCTCCCAGGTCCAGGATGCTCTGGAAGAGTCCGATGACGGCGAAAGCGACTACATGGAAGTGATGGAGTACCTGCGGGTCGCGCCATTGCTGCTGTTCACCGAGACCAAGAAAACCGATGCAGCGGCCCCCAAGCCGTCCTTGCATTAACTAGAGGGAACCCCGTCTGCCCATGATTCATATCCCGAAGTCGGAATACAGCCGTCGCCGCAAGGCCCTGATGGCGCAGATGGAACCCAACAGCATCGCAATCCTGCCCGCCGCCGCCGTTGCGATCCGCAACCGCGACGTCGAGCATGTCTACCGCCAGGACAGTGACTTCCAGTACCTCAGCGGCTTTCCCGAGCCGCAAGCGGTGCTGGTGCTGATGCCTGGCCGCGCCCATGGCGAATACATCCTCTTTTGTCGCGAGCGCAACGCCGAACGTGAGTTGTGGGACGGCCTGCGCGCCGGCCAGGAAGGGGCGATTCGTGACTACGGTGCCGACGACGCATTTCCCATCACCGACATCGACGACATCCTGCCGGGCCTGATCGAAGGCCGCGACCGGGTGTATTCGGCCATGGGCAGCAACGCTGAATTCGACCGGCACCTGATGGAGTGGATCAACGTGATTCGCTCCAAGGCCCACCTCGGCGCCCAACCGCCGAACGAATTCGTTGCCCTGGATCACTTGCTGCACGACATGC
Source organism: Pseudomonas sp. FSO-7 (assembly GCF_059579345.1). Taxonomy (NCBI): domain Bacteria; kingdom Pseudomonadati; phylum Pseudomonadota; class Gammaproteobacteria; order Pseudomonadales; family Pseudomonadaceae; genus Pseudomonas; species Pseudomonas sp. FSO-7. The sequence goes on along the minus strand of NZ_CM184193.1, from coordinate 6,310,727 downwards.
GTCTGTATAAATCGGCGGCGGAACTGAAAGTCATGCGCGAAGCGGCGCGAATCTCCGCCCAGGCGCACATCCGGGCGATGCAGGCGGCACGTCCGGGGTTGCATGAGTTCAGCCTGGAGGCCGAGCTCGATTATGAATTCCGCAAGGGCGGGGCGAAGATGCCGGCTTATGGCTCGATCGTCGCGGCGGGGCGCAACAGCTGCATCCTGCACTACCAGCAGAACGATGCGCTGCTCAAGGACGGCGATCTGGTGTTGATTGACGCCGGTTGTGAAATCGACTGCTACGCCAGCGACATCACCCGTACCTGGCCGGTCAGCGGCAAATTTTCGCCCGAGCAGAAGGCGATCTACGAAGTGGTGCTGGCCGCCCAGGAAGCCGCGTTTGCCCAGATCGCACCGGACAAACACTGGAACCAGGCCCACGAAGCGACGGTCCGGGTCATTACCGAAGGGTTGGTGCGCCTGGGGTTGCTGGAGGGTGAGGTGGACGAGTTGATCGCCAGCGAAGCCTACCGGGCGTTCTACATGCACCGCGCCGGCCATTGGCTGGGCATGGACGTGCATGATGTGGGCGAATACCGGGTCGGCGGCGAGTGGCGGGTCCTGGAAATCGGCATGACGCTGACGGTGGAACCGGGCATCTATATCAGCCCGAACAACCGCAGCGTCGCGAAAAAATGGCGCGGCATTGGCGTGCGCATCGAGGATGACGTGGTAGTGACCAAAACCGGTTGTGAAATCCTGAGCCGGGGCGTGCCGAAAACGGTCGCCGACATCGAGGCCCTGATGGCCGCCGCCCGGACGCAAGCGGCATGAGCCGGGTCAACCTGGCGATCATCGGCGGCGGCCTGGTCGGCGCGAGCCTGGCCCTGGCCCTGCAGGCCGGTGCCAAGGCCCGGGGCTGGAAGATCATGTTGATCGAGCCCTTCGCCCCCGGCGACGCCTGGCAGCCCAGCTACGATGCCCGGTCTTCGGCATTGTCCTACGGTGCCCGGCAGATTTATCAACGCTTGGGTGTCTGGCAGGAGATTTCCCGCCGCGCCGAGCCGATCAAGCAGATCCATGTGTCCGACCGCGGGCGGTTTTCCACGGCGCGGCTGTCGGCCATGGAAGAGGGCGTGCCGGCGCTGGGCTACGTGGTGGAGAACGCCTGGCTCGGCCAGTGCCTGTGGCAAGGCCTGGACCCGGAGGTGGTCAGTTGGCGCTGCCCGGCGCAGGTGACCCGCATGGAACCACTGGTCGGCGGTTATCGCCTGACCCTCGACGACGAAACCACCCTGGAGTGCGACCTTGCCGTTCTGGCCGATGGTGGTCGCTCCAGCCTGCGCGAGCAGTTGGGCATCGGCGTGCGCAGTCGCCCTTATGACCAGAGCGCCTTGATCGCCAACATCACCCCCAGCGAAGCCCACAATGGCATGGCCTTCGAACGTTTCACCGATGACGGCCCGATGGCCTTGTTGCCGCTGCCGGAGAATCGTTGCGCGCTGGTCTGGACTCGTCAGGGCATGGACGCGCAACGGCTGGCGGCCCTCGACGAGCGCAGCTTCCTCAGCGAGTTGCAGGGTGTGTTCGGTTATCGCCTGGGTACGCTGAAGCAGGTGGGTGTACGACACCTGTACCCGCTGGCGTTGGTGGAGGCCGAAGAGCAGGTCCGTCCGCACCTGGCGATCCTGGGCAATGCCGCCCATAGCCTGCACCCGATTGCCGGGCAGGGGTTCAACCTGTCCCTGCGCGATGCCCAGGCCCTGGCCGATGCCTTGCTCGACAGCGACAGCGAGCCGGGGGATTTTGCCGTGCTGCAAGCCTATCGCGAGAGCCAGCGCATGGACCAGGCCCTGACCGTGGGCTTCTCCGACCAGGTCACGCGGCTGTTCGGCAGCAGCCTGCCGTTGGTGTCCCTGGGCCGTAACCTCGGCTTGCTGGGCCTCGACCTGCTGCCGCCAGCCAAGCGCTGGTTCGCCCGCCAGGCCATGGGGCTGGGGACGCGTCCCGATGCTTGAGGCTGGGGTGGTCATTTCTTTTCATGGGCGGCTGATGTCGCCAGCAAAACAGGCTTAGAGCATGGAATTGCGTGCAGATCTGCTGATTGTCGGTGCCGGTATGGTCGGCAGCGCCTTGGCGCTGGCGTTGCAGGGCAGTGGCCTGCAAGTGTTGTTGCTCGACGGCAGCCCGATGAGCGTCAAGCCCTTCGATCCCCAGGCCGCTTTCGAGCCCCGGGTCAGTGCCTTGTCGACGGCCAGCCAGCGGATTCTCGATCGCCTGGGCGTCTGGGAGGGCATCACCACCCGACGTGCCAGCCCCTATACCGACATGCACGTCTGGGACGGCAGCGGCACCGGGCAGATCCATTTTTCCGCCACCAGCCTGCATGCCGAGACGCTTGGGCACATCGTTGAAAACCGGGTGGTGCAGGATGCCCTGCTGGATCGCCTGCATGACTGCGACCTGGGCCTGCTGGCCAACGCCCGTCTGGAGCAGATGCGTCGTTCCGGCGACGACTGGCTGCTGACCCTGGCCGATGGCCGCACCTTGCGCGCGCCCCTGGTCATTGCCGCCGACGGCGCTAATTCCGCTGTGCGTCGCCTGACCGGCGTGGCGACGCGCGAATGGGATTACCTGCACCACGCCATCGTCACCAGCGTGCGCAGCGCCCGGCCGCATCGAATGACGGCATGGCAGCGCTTCACCAACAACGGTCCGCTGGCGTTCCTGCCCCTTGAGCGTGACGGTCAGCACGACTGGTGCTCGATCGTCTGGTCCACCACTCCCGAAGAAGCGCAGCGCTTGATGGCGCTTGATGACAGCGAATTCTGCAACGAACTGGAGCGCGCTTTTGAAGGCCGGCTTGGCCCGGTGCTGAGCGCCGACCCGCGCCTGTGCGTGCCGCTGCGCCAGCGACATGCCAAGCGCTACGTGGCCGAAGGGCTGGCGCTGATCGGCGACGCGGCCCATACCATCCATCCGTTGGCCGGGCAGGGGGTGAACCTGGGCTTTCTCGACGCCGCCGTGCTGGCCGAAGTGCTGTTGCACGCGGCCGGGCGTGGCGAGCGGTTGGGGGACGTGAAGGTGTTGAGCCGCTACGAGCGGCGACGCATGCCCCACAACCTGGCGCTGATGGCGGCGATGGAGGGGTTCGAGCGGTTGTTCCAGGCCGATCCGCTGCCGGTGCGCTGGTTGCGTAACACCGGGCTGAAACTGGTGGACCGCCTGCCTGAGGCCAAGGCCTTGTTCGTGCGCGAGGCGCTGGGGTTGATTGGGGATTTGCCGGATCTGGCCAAGGCCTAGATTTTTGTCGGGACCCAAGGCCTCATCGCGGGCGAGCCGTGCTCCCACAGGTGTGCAATGTGGGACGAGCTTTTGTGGGAGCAAGGCTTGCCCGCGATTGCGGATGCAAAAACACAGCACATCTCATAGCTGCAACATTTGGAAATGTGTCTGGCAACTGTTCGATTGTGGTGCCAAATGTGAGTCCTTATCATTTGCGCTTCGCCCACCATCCAGAGACCGCTACCATGTTGGCAACCAAGCGCCTGCTGTCCGCCCTCGCCTTGACCCTGATCGGTACCACTGCCGCCCAGGCCGCCGACGAGGTGGTGGTCTACTCCTCGCGTATCGACGAGCTGATCAAGCCGGTCTTCGATGCCTACACCAAGAAAACCGGCGTGTCGGTGAAGTTCATCACCGACAAGGAAGCGCCGTTGATGCAGCGGATCAAGGCCGAAGGCGCAAACGCCACCGCCGACCTGCTGCTCACCGTCGATGCCGGTAACCTCTGGCAGGCCGAGCAGATGGGTATTCTCCAGCCGTTCACCTCCCCGGTGATCGATGCCAACATCCCATCCCAATACCGCGCTTCGTCCCACGCCTGGACCGGCTTGAGCCTGCGGGCACGGACCATTGTCTATTCCACCGAACGTGTTAAACCCAGCGAATTGACCACCTATGAAGCGCTGGCTGGCAAAGAGTGGGAAGGCCGCCTGTGCCTGCGGACCTCGAAAAAGGTCTACAACCAGTCCCTGACCGCCACGCTGATCGAAACCCACGGGGCGGAAAAAACCGAGGAAATCCTCAAGGGCTGGGTCAAGAACCTGTCCACCGACGTGTTCTCCGACGACACCGCATTGCTTGAAGCGATCAACGCTGGCCAGTGCGACGTCGGCATCGTCAACACCTACTACTATGGCCGTCTGCACCAGCAGAAGCCGGACCTGAAGGTCAAGCTGTTCTGGCCGAACCAGGCTGACCGCGGCGTGCACATCAACCTCTCGGGCATTGGCTTGACCAAGCATGCACCGCATCCGGAAGCCGCGAAGAAACTGGTGGAGTGGATGACCACGCCGGAAGCGCAGAACATTTTCGCCGACGTGAACCAGGAGTTCCCGGCCAACCCGAAAGTCGAACCGTCCAAGGAAGTGGCCGCCTGGGGCAAGTTCAAGGCCGATACCCTGCCGGTGGAAGTCGCGGGTAAACGCCAGGCCGAAGCCATTCGCATGATGGATCGCGCCGGCTGGAACTGAGACCAGTCCTGTTCAGTTCATTGATAACATGTGGCGAGGGAGCTCGCTCCCGCTGGAGGGCGAAGCCCTCCCAGAGTATTTGCGGGCCATGGTCCGGAACTTTGGGGCTACTTCGTAGCCCAGCGGGAGCAAGCCCCCTCGCCACATGACCGTTTGTTTAACGAGAGTATTCCTTGGCCCACCCCGCCCGACGCCGTTGGTACCCCCTGGTCTTCGCCATCGCCGCGCTGGTCCTGTTGCCCTTGAGTGTCTTGCTGTTGTCCTGGCAGAGCATCGACCAGCAGATATGGTCCCATTTGTGGGATACGCAGATGCCGCGCTTGTTGGGCAACACCCTCACGTTGATCCTGGGCGTCGGGGTCGGTGTGACCTTGTTGGGTGTCAGTCTCGCATGGCTCACCAGCCTGTGTGAGTTCCCGGGACGTCGCTGGCTCGATTGGGCATTGATGCTGCCGTTTGCGATTCCGGCCTATGTGTTGGCATTTGTCTTCGTTGGCCTGCTGGATTTTGCCGGCCCCGTGCAGACGCTGATGCGTGAATGGTTCGGCAGCGGCTTGCGCCTGCCCCGCGTCCGCTCCACCGGCGGGGTGATCCTGGTGCTCGTGCTGGTCTTTTACCCATACGTGTATCTGCTGGCGCGCAGTGCCTTCCTGGCCCAGGGCAAGGGCTTGATGGAAGCCGCCCGGGTGCTGGGGCAGTCGCCGTGGCAGGCGTTCTGGCGCGTGGCGCTACCGATGGCCCGGCCGGCCATCGGTGCGGGCGTGGCGCTGGCGCTGATGGAAACCCTGGCGGATTTCGGCGCGGTGTCGGTGTTCAACTTCGACACCTTCACTACCGCCATCTACAAGACCTGGTACGGCTTCTTCAGCCTCTCCAGCGCGGCCCAACTGGCCAGCCTGCTATTGCTGGCGGTGATGCTGGTGCTCTACGGCGAACGCCGGGCCCGCGGCGCCCACCGGGCCAGTAACGAGCGGCCCCGGGTCAAGGCGTTGTACACGTTGCGCGGCCTCAAGGCCGTGGCGGCCAGTGGCTGGTGCTTCCTGGTGTTTGCCTGCGCGTTTGTCATCCCGGTGCTGCAATTGGTGGTGTGGTTCTGGCAACGCGGTCGTTTCGACCTGGATGAGCGTTATGCCGGGCTGATCGTCCACACCCTCTACCTGGGCGGCCTGGCGGCGCTGGTCACCGTTTGTGTGGCCTTGTTGCTGGCCTTCGCCCGGCGGTTGGCGCCGACCCGGCCGATTCGTGCCGGTGTCGGCCTGGCGAACCTGGGCTATGCCTTGCCCGGTTCGGTGCTGGCGGTGTCGATCATGCTTGCGTTCAGCTATCTGGACCGTGAGCTGGTCATCCCGCTGTCGACCTGGCTCGGCGGTGCAGGCAAACCGTTGTTGCTGGGCAGCCTGTCGGCGCTGTTGCTGGCGTATCTGGTGCGTTTCCTGGCCGTGGCCTACGGCCCGTTGGAGAGCAGCCTGGCGCGAATTCGTCCGTCCTTGCCCGAAGCGGCACGCAGCCTTGGGGTCAGTGGGCCACGACTGTTTTTCAAAGTGTATCTGCCGTTGCTGCTGCCCGGCACCTTGAGCGCGGCGCTTCTGGTGTTCGTCGATGTGCTCAAGGAAATGCCCGCGACCCTGCTGATGCGCCCGTTCGGCTGGGATACGCTGGCGGTGCGGATCTTCGAGATGACCAGCGAAGGGGAATGGGCCCGGGCCGCGCTACCGGCGCTGACGTTGGTCTTGGTGGGGCTGTTGCCAGTCATCGGATTGATACGACGTTCGGCCCATCGAAACAGCTAGGTGTCAGTCCTACCTCATGCGGCTACAATGCGCGGCATTCGGTGCGGTCCGTCTGTCGGACCGGGCAACTGAGAACGTCAGAAAACTCCTTTTTTCAGACGTTCGCGCTACGCAGTGTCCGTCCGCACCTTCGCCAAGCCCGGAAGGAGAAACCCATGGGACAGCGTACGCCTCTGTATGACCTTCATCTCGCCCTTGGCGCGAAGATGGTCGATTTTGGCGGTTGGGATATGCCTTTGCATTACGGCTCGCAGGTCGAAGAACACCATCAGGTGCGTCGCGACTGCGGTGTGTTCGATGTATCCCACATGACCGTGATCGACGTCGCCGGCCCCCAGGCCAAGGACTGGCTCCAGCGCTTGCTGGCCAATGACGTCGACCGCTTGCAAGACACAGGCAGTGCCTTGTACAGCGCAATGCTCAATGAGCGTGGCGGCATCGTCGACGACATGATCATCTACCGTGTCGAGGACGGCTATCGGCTGGTCTTCAACGCCTCGACCCGTGATCAGGACCTGGCCTGGATGCAGGCACAGCTCGGTGACTACGACGCGCAACTGCATGAGCGCCCTGAACTGGCGATGCTGGCGATCCAGGGGCCCCATGCCCGGCAGAAGATTGCCGAGTTGGTCACCCAATCCCGTGGGCAAATCATCCAGCAACTCAAGCCTTTCGAAGGGCGCGCCGACGGCGAATGGTTCATCGCCCGGACCGGCTACACCGGCGAAGATGGCCTGGAAATCGTCCTGCCCGCCCAGGAGGCCCCGAGTTTCTTCAACGACCTGGTCGGCGCTGGCATTTCGCCCATCGGCCTCGGCGCCCGCGATACCTTGCGCCTGGAGGCCGGCATGAACCTCTACGGCCAGGATATCCACCAGGACGTTTCACCGCTGGCCTCGAACATGGCCTGGAGTATCGCCTGGGAACCGGCGAGCCGTCAGTTCATCGGGCGCAGTGCGCTGGAAGCCGAGCTTGCCAGCGGTGTGCAGCACAAACTGGTCGGGTTGGTGCTGGAAGAACGGGGTGTTTTGCGCGCCCATCAAGTGGTTCGCATCGCCAATGTTGGCGAAGGGGAGATCACCAGTGGTAGTTTTTCTCCTACGCTTAGCAAGTCGATCGCCCTGGCACGTGTTCCGATGGCTACGGCTGACCGGGCCGAGGTGGAAATTCGTGGTAAGTGGTACCCGGTACGGGTGGTCAAACCGACCTTCGTCCGCCATGGCAAAACCCTGATCTAACCTTTTGCGGCGGGCCGCTGGCCGCTGACACTTCTCTTGAGGACACAGAATATGAGTGATATCCCTGCCGAACTGCGTTTTGCCGAAAGCCATGAGTGGGCCCGCCTGGAGGCTGACGGTACCGTCACCGTGGGCATCAGCGATCATGCGCAGGAAGCCTTGGGCGATGTGGTGTTTGTCGAGCTGACTGAAGTCGGTAAGGTCTTTGGCGCTGGTGATCAGGCCGGTGTGGTTGAGTCGGTCAAGGCCGCTTCCGACATCTATTCCCCGATTGCAGGTGAAGTGATTGCGGTCAACGAAGAGTTGGGCGGTTCGCCGGAGCTGCTGAATTCCGATCCGTACGGCGCGTGGATCTTCAAGCTCAAGCCGAGCGACAAGGCAGACCTGGACAAGTTGCTCGACGCGGCCGGCTATAAGTCCGCTATCGGCGAATAACCCGGATCTAATGTGGGAGCGGGCTTGCTCGCGAAAGCGGTGTGTCAGGTTCAGTATTGTTGACTGATACGCCGCTTTCGCGAGCAAGCCCGCTCCCACAGGATATTGGGGACAGCCTTGGGATGTTCACCGGGCAAAAAAATGCCGCTCATCGAGCGGCATTTTTTATTGGCCGGGTATCAATCCTGGGCGACGGCGTTTTTCGCCAGGATCGCGTTGGCCAGTTCCATGTCGGTGGCTTGCAGGCCTGGATTGTCGGCACGTACTTTCTGCATCGCCGCTTCCAGGTAAGGGCCACGGATACCGCCATCGCTGGCGACGAAGCTGCCGGCATCGTCCTGGGCGGCGACGATCAGTTTGTGATCCTTGAAGGTCAGGTAGGTGGAACCGGTGGTCGCACCGGACGAGATGACGTTACGCCAAAACGTGTCGGCCATTGCCGAGCCAACAGGAAGAGACAGCAAGGCTAGGGTAGCGACAGCAAGTTTGAGACGCATGATAGGTGACTCCACTGGGTTAACTATGACGTTGGATTACCGGCGTCTCGATTCAGTTCCATGACGTGTCAGTCAGCCCGTTCCACCTGCAGCACCGCGCCTTCCTGCGCCACCACCCTGACCCGCGTGCCAACGGACGACTCGGGCCCCTTGGCCAGCCAGACACTGTCGGCCACCTTGATCTTGCCGCGGCCATCGACGATCGCTTCATGGACCAGGAAGACTTTGCCGATCAGTTCCTGTCCACGCAGGTTCAGGTGCGGCTGATCGCTTTGGCGCACGGCGCTGCGCTGGCGTTGCCACCAGTACAGTGCCGTGGCGATGGCGAACAGGCCGAACAACAGGAACTGCAGCTCCCACGGCATCTGCGGCAGGATGAACGTGAGCACGCCGACTGCCGCGGCGGCCATGCCGATCCACAGCAAGTAACCCCCGGCGCCGAACACTTCAAGGATCAGCAGGATGACGCCCAGCGCCAGCCAGTCCCAGTACGACATGTTTTGCAGGAACCCCCACATACGCGCGCCTCAGGCTTTCTTGCTGTCGAAGGTGGCCTTGACGATCTCGCCGATGCCACCGACCGCACCGATGACCTGGCTGGCTTCCAGCGGCATCAGGATCACCTTGCTGTTGTTGGCCGACGCCAGTTTGCCCAATGCATCGATGTACTTCTGGGCGACGAAGTAGTTCACGGCCTGGACGTTACCGTCGGCAATGGCCTGGGACACCACCTGCGTGGCGAGTGCTTCGGCTTGCGCCTGGCGCTCGCGCGCCTCGGACTCCAGGAACGCCGCCTGGCGGCTGCCCTCGGCCTCGAGGATCTGCGCCTGCTTCTTGCCTTCGGCGGTGAGAATCGCCGACGCTCGCAGGCCCTCGGCTTCGAGGATCTGGGCACGCTTGATACGTTCGGCTTTCATTTGCCCCGACATGGCGGCCATCAGGTCGGCCGGCGGGCTGATGTCCTTGATCTCGATCCGGGTGATCTTGATGCCCCACGGTGCCGTGGCTTCATCGACGGTACGCAGCAATTTTTCGTTGATGCCGTCGCGCTGGCTCAGCATCGCGTCCAGCTCCATGGACCCCAGCACGGTGCGGATATTGGTTTGCAGCAGGTTGCGGATAGCGTGTTCGAGGTTGTTGACCTCGTAGGCCGCCTGGGCCGTATTGACCACCTGGAAGAAGCACACGGCGTCGATCTGTACCGTGGCGTTGTCGGCGGTAATCACTTCCTGGGGCGGGATGTCCAGTACGCTTTCCATGACATTGATCTTGCGCCCGATGCGATCCATCACCGGGATGATGATGTTCAGGCCGGGCTTGAGGGTATTGGTGTAGCGGCCGAACCGCTCGACAGTCCATTGGTAGCCCTGGGGCACGACCTTGAAACCCATGAAGAGAATGGCGACCACGAGGGCGATAAAAAGTAAAAGTACGCTACCGATCTGCATGACGGTTCCCTGTGCGAATTGAGATGGACCTGCGAGCCCTGAGTGTAGGGCAAGCGGCCATTATCTTCGCTATGTGGGAGCAAAGCTTGCTCGCGATGCAGGCGCCTTGCTTCCGAGGGAGACCGCGTTATCTTCATCGCGGGCAAGCCTTGCTCCCACAGCGGGGATAAATCCCCTCGCCACAGGTGCTGCCACAACTACTTTTGCTCGCTCTGAGGCGTAACCCGCAGCACTTCCTCGACCGTGGTCAAGCCCGCCGCCACCTTTTGTGCCCCGGATAGCCGCAGGCTGCGCATGCCTTCCTTGAAGGCCTGGCGGCGCACCGCCAGCAGGTCGGTGTCGGGGTGGATCAAGGCCTTGACGCTGTCGGTCAGTTGCATGATTTCGTAGACGCCGGCGCGGCCTCGGTAACCGGTGTCGCGGCATTCCAGGCAACCGACGGCCTGTTGGGCGTTGCTCGGCAACGGTGCCTGCCAGGGCCGGGTCAGGGTCTGCCAGTCGTCTTCGTCGAGGGTCAGGGGCGCCTTGCACTGCGGGCACAGGGTGCGCACCAGCCGCTGGGCCATGACCCCGAGCACGGTGGCCTTGATCAGGTAATGGGGCACCCCCAGCTCCAGCAAACGGCTGATGGCGCTCGGCGCGTCGTTGGTGTGCAGGGTCGACAGGACCAGGTGCCCGGTGAGCGCCGCCTGGATCGCCATTTCAGCGGTTTCCAGGTCACGGATCTCACCGATCATGATGATGTCCGGGTCTTGCCGCATCAGCGCCCGTACCCCGGCGGCGAAGGTCAGGTCGATGTTGTGCTGGACCTGCATCTGGTTGAAGGACGCCTCGACCATTTCAATCGGGTCCTCGATGGTGCAGAGGTTCACTTCCGGCGTCGCCAGTTTCTTGAGGGTGGTGTAGAGGGTGGTGGTCTTGCCGGAACCGGTGGGCCCGGTTACCAGGATGATGCCGTTGGGCTGGCGGGTCATGTCCTGCCAGCGGCGCAGGTCGTCGGCGGAGAAGCCGAGCTGGTCGAAGTCCTTGAGCAGCACTTCCGGGTCGAAGATCCGCATGACCATCTTTTCGCCGAACGCCGTGGGCAAGGTCGACAGGCGCAATTCCACTTCACCGCCGTCCGGGGTCTTGGTCTTGACCCGGCCGTCCTGGGGTTTGCGTTTTTCCGCGACGTTCATCCGCCCCAGGCTCTTGAGGCGGCTGACGATCGCCATCGTCACCTGCGGCGGGAACTGATAGACGGTGTGCAGCACCCCGTCGATGCGAAAGCGCACGGTGCCCTGCTCGCGGCGCGGTTCGATGTGGATATCGCTGGCGCGCTGTTGGAAGGCGTATTGGAACAGCCAGTCGACGATGTTGACGATGTGGGCGTCGTTGGCGTCCGGTTCCTGGTCGCTGGCCCCCAGGTTGAGCAATTGTTCGAAATTGCTCAGGTTGCTCGGTTGCTGATCGACCGTGGTGGCGCCGCTGACCGATTTGGCCAGGCGATAGAACTCCACGCTCAGGCGTTGGATATCCACCGGGTTGGCGACCACCCGCTTGATCGGCAGCTTGAGTACGTGGGTCAGGTCGGCTTCCCAACTGCTGACGTAGGGTTGTGCGCTGGCAACGGTGACGGCGTCACGATCGACCGCTACCGCAAGGATCTTGTGGCGCTGGGCAAAGGCATAGGACATCAAGGGCGTCACGGCCGCCACGTTGATTTTCAGCGGGTCGATGCGCATATAGGGTTGGCCGGCCTGCTGGGACAACCACAGGGTCAGGTTCTCCAGGTCCAGGCGCTTGCCGGGTCGACTGAGGTCGTCCAGGTGCTGGTTGGCAATGAACTCCAGCGGATGCAGCTGGCTATTGGCGCTGTGGCGCCGGCGGGCGTTGAGCGCGGTTTCGGCTGAATCCTGGCTGATGAAGCCTTGGGCGACCAGTTGACGCAGCAGATCATTGAGGTCCAGCCAGCGGTCCTGAGTGGCGTGTTTGGTGGACATGCGGGTTCCTATTGGACAATTGCAGCAAAGCCGCGATACAGACGCTTCGGTCTGCAAAAGAATAGTCCCGACCCCGTGGTCCGTTGGGCCACTACCCGACCAATGCGTTACCAAGTCTTGCCCGTGGGGGGCTCAACCGACCGCCTGAGTCGGCTCAACCCTCGTAAATTCGGCGCTTTGCAGGTCCACCGAGCACATGCCGATCAGGTTACGCAATTTTTCAGCAATCACCTGGGCTCGGTGCCAACTCAGCCCGTCCAGGCCGATGTCCAGCGACAGCAGATCGTCGAGGCGCTCGACGCGCACGTGCTGTGGCGTCAGGCCTTGCAAGGCAAACAGGTTCAACGCCCGGCACAGCAGGTCCGGCTCGGCCTCGGCCAGCATCTGGTACTGCACCCGACAATGGGCATTGGCGGCGTGCCAGACGTCGGCGCGGGTCGGGGCTGTGGCAACGGCTTCGAGTGGGGGCATGGGTAGTCTCCTGGAGTTCGGGAGGAATATTTACATGCGTAGCGGGGTATTTCTTATCTAAGATGGGTGGATCTGGCGATATTTCGAATCGCTTGATTCTCCATATAATTCATTTTGGGTTTATTTATGCAAAGCGATCTGGATAGCTACGACCGCCGAATACTGGCGCTGCTGCAAGAGGATGCCTCGCTGTCCAGCGCACAGATCGCCGAACAGGTCGGCTTGTCCCAATCGCCGTGCTGGCGGCGGATTCAGCGGATGAAGGAGGAGGGCATCATTCGCGGTCAAGTGACATTGCTGGATCGCAAGAAAATCGGCCTCAATACGCAGATCTTCGCCGAAATCAAACTCAACGCCCACGGCCGTTCGAACTTCACCGAATTCACCGAGGCGATTCGCGGCTTCCCCGAAGTGCTGGAGTGTTATGTGCTGATGGGGTCGGTGGATTTTCTGCTGCGCATCGTCACGGCGGACATCGAGGCGTATGAGCGATTCTTTTTCGAAAAGCTGTCGATGGTGCCGGGGATCCAGGAAGTGAACTCGATCGTGGCGCTGTCGGAGATCAAGTCGACGACGAGTTTGCCGGTGGTGCGATAGCTGGATCTGAGGTGAATGTGCCGGCCCCTTCGCGAGCAAGCCCGCTCCCACACTAGATCTCTACCGTACACACATTTTGTGTTCGCTGAAGATCCAGTGTGGGAGCGGGCTTGCTCGCGAAAGCGATATTCCCGACGCCGAAGATATCTCGGTTACAGGCGCAGCAAAGTCTTCCAAGCCCGATTCTGATACACCGCAATCGCCTGTTGCTTGCGCGCATCCAGCGTTTCATCGGTGATCGGTTGGTTGGCCAGTTGCGCCAGCTTGTTCAGCTCACCGTAAAGGCGATCCATTTCCGGGATCTCCAGTACATGACGGGCGTGGTGCAGCCAGGCCTGGATGCGTTCGATACGCGGCAGTTGCTCGGCGAGGTCTTCCGGCTGCTGCTGATAGCGTTGCAATTGCAGGGACGAGGACTCTTCGCCCAGCAGACGCGGCAGCCAACTGCCCAGTTGCGCCGCGCCCTGGCGATTGCCACGGGTGTTGCGCTCGGCGGCCCAGCTGCGCGCCAGCAACCAGCGTGAAGTGTTGAGGGAAAACAGGCCCCAGCGCGGGTCTTGCAGCTCTTCAAGGAACTGTTCCGGCGCGGCCTTGCGCACGTCTTCGTCATCCAGGCCGGCCTGGACCAGCGGGCGCCAGTCTTCCAGCAATGCGTCCAGGGCCAGGCGCAAATCGTGGGTCGATTGGCGTGGCGCGGCCTGGCCGAGGCTGCTGAGCAGGGCGCGCAGTTCGGCGAGGTTTTCCACCCAGTCCTGCAGCAGGCGCCAGTGGCCGTTGAAACGGTATTGCTCGGCCAGGCGCTGGCTGCTGCCGAGCAAATGCCAGCTCAGCGCGGCGAAGGCGTCATCCAGCGGCGTTTCGGCGGTCAGTTGCGGGGCCGGCAGGCTCAAGGCATAGCTGCTCGCGTCATGCAGACGATAGCCTCGCTCGGCCTTGCTGATGTCGCAGGGCATCAAGGGCAGGGTCGCGGCCAGCTCGGCGGCCAGTTCCAGCAGGGCAGCGGGCTCGCCTTCGCGCAGTTCCAGCTCCAGCTCGCAGATTTCTTCCTTCTGCTTGCCCACCACGACGTGGCCCAGGTCCAGGGCGGCTTCGATGACCACCTTGCTTTTGCCACGGCCCCAAGCGATTTCAGCGCGTTCGCGGACGAAATCGGTGGTGAAGATGGCCTTGAGGGTTTTCTTGTCCAGTTCGGCCAGGGCCTCGGGCCAGCATTCGCCGTCGAGCTTCTTCAGATCAAGCTTGGCCTTGGGCAGGTGCCAGTCGTATTCGTTGCGCTCGGACAGGCCGGCGACGCTCTGGCCGCGGGTCTTGAGGGTCTGGATCACCTCTTCGCCGTCGCGCCGCAGGCGCAGGGCGACCTTGGCCCGGGCCAGGTCACGCTCTGGTGTGTCGAAATACTGGTTCATCAATTCATGGCGTTCCCAGCCACTCTTGTTGCGTTTTTTCAGCAGCGGATGCTCGCGCAAGGCTGCCAGGGTCTCGCGGCTGACGCGGAGTTTGATTTCGGTTTCTTTCTGCATGGCCGGAAAATCCAGGGATCGGGTGCGCAGCCGGGGGAAGGTGTGGCTGCCAAGGTCGTGCAGTGTACAGGACTCGTCAGGAGTACGCGCCGCGACGGTTTATTCCTGGGTCCGGATGGTTCTATGATGAACGTCAATCTGTAAGCCCGGAGTCAGCGATGCCTTTGCCGTCCATGAAAGATCAATTCGCTGCCCTGATCGCCACGCCTTCGGTCAGTTGTACCCAACCTGGGCTCGACCAGTCCAACAGTGCCGTGATCGAGCTGCTGGCAGGCTGGCTCACTGAGCTGGGGTTCTCCTGTGATATCCAGCAGGTCAGCCCTGGCAAATTCAACCTGCTGGCCAGTTTTGGCAGCGGTCCCGGCGGCCTGGTGCTGGCGGGCCACAGCGACACGGTACCGTTCGACGGCGCGTTGTGGCAGACCGATCCGTTGAAGCTCACCGAGGTCGATGGCCGTTGGGTGGGGCTGGGCAGTTGCGACATGAAGGGGTTTTTCGCCCTGGCCATCGAAGCGGTCAAGCCGCTGCTGGACCAACCGTTCAAGCAACCGCTGCTGATCCTCGCGACCTGTGACGAAGAAAGCTCCATGTCCGGCGCCCGAGCCCTGGCCGATGCCGGCCGACCGCTGGGGCGGGCGGCGGTGATCGGCGAACCGACCGGCCTGCGGCCGATTCGCCTGCACAAAGGCGTGATGATGGAGCGCATCGACATTCTCGGGCGCAGCGGCCATTCGTCCGATCCGCGCCTGGGCCACAGCGCGCTGGAAGCCATGCACGATGCCATGGGTGAATTGCGCGGCCTGCGCCTGCAATGGCAGCGTGAGTTCCGTAATCCGCAGTTCAGCGTGCCACAACCGACCCTGAATTTCGGCTGCATCCATGGTGGCGATAATCCCAACCGGATCTGCGGCCAATGCTCCATGGAATTCGACCTGCGCCCGTTACCGGGCATGGACCCGCACATGCTGCGGGCGGCGATCCGGCAGAAGCTCGAGCCGATTGCCGAGCGACACCAGGTCAAGATCGACTATGCGCCGCTGTTCCCCGAAGTGCCGCCGTTCGAGCAGGCCGAGGACGCCGAGTTGGTCCGCGTGGCCGAACGACTGACCGGCTATCGCGCCGAAGCAGTGGCGTTCGGCACCGAAGCGCCTTATCTTCAGCGCCTTGGCTGCGAAACCCTGGTGCTCGGGCCCGGCGATATCGCCTGTGCCCACCAACCGGGCGAGTACCTTGAAATGTCACGTTTGCAACCTACCGTACAGCTGTTGCGGCAGTTGATCGGCCATTACTGCCTGACGCCGGCCACGGCCGGTTAAATTGCGCCCTTGCGGGCCCGTATTCATCACATGAGGAGAGCGCGCGTGTCGCCAAGCCTGTTCCGACGATAACCACCAGCCCGTTGTGCGTTCTGTTTCGTCTTTTTTTGGCTGTTATTTATTACAGGTCCAGGTTCATGCCCGAATACGTCAATTGGCTTCGCCACGCTTCGCCCTACATCAACGCCCACCGCGATTGCACCTTCATCGTCATGCTGCCCGGCGACGGGGTGGAACACCCTAATTTCGGCAACATCGTCCATGACCTGGTGCTGCTGCACAGCCTCGGCGTGCGCCTGGTGCTGGTCCATGGTTCGCGTCCGCAGATCGAGACCCGCCTCGCTGCGCGGGGCCTGACGCCCCATTACCACCACGGCATGCGCATCACCGACGCGGCGACTTTGGAGTGCGTGATCGACGCGGTCGGCCAGTTGCGCATCGCCATCGAGGCGCGCCTGTCCATGGACATGGCCTCCTCGCCCATGCAGGGCTCGCGGTTGCGGGTCGCCAGCGGCAACCTGGTCACCGCGCGTCCCATCGGCGTGCTCGAAGGCGTGGATTATCACCATACCGGTGAAGTGCGTCGGGTCGACCGCAAGGGCATCAATCGCCTGCTGGACGAGCGTTCCATCGTGCTGCTGTCGCCGTTGGGTTATTCGCCCACCGGAGAGATCTTCAACCTGGCCTGCGAAGACGTCGCCACCCGGGCGGCCATCGACCTGGCGGCCGACAAGCTGTTGCTGTTCGGTGCCGAGCAGGGGCTGATCGGCGAGGACGGACGGCTGGTGCGCGAATTGCGCCCGCAACAGGTTCCCGGCCACATGCAGCGCCTGGGCAGCGACTATCAGGCCGAACTGCTGGATGCGGCGGCCCAGGCCTGTCGGGGTGGCGTGGCGCGCAGCCATATCGTCAGCTATGCCGAGGACGGTGCGCTGCTGGCGGAACTGTTCACCCGCGATGGCAGCGGCACCTTGGTGGCCCAGGAGCAATTCGAAGTGGTGCGCGAAGCGGCCATCGAAGACGTCGGCGGCCTGCTGGACCTGATCAGCCCGCTGGAAGAGCAGGGGATTCTGGTGCGTCGCTCTCGCGAGGTGCTGGAGCGCGAGATCGAACAGTTCAGCGTGGTCGAGCGCGAAGGCATGATCATCGCTTGTGCGGCGCTGTACCAGATCGCCGATTCGGATGCCGGGGAACTGGCCTGCCTGGCGGTGAACCCGGAATATCGCCACGGTGGTCGGGGCGATGAGCTGCTGGAGCGCATCGAAACCCGCGCCCGTGCCCAAGGGCTCAAGACGCTGTTCGTACTGACGACCCGGACTGCCCACTGGTTCCGCGAGCGCGGTTTCGAGCCCAGCAGCGTCGACCGTCTGCCGGCGGCGCGGGCGTCGCTCTACAACTACCAGCGTAACTCGAAAATCTTCGAAAAAGCCCTCTGAGCGACTCCCTCTTAAACGCGTGCTGCGGCGATCTTCTTGATTTCAGACAATGAGTGACTAGTCTGGGAAGGCTCAAGATCGCGGCATGCACGCGCAGTGGTACGCCTGACCACGGCTGCGACGAAACACGCTTCAGGATTCCTCGACGTCGCCGATAAGCCTTGTCACGGCTTGATGACGTTTTGATGGCAACCATATGTCGAAACGAGCTGAAAACTAATGAAACAATTCTTTTTGGATTTATAAAGAATCCTTTATTCTTCGGGCCGGTGTCGCGGGGTTAGACCATGGTCGTAGGCCGAAAGGGTTACGGTTGACTTGCCAGTCACGGTCTGGCGCTAATCGCGCATCCGCGGATTCCGGACGTCGATCCAGAACCAAAGACACACAAGAATTAGAAAACGAGAGGAGCGAAGCATGAACAAGTCCACCTTGGCCCTGGCTGTGGCCGTTGGGGTTTTGGCGCAGCAAGCAGGCGCCGCCGGTTTTATCGAGGACAGCAAGGCGTCCGTCAGTTCTCGCACCATGTATTTTGACAACGATAACCGCGAAGGCGCTAACGATCAGCGTGAAGCGGCCACTGGCCTGAAGTTCGACTACAAGTCTGGCTTCACCCAAGGTGTCGTTGGTTTTGGTCTCGATGCCCAGGCGTTGGTTGGTCTTCACCTCGATGGTGGCAAAGGTCAGCACCCGGACAACAACTCTTTCTCCCCAAGCGACTCCGACGGTTCTGCCGAACACAGCTGGAGCCGTGTGTCAGGTAACGTGAAGGCATTGTTCTCCAAGACCGAGGCTCACCTGGGTGGCGCACTGCAGCCTAACCTGCCGATCCTGGTCGCCAACGATGGCCGTCTGCTGCCGCAAACCTTTGAAGGTGGCACCATCACCTCCAAGGATCTGGACAACGTGACGTTCAACGCCGGTCAACTGGAACGCGCCGTGGGCCGTGCCGGGACTAACAGCACTGGCCTGGCAGTGGCAGGCGGTACCGAAGACAGCAACCAGTTCCGTTACGCCGGTGCTGATTGGAAGGTCACCAAGGACCTGACCCTGCAGTACTACTACGCCAACCTGCAGGATTACTACAAACAGCACTTCCTGGGCGCGGTCCACGTGTTCCCGATCAGCGAAGGACAGTCGTTCAAGACTGACCTGCGTTACTTCGACAGCAGCTCGGATGGCCGTAACGGCGATGCGGGCTATCGTTTCAACAACAACGGTGGTTATGCCAAGAACCCGGGCGAGGTCGATAACAAGACCTGGAGCGCCATGTTCACCTACACCCTGGGCGGCAGCGCGTTCCTGTTGGGTCACCAGCAAGTCGGTGATGACGGTGGCTTCGTCTACCTGAACCAGGGCAGCCTGCTCAATGACGCCGGTCGCAATGAAGGCGCGGGTGGTTCGAGCTTCTACCTGTTCACCGACAGCATGATCCATCAGTTCGTCCGCGCGGGTGAGAACACCACCTTTGGTCAATACTCGTACGACTTCACCAGCTTGGGCGTTCCAGGCCTGAAGGCTGCGATTGCCTACTTGCACGGCGATGACATCAAATCCGTTACCGGCGGAAGCGAAACGTCCGAGTGGGAACGCGACATGCGTCTGGACTACGTTGTCCAGCAAGGTCCGCTCAAAGGCTTCGGCACTACCCTGCGTCACGGTTCTTACCGTGGCAGCAGCACCGGTATCGCCGACCAGGATCAGACCCGCCTGATCTTCAACTACACTTACAACTTCATGTAAGACGTAGCGAAATAAAAAAAGCCCCGTCCGGCAACACGCCGGGCGGGGCTTTTGCGTTTTCGAGTCAGGCCCACCCCTGTAGCCCTCCTCGAAACTTCTCCTCTTTTCAGCAACTCGAGGCCTTCTCGAACCTCGCTGACGATCTTGTGCCGGTATGCGGAATGGCGCCAGTGAACAGTTTTTTATATTCACTAATGATCTAGATAAATGGATATTCATTCTTTTTAATGCAATCGAAACCGGTGCAAAGTTGGGTTCACAACAACCTCATCCAGGAGCCGCACCATGAGCCTCAGACTTGGCGACATCGCCCCCGACTTCGAACAGGATTCCAGCGCCGGCAAGATTCGCTTCCACGAATGGCTCGGCGACAGCTGGGGTGTGCTGTTTTCCCACCCGGCGGACTTCACGCCGGTCTGCACCACCGAGTTGGGCCTGACCGCCAAGCTCAAGGACGAGTTCGCCCAGCGCGGAGTCAAGGCCATTGCGCTCTCGGTGGACCCGGTGGACTCGCACCACAAGTGGATCGAGGACATCAATGAGACCCAGAATGCCGTGGTCAATTTTCCGATCCTGGCCGATGCCGACCGCAAGGTGTCGGACCTGTACGACTTGATCCACCCCAACGCCAGCGACACCTTGACCGTGCGTTCACTGTTCGTGATCGACCCGAACAAGAAGATTCGCCTGACCATCACTTACCCGGCCAGCACTGGGCGCAATTTCAACGAAATCCTGCGAGTGATCGATTCCCTGCAACTGACCGACAACTACAAAGTCGCCACCCCGGCCAACTGGCAGGACGGTGATGAAGTGGTGATCGTGCCGTCGCTCAAGGATGAAGAGGAACTCAAGCAGCGCTTTCCCAAGGGCTATCGCGCCGTGAAGCCTTACCTGCGCCTCACCCCGCAGCCCAATCGCTGACGCAAACGCAAAACCTGTGGGAGCGAGCTTGCTCGCGATGGCGGTCTATCAGTCAATATCGCCTCTGGCAGATCCGACGCTATCGCGAGCAAGCTCGCTCCCACAGGGGAATCACTGTGCACCAGGGTTTTGGCCGTTCCGACGGCCTTTTTTTATTGCGACAGGGAAAGGCAATTTCATATCTCAAAATAGAATAACCAAATGAATAAATATGATTTAAAGATATATAAATCCCCTGTTATGGTTTGACCCATGCAGCGAGATCGCCCGCCGCGAATCGCACGTGACAGTTAAGGAAGGGTAGGCATGTTGGTCGTCTCACTCGGTGGCAGTCCCAGCCAACGCTCCCGCTCCGGGGTGCTGCTGGAACGTTCGCAACGCTGGTTGCGGCAGCAAGGTGTGGAAGTGGTGAGCTATCAGGTGCGCGATTTCCCGGCCGAAGATCTGCTCCATGCCCGTTTCGACAGCCCGAAGGTGGTCGACCTGCTCCAGCAGATCGAAAATGCCGACGGCTTGCTGATCGCAACGCCGGTGTACAAGGCGTCTTTTTCCGGTGCGCTGAAGACCGTGCTGGACCTGCTGCCTGAACGGGCCCTGGCCCATAAAGTGGTATTACCGATGGCAACCGGCGGCAGCATCGCCCACATGCTGGCGGTGGATTACGCCCTCAAACCGGTGTTGTCGGCGCTCAAGGCCCAGGAAATGCTCCACGGGATCTTTGCCGAAGACAGCCAGATCGCTTACGGCGAAGGCAGTGCTCAGGCCCAATTGACGCCGGCCCTGCAACAGCGCCTGGACGAGGCGCTGGAACAGTTTTTCAGCGCCATGGCCCGTCGGCCCAGGCCGCTGGACCCCAGTGTATTGAACGAACGTTTGTTGAGTGCTCGCTGGAGCATTTGAACCCCGAATACCCTGATTCAACTCACCTTACTCAGCCGCCAACGGCCCAGCAGGTGCAGCCAAAACCCCACAGCAAAAAGGAGAGGCGCCATGCGCACTGTCATTTTGCGTCGCGGGCTGGTCGCTCTGTTTGCTGCGGCTGTGTCCCTCGGCGTCATCGCTCAAGCTCAAGCCGAGACCTTGCGGATCGGCTATCAGAAATACGGCACCCTGGTGCTGCTCAAGGCCAAGGGCTCGTTGGAAAAACGCCTCGCAGCCCAAGGCGTGGACGTGCAATGGACCGAGTTCCCCGGCGGCCCGCAACTGCTGGAAGGCTTGAACGTCGGTTCCATCGACTTCGGCGTGACCGGTGAGACCCCGCCGGTGTTTGCCCAGGCCGCGGGCGCCGATCTGCTCTATGTCGCTTACGAGCCACCGGCACCCGCCAGCGAGGCGATCCTCGTGCCCAAAGGCTCGGCCATCCAAACGGTGCAAGACCTCAAGGGCAAGAAAGTCGTGCTGAACAAAGGCTCCAACGTCCACTACCTGCTGGTGCGGGCGCTGGAAGACGCTGGCCTGAAGTATGCCGATATCCAGACCGTTTTCCTGCCGCCGGCCGACGCCCGTGCCGCGTTCGAACGGGGCAGTGTGGACGCCTGGGTGATCTGGGACCCGTACCAGGCTGCCGCCGAACAACAGTTGCAGGCACGCACCCTGCGTGACGGCAAAGGCATCGTCGATAACCACCAGTTCTATCTCGCCACCAAACCTTATGCGCAAAAGAATCCCCAGGTCATTACCGCCCTGGTGGAAGAGGTGCGAGCAGTGGGGGAGTGGTCCAAGGCCAACCCTGAAGACGTGACCCAGCAGGTGGCGCCGCTGCTTGGCCTGCCGGCGGACATCACCCTGACGTCGGTGAAGCGCCAAGGCTATGGGGCGTTGTTCCTGACGCCGGAAGTGGTGGCGGCGCAGCAGAAAATCGCCGACAGCTTCTACCAGCTCAAATTGATTCCCAAGCCCTTGAGCATCAAGGACGTGATCTGGGCGCCGCCGGCGGCCGTTGCGAACGCGCAGTAATTCGATCCCTTAGGAGACCACTCCATGAGCCTCAATATTTTCTGGTTCCTGCCTACCCACGGTGACGGCCATTACCTTGGCACCGCCGAAGGCGCCCGCGCTGTCGATCACGGTTACCTGCAGCAGGTTGCCCAAGCGGCGGACCGCCTGGGTTTCGGCGGCGTGCTGATCCCCACCGGGCGTTCCTGCGAGGATTCCTGGCTGGTGGCCGCGTCGTTGATTCCCGTGACCCAGCGCCTGAAGTTCCTGGTGGCCCTGCGCCCCGGGATCATTTCCCCAACGGTGGCGGCGCGCCAGGCCGCGACCCTCGACCGGTTGTCCGGTGGGCGGGCGTTGTTCAACCTGGTGACCGGCGGCGACCCGGATGAGTTGGCCGGCGATGGCTTGTTCCTCGACCACGAACAACGCTACCAGGCCTCGGTGGAATTCACCCGGATCTGGCGCCGGGTGCTGGAAGGCGAGACGGTGGATTACGACGGTGAGCACATCAGTGTGAAGGGCGCCAAGCTGCTCTATCCGCCGATCCAGCAACCGCGTCCACCCCTGTATTTCGGCGGCTCGTCGGAAGCTGCCCAGGACCTGGCGGCCGAGCAAGTGGAAATGGTGCTGACCTGGGGCGAGCCGCCCGCGGCCGTGGCGCAAAAGATCGAACAAGTGCGCGCCAAGGCCGCCAAGCTTGGCCGTACCGTGCGCTTCGGTATCCGCCTGCATGTGATCGTGCGGGAAACCAACGCCGAAGCCTGGCAAGCGGCCGACCGGCTGATCTCCCACCTGGACGACGACACCATCGCCCGCGCCCAGGCGTCCCTGGCACGCTTCGATTCGGTGGGCCAGCAACGCATGGCCGCCCTGCACGGTGGCAGTCGCGACAAGCTGGAAGTCAGCCCCAACCTCTGGGCCGGTGTCGGCCTGGTGCGCGGCGGTGCTGGTACGGCGCTGGTGGGCGATGGCCCGACCGTGGCGGCGCGGGTCAAGGAATACGCCGATCTTGGCATCGACACCTTCATCTTCTCCGGTTATCCCCACCTGGAAGAGTCCTATCGCGTGGCGGAACTGTTGTTCCCACACCTGGACGTGGAGCGCCCGGAGTTGCCGAAAAGCCAGGGTTATGTGAGCCCGTTCGGTGAAATGGTCGCCAACGACATCCTGCCCAAAGCCGCGTCCCAGAGCTGAGGCGGCCATGAAGAAAATCATCCACAACCTCGCGCCCTGGGCGGTGCCGCTGCTGTTGCTGGCGGTCTGGCAACTGTCGGTATCGGCCGGTTGGTTGTCCACGCGGATCCTGCCAGCACCCGTGGCGGTGATCGAAGCTGGGGTGAGCCTGGTGCGCAGCGGCGAGATCTGGACGCACCTGGCAATCAGCGGTTGGCGGGCAGCGGTCGGTTTCCTGATCGGCGGCGGCATCGGCCTGGCCCTGGGTTTCATCACCGGTTTGTCGAAATGGGGTGAACGCCTGCTGGACAGTTCGGTGCAGATGGTGCGGAACGTGCCGCATCTGGCGCTGATTCCGCTGGTGATCCTGTGGTTCGGTATCGACGAGTCGGCGAAGATTTTCCTGGTGGCCCTGGGCACGCTGTTTCCTATCTACCTCAACACTTATCACGGGATCCGCAACGTCGATCCGGCGCTGGTGGAGATGTCCCGCAGCTACGGTTTGTCCGGCTTCAGCCTGTTTCGCCAAGTGATCCTGCCAGGCGCCTTGCCTTCGATCCTGGTGGGCGTGCGCTTTGCCCTGGGTTTCATGTGGTTGACGCTGATCGTGGCGGAAACCATCTCGGCCAGCTCCGGTATCGGTTACCTGGCGATGAATGCCCGGGAGTTCCTGCAAACCGATGTGGTGGTGCTGGCAATTCTCCTGTACGCCGTGCTGGGCAAATTGGCCGACCTGGCCGCTCGTGGGCTTGAGCGGGTCTGGTTGCGCTGGCACCCGGCGTACCAAGTGAACAAGGGAGGTGTGGCATGACCGCCCAACAACCTCCGCGCCTGCTGCGTGGCATTCCGCTGGCGGTGCGCAAGCTGCAGAAAACCTTCGGCGCGCGCCAGGTATTGCGCGACATCGACTTGCATATCCCGGCCGGGCAGTTCGTGGCGGTGGTCGGTCGCAGCGGCTGTGGCAAAAGTACCTTGCTGCGCTTGCTGGCAGGCCTCGATCAGCCCACGGACGGCCAGTTGCTGGCGGGTTCGGCACCGTTGAGTGCTGCGCAGCAGGACACGCGGTTGATGTTCCAGGAAGCGCGTTTGCTGCCCTGGAAAAAAATCATCGACAACGTCGGTCTCGGCCTCAAGGGCAATTGGCGCGCGCAGGCGTTGCAGGCACTGGAAGCGGTGGGCCTGGCCGACCGCGCCCATGAATGGCCGGCGGCGCTGTCCGGCGGCCAGAAACAACGGGTGGCCCTGGCCCGTGCGCTGATTCATCAGCCGCGCCTGTTGCTGCTCGACGAACCCTTGGGAGCGCTGGACGCCCTGACCCGTATCGAGATGCAGCAACTGATCGAAAACCTCTGGCAGCAGCACGGCTTCACGGTGTTGCTGGTGACCCACGACGTCAGCGAGGCGGTGGCCATCGCTGACCGGGTGATCCTGATCGAGGACGGCCAGATCGGCCTCGACCTGGCCATCGACCTGCCACGTCCACGGGTTCGCGGCTCCCATCGCCTGGCGACCCTGGAAACCGAAGTCCTCAACCGCGTGCTGTCCTTGCCCGGCCAACCGCCGGAACCCGAACCCGTTTCACCCTTGCCCACGCAATTGCGTTGGGCTCAATAACTTCATCCAGACAGGAATCGACACCATGACTATCAAAGCCATCAACGTACGCAACCAGTTCAAAGGCACCATCAAGGAAATCGTCGAAGGCGACGTGCTGTCGGAAATCGACGTGCAGACCGCTTCCGGCATCGTCACCTCGGTCATCACCACCCGCTCGGTCAAGGAGCTGGAACTGGCGATCGGCAGCGAAGTGATCGCCTTCGTCAAATCCACCGAGGTGTCTATCGCCAAGTTGTGAACGATGTTTCACCCACAGCCCCGGACGGCGTGAGCCCTTCGGGGCTTTTTTGGTGGCCGGTGAATACGCTTGGTGAGGTTGGAAGGGGGCCTTTGTTGCGAGGGGATAAATCCCCTCGCAACAGGGGTCAGGGGGCTTCACGCTTGGGGAGATACGGCGGCAGATACAACCCCAGGTACGCATCGAACACCCGCATGCCTTCTTCGGCCATGCGTGGGGTGATCTGCCCATGCTGTTGTACCGAGCGGGCGTAGACGCGGTCGCCCAGTTCCATGGCCAGGGCGAACACGTCGACGTCGTCGGGCAGGGGCGGCAGGGCGAAATGGTGGTCGAACACCTTGTGCATCAAGTCACTCAGCTCGAGGTCGTGCTGGCGGTCGGCCTGGGTGACTTCGGCCAGGCCGTGCTGGGCCAGGATCAGCTGGCGAGCGGCGGCGTCCTGGCTGTAGATGGCGAGCATGCGCTGCTCCACCAGCCGTGACAGGTCGTGCCAATGGTTCAGCGCCGCATGATCGATCGGTGCCTGCAGGCCCGCGCGAAAAGCGGCGTGGACATCGGCGGTCAGGGCTTCGAGCAGGGCCGGGACGCTGGCGAAGAAGTGGTACACGGAAGAGGGCGGGATCCCGGCGCGCTCGGCGACGCTGTAGATCGACAGGCTGGCCACGCCTTCGGCGGCAAGCAGCGTACGGGCGGCATCGAGAATGGTGTCGATCCGGGCTTGGCTGCGTGCGCGGGGTTTGCGGGGTGTGGCGATGCGTGTCATGAAGCTCTCCTGCGGGGCTGCCGGGCATTGTACGAGTCGGGTCCGGTGTTGTCTTCCCGGCCGCCATCGCGAGCAAGCTCGCTCCCACATTGGGTGTGAGCTGACCCTCAAATCATGTGCACCGCAAATCCCCTGTGGGAGCGAGCTTGCTCGCGATCCGCCGAAGGCGGCCATCCACCCGAATACAAAAAAACGCCGCAGCCCCGAAGGCCTGCGGCGTTTCTTTTTTACCGCAACCGCTTACACGGTATGCAAGTACCAGTTGTACTCGAGGTCGGAGATGGAGTGTTCGAACTCCTCCAGCTCGCTCTCTTTGCAGGCCACGAAGATATCGATGTATTTCGGGTCGATGTACTTGGCCATGACTTCACTGTCGTCGAGCTCGCGCAGGGCATCGCGCAAGTTGTTCGGCAGGCTTTGCTCGTTCTGCTCGTAGCTGTTGCCTTCCACCGGCGCACCGGGCTCGATCTTGTTGACCAGGCCATGGTGCACGCCTGCCAGCACGGCGGCCATCAGCAGGTAGGGGTTGGCATCGGCACCGGCGACGCGGTGTTCCAGGCGTACGGCATCGGCGGAGCCGGTGGGTACGCGCAAGGCCACGGTGCGGTTGTCCAGGCCCCAGGTCGGCGAGTTCGGCACGTAGAACTGTGCGCCGAAGCGACGGTAGGAGTTGACGTTCGGGCAGAGGAAAGCCATCTGCGCGGGCAGGGTCTCGAGCACACCGCCGATCGCGTGACGCAGCGCGGCGTTCTGCTCGGGATCCTCGCTGGCAAAGATATTCTTGCCTTCTTTATCCAGAATCGAAATGTGGACGTGCAACCCGTTGCCCGCCTGGCCCGGATAAGGCTTGGCCATGAAGGTGGTGTCCATTTCATGGTCGTAGGCGATGTTCTTGATCAGACGCTTGAGCAGGACCGCGTAGTCGCAAGCCTTGATCGGATCGGCCACGTGGTGCAGGTTCACTTCGAACTGCGCCGGGGCACTTTCCTTGACGATGGCGTCGGCGGGGATGCCTTGCTCCTTGGCCCCTTCCAGAATGTCCTGGAGGCAATCGACGTATTCGTCGAGGTCATCGATCAGGTAGACCTGTGTCGAGTGCGGGCGTTTGCCGGAAATCGGCGAGCGGGGCGGTTGTGGGCGTCCATTCACGTTCTCCTGGTCGATCAGGTAGAACTCCAGCTCGAATGCGGCGCAGATGGTCAGGCCCAGTTCATCGAACTTGGTCACGACCTGGCGCAGGACTTCACGCGGGTCGGCGAAGAAAGGTTCGCCTTCGAGTTCGTGCATGGTCATCAACAGTTGCGCGGTAGGGCGCTTCTGCCAAGGCTCGTTGCACAGGGTGTCAGGGATTGGATAACAGATCCGGTCAGCATCACCGATGTCCAGGCCCAGGCCGGTGCTTTCCACCGTAGAGCCATTGATATCCAGAGCAAATAAAGAGGCCGGCAGGTTGATGCCTTTCTCGTAAACCTTGTGGAGGCTGGTGCGTTCTATGCGCTTGCCGCGCACCACACCATTCATATCCGCAATCAGAAGGTCAACGTACAGAACCTCAGGATGTTCCTTAAGGAACGCGTTCGCTTCGTTAAGCTGAACGGCACGCGGGGGTACCGACATGATGCAACACCTTTGTTGTTAAAAATATCAATCATTGATCTCTTCGAAAGCCAGTCAACCCGAACGGCATGCCGAAGTCAAGCAGGGCCTTTTTTGCCCTAAAAAAGCACCTGCAGGGCTTTTTTGAGGCAATTTAGGGCGTTTTTTTCCCTTTAAGGGCCTTGGCGCCCGCAGGCTTGAGCGGGCCGTGTTGTATTTTTTACGGGGGTGTTGTGTAAAAAAATGAACAAGGCTAAGCTCGATTCAAACCCATAACAGCAATAATACCGGGGTGCTTCATGTCTCGCCTGCCGTTAATCGGCGTCACCACCTGCTCCAAGCAGATCGGTCTGCATGCTTATCACGCCAGTGGCGATAAATATTCCCGGGCTGTCGCGACAGCCGCCAAGGGCTTGCCCGTGCTGCTCCCGTCCTTGGCGGATCTGTTCCCGCCGTCCGATATTCTGGACGCCCTGGACGGTATTCTCTTTACCGGCTCTCCTTCCAATGTAGAACCTTTTCACTACCAGGGCCCAGCCAGTGCGCCGGGCACTGCCCATGATCCTGCACGGGACGCCACCACCCTGCCGCTGATCCGCGCCGCTGTCGAGGCGGGCGTCCCGGTGCTGGGCATCTGCCGTGGTTTCCAGGAGATGAACGTAGCCTTTGGCGGCAGCCTGCATCAGAAGGTTCATGAAGTGGGAACGTTCATCGATCATCGTGAAGACGATACTCAAGCGGTGGAGGTCCAATACGGTCCTGCCCACCCCGTGCATATCCAGCCTGGCGGCGTACTGGCAGGCCTGGGGTTGCCTCAACTGATCGACGTCAACTCGATCCACAGCCAGGGTATCGAGCGCCTGGCACCTGGCTTGCGGGCCGAAGCGGTGGCGCCGGATGGCCTGATCGAGGCTATTTCGGTATCAGAAGGCAAGGCTTTTGCTTTAGGTGTGCAATGGCACCCTGAATGGGAGGTAAGCTCTAGCCCGCACTACCTTGCGATTTTCCAGGCATTTGGCGATGCCTGCCGAGCAAGGGCAACACAACGCGACGCGGATGCGTCAAACAACGCCTGACGACTAATAGCAGTCAGGAAACTCACGCCTAGAGGCATTTATGAGTAACAACCTCGACCAGCTCACCGATTGGTTGAAAGACCACAAGATCACAGAAGTCGAATGCATGATTGGCGACCTGACCGGTATCACCCGGGGCAAGATCTCGCCGACCAACAAGTTCATCGCCGAGAAAGGCATGCGCCTGCCCGAGAGCGTTCTGCTCCAGACCGTGACGGGCGACTATGTCGAAGACGACATCTATTACGAACTGCTCGACCCGGCTGACATCGACATGATCTGCCGCCCGGACGAGAACGCCGTGTTCCTTGTGCCCTGGGCCATCGAGCCCACCGCCCAGGTCATCCACGACGCCTACGACAAGCAGGGCAACCCCATCGAGCTGTCGCCGCGCAACGTGCTCAAGAAAGTGCTCAAGCTCTACGCAGACAAGGGTTGGCAGCCCATCGTCGCGCCGGAAATGGAGTTCTACCTGACCAAGCGCAGCGACGACCCGGACTTTCCGCTGCAGCCACCCATTGGTCGCTCCGGCCGTCCGGAAACCGGTCGCCAGTCGTTCTCGATCGAAGCGGCCAACGAATTCGACCCGCTGTTCGAAGACGTCTATGACTGGTGCGAATTGCAGGAACTGGACCTCGACACCCTGATCCACGAGGACGGCACGGCGCAGATGGAAATCAATTTCCGTCACGGCGATGCCCTGTCCCTGGCCGACCAGATCCTGGTGTTCAAGCGCACCATGCGCGAGGCTGCACTCAAGCATGACGTGGCCGCCACCTTCATGGCCAAGCCCATGACCGGCGAGCCGGGCAGCGCGATGCACCTGCACCAGAGCATCATCGACAAGGAAACCGGCAAGAACGTCTTCTCCAATGAAGACGGGACCATGAGCGATCTGTTCCTGCACCACATCGGCGGCCTGCAGAAGTTCATCCCCGAGCTGCTGCCGCTGTTCGCCCCCAACGTCAACTCGTTCCGCCGCTTCCTGCCGGACACCTCGGCACCGGTGAACGTGGAGTGGGGCGAAGAGAACCGCACCGTGGGCCTGCGCGTGCCGGACGCCGGGCCGCAGAACCGTCGGGTGGAAAACCGCTTGCCGGGCGCCGACGCCAACCCGTACCTGGCGATCGCCGCCAGCTTGCTGTGTGGCTTCATCGGCATGGTCGAAGGCATCGACCCGAGTGCGCCGGTGGTGGGCCGCGGCTACGAACGCCGCAACCTGCGTTTGCCGCTGACCATCGAAGACGCTCTGGAACGCATGGAAAACAGCACCACCATCGAGAAATACCTGGGCAAGAAATTCATCACAGGCTACGTCGCGGTCAAGCGGGCCGAGCATGAAAACTTCAAGCGCGTCATCAGTTCGTGGGAGCGGGAATTCCTGCTCTTTGCCGTCTGAAGCGCCGGGCGGAGCTGCTTAAGGCAGCTTCGCCCTCACCGATAACAGGAGAATTCGCATGACCCGCAATAACCCGCAAACCCGTGAATGGCAGGCCCTGAGCAACGATCACCACCTGGCACCGTTCAGCGATTTCAAGCAGCTCAAAGAGAAAGGCCCGCGCATCATCACCCGCGCCAAGGGCGTCTACCTCTGGGACAGTGAAGGCAACAAGATCCTCGATGGCATGGCCGGTCTCTGGTGTGTGGCGGTCGGTTACGGCCGCGACGAACTGGCCGACGCCGCCAGCCAGCAGATGCGCGAACTGCCGTACTACAACCTGTTCTTCCAGACGGCCCACCCGCCGGTGCTGGAATTGTCCAAAGCCATCGCCGACATCGCCCCTGAAGGCATGAACCACGTGTTCTTCACCGGCTCCGGCTCCGAGGGCAACGACACCATGTTGCGGATGGTCCGCCACTATTGGGCGATCAAGGGCCAGCCGAACAAAAAAGTCATCATCAGCCGCAAGAATGGCTATCACGGTTCGACCGTCGCGGGCGCGAGCCTGGGCGGCATGACCTATATGCACGAGCAGGGCGACCTGCCGATCCCGGGCATTGTCCACATCGCCCAGCCTTACTGGTTCGGCGAAGGCGGCGACATGAGCCCCGAAGAGTTCGGCGTGTGGGCGGCCAACCAGTTGGAAGAAAAGATCTTGGAGATCGGCGTGGATAACGTCGGTGCCTTCATCGCCGAGCCGATCCAGGGCGCCGGTGGCGTGATCGTGCCGCCGGACAGCTACTGGCCGCGCATGAAGGAAATCCTCGCCAAGTACGACATCCTGTTCGTGGCCGATGAAGTGATTTGTGGCTTCGGCCGCACCGGTGAGTGGTTCGGTACCGACCACTACGGGTTGAAACCGCACATGATGACCATCGCCAAGGGCCTGACCTCCGGCTACATCCCCATGGGTGGGCTGATCGTGCGCGACGACGTGGTCGCGGTGCTCAACGAAGGCGGTGACTTCAACCACGGGTTTACCTACTCCGGTCATCCGGTGGCCGCGGCGGTGGCCCTGGAAAACATCCGCATCCTGCGCGACGAGAAGATCATCGAGCGTGTCCACAGCGAAACGGCACCCTATTTGCAGAAGCGTTTGCGGGAACTGAACGATCATCCGCTGGTGGGTGAAGTACGCGGGGTCGGTTTGCTGGGGGCGATCGAACTGGTCCAGGACAAGGCCACGCGCAAGCGCTACGAAGGCAAGGGCGTGGGCATGATCTGCCGGCAGTTCTGCTTCGATAACGGGCTGATCATGCGCGCGGTGGGCGACACCATGATCATTGCGCCGCCGCTGGTGATCAGCAAGGCCGAGATCGATGAGTTGGTGACCAAGGCGCGGCAGTGCCTGGACCTGACGCTCAGTGCGTTGCAAGGCTAGGTGCTAGGCTCTGAGCGAGGTGCCTGCACGGGCCTCGCCCAGCGTGAACAAAAGGCTGGGCTTGTGTTGAAAGCCTGCCCTGTAACTTGCCAGACTACCCGCTGTTCAAGTTGCCCGC
The DNA here is from genome assembly GCF_059579345.1 of Pseudomonas sp. FSO-7. Taxonomy (NCBI): domain Bacteria; kingdom Pseudomonadati; phylum Pseudomonadota; class Gammaproteobacteria; order Pseudomonadales; family Pseudomonadaceae; genus Pseudomonas; species Pseudomonas sp. FSO-7. The sequence goes on along the minus strand of NZ_CM184193.1, from coordinate 6,279,473 downwards.
GAGCCGGCTACTGAACGTGGCTAAAAAGAATAACTGGAGCATCAATCCATGAAGGCATTAGGTATGAAGATAGCTGGCAAGACCCTCCTCGCCATGTCCCTGATGGGCGTGATGGCGGGCGCCGTCCAGGCGGACGACAAAGTGCTGCATGTCTATAACTGGTCCGACTACATTGCGCCGGACACCGTCGCCAAGTTCGAGAAAGAAACGGGGATCAAAGTCGTCTACGACGTGTTCGACAGCAACGAAACCCTGGAAGCCAAGTTGCTGGCCGGCAAGTCCGGTTATGACATCGTGGTGCCGTCGAACAACTTCCTCGCCAAGCAGATCAAGGCCGGGGTCTACCAGGAACTGGACAAGTCCAAGCTGCCGAACTGGAAGAACCTGGACACAGACCTGCTCAAGGCGGTCGGCGATGCCAGTGACCAGGGCAACAAACACGCCTTCCCCTACATGTGGGGCACCATCGGCATCGGTTACAACCCCGAGAAGGTCAAGGCCGCACTGGGCATCGACAAGATCGACTCCTGGGACACCCTGCTCAAGCCCGAGAACATCGCCAAGCTCAAGAGCTGCGGCGTGAGCTTCCTCGATTCGCCAACCGAAATGATTCCGGTGGCCCTGCATTACCTTGGCTACCCGACCGACAGCCAGGACAAGAAGCAACTGGCCGAAGCCGAAGCGCTGTTCCTCAAGTTGCGTCCATCGATCGGTTACTTCCACTCGTCCAAATACATTTCCGACCTGGCCAACGGCAACATCTGCGTCGCCGTGGGCTACTCGGGTGATATCGAGCAATCCAAGAGCCGCGCTGCCGAGGCTGGCGGCAAGGTGAAAGTGGCCTACACCATTCCCAAGGAAGGTGCCGGTTCGTTCTACGACATGGTCGCCATTCCCAAGGATGCCGAAAACGTCGAGGCCGCTTATAAGTGGATGAACTTCATCATGCAGCCGGAAATCATGGCGGAGATCACCGACAACGTGCGCTTCCCTAACGGCAACAAGGCCGCCACCGCTTTGGTGGACAAGGAAATCTCCGGTGACCCGAGCATTTACCCATCGGACGAAGTGAAGGCCAAGCTGTACGCCATCGCCGACCTGCCGTCGGCAACCCAGCGGATCCTGACCCGCAGCTGGACCAAGATCAAATCCGGTAAATAAGCCGGCCTGAAGCATCCTCCTGTTGTCGCTGGCATCGCGGCGGCGCAACAGGAGCCTTCAATCACTAAAAGTTTTGCTGGATCGGTTTATCGAGGGTAAGTTGCGCGCCGGTTTTGTTGCAGGGCCCATCGTGGCCACGTAACGGGGGCAACTTGGGCCCAACTATTTAAGAGGACCTCCACGTGCCAGTCTTTTCTTTGTTACGCAACGCCTTGCTGGTCGGCACCGGCCTGACGCTCGCTGTCAGCGTCCAGGCCGCCTCCACCGTGCATATTTATAATTGGTCGGACTACATCGGCGAGACCACCCTGGCGGATTTCGAAAAAGCCACGGGCATCAAGCCGGTGTACGACGTGTTCGACTCCAACGAAACCCTGGAAGGCAAGTTGCTGGCCGGGCGCACCGGTTACGATGTGGTCGTGCCGTCCAACCACTTCCTGGGCAAGCAGATCAAGGCCGGGGCGTTCCAGAAACTCGACAAGGCGCAGTTGCCCAACTACGCCAACCTCGATCCTGCGCTGCTCAAGCGCCTGGAAAAGAACGACCCGGGCAACCAGTACGCCGTGCCTTACCTGTGGGGCACCAACGGCATCGGCTATAACGTCGAGAAGATCAAGGCGGTCCTGGGTGTCGACAAGATCGATTCGTGGGCCATGCTGTTCGAGCCGGAAAACATCAAGAAGCTGTCCAGCTGCGGCGTTTCGTTCCTCGACTCGGGCGACGAAATGATCCCGGCGATGCTCAACTACCTGGGCCTGAACCCCAACAGCGAAAACCCCGAAGATTACAAGAAGGCTGAGGCGCAGCTGCTCAAGATCCGGCCTTACGTGACCTACTTCAACTCCTCCAAGTACATCTCCGATCTGGCCAATGGCGAGATCTGCGTGGCCGCCGGTTTCTCCGGCGATATCTTCCAGGCCCGCGCTCGTGCCAGCGAGGCCGGCAAGGGTGTGAACATCGCCTACGTGATTCCCAAGGAAGGCGGCAACCTCTGGTTCGACATGCTGGCGATCCCGGGCGACGCCTCCAATGTCAAGGAAGCCCACGCGTTCATCAACTATGTGCTCAAGCCCGAGGTGATCGCCCAGGTCAGTGACGTTGTCGGTTATGCCAACCCGAACCCGAAGGCTGGCGAACTGATGGACCAGAAAGTCCGCACCGATGAAGCGGTTTATCCCCCGCAAGCGGTCGTCGACAAGCTCTACGTCAACTCCGAGTTGCCGCCCAAGATCCAACGACTCATGACCCGCAGCTGGACCAAGGTCAAGTCGGGTAAATAAACGTCAACACTCTTGTTCGTCCGCGTGGGGCGAACTGCAAATTCTGTGGGAGTTTCGTAAATGGCAGTTGCCTCCGGCGCCTATAAGAAAGCCCTCGAGGGCGACCAGACACCCAAGCAGGTGCTGGTCAAAATCGACCGGGTCACGAAGAAGTTCGACGAGACGATTGCCGTGGACGATGTGTCCCTGGAAATCAAGAAAGGCGAGATCTTCGCCTTGCTCGGCGGTTCGGGATCGGGCAAATCCACCTTGCTGCGCATGCTGGCCGGTTTCGAGCGGCCCACCGAGGGGCGGATTTTCCTCGACGGTGTGGACATCACCGACATGCCGCCCTATGAGCGGCCGATCAACATGATGTTCCAGTCCTACGCCCTGTTCCCGCACATGACCGTGGCGCAGAACATCGCCTTCGGCCTGCAACAGGACAAGATCCCGAAGGCCGAGATCGATGCCCGCGTGGCGGAGATGCTCAAACTGGTGCAGATGAGCCAGTACGCCAAGCGCAAGCCGCACCAGCTCTCCGGCGGCCAGCGCCAGCGTGTGGCCCTGGCCCGTTCCCTGGCCAAGCGGCCGAAGCTGTTGCTGCTCGACGAGCCGATGGGCGCGCTGGACAAGAAGCTGCGCTCGCAGATGCAGCTGGAACTGGTGGAGATCATCGAGCGGGTCGGCGTGACCTGCGTCATGGTGACCCACGACCAGGAAGAGGCCATGACCATGGCCGAACGTATCGCGATCATGCACCTGGGCTGGATCGCCCAGATCGGTAGCCCGATCGACATCTACGAGACCCCGACCAGCCGGCTGGTCTGCGAGTTCATCGGCAACGTCAACATCTTCGAGACCGAAGTGGTGGACGACGCCGAAGGCCACGCGGTGCTGACTTGCAAGGACCTGGACCGCAACATCTACGTTGGCCACGGCATCAGCACCTCGGTGCAGGACAAGTCCGTGACCTACGCCATTCGCCCGGAAAAACTGTTGGTTACGTCCGAGCAGCCGACCTGCGAGCACAACTGGTCCAGCGGCAAGGTCCATGACATCGCCTACCTGGGCGGCCACTCGGTGTTCTACGTCGAGCTGCCGAGCGGCAAGTTGGTGCAATCCTTCGTCGCCAACGCCGAACGCCGTGGCCAGCGCCCGACCTGGGGCGACCAGGTGTTCGTCTGGTGGGAAGACGACAGCGGCGTGGTGCTTCGCTCATGAACATGCGCAAACTCAAACGCCGACTCGATCGAATAACGCCCGGTGGCCGCCAACTGGTCATCGGGGTGCCCTTCATCTGGCTGTTCCTGTTCTTCATGCTGCCGTTCTTCATCGTCCTGAAGATCAGCTTTGCCGAAGCCGACGTGGCCATTCCGCCGTACACCGAGATCTACAGCTACGTCGATCAGAAGTTGCAGGTGCTGCTCAACCTCGCCAACTACGCGATGCTGAGCGAGGACGAGCTGTACATCGCCGCCTACCTCGGCTCGCTGAAAATGGCCCTGATCAGCACGGTCTTGTGCCTGCTGATCGGCTACCCGATGGCCTATGGCATCGCCAACGCCCGCAAAGAGATGCAGACAGTGCTGGTGCTGCTGATCATGATGCCGACCTGGACTGCGATCCTGATCCGCGTCTATGCGTGGATGGGCATCCTCAGCAATAACGGCCTGCTCAACGGTTTTTTGCTGAGCATGGGCTGGATCAGCGAACCGCTGCAGATCCTCAACACCAACCTGGCGGTGTACATCGGGGTCGTCTACTCCTATCTGCCGTTCATGATCCTGCCGTTGTACGCCAACCTGGTGAAGCATGACGCCAGCCTGTTGGAAGCTGCGTCGGACCTGGGTTCGAGCACCTTCAACAGCTTCTGGAAAATCACCGTGCCGCTGTCCAAGAACGGCATCATCGCCGGCTGCATGCTGGTGTTCATCCCCGTGGTGGGCGAGTTCGTGATCCCGGAGCTGCTGGGCGGCCCGGAAACCCTGATGATCGGTAAAGTGCTGTGGCAGGAATTCTTCAATAACCGAGACTGGCCGGTGGCTTCCGCCCTGGCGGTGGTGATGCTGGCGATCCTGATCGTGCCCATCATCCTGTTCAACCGCAGTCAGGCCAAAGAAATGGAGGGCAAGGAATGAAGCGCTTCAGTTTTTCAAGCCTGATGCTGGTGCTGGGTTTGCTGTTCATCTACGCGCCGATGCTGATCCTGGTGATCTACTCGTTCAACGCCTCGAAACTGGTGACGGTGTGGGGCGGCTGGTCGATCAAGTGGTACGTCGGCCTGCTGGACAACAGCCAGTTGATGGGCTCGGTGATGCGCTCGCTGGAAATCGCCTGCTACACGGCGATTGCCGCGGTGGCCCTGGGTACGCTGGCGGCCTTCGTGTTGACCCGCATCACCCACTTCAAGGGCCGCACGCTGTTCGGTGGTTTGGTCACCGCGCCGCTGGTGATGCCGGAAGTGATCACCGGTCTGTCGCTGTTGCTGCTGTTCGTGGCCATGGCGCAGATGATCGGCTGGCCCCAGGAGCGTGGCATCGTCACGATCTGGATCGCCCACACCACGTTCTGCGCGGCCTATGTGGCGGTGGTGGTCTCGGCACGCTTGCGTGAGCTGGACCTGTCCATCGAAGAGGCGGCCATGGACCTCGGTGCGCGGCCGTGGAAGGTGTTCTTCCTGATCACCATCCCGATGATCGCGCCGTCGTTGGCAGCGGGGGGCATGATGTCGTTCGCGTTGTCCCTGGATGACCTGGTGCTGGCGAGCTTCGTCTCCGGCCCCGGCTCGACGACCTTGCCGATGGAAGTCTTCTCGGCCGTGCGCCTGGGGGTCAAACCGGAAATCAACGCCGTGGCGAGCCTGATCCTGCTGGCGGTGTCGCTGGTGACCTTCCTGGTCTGGTACTTCAGCCGTCGCGCCGAAGAAAATCGCAAGCGCGCGATCCAGCAAGCCATCGAAGAAAGCGCCGCCGACTCCTGGAAACAACCGGAAGTCCGCCGGGCCGAGACCGCACCGGTCTAACCCGACACTGGCGCCAAATGTGGGAGCGGGCTTGCTCGCGAAGACGGAGGTACATCCAACATTCATGTTGGCTGATGCACCGCTTTCGCGAGCAAGCCCGCTCCCACAGTTTTTTGTTCGCCTACAAACCTGCGGCCGAACGCAGATCCCATTGTGGGAGCGAGCTTGCTCGCGATAGCGGTGGGGCGTGCTGGCTACGAATGCCAAGACGAAGCGCGGATCACCTCCACGAAGTTCATCGGCTTGAACCCAGGTTCCTGATCCACCAACACGTCGGTCTTCACGTTGCCAAAGGTGGTCTGCGGACGATGCCGCAAACCGTTGGCGAAGGCGCAGATGATGCACTCCTTGAACCCTTCCCCGCGCGGATGAGCCTGCACCACGGCGTCGCGCTGTGCTGCCGGAAACGCGGCGTAGTCCATGCCCAGTACGTCCATTTCCACGCCAGCGGTCACCAGGGCCACCGTGGGACGCAGATGTTTGGGTACGCCCGGCGTAGTGTGCAGGGCAATCGACAGCCACACCTGCTCAATGTCGTCATCGCTCAACCCGTAGGGCTTGAGAAACGCCGCGGCCGCGTTCGCCCCGTCCACTTCGAAGCGCTCATCATCGCTGCGATAGCCTTCCACCAGGCCCAAGTCGTGGAACATCGCCCCGACATACAACAACTCCGGGTTGTAGGCCAACTGCCGCCGCTGGCCACTCAAGGCGCCGAACAGAAACACCCGACGAGAGTGGTGGTACAGCAGGTCAGACTCGATATCGCGAATGTATTCGGTGGTGGCGCGGGCGAGGGGGCTGTCGGGGATCTTGATGCCGGCGATGGTGTTCATGCTGTTCTCCTCTTGACGATAGGCCAGTACGGCGCCGAGGGTTTCAGTCTGTTCGCCGGGCGTTAGCCGAACAATGTTCCCATGGCTACGATCCTTGCCAATAAGCCTGGGTTTCGTGCCAGATGGCTTCCGGGACGCGAATTGGCTAGGGTGCTGGAGTCGTTCCACTCGAAGGCAAGCGAGCACCATGCAGAAAATCGTCGCCGTCGTGGTATTCCCTGGCGTCCAGTCGCTGGACGTGACCGGGCCCATGGACGTGTTCAGCGAAGCCAATCGGTTCCTGGTCGCCGAGGATCACTATCGGCTTGACGTGATCGGCACCGAGCGAGGCGCGATGGCCTGTTCCAACGGCTTGTCCCTGAATGCCCATCGGCATTTCAGCGAGGCTCGGCAGGCCTACGACCTGCTGTTGGTCGCGGGCGGGCCGCAGTTGCCGTTCACGCACCTTGGCGCAGGATTCGATGCCTGGCTGCGGGAGGCCTGTGGACGGGCCCGGCGCTTCGGGTCGATCTGCAATGGCGCTTTCATGCTGGCCCGGGCTGGATTGCTGGAGGGGCGGACTGTTACCACCCATTGGGGGGAAGCCGCGGCGCTGGCGCAGCTGTGTCCCTCGACCCGGGTCGAAGCGGATCGTTTGTATGTGCAGGATCGCCAGCTCTACACCTCCGCCGGGGTCAGCGCAGGCATCGACCTGTCGTTGTTCCTGCTGGCCCAGGACCATGGGCCGGACGTGGCGCTGAGTGTCGCCAAGCGGCTGGTGGTGTTTACCCAGCGCGCGGGCGGGCAGTCGCAATTCAGTCCTTTTCTCGCTCCCCACGCTGAGCCGACGTCCACCGTGGTCCAGGTCCAGGCCTATGTACTGGCGCACCTGAACGGTGACCTGACCATCGCCGACCTGGCCAATGCCGCGAACATGAGCCCGCGCAACTTTTCTCGGGTGTTCACCCGGGAAGCGAAGATCACGCCAGCGGAGTTCGTCGAGCAGGCCCGGGTGGACGCGGCGCGGGTGATGCTGGAAAGCACCCGCACCCCGCTCAAGACCGTGGCCTGGCAATGCGGCTTTCGTGATGCCCAGCACATGCGCAGCGTATTCAATCGCAGGCTGGGCGTGACGCCGCAGCAATTCAGGCTGAATTTCGGTGCGCTGGCGTAGGTGTCAGCTCCTCACTTCTTCAACGCGTCATGGGCCTCCAGGGCTCGCAGGGAGTAGATGTACGCCGCGCCCGCGTTCAGGGACACGGCGGTGGCCAGGGTGGCGGCGATTTCTTCGCGGGTGGCGCCGGCCTTGATGGCTGCGTCGGTGTGTACGCCGATGCAGCCGTCACAGCGCGTGGTGATGGCCACGGCGATGGAGATCAGCTCACGGGTCTTGGCGTCGAGCACATTGTTCTCTGCCGCGGCTTCGTCCAGGGCCATGTAGGCCTTGACCATCTTCGGATTGCTTTTGCCCAGGGCGCCAAAGGCGCTTTTGATGGTGGGCAGCAGCTCGGACCAGTTGTTGAACATAGCGTTGACTCCTATGAAAGAGGCGGGAAGTGAGCGTCATGTAGTCTTGACCATCCATGATGATCACGCCCGGTTCAGTGATGAAAAACGACCTGCACGTCCGGTTCAGGGCGCCCGGGCCGGCAGCAGCTTCAGGGTCGTGCGGGTATTGGCCAGCACTTCTTCCTCGGCCAGGTGCGCCTGGTGATAGACCCCTTCGATGTACGCCTCGGCCTGATCCTCGTAATGCTTGTCGAACGGCACGCCGCTCTGGCCGACGGGGTTGATGGTGACGCTGTGGCTCGGGTCGGCGAAGTCGATGATGCGCCGGGTCGAAGGTCCGTAGGTCACCGGCCACGGCGCCGGGCCGATCTTGGCAGAGAGGTTGTTGGGCACTTCATGAGTGCCAGGGGCCGCAAACGGCCCAACGTTGAAGACCCGGTCCAGGGGCTTTTGCTGACCCAGCGGATGACCATGGGTCAGGGTGTGAGCCTTGCCCCATTGCCATTGCATGGCATCGTCGCCCAGGGTAGCCCGCAGGTGCGCCAGGCTTTTCTTCCAGGCGACGTTCACCGTGTCGGCACGGGTTTCCGTGCCCAGCGTCGTGCGGTCATCCCACCACGGTGAATCTCCGGAGGCCGCCAGGCGTGGCAGGGCTGCGTCGATCACTCGGGTCGACAGCGCGGTCTCGAAGAACCCGTCGCCCAGTTCATCGTGCAGGGCGGCGTCGGCCAGGTTGAACAGAAACTGGTTGAACAGCGTGGCGCTGATGGAGTCCAGCGGGTAATCGCCTGACCATTGGGCCAATTGTTCCACCCATTTGCGTTCCTGCGGGTCGCTGACCACGCTACGCAGCACCGGCAACAAAGGCGCGAGCAGACGAGGGCCGTAGGCGGTGGTGGTGCCCAGTTGCAGCTTCTGGGTGGTTTGGATGTCCCATTTCGCCTGCTTGTCGCTGAGCTGCTGGTTGAGCTGCTGGCCACGGTCGGCGAGGTTGTAGTAGCCGGGGATCTCGATGCCGCTGGCCGGCACGGGTTGGAAATTGGCCGAGAGGATGTAGCCCCGTGCCGGGTTTTCTTCCTGTGGATTGCTGCTGAACGGATAGAAGCCTTCCTTTTCCGCCTCCGGGCTGCTGCCGTCGAGGATGAAGCCAGGCTTCACGCCGACCGGCCGCTTGGGCAATTGCGCCGCGGCCCACCAGCCGATATCGCCCTTGGCGCTGGCCCACACCACGTTCAGTCCGGGGGCGTGGATATTGGCCGAGGCGCCACGGGCCTTGGCGAGGGTATCGGCGCGGTTGAGCTGGTAAAAGGCGTCGAGGATCGGGTTGCGGCTTTCCAGGAACCCCCACCACATGGCGACCGGGGTCTTGCCGGCGTTCGCACCGAGGGCATCGTTGACGATCGGACCGTGGGGCGATTGGCGTAGCACCAGCGTCACCGGCGCCTGGCCCTTGACCGCGATCTGCTGCTCGCTGCGTGTCATGTCGACCCATTGGCCGCGATACCAGACCTGTTCGGGGTTGTCCGGGTTGACCTTCTCGGCGATCAGGTCCAGGTCGTCGTTCTGGAACATGGTGACGCTCCAGCCGAAATCCTTGTTCATGCCCAGCGTCGCAAAGGGCAGCAGCGCCTGGTACTGCCCGTAGAGTTCGAAACCCGGTGCAGACAGATGCGCCTCGTACCACACCGAGGGCGTGGAAAAGCGGATATGCGGGTCGCCCGCCAGTAAGGGCTTGCCGCTGTGGGTACGGCTGCCGGAGACCGCCCAGGCGTTGCTGCCTTCGAACTGCGGCAGACCGTTTTCGGCCAGGGCCTGCTCGCTCAGGCGGGCCAGGGCGTTGAGGTCTTTCCAATCGGCGGCGGCCAGGGGCAGGCCGCCCTTGCGACCTTCGGCCAGCACGCCCTGGGGCTGCCAGTCGAGGTCGAAGATGTTCAGGTACTCGGCGCCCAATTGATCGCGCACGTAGGTCAACAAGGGTTCGGTGCGAAAGGCGGCGGCAAAGCTGTAGGCCATGTAGCCGGTGATGCTCACGGTGTCTTCAGCAGTAAAGGGGCGCTTGGGAATGCCCAGCACATCGAACTCCAAGGGCCGGGTGTGGCTGTCCTGGTAGGCGTTGATCCCGTCCAGGTAGGCCTGCATGGCGACCCAGGCCGGGGATTGCGGGTCTTGTTCGGTCACATAGGCCGCGGCGCGCTCGCGGATGCGCAGGCTGCGCATCAGCTTGTCGGTGTCCAGCAGCTTCGGCCCCAGCACCTCGGCCAGCTCACCCCGGGCGAGGCGGCGCATGATCTCCATCTGGAACAGCCGGTCCTGGGCATGGACATAACCGAGGGCACGGTACAGGTCGGTTTCGTTTTCGGCGCGGATATGCGGCACACCGCGTTCGTCGTAGCGCACCGTCACCGAGCCCTGCAGCCCTTGCACCTGCATCGTGCCCTGGCGGGTGGGTTGCTTGCTGTAGAGGTAGCCGCCCGCAACGATGATCGCGGTGACGATCAATGACAGGAAGGCGATGGGGGTGCGTTTCATGGTGAGTCCTTATTCTGGTGACAGCGGTTCCATGGCCTCGCTGTTTGTTCCCTGTTTAACACGTCGCTGCGCGACTTCGCATCGCTCCTCGGGAGGATTTCCCGTCTTATTCCTTGCCTGATGTGTCCTGGGCCCATGGACAATAGCAACCCACCGCCATCGTGTGGGTTGCGTTGACCGCTCGACCGCCGCTCAACGCCTCGAGAATCGGCTCGATGAAGCTGTTGCTCGAATTGCAGGTCAGGCCTTCGCTGTAGGGACCGAAATAAGCCAACTGGCCGCTGCGATCCCAGATCGCCACGGCCGGGCTGGCGGGGATCTGATTTGAGCCGGGGAGCGCCGGGAGCGGTTTGAGGCTGTTCAAGGTGGCCGGTAATTGACCCTGGCTGCCGGGCTTTTGTACCGCATAGAACTCAACGCCTTGCGGTACGTATTTATCGACCAGTTCGCCCAGGTGCTGCTGGTTGCCGACGTTGCACGGGCACGCCGGGTCCCAGAAATGCACCAGGCGGATCGCGCCAGGGCCGGCCAGGTCGGCGGGCAGGCGCAGAGGGTCGCCGGAAAACACCGCTGTGTGTTGACTGAAGGCCCGCAGGAAACGGCCCTGGAACCAGTCGTAGGCCGCCCACAATACGATGGCGCATCCGAGGGCAAGCAGGCTGGCAAGCAGGGTCGTGCGGTGGGACGGGCGCATGGAGTCGATCCTCTGAAGCCGCGTAGCTTGCCATGCTTGCCGCGACAGATGAATATCACAGGCTTGTAAAGTCTGTCTCGCGCGCTGCGCCCATGCCTGGAAACCTTGATGCCTGCCACTTTCGATCCCGATCTCCTGCGTGCCAGCCTGCAACCGCTGGCCCAGTGGCAAGCGCTGTCCGAGCAAGCCCAGGCTTACCAGCGGTTCTATGGGTTGGATTTTCCACAGCGCAGCGTGCGCAAGGGATTGGGGCGTTTCGAGGTGGGCGGGTATGAACTGGTGAGCCAGGTCTGGTGGCCGGAAAAAGCCGTGGCGACGTTGTTTGTGTTCCACGGTTACTACGATCACATGGGGCTGTACCGGCACTTGATCGAGTGGGCCTTGGAGCAGAAATTCGCGGTGATCGCCTGCGACCTGCCGGGCCACGGCCTGTCCAGCGGCGAACGCGCCAGCATCGAGGATTTCGCCGAGTACCAGGCCACCTTGCAGGGCCTGTTGGCCGAGGCCGCGACGCTGCACCTGCCGCAGCCTTGGCACCTGTGCGGGCAAAGTACCGGCGGGGCGATCGTGGTCGATCACGTGCTCAACCACGGCGCGCAGAGCCCGGCCCAGGGCCAGGTCATCCTGCTGTCACCCCTGGTGCGGCCGCGGGCCTGGGGTTGGTCGCGCCTGAGTTATTACCTGCTCAAGCCCTTCGTCACCGGTATCGCCCGACGTTTCAGCGAGAACTCCACCGACCCGCAGTTCCTGCCATTTTTGCAAGCCGACCCGCTGCAACCGCTGCGCCTGCCCACCGCCTGGGTGGGGGCATTGGGGCAATGGATCAAGCGCATCGAAGCCGCCCCGAGCAGCCCGCGCCAGCCCTTGATCGTGCAGGGACAGGCGGACATGACGGTGGATTGGGTGCACAACCTGCAAGTGCTGCGCGGCAAGTTCGACCGGCCGCAGGTGTTGATGTTGCCTGAGGGGCGGCATCACCTGGCGAACGAGGCGCTGGCGATGCGGCAGGAGATGTTCGGGTTCTTGACGAAGCGGATGAGCCGGGTTCGGCGGTGACCGGGCGATTGCTATCGCGAGCAAGCTCGCTCCCACAGGGTATTTGAGTGAACTCAGGTTTTGTGATCGTCGCAGATCCAATGTGGGAGCGAGCTTGCTCGCGATAGCGGCGCTGAACTATTGCCCGAGATTCTGGCCCACCGCCAACCCCGCCCGAATCGCCGCCAGCGCCGCTTGGTAATAGGCCTGGCCCTCGGCCGATTCGGCGAAGGTGGCGAATTCTTCCAGCTCGGTATCCGTCAGGTCACGGTAGACGTACAGCAACGTGTTGTTCAGGTCCGCGCCGATCTGCTCCATCAGTCGCTGGCGCTGGCCGTTGAGCATGCCCTGGGCCTGGCCGGCGCCCAAGAGTCCCGGGATCATCGAGCTCAGGCTGTCGGCCGCCACGCCGGCGATCGCCAGGCTGACTTCGGCGCCGGCTTCGCGGGCGGGCAGGGCCTGGGCCAGGTGGCCGATGATCAACAGGCGGGTGTCACTGGCTTGCATCTTCGGCAGGCCCTTGGCATTTTTCGCCAATTGATCGCGCCGGGTCGCCAGCAACTCGGCTGCCACGACCTTGCGGCCCAGGGGCGACTGGAAAAAGGCCAGGGCCGGGTTCGGGTCTCGAAGCTTGCTGCGTATCTGCGCCTCGGCACGCTGGTCCATGGCCTGGGGGGCGAAACGTTGATTGCTGTTGTTCACCAGGGCCTGGAACACCGCCGGCGGCAGGCTGCTCTGATAGCGCTGCTGGGCGGCACTCAAGGCATCATTGAAATGCGCCCGCTGTTCCGGCCAGCCGGCGACCTTGTACAACTGGTCGTAGCTGTCTGCCCAGGCGGGCAAAACGCAGAACATCAACAGTGAGAAAAGCAAACGGCGCATAGGGACTCCTGTCAGCAGCCGACTATTCTCCGTGGGGTGTGGGGTCTTGTCGAGAATTCGTATCAAGTTCGTACGGCGGTGCTATCTGGCGGCAAAAAACCTGCTGAGCGTCGCTGTCGGTTTTGCAGGCACAGGAATACTATGCGCGCCATGCAAATACCTTCTGATCACCCGCTGCTGTTACGTATCGTCGACGACCTGGCCGAACGCGGCTGGTCGCAGCAGAACGTTTTCCTGCCGGACGCGCCGACCCGTGCCCTGGCGGCCGAATGCCGCCAGCGTGCCGCCGAGGGTGAACTGGCTCCGGCAGCGGTCGGGCGCGGGCCGTTCTCGGAGATCCGCGAAGGGATTCGGGGGGATCGCATCCAGTGGATCGAACCTGGCCAGGCGCAAGCCTGCGACCATTACCTGGCGCTGATGGACAGCCTGCGCGAGGCGATGAATCGCGGGCTGTTCCTGGGTCTGGAGGATTTCGAAAGTCATTTCGCCCTGTACCCGCCGGGTGCGTTCTACCTCAAGCACGTCGACCGCTTTCGCGACGACGACCGGCGCATGGTGTCGGCGGTGCTCTACCTCAACGACGACGATTGGCTACCGGAACACGGCGGCCAGTTGCGCATGTACCTGGAGGAGGGCGTGGAGCGTGATGTGGTGCCCATCGGAGGTTGCCTGGTGGTGTTCCTGTCGGGGGACATTCCCCACGAAGTACTGCCGGCCACCCGGGATCGCCTGTCCTTGACCGGTTGGTTCCGCCGTCGCGGCAACGAGTTGTTCTGACGATGGAAAGAATCCTGGTCAGCCGTTGCCTGCTCGGCCATCGCGTGCGCTACGACGGCGGTGCCAGCGGGCCATACGATCAACTCCGGCAATGGCTCGACGAAGGCCGGGTCGTGCCGCTGTGCCCGGAAGTCGCCGGCGGCTTGCCCACGCCTCGGGCGCCAGCGGAGATTCCTGGTGGGCAGGGTGGGCAAGTGCTCGATGGCCGCGTAGCAGTGATCACCACTGACGGCGAAGATGTCAGCGCGCAGTTTTTGTCGGGTGCGTATCAAGCACTGGCGTTGGTGCGTGAGTACGGCATCCGCGTCGCCGTGCTCAAAGCCAACAGCCCGTCGTGCGGCAACCTGCTGACCTATGACGGGACGTTCAGCGGTGTGAAGGTCAGTGGCGAAGGCGTGACGGCGGCGTTGCTCAAGCGCCATGGGGTGCGGGTGTTCAGCGAGCTGGAGTTGGCTGAAGCGGCGGCGGCCCTCAAAGCCTTGAGTAACGAGTAATCTTGAGCAGCGCAGCGCTCTGCGACAAGGAACTCTCTGTGGGAGCAAGGCTTGCCCGCGATACAGGCGCCTCGGTCTCTGAAAGACCGCATCGATTCATCGCGGGCAAGCCTTGCTCCCACAAAGTCTCTTGCTGCAGGGCTAGAGCTGCTCGGCCAACTGCTCAATCTGCTCCTGCCGCTCCGCCTGGCTCAACCGCGCCTGGGGATTGAGGGATGACCACTGCGGATGCGCCCGGGCTTTGTTCAGGGCGTCGGGCAACTTGCCTTCGCGCCAGGTCTTGTCCTGGGGCATGGCGATGTGGATGCTGTCCAGCGCTGCGTGGCCGCGCAGGTCAAGGGCTTGCAGCAGCTGTCGTTGGCGCAAGGCCAGCAGGCGTAGCACGCCGTCGTCCACCGTCAGTTCCCGTTGCCCCTTGAGCTTGCCCATCAGCCGGTTGCCATAGCTGCGGGCAGTTTGCAGGGTACCGCCGACAATGGCCCCGGCCAGGGCAGCGGCACCGAGGGTCAGGCCGCCCACCAGCAAGTCCACGCCGGCCCCGGCCGCCGCGCCCGCTGCGATGCCGCCGCCGACACGCACGCCCAGTTGCTTGAGGGTTTCGGGGTTGAACAGGTCATCGCCCCAACGCCCGTCGAGCAGCGGCAGGTCGCTGGCAGCAGCGTCCTGGGGACGGAACGCGTAGAGCTTGAGCAGGGCTTCGACGCAGCGCTGTTCGCGCTGACGCACCGCGTTACGCAGCTCACCAATGGCCTCGCGTTCCAGCTCGGTGTCGCTGGCCACGCTGCGTCGGCAGGCGGCGCAGTCGATCAGCAATTCGGCGATCAAGCGTGCCGCGCTCTGCTGGCGGGCCAGGCGTTGGGCCTGTTGATCGGCGACCAGTCGTTCCAGTTGACCACGGGCGCTTTCCAGCAACAACGCGAGGCTTTCATACAGACGTCGCTCGCCGTCCTCGGGCGGGGCGACGCTGTCAAAGCGCACCAGGGCGTGCAGCCCCAATCGCGCCAGGGCTTCGCGCCAGTCAGGCTCGCGATGGTGGGCGTTGCTGACGAAGTTCAACACCGGCAGCAGCGGTTTGCCGCAACTGGCGAGGACTTCCAATTCATCGCGGTACTTGGCCAGCACCGGTTCCCGGGCATCGATCACATACAGCCCGGCGTCGCTGGCGAGCAGTTGCCGCAGCACCTTGGCTTCCTGTTCGAAGCGTTGACGCGCCTCGCTGCCCTCGAGGAAGCGGGCCAGGCGCGCCGGGCCGTCGAGGCGTTCGCCAGGGCGCTCCAGGCGTTCGAGGTAATCGAGCAGGGCGATGGCGTCCTCCAGGCCCGGCGTGTCGTACAGCTCCAGCAGTGCTTCGCCGTCCACCGACAGGCGCGCACCCTCGACATGCCGGGTGGTGCTCGGACGGTGGGACACCTCGCCGAAGCCGACGTCGCGGGTCAGGGTCCGCAGCAGCGAGGTCTTGCCCACGTTGGTGTGGCCGACCACGGCCAGCTTCAGTGGCTTCATGGGCTCAGTCATGGCCGCTCTCCAGCCAGTTCAAGGGCATGCAGTCGGCGAAGGGCAACTGCAATTGTTGCAGCGCGTTGTGCCAATCGCCCAGGCGCTCGGCGTCCAGCGCTTCGCCGGGCGGCGCCTGCAACAGCCAGACGCGGGTGGCGCTGGCGCTGCGGGCCAGTTCGGCGATCAGCGCCAGGCTGCCCCGGTCCGGTGAGCGGCGTGGGTCGCAGGCTATTGCCAGTCGCGCCGGCGGAAAGCGTGACAGTTGCTCGAGGAGTTTGTGGCGGGACTCGCGGCTGTCGAGGATGCCAGCGCTTTTCACCGCCTCGGGCAGTTTGGGCGGCCAGGGTCGATCGTCCAGTTCGATGGCCACCAGCAGCGCGCCGTCGCTTTCCGTTGCACCGACGGCGCTTTCAATGGGATGCAATTGTGCGGGTGCGGCGTCGTTGACGCCCAGGCGTTCGCTGCTCGGCATCAGTCGTTCGCGCAGTTGAGCGTAGCCCGGCAGGTTCAGGTCCAGGCGCAGCGTGGCCCGGCCACGCTGCCAACGCCACAGGCACAGCAGCGCCAGGCACAGGCGCGGCACCACGCCATAGACCAGCACCACGCCCACCAGCCAGGCGGCCCAGGCCTGGCGGGCGCTCTCGATGTTCAGCGCGGCGTCGCCACTGGCGCGGATCATGTCCACCGTCGGCACGCTGAAGCCCAGCAGTGCCGGCAGCGTGCCGAGGGCCTGAGTCATGGCGACGAAGGTTTCACTGCCAAGCAGGGTGGTTTCCCAGACGAAGCCATAGCGCCGGGTCGCCATCAGCAGCAGCACGATGACCAGTGCACTGAGCATCGCCAGCAGCCACAAACCGTTGACCAACGCGCCGAGGGCCCAGCGACTGAGTTTGTGCCGTTGCAGCAACAGCAGCAGGGCCGGCGCCAGTTGGGCGGCCTTGGCGTCGCGGGCGAGTTTTTCGCTGAGCCACAGCCACAGGCGTCCCAGTGCGGCACCTTGCTCACCGGCGAAGATCAGGCCCAAGGCCCAACCGATAAGCAGCACCAGGTTCAGCCCCAACAGACTGCCCAAGGCCCAGAACACATTGACCGATGTTTGCCCGTCGCCGAGGGCGGCAAAGCCCAGGCCGGCACCGCTGATGATGGCGAGCACCGCCAATACGATCAGCGCCAGGCGCGCCCCTTGCAGCCAATGGCCCAGGGCTTGGGTGAGGCCATCGCGTTCGGCCAGCCAGCGGGCGCGGTGGCGGATGCGGGTGGATAAGTCGCCGCCTGCCGCACGGGCCAGGCGATTGGCTTCCTGGTCCTCGAGCGGGCCGGCGTGTTCTTCACGCAGGCGTATCGTCTCGGTCAGCCAGAGGTTTTGCAGTGCTGTCACGGGGGCTTCCGTTGCTCGAATGAGGGTTGAGCATAACCGCTGTGATGCCTGTCGGGGTACGCCGGGCCTCTGGTATCCTCGCGACCATGAACAAAACTCTCCCCCTAAGCCTGATCGCAGCCCTCGGTGAAAACCGTGTGATCGGCGTCGACAACAGCATGCCCTGGCACCTGCCGGGGGATTTCAAATACTTCAAGGCCACCACCTTGGGCAAGCCGATCATCATGGGGCGCAAGACCTGGGACTCCCTCGGTCGACCGCTGCCGGGGCGCCTGAACATCGTCGTCAGTCGCCAGCCGGGGCTGGTGCTGGAGGGGGCGGAAGTGTTTTCCACCCTGGAGGCCGCGGTGGAACGTGCCGAAGCGTGGGCCCTGGAACAGGGCGTCGACGAACTGATGTTGATCGGCGGCGCCCAACTGTACGCCCAGGCCCTGGAGCAGGCGGATCGCCTGTACCTGACCCGCGTGGCGCTGAGCCCGGAAGGGGACGCGTGGTTTCCAGAATTCGATTCGAACCAGTGGAAGCTGGTGTCGAACCAGCCGAACCCGGCTGAAGGGGACAAGCCGGCCTACAGCTTTGAGGTGTGGGAGAAGCGCTAAAAGCATCGCGAGCAAGCTCGCTTCCACATTGGGTTTTTGGTGAGCACACTATCTGCGATCACCGCTAACCACTGTGGGAGCGAGCTTGCTCGCGATGGCGATTTAGCAGGTACTCCCATCAAGCGTGCACCAACTCCCCGTGCTCCTGGGCATCGAGCAACGCCTTGTCGGTCTGCTGCATCACTTGGCTGGTAATCGCCCCGGCGGTGATCGAGCCGCTGACGTTCAACGCCGTACGGCCCATGTCGATCAGTGGCTCGACGGAAATCAGCAAGGCGACCAGCGCGACCGGCAAGCCCATCGCCGGCAACACGATCAGCGCGGCGAACGTCGCGCCCCCACCGACTCCGGCCACCCCGGCCGAACTCAACGTCACGATCGCCACCAAGGTCGCGATCCAGACCGGATCCAGCGGGTTGATGCCCACGGTCGGCGCGACCATCACCGCCAGCATGGCCGGATACAGGCCGGCGCAACCGTTCTGGCCGATGGTGGCGCCGAACGAGGCGCTGAAGCTGGCAATCGCCCGTGGAATGCCGAGACGACTGGTCTGGGCTTCGATGCTCAACGGGATGGTGGCGGCGCTGGAGCGGCTGGTGAAGGCGAAGGTCAGCACCGGCCAGATCTTGCGGAAGAAGCGCAACGGGTTGATCCCGGCCGCGGACACCAGCAGACCATGGACCACGAACATCAGGCCCAGCCCGAGGTACGACACCACGACAAAACTGCCGAGCTTGATGATGTCCTGCAGGTTGGAGCCGGCCACCACCTTGGTCATCAGCGCCAGGACACCGTACGGCGTCAGCTTCATCACCAGACGTACCAGGCGCGTCACCCAGCTTTGCAGAGTGTCGATGGCGTTGATCACTTTCTGGCCTTTTTCCGCGTCATCCTTGAGCAACTGCAACGCCGCGACCCCGAGGAACGCCGCGAAGATCACCACGCTGATGATCGACGTCGGCTTGGCCCGCGCCAGGTCGGCGAACGGGTTCTGCGGAATGAATGAAAGCAGCAATTGCGGGATGTTCAGGTCGGCAACCTTGCCGGCGTAGTCGCTCTGGATCACTTGCAGACGTGCCAGTTCCTGGGTGCCGGCCACCAGGCCTTCGGCGGTGAGGCCGAACAGGTTGGTCAGGCCGATGCCGATCAGCGCGGCGATGGCGGTGGTGAACAGCAGCGTACCAATGGTCAGGAAGCTGATCTTGCCCAGGGACGAGGCGTTATGCAGGCGGGCCACGGCGCTGAGGATCGAAGCGAAGACCAGCGGGATCACGATCATTTGCAGCAACTGCACATAGCCGTTGCCCACCAGGTCGAACCAGCCGATGGAGGCCTTGAGCACCGGGTTGCCGGCGCCATAAATCGTGTGCAGGGCGATGCCGAACACCACGCCCAGCACCAGTGCCAGCAGCACCTTCTTGGCCAGGCTCCAGGTGCGGTGACGGGTTTGCGCCAGGCCGAACAGCAAGGCGAGGAACACCAGCAGGTTGAGGATCAGCGGCAGATTCATCAAAAGAGACTCCGATAAGACGTGCCAGTCGCCCGAAGCCGCGACTGTGAGCCGGGAAGCCTAACAGCCTGATATCTAATGATTTAATACTAAAAAGGCATGTTGATTGTCGTTTATGGAATAAGGACTTGGCGTTTACGGGTATGCCGCTGGCGTGATCAGGACGCGCGCGGTCGCGGCTGGGTGAGGACTGTCATACGCATTTGTTAGCGTCGAGTTCTTTGAACCTGGGAGAAATGCCGATGAAGCTCGCACCTCGTTTTCTCGCTGTCGCCTTGAGTCTTGGTCTTGCCGGCCAGGTGCTCGCCACCGAACTCAAGCACTGGCCGGCGGAGCAGGCCAAGGCCCTGGACGCGATGATCGCGGCCAACGCCAACAAGGGTAACTACGCGGTGTTCGACATGGACAACACCAGTTACCGCTACGACCTTGAGGAATCGTTGCTGCCGTTCATGGAGAACAAGGGCCTCATCACCCGGGACAGCCTGGACCCGTCCTTGAAGCTGATGCCGTTCAAGGACACGGCCGACCACAAGGAAAGCCTGTTCAGTTATTACTACCGCCTGTGCGAAGTGGATGACATGGTCTGCTATCCGTGGGTGGCCCAGGTGTTCTCGGGCTTCACGCTCAAGGAGCTCAAGGGCTATGTCGATGAGTTGATGGCGTCCGGCAAACCGGTGCCGACCACGTATTACGACGGCGACAAGGTGGTCCAGTACAACGTCAACCCGCCGAAAATCTTCACCGGCCAGGCCGAGCTGTACAACAAGCTGATGGAAAACGGCATCGAGGTCTATGTCATGACCGCCGCTTCCGAAGAACTGGTGCGCATGGTCGCCTCGGACCCGAAATACGGCTACAACCTCAAGCCACAGAACGTGATCGGCGTGACTACGCTGCTCAAGGACCGCAAGACCGGCGAGCTGACCACCGCCCGCAAGCAGATCACCGCGGGTAAATATGACGAGAAGGCCAACCTTGGCCTGGAGTACACACCTTATCTGTGGACCCCGGCGACCTGGATGGCCGGCAAGCACGCGGCGATCCTGACGTACATCGACGAATGGAAAAAACCGGTGCTGGTGGCGGGTGACACGCCGAGCAGTGACGGCTACATGCTGTTCCACGATGTGGACGTGGCCAAGGGCGGCATCCACCTGTGGGTCAACCGCAAGGACAAATACATGACCCAGATCAACGGCATGATGGCCAAGCACGCGGCGGCTCAGGCCAAAGAAGGGCTGCCGGTGACGGCGGACAAGAACTGGGTGATCGTCAAGCCGGAAGACATCCAATAAGACCCACGACCTTCTGTGGGAGCGAGCTTGCTCGCGATGGCGATGGTTCAGTAACACTTTTGCTGGCTGACACACCGCCATCGCGAGCAAGCTCGCTCCCACAGGAGTACCAGGGACTCGAAAATAGGTGAACCCGTGGCGAGGGAGCTTGCTCCCGCTGGGCTGCGCCGCAGCCCCAAAATCGTCAGCTCACACACGGATGTTAGGGGCTAACTTTTGGGGCCGCTTCGCGCCCCAGCGGGAGCAAGCTCCCTCGCCACAAAGGATCACCGGGTTTTATGGCATCAAAAAAAGCCCCGCACTTGGCGGGGCTTTTTTATTGCGGCTATGGACGCTTACAGGCCGTCAAGCATCGCCTTGTTACGCACCGCGCCCTTGTCGGCGCTGGTGGCGAGCAGGGCGTAGGCCTTGAGGGCCGTGGTGACTTTGCGCGGACGCACTTCCACCGGTTTCCAGCCCTTGTTGTCCTGTTCGATGCGACGCCCGGCCAGTTCTTCGTCGCTGATCAACAGGTTGATCGAGCGGTTCGGAATGTCGATCAGGACCTTGTCGCCATCGCGCACCAGGCCGATGGCGCCGCCAGCCGCCGCTTCCGGCGAAGCGTGGCCGATGGACAGGCCCGAGGTGCCACCGGAGAACCGGCCATCGGTCAGCAAGGCGCAGGCTTTGCCCAGGCCTTTGGACTTCAGGTAGGACGTCGGGTAGAGCATTTCCTGCATGCCCGGGCCGCCTTTCGGGCCTTCGTAGCGAATGATCACGATGTCGCCGGCCTTCACTTCGTCAGCGAGGATGCCGCGCACGGCGCTGTCCTGGCTTTCGAAAATCTTCGCGTTGCCTTCGAACACGTGGATCGACTCGTCGACGCCGGCGGTCTTCACCACGCAGCCATCCAGGGCGATGTTGCCGTACAGCACGGCCAGGCCGCCTTCCTTGGAGTACGCGTGCTCAACGCTGCGGATGCAGCCGTTTTCACGGTCGTCGTCCAGGGTTTCCCAACGGGTCGACTGGCTGAACGCGGTTTGCGTCGGAATGCCCGCCGGGCCTGCCTTGAAGAAGTGATGCACGGCCTCGTCGGTGGTCTGGGTGATGTCCCACTTGGCGATGGCCTCGGCCATGGTCTTGCTGTGCACGGTCGGCAGGTCGGTGTGCAACAGGCCGCCACGGGCCAGGGAGCCGAGGATGCTGAAGATCCCGCCGGCACGGTGCACGTCTTCCATGTGGTACTTCTGGATGTTCGGCGCGACCTTGCACAGTTGCGGCACGTGACGGGACAGGCGGTCGATGTCGCGCAGGTCGAAATCGATCTCGGCTTCCTGGGCCGCGGCCAGCAAGTGCAGGATGGTGTTGGTGGAACCGCCCATGGCGATGTCCAGGGTCATGGCGTTTTCGAACGCCTTGAAGTTGGCGATGTTGCGCGGCAGCACCGATTCGTCGTTCTCGCCGTAGTAGCGCTTGCACAGCTCGACGATGGTCCGGCCGGCTTGCAGGAACAACTGCTCGCGATCGCTGTGGGTCGCGAGGGTGGAGCCGTTGCCCGGCAGGGCCAGACCCAGGGCTTCGGTCAGGCAGTTCATCGAATTGGCGGTGAACATGCCGGAGCACGAACCGCAGGTTGGGCAGGCGCTGCGCTCGTACTCGGCGACCTTCTCGTCAGAGGCGCTGGAGTCGGCGGCGATCACCATGGCATCGACCAGGTCGAGGCCGTGGCTGGCGAGCTTGGTCTTGCCGGCTTCCATCGGGCCACCGGAGACGAAGATCACCGGGATGTTCAGGCGCAGGGCGGCCATGAGCATGCCCGGGGTGATCTTGTCGCAGTTGGAAATGCACACGATGGCGTCGGCGCAGTGGGCGTTGACCATGTATTCGACGGAGTCGGCGATGATCTCGCGGCTCGGCAGCGAATAGAGCATGCCGTCGTGGCCCATGGCGATGCCGTCGTCCACGGCGATGGTGTTGAATTCCTTGGCCACGCCGCCGGCGCGTTCGATTTCCCGGGCAACCAGTTGGCCGAGGTCCTTGAGGTGGACGTGGCCCGGTACGAATTGGGTGAAGGAGTTGGCAATGGCGATGATCGGCTTCTTGAAGTCGTCATCCTTCATCCCCGTGGCGCGCCACAAGGCACGGGCGCCGGCCATGTTGCGGCCATGGGTGGATGTTTTCGAGCGGTAATCAGGCATGGAGCACTCCGGGCGGCTAATCAGGTACTTATCAGGTATCAATGGGGAAGTGAGCTTCTGTCGACGTCTGGAGCACTCGGGTTTGGCCGTGTGTCCGGACGTGGCCGATGACTTTGCAGGATCACTGCGCGCCTCGGCATGAGCTCATAAACCCGCCGGGGATGAATGGCGATGAATGCCCCGATTCTACACCGCTGGCGCCAGGATGAAATGACGCAAAGCGCTGATCGGGCGCCAATGTCGTGCGCGGGATGACGACTGGCAGGGTTCAGCCGGCCAACAGCCCCCTGTTACGCTGCCGGAGCAGGGTGACTTGCAAGGCGGGGACTGATCAGGCACGCAAAAAAAATCGCAGCCAAGGCTGCGATCAGGTTGCCAGTCGGGAGGCACAGCGCTACGGCACTGGCCCCGCCAGGCTTCAGCTGTTGGGCAACAACCGGCAGGTGATGCTCTTGATGTAGCGGGTTTCGGCAATGGCCGGGTGTACCGGATGGTCTGGCCCTTGGCCGCCGCGTTCGAGCAGTTGGATGTTGCGGTCCAAGTGACGGGCGCTGGTCAGCAGGATGTTTTGCAGGTCGTCTTCGGGCAGGTGCATCGAGCACGACGCGCTGACCAGGATGCCGTCCTTGCTGAGCAGGCGCATGGCTTGTTCGTTGAGGCGGCGATAGGCGCCTTCGCCGTTCTTCAGGTCTTTCTTGCGCTTGATGAAGGCCGGTGGGTCGGCCACGATCACATCGAAACGTTCTTCGCTGGCCTTGAGCTCTTTCAGGGCCTCGAACACATCGCCTTCGATGCAGGTCAGCTTCTCGGCGAAGCCGTTCAACGCGGCGTTGCGCTCGACACCGTCGAGGGCGAAGGCCGAGGCGTCGACGCAGAACACTTCACTGGCGCCGAACGCCGCGGCTTGCACGCCCCAGCCGCCAATGTAGCTGAACAGGTCCAGCACGCGCTTGCCCTTGGCGTACGGCGCCAGGCGTGCGCGGTTCATGCGGTGGTCGTAGAACCAGCCGGTTTTCTGGCCTTCCATGACCGGCGCTTCGAACTTCACGCCGTTCTCTTCCAGGGCGACCCATTCCGGTACGAGGCCGAACACGGTCTCGACGTAGCGGTTCAGGCCTTCGGCGTCACGGGCCGCGGAGTCGTTCTTGAAGAGGATGCCGCTGGGCTTGAGCACCTGGGTCAGGGCGGCGATCACGTCGTCCTTGTGGGCTTCCATGGTGGCCGAGGCAATTTGCACCACCAGGATGTCGCCGAAACGGTCGACCACCAGGCCTGGCAACAGGTCGGAGTCGCCGTAGACCAGGCGATAGAACGGCTTGTCGAACAGCCGCTCGCGCAGGGACAACGCCACGTTGAGGCGATGCACCAGCAGGGACTTGTCCAGCGGCAGCTTCACGTCACGGGACAGCAGTCGGGCGCAGATCAGGTTGTTGGGGCTCATCGCGACGATGCCCAACGGCTTGCCGCCGGCGGCTTCGAGGATGGCCTGGTCGCCGGCCTTGAAGCCGTGCAGGGGCGTGGCGGCCACATCGATTTCGTTGCTGTAGACCCACAGGTGGCCGGCGCGCAGGCGACGGTCGGCGTTGGCTTTGAGGCGCAGGCTAGGCAGGGACATGACGTCGCTCCGGAAAAAAGAGCGGGAGTATACCGTGTTGTAACCCTGGCGGGGCTTGTGGTGGACATGTGGTGAGGGAGCTGGCTCCCTCGCCACGGTATCGAGCAGGCTTCAGGCGGACAACGCGCTGAGCAACTCGCGGTTGAATGCCGGGATGTCATCGGGCTGGCGGCTGCTGATCAACGTGCCGTCCTTGACCACTTCCTCGTCAACCCAGTTCGCGCCGGCGTTGACCAGGTCATCCTTGAGGGTCTTGTAGCTGGTCATGGTCTTGCCCTTGACCAGCCCGCTCGACACCAGCAGCCAGCCACCATGGCAGATCACCGCAATGGGCTTGCCCGCCGCCTCGAAGCCCTTGACCAGTTTCTGCGCATCGGGGTCGATGCGGATGGTGTCGGAGTTCTGCACACCACCGGGCAGCACCACGGCGTCGTATTGCTCGACATTGGCGGCCTTGAAGGTCAGGTCGATCGGGAAGTCGTCGGCCGGCTGATCATGGTTCCAGCCCTTGACCTGGCCTTCGCGGGCCGAAACGATGTCCACCTTGACGCCGGCCTGTTCCAGCGCCTGCTGGGGGCCGGTCAGTTCGGCTTGTTCAAAACCGTCGGTCACCAGGATGGCGACACGTTTGTTGTTCAGGGAGCCTGGCATGAAAAAATCTCCTCAAGCTGAGTGACTGGACTGCCGACTCAAGCCTGCAGGCAGGCTTGGCTGTCGGCCCTGTAAAGTCCGAAGCCGATGTCTGGATGAAAGTTCCGCCGATCTACCCGGCGGTGTATCGGATCCATCTTTAAGGGTTAGAATCCCCGCCTGACCCAGAGTGTGTACTCATGTCCAAAGAACTTTCCGCCGAACAGATCCAACAGTCCCTGCAAGGGATCAGTGTGCCGCCCCAGCCGCAGATCATGGTGGATCTGCAGATGGAACAGTACATGCCCGACCCGGACCTGGAGACCATCGCCAAATTGATCTCCCAGGACCCGGGTCTCTCGGGAGCCTTGCTCAAGATCGTCAACTCGCCGTATTACGGCCTGCGCAACAAGATCACCTCGATCCAGCGCGCGGTGAACCTGCTGGGCAGCCGTTCGATCATCAACCTGATCAATGCGCAGTCGATCAAGGGCGAGCTGCACGACGACGCCATCGTGACCCTGAACCGCTTCTGGGATACGGCCCAGGACGTGGCGATGACCTGCCTGACCCTGGCCAAGCGTGTCGGCCTGGAGAACGGTGACGAAGCCTATGCCTTGGGGTTGTTCCACGATTGCGGCGTGCCGTTGATGCTCAAGCAGTTCCCCAACTACATGAGCGTGCTGGAGGAGGCCTACGCCAGTGCCAGCGCCGAGTGCCGGGTGGTGGACACCGAGAACCGGGTGTTCAACACCAACCATGCGGTGGTCGGTTACTACACCTCCAAATCCTGGCGCCTGCCGGATCACGTCAGCCAGGCCATCGCCAACCACCACAACGCTCTGGCGGTGTTCAGCGACGACTCTTCACGTAACAACAGCCAGTTGAAAAACCTGCTGGCGATCCTGAAGATGTCCGAGAACATCTGTGCGTCCCACCGGGTGCTCGGCAATCAGGCCGAAGACCATGAGTGGGATAGCGTCGGCAGCCTGGTGCTCGACTACATCGGGTTGTCGGAATACGACTTCCAGACCCAGAAACAGGAAATTCGCGACCTCGCCTCTCGTTGAGTGCGCGGCGTCGCCTGACGCGAGAACCCCATGCCAGAACTGCCGGAAGTCGAAACCACCCGTCGCGGCATCGCGCCCCATCTTGAAGGCCAGCGGGTCAGTCGCGTGGTGGTCCGCGACCGCCGCCTGCGCTGGCCGATCCCGGAAGACCTCGACGTGCGGCTCTCGGGCCAGCGCATCGTGCAGGTGGAGCGGCGGGCCAAGTACCTGTTGATCAATGCCGAGGTCGGCACGTTGATCAGCCATCTGGGCATGTCCGGCAACCTGCGCCTGGTGGAGGTCGGCATGCCCGCCCTCAAGCACGAGCACGTGGACATCGAGCTGGAGTCCGGCCTGGCCTTGCGCTACACCGACCCTCGGCGCTTCGGCGCGATGCTCTGGAGCCTCGACCCGCTCAATCACGAACTGTTGATTCGCCTCGGCCCCGAGCCGTTGACCGACCTGTTCGACGGCGAGCGGTTGTTCCAGCTTTCGCGGGGGCGCTCCATGGCGGTCAAACCGTTCATCATGGACAACGCGGTGGTGGTGGGCGTGGGCAATATCTATGCGACCGAGGCACTGTTCGCCGCCGGGATCGACCCGCGTCGGGCCGCCGGAGGCATTTCCCGGGCGCGTTACCTGAAGCTGGCGATCGAGATCAAGCGCATCCTCGCCCATGCCATCGAGCGCGGCGGCACCACGTTGCGGGACTTCATCGGTGGGGATGGCCAGCCCGGCTATTTCCAGCAGGAGCTGTTCGTCTACGGTCGGGGCGGGGAACTGTGCAAGGTCTGTGGCACGGGGCTGCGGGAAATCCGCCTGGGCCAGCGCGCCAGTGTCTGGTGTCCGCGCTGCCAGAGCTGATGCGTCCGACGGTCTATAGTCAGTAATCAACTGCTTTAGCCGAAGGATCGTCCGATGAAAGTGCTTCGACCTGTCGTTCTAGCGCTGCTGCTGAGTGTCGGTTTGCCTGCCCTGGCGAACAGTGGCAGCGGCGACCCGCGCTACACCATCCAGAATCCGCCGGCTTTTGCCATGATCGGTGATCTGCTGATCGCCCGCCCACTGCTGCTCGCCGCCACGGTGATCGGGGCTGGGGCATTCGTGGTGTCGTTGCCCTTTACCGCGCTGGGCGGCGGGGTCGGCGATGCGGGGAAAGCGTTGGTGGTGGACCCGGCGAAGGCCACGTTCGTGCGGTGCCTGGGGTGTGTGGGGGAGGGGTTTGAGCGGCAGGAGTGAGGCAGGCTGTTGGATCTTGGGTGCAACTGATGGCCCTATCGCGAGCAGGCTCGCTCCCACAAGGGATTTTGCTCAAGACACAAATTATGTGAGCACAGCGAATCCCTGTGGGAGCGAGCCTGCTCGCGATAGGGCCGGCACAAACACTGCAAAGCCACCTGGCTCAAGCCTTGCCAGTAATCCTGCGATATTTCGCCATCAACTGCTCTTCCGTCTCCGGATGAGCCTCGTCCAGCGGGATGCAATCGACCGGGCAAACCTGCTGGCACTGGGGTTCGTCGTAATGGCCGACGCACTGGGTGCACAGGTTCGGGTCGATGACGTAGATCTCCTCGCCTTGGGAAATGGCCTCGTTCGGGCATTCGGGTTCGCAGACGTCGCAATTGATGCAGTCGTCGGTGATGATCAGGGACATGCAGGCTCCTGCCGGGGCGTTGGGCCCGGGCATCTGAAAAACGTATGGGCGCAATTGTGCCGCATTGGCGAGCGCAGTGCACGCGGGCGCGATGGACTGCGCTGCGCTGCGAGGTAGCTCGCAGCGCCAGCCGGTTATTTCTTGAAGCGCAGGGTCAGCGCATCGGCCACGGCCGGGTGGACGAACTTGGTGATATCACCGCCCAACGCCGCAATTTCCCGTACCAGGGTCGAGGAAATGAAGGAGTAGCGCTCCGACGGTGTCAGGAACAGGCTCTCGACGTCCGGTGCCAATTGGCGGTTCATGTTGGCCAGTTGGAACTCGTACTCGAAGTCCGAGACCGCGCGCAGGCCGCGCAGGAACACATTGGCGTTCTTTTCCTTGGCGAAGTGGGCCAACAGCGTCGAAAAGCCGACCACTTCCACGTTGGGCAGGTGCTTGGTGACCTCGCGGGCCAGTTCCACACGTTGCTCCAGCGGGAACAGCGGGTTCTTCTTGGGGCTGGCGGCGACGGCAATGATCACATGGTCGAACAGGCGCGCGGCGCGTTCGACCAGATCGCCATGGCCCTTGGTAATAGGGTCGAAGGTACCTGGGTACAACACTCGGTTCATCGCGTCGTCCTGGCGGGAGTCCGTTGGGGAGTCGGATGGTATCGCAGCCTTCTCGGTCGGCCAAGTCGGCTGTTGGATAAGAAAGCACTATAGACGCTGCGAATAATCCGGATATTCACACGTTCGGTAAACCCGTGGCGAGGGAGCTTGCTCCCGCTGGGCTGCGCAGCAGGCCCATTCTGTGAGTGCTTCGCGCTCAAGCGGGAGCAAGCTCCCTCGCCACGGGGGCGTTGTTTTTTCAATACGTAGCTCATGGGTTTTTCAGGCGTTCGGCCAGGGCCGTCGCCAATTGCGCGGTCAGCCCGTACACCGACAATTGTGGGTTGGCGCCGATGCTGGTGGGAAACAGCGAGCCGTCATGGATCGACAGGTTGCCCAGTTGGTGATGGCGGCCCAGGCTGTCGGTGACGGCGGTTGTCGGGTCTTCACCCATGGCGCAGCCACCCATCACGTGGGCACTGCCCAGGCGCGTGCGATACAAGGCCAGGTCGAGCCCGTCGATCAGCGTGCGGGCCTCGGCCAGGGTCTTCACGTAGCGGGCGTCGTTGTGCAGGGGCATCACCGCCTTGGCGCCGCCGGCGAACTGGATCTCGGCCATGCTGTGGAAGGCCCGGCGCAGGCCGTCCCAGGTATACGGCGAAACGGGGTAGTCGAGCACGGGCGTGCCGTCGCTACGCAACTCGACGCGGCCCCCGGGGCTGTCTGGGTGAAAACCGTCGCGCAACAGCGCGAGCATGGCGTGGGTGTGGGGCAGTCGGGACATGTGCAAAGCGTTCTCGGGGCCGAACCCGCCCAATAACGTGGTAGCGAGGGCCGGGTGCAAGGGCGGGACTTCGAGCTTGTAGGCCATCTTGCCGGTGGCCCCGTCCTGCCATTGGAAGTGATCCGAATAAATCGATTGCGGCGCACCGTAGAACGGGTTGATGACCTCGTCGAATTGCCCGGCGGACATGTTCACCAGGTGCAGGAAGGTGCGCTTGCCCAAGCGCTCGTGCGGGTCGGGCGCAGCCGAGCGCAGCAGCAGGCCCGGGCTGTTGATGCCGCCGCCCGCCAGCACGTAGTGCCGCGCCTTGACGGTGATGCGCCGCCCGGTCGGCGCCACGCAACCCTCGTCCATGGCCTGGCACTCAAGGCCTACGACGGCATCGTTTTTGATCGTCAGGCGCTCGGCCCGCGCCAGGTAAAGCAGCGCGCCACCCTTGTCCAGCGTGGCCGGGATGGTGGTGACCAGCATCGACTGCTTGGCGTTGGTCGGGCAGCCCATGCCGCAATAGCCCAGGTTCCAGCAGCCGCGGACATTGCGCGGGATGACGTGCCAGGCGTAGCCAAGCTGTTCGCAGCCTTTGCGGATCACGTCGTTGTTGGCGTTGGGCGGAACGAGCCACGGCGCCACACCCAGGCGCTGTTCCATCTGTTCGAACCAGGGTGCCATTTCAGCGCGGCCGTGGCCCTTGACGTTGTGCTCGGCGGCCCAGTGATCGAGGGTCTGGTCGGGTGTGCGGAAGCTGGAGGTCCAATTGATCAGCGTCGTGCCACCGACCGCCCGGCCCTGGAGAATGGTGATGGCGCCGTCCTTGCTCATGCGCCCAAGGCCTTCCTGGTACAGGCTGCTGTAGGCCTGGTCTTCGAGCAGCTTGAAGTCATGGCTGGTCTTGAGCGGTCCTTCCTCGATCAGCAACACCTGGTAGCCGGCAGCGCTGAGGATTTCCGCCGTAGTGCCGCCACCGGCACCGCTGCCGATGATGGCCACGTCCGCTTCCAGGGTCAGGTCCTCGGTCAACTGCGCGCCGTTGTAGGTGGTCCAGCCACGGGCGAGGCCTTCGCGGAAGGGATCGGGTACGGGCATGTTCGGGGCTCTCTTATTGTTATGAGTTGACGATGAAGAACCCTGTGGGAGCGGGCTTGCTCGCGAATGCGGTTGTACATTCAACATTTATGCAAGCTGACACACCGCTTTCGCGAGCAAGCCCGCTCCCACAGGGGCCTGGTCTGGCTTTCAGACCGTTGGCGGTCCTGGATACCCGCAATGCGCCCACGCCTCGGGGCGGTTGTACCAGGCCATCATCACCAATTGCAGTAACGAGCTGTGACCTTGTCGCAGCAGGTCCAGCGAACTGTTTTCCCACCGATCGAGGAACTGGCGGATGTCATCGATGCTGGCGTTTTCCCACGCCCCCCAAACCCCGGTCAGGGGGCCACGGGTGACGCCCAGCGTGAGCACATCGAACAGCTGGTGCGTGAGCTTGAGCATGGCGGGGGACAAGTGGGCCAGGGTTCTGTCCAGGCTGCCCAGGGTCGCGTCAGTGGCGGCGGGGAGCTGCCCGACGGCCATTGCGCCGTCCAGCATCACCGGGATGACGGCGCGTAAAAACGCCAGGTCGCTGTCGCGCAGGGCCGCCAGGCCGGCGGCCGGTTGGCTTGGCGAGCAACCGCTCAGGCTGGCGCCCAGCCCGACGGTGGCCAGGAAGGCACTGGCGCCGAGGCTGAATTTCAGCAGGCCGCGCCGTGACAGCGCGGGGGTATCGGTGAGGCTGGGATTCATTATTGTGATTTACCCGGAAAAAGACGCGCGTCAGCGGACAAACAGCTTCTGGATCAGTTTCTGCAAAGGCTTGCCGTAAGGCGGATAAATCAGCTTCGCTGCGTTGAATCGCTGTTTGGTCAGCACGCCTTTGGCCTTGCTGAAGGTCAGGAAGCCCTCATGCCCATGGTAATGCCCCATGCCCGAGGGCCCGATGCCGCCGAACGGCATGTCATCCTGGGCGACATGCAACAGCGTGTCGTTCAGGCAGACGCCGCCGGAGTGGGTTTCGTGGAGCACGCGATGCTGTTCGGCCTTGTTGTAGCCGAAGTAGTAGAGCGCCAGCGGGCGAGGGCGCTGATTGATGTAGGCAAACGCTTGGTCGAGATTGTCATAGGGCACGATGGGCAACAGCGGGCCGAAGATCTCGTCCTGCATGACGGTCATCTCATCATTGACGTTGAGCAGCAGGCTGTGGGCCATGCGACGGCCCTGGCCTTGCTCGAACAGCTCGATCAGCAACGCGCCCTTGCCGGTGGCGTCGCTGATGTAGCCGTTGAGCCGCGCTAGTTGTCGTTCGTTGATGACGGCGGTGTAGTCCGGGTTGTCCGCCAGGGTCGGATAAAACCCGCGAACTGCCTCGCGATACGCCTCGACGAACTCGCCGACGCGGTTCTGCGGCACCAGCACGTAGTCCGGGGCGACACAGGTTTGCCCGGCATTCAGGGTTTTGCCGAAGGCAATGCGTTCGGCGGCGTCCTTGATGGGTACATCGACCGACACGATGGCCGGCGATTTCCCACCCAGCTCCAGGGTGACCGGGGTCAGGTTTTCGGCAGCGGCGCGCATGACATGCTTGCCGATGCTGGTGGCACCGGTGAACAACAGGTGATCGAAGGGCAGCTTGGAAAACGCCATGCCCACCTCTGCCTCGCCGAGCACCACACACACCAGGTCCTGGGGGAAGACCCGGGCCAGCAATTGCTTGAGCAGCAGGCCGGTCGCCGGTGTCGATTCACTGAGCTTGAGCATCACCCGGTTGCCCGCCGCCAACGCCCCTACCAGCGGCCCGATGGCCAGGAACAACGGGTAATTCCACGGCACAATGACCCCGACCACGCCCAACGGCTGATAGATCACTTTGGCTGAGGCCGGTTGAAAGGCCATGCCTACCTTGCGCCGGGAGGGTTTCATCCACCCCTGGAGGTGCCGGCTGGCGTAATGGATGCCGTGCAGGCTTGGCATCAGCTCGGCCAACAGTGTCTCGTCGGCGCTGCGGTGGCTGAAATCCTGGCTGATGGCGTCGATCAAGGCTTGTCGTTCATTGCTCAATACTTCGCGCAATGCCTTGAGCCATTGTCGGCGCTGTTCGGCCGGGGGCATCGGATGAGCGACGTAGGCCTGGCGTTGGGCATCGAAGAGCGACCGCAGCTCGTCCAGTTGTTGTTGAGACTCGTGCAGGTAGGCAACGTCGGCAGGCATCGTCAGGCACCGGATATTATTAGAATGGGTGTTTTCTAGAGCTTGTACTCTAGAAAGTCAATGACATCCGCAACGGCTGTGGGTTTTTCCTGTGACCGATAGGTCGTAAGATGCCGATCAATGCCTTCGTCGAATTAAAGCCCAAACCATGGCCCCACGAATGAAAACCAGCGAGCGCATCGTGCAAAACAGCCTCGAGCTGTTCAACCAACAGGGTGAGCGCAGCGTCAGCACCAATC
The DNA here is from genome assembly GCF_059579345.1 of Pseudomonas sp. FSO-7. Taxonomy (NCBI): domain Bacteria; kingdom Pseudomonadati; phylum Pseudomonadota; class Gammaproteobacteria; order Pseudomonadales; family Pseudomonadaceae; genus Pseudomonas; species Pseudomonas sp. FSO-7. The sequence continues at coordinate 6,247,033 of NZ_CM184193.1, read as the reverse complement.
ACATCGCCGCCCACATGGACATGTCCCCGGGCAATCTCTATTACCACTTCCCCAACAAGCAGGCGATCATCGCCGTGCTGTTCAGTGAATACGAGAACCAGGTGGACAGCTTCCTGCGTCCGCCCCAGGGCCGGGCGGCCACGGTGGATGACAAGCGCTTCTATCTGCAGGAACTGCTGGCGGCCATGTGGCGCTACCGCTTCCTGCACCGGGACCTGGAGCATCTGCTCGACAGCGATCCGGACCTTGCGGCCCGCTATCGTCGGTTTTCCCAGCGCTGCCTGATCCACGGCACCGCGATCTACGAGGGTTTCGTTGCCGCCGGCATCCTGAAGATGGACCGGGTGCAGATCGAGTCCCTGACCCTCAACGCCTGGATCATCCTCACGTCCTGGGTGCGGTTCTTGTGCACCACGCGGGAGAATTTCAGCCACCTGAGTGAGCAGGCCATCAAGCGCGGCGTCTATCAGGTGCTGGTGCTGGAGGCCGGTTTCGTGACCGATCAGGCCCGCGAGGCGGTGGATGCATTGTTCAAGGAATATTACGTCCCCCTGGCCCAGACCCTGGAGGAAGGGCAGTAGGAACCGATCCCCGACTTAGCCACAGGAGCTCACCATGCCCATCGCGCAACTCATCAGCCCCCAATCCCTCGAACAGCGGCGATCACGGCCCGGACTGGTCATCCTCGATTGTCGTTTTGCCTTGGAGGACCCGGATTACGGCCAGCGCAGTTATGCCGAGGGCCACATTGCCGGGGCGTCGTTCGCGGACCTTGAGCGCGACCTGAGCGGGCCGGTGACCAAAGGCGTGACCGGGCGTCATCCGCTGCCCGAGCCCGAGGCCTTGATCGAGCGCCTCAAGGCTTGGGGGCTGGATAACGACAGCGACGTCGTGCTGTACGACGACGGCCCCGGCGCTTATGCCGCGCGGGCCTGGTGGTTGCTGGCCTGGCTGGGCAAGCGCGATGGCGTGTACATCCTCGACGGTGGGCTCAAGGCCTGGCATGCCGCCGGCTTGCCCTTGAGCCTGGATCCGCCGCAGAACAGCCGCGGGACTTTCACGGGTACGCCGGATGCGAGCCTGCTGATCAATGCGCAAGCGCTGCAACAACGCCTCGGTGAATCGGCCATGACCCTGCTGGATGCCCGGGCGTTGCCGCGTTTCAAGGGCGAAGTCGAGCCGATCGACCCGGTGGCCGGGCATATCCCGGGCGCCCAGTGCGCAGCGTTCACCGACAACCTGGGTGCCGATGGCCGCTTCTTGCCGGCTGACCTGCTCAAGCAACGCTTCACCGAAAAGCTGGGCGAGCGTTCGCCCACCGACCTGGTGGCGTACTGCGGCTCCGGTGTGACGGCGTGCCACAACCTGTTTGCCTTGTGCCTGGCAGGGTATCCCTTGGGGCGGCTGTACGCCGGCTCATGGAGTGAATGGATCAATGATCCCCAGCGGGGCGTGGCGAAGGGCGAATAACGCTCACACCCCCAAGTCTCTGTGGGCGCGAGCTTGCTCGCGATGGCGGTGTGTCAGACAACTTCAATGTCGCTGCTACACCGCTATCGCGAGCAAGCTCGCTCCCACAGGGATTTGTGTTGTCTGCGAATCGTCAGCCGCGCCCCAGGCTGGCCAGCCAATCAGGAATCCGCCGCTCCAGGTAATACCCCGGGCGCCGCAGGGTTCCGTCGACAAAACCCACATGCCCGCCCCGGGCGTGCAGTTCAAGTTGGGTCGAGGCGGATAACTCGCCGGGTTCGGGCAGGCTGTGGGGAAATACAAAAGGATCGTCGGCGGCCTGGATGACCAGGGTCGGTGTGCTGATGCCGGCCATGAAATAGCGACTGGAGGCACGGCGGTAGTAGTCCGCCGCATCGGAGAACCCGTGCAGCGGTGCGGTCACCCGGCCGTCAAAGTCCCAGAAGGTGCGCATGTTTTCCAGCGGGCCAAGCGCCGCCAGGGTCGCCAGGCCTTCGTGGCGTCCGTCGTGCTGGAATTGGCGTTGCTTGTTGCGCACGTAGGCCACCATCTGTCGCATGAAGTGCGCCTGGTAAAACTTGGAAAACCCCTGGCCGATGCGATCGGCGCACTGGTCGAGGCGAAACGGTACCGAGACCGCCACCGCCCCTTGCAACTGGCTGTCGCGGCCGGCTTCCCCCAAATGCTTGAGCAACACATTGCCGCCCAGTGAGTAACCCACCGCAAACAGCGGCGCCAAGGGCCGTCGGGCGCGCAAGTGGGCGATGGCGGCGGCCAGGTCTTCGCTGACGCCCGAGTGATAGCTGCGGGGCAGCAGGTTCGGCTCGCCCGAGCAGCCGCGCCAGTTCAAGGCCGCGCTGGCCCAGCCCTGGCGATCGAGTGCCTGCTGCAACCCGGCCACGTAAGGCGAGTTGGACGAGCCCGTCAACCCGTGCAGCACCAGCACCAGTGGCGCTTTGGCGCTGTGGGGGCCGTGCCAGTCGAGGTCGAGGAAGTCACCGTCTTCCAGCCACAGGCGCTCGCGTTGACGCTCGATGTGGGTGGTCTGGCGCCACAAGGGGCCCCACAAGGTTTGCAGATGCGGGTTGCCAAGGCCCGGGGCAGGGACGAAACGTTCAGATGCGGCGGACATCATTATTATTCTCGATGCACGGGGCAGCCGTTCAGCCCATGTCCTTTGCCAAACGCTGCCACAACGCGTAATACACCCGCCCGGATTTCTGCTCGCGGTGCAAGCGCCAGTTGCCCGGCAAGCCCAGGGTGGACGGGGCAGTCTCGCTTTCAGTGTAGACCCAGGCATCCTCCGCTAGCCACTGACGTTCCTCGAGCAAGGCGCAGACCGTCGGCAACAGGTTCTGGTTGAAAGGCGGGTCCAGGAACACCAGGTCGAAAGGCGCCGCCGGTTGGCTGTTCAGGTAACGCAGCGCGTCGGCCGTTTGCACCTGACCGACGGTGCAACGCAGGGTGCCCAGGTGTTCCTTGAGGCTAGAGACCGCCAGGTTGCTGGCGTCCAGCGCCTGGCCCATGGCGGCGCCACGGGACAGGGCTTCGAGAAACAGCGCGCCGCTGCCAGCGAACGGGTCGAGCACCCGGGCACCTGCCACGTAGGGCGCGAGCCAGTTGAACAGGGTTTCCCGCACGCGGTCCGGGGTGGGGCGCAACCCCGGGGCATCCGGGAAGCTCAGGCGCCGGCTGCGCCATTCGCCGCCGATGATGCGCAACTGGTTCACACCGTTGTGCACGGGTTTCTTGCTGGAATTCGATGGGCGGGCCATTAGTGCTCCGGAACCCCGAGCGGCTGCTCGGCAGGTTTGTCAGTAGGGGGCGGCAACGGCTTTTGCGGCACGCTCGGGCCGGCGGTGACGATGACCATTTTATCGGTACTCAGGTGTTTGTTCAGCGCGGCCTTGACCTGCTCGACCGTCAGTTCCTGGGATTGGCGCATGAAGTCTTCCAGATAGCTGAGCGGCAAGTCATAGAAGCCCATGGCGCCGAGCTGGCCGACGATGTCGGCATTGCTGGCGGTGGACAGCGGGAAACTGCCGGCCAACTCACGCTTGGCGTCATCGAGTTCTTTCTGGGTCGGACCGTTCTTGAGGTAGTCGGCGAACACGTCCTGCACCAGTTTCAAGGTGCCCTCGCTCATCTCGGCACGGGTTTGCAGGTTGATCATGAACGGGCCGCGGGCCTGCATCGCCGTGAACCCGGAATACACGCCGTAGGTCAGGCCGCGTTTTTCGCGAACTTCAGTCATCAGTCGCGTGCCGAAGCCACCGCCGCCGAGGATCTGGTTGCCCAGGGACACCGCGGCATAGTCCGGATCGTCGCGGTCGATGCCCAGTTGCGCGAGCATCAGGTTGGTCTGCTTGGACGGGAACTCGATGTGCCCGATGCTCGCCTTCGGCTCCATCGGTGGCGGGGTTTTCGCCAGGGCCGAGCCCTTGGGCAGGGCGGCGGACACCTGGTTGGCAATCGCTTCGGCTTCGGCGCGGGACAAATCCCCCACCAACGCAATCACTGCGTTGCCGGCAGCGTAGGCCTTGGCGTGGAAAGCCCGGGCCTGGGCCAGGGTGATCGCTGGGATGCTGTCGGCGGTGCCGTCGCTGGAGTGGGCATAAGGATGCTCGCCGTACAGGCGCTTCATCAGTTCCAGGCCCGCCAGTTTGCCGGGGTTCTGTTTCTGGTACTCGAAACCGGCCAGCATCTGGTTCTTGATCCGGGCGAAGGAGTCGGCGGGGAAGGTCGGTTTGCCGACGACTTCGGCAAACAGCTTCAAGGCCGGTTCACGCTTGTCGGCTGCGCTGAGACTGCGCAGGGACGCTACGGCCATGTCCCGGTAGGCACCGTTGCCGAAGTCTGCGCCGAGGCTTTCGAAACCTTGGGCGATGGCGCCGACGTCCTTGCCGGCCACGCCTTCGTTGAGCATGGCGTTGGTCAGCAGGGCGAGGCCGGGGGCGTCGCCGTCCTGGCTGCTGCCGGCGGCGAAGGTCAGGCGAAGGTCGAACATTGGCAATTCCCGGGCTTCGACGAACAGCACCTTGGCGCCGTCAGCGGTTTTCCAGGTTTGTACGTCGAGCTGGCGCCGGCTGGGCGCCTTGTCGTCCAGTTCGGCCAACGATTGCAGCTTGTTCCCGGACTTGGCCTTGTCCAATGCCTGGCTGGCGTCGGAGTTGCTTGAAGGCGACAGGTAAAAGGCCAGGGCGCAGGCCAAGGCGAGCAAAACCAGGCCGATCAGCACCAGGCGTGATGATTTGCGCTCATTCATGAGCTTTCTCCTCGGGCAGGATGTGCGCAACGCTCAGGCGCGAGCGGGTGAAATACAGCTGGGCTGCCTTCTGGATGTCTTGCGGGGTCACGCTTTGCAATTCGGCGAGTTCGGTGTCCATCAGCTTCCAGGACAAGCCGACGGTTTCCAACTGGCCGATGGCGGTGGCCTGGCTGGTGATCGAGTCGCGCTCATACACCAGGCCGGCGATGACCTGGGCGCGCACGCGTTCCAGTTCGTCGGCGGTCGGGGCCGTGGTTTTCAACTGCTCAAGCAAGCGCCACAAGCCCGCTTCGGCCTGGGCGAGGGTTTTGTTTTTCTGCGTGTTGGGCGTCGCCGACAGGGTGAACAGCGTGTCGCCGCGGGTGAAGGCGTCGTAGTTCGACGAACCGCCGGACACCAACTCTTCGCCGCGCTCCAGCTGGGTCGGGATCCGGCCGCTGTAGCCGCCGTCCAGCAACGCCGAGATCAGCCGCAGCGCGTTGACCGACGCCTTGTCCGGCGCGGTGGCGATGCTCGGCACGTTGAAGGCCAGCATCACGCTGGGCAGTTGGGTCTGCACATGCAGGGTGATCTGCCGTTCGCCGGGTTCGGCCAGCTCCAGGGGGATTTTCGCGACCGGCACCGCACGCCGGGCAATCGGGCCGAAATAGCGCTGGGCCAGGGTTTTGACCTCGTCCGGCGTCACGTCGCCGACCACCACCAGGGTCGCGTTGTTCGGGGTATACCAGGATTGGTACCAGTGACGCAGTTCCTCGACGGTCATCCGGTCCAGGTCGGCCATCCAGCCGATGGTCGGCGTGTGGTAGCCGCTGGCCGGGTAAGCCATGGCCTTGAAGCGCTCATACGCCTTGGACATGGGCTTGTCGTCGGTGCGCATGCGGCGCTCTTCCTTGATCACCTCGATCTCGCGGCTGAACTCCTCCGGCGGCAGGCGCAGGCTGGCCATGCGGTCGGCTTCCAGCTCGAAGGCCACGCCCAGGCGGTCGCGGGCCAGCACCTGGTAGTAGGCGGTGAAGTCGTCGCTGGTGAAGGCGTTCTCTTCGGCACCCAGGTCGCGCAGGATCAGCGACGCTTCGCCGGGGCCGACTTTTTCACTGCCCTTGAACATCATGTGCTCAAGGGCGTGGGACAAACCGGTCTGGCCTGGCGTTTCGTAGCTGGAGCCCACCTTGTACCAGACCTGGGACACCACCACTGGCGCCCGATGGTCTTCGCGCACGACGACCTTCAGGCCGTTGTCGAGGGTGAATTCATGGGTGGGTTGTGGGTCGGCAGCCAAGGCTGAAAGAGGCAGACAAACTGTGCTGAGCAGCAGGCCTGCGGCGCGGCGGGCAAGAGCATTCATTCGTGTTTAAACCTGTTGGGTTGCCTGCTAGGTCTTAGCCTCAGCGGGCGAGGAGGTGCTAGGATACTGATCCGTTTTACTGGCGGCCACGCCTATCGGGCCTTTTATCGGCCCGGGGTTGTCTGGGTTCTCTGGAGAAACGCTGGGTTTGCGCGTTGATCCCGGCGTTTTCGCCGATGATGCCGTACCAGTCCTTCGAAAAAATCGACTTTGAGGCGTCCCGGGGACGCTTCGACAAAATGTTGCGCGTGAACAAGCTGGATGAAACGCAGTCTGTTCAGCATTGAATATTTATCACCGAGGCGCCCTCGTGGCGCGTCGCTACCGTGAGATAGCCGTCCTCCATGTTTGGTTCCAACGACGACAAGAAGACCCCAGCTGCGGCTGGCGAGAAAAAAGGCCTGTTCGGATGGCTGCGCAAGAAGCCGCAGGATACCGTCGTCGAACAGCCACAAGCGCTGCCCGAGCCCGCCGCCGAGGCAGTGGTCGAAGAGGCCGCGCCCATCGTCCTGCCGATCACCGAGCCGGTGCTGCAACCGGTCGAACCTGAACGCGCGCCTGAGCCAGTGGCCGAACAGCCGCTGACCCCGCCCGCCGGGCACACTCCCTGGTTGAGCTTGCCAGTGGCGGAAGAGCCGGTCGCGCTGGTCGAGGATGAAGCTGCGCATATTCCCCCACCGATTCCGGCACCGACGCAACCTGTCGATGCACCGGTCGCGGCCCCTATTGTCGAAGCTCCGGTGGCGGTCGTTGCGCCTGCCGTTCCTCAAAGCGTCCCCGAGCCAGAACCTGCCCCGGCTGAAGTTCCGGCCTTGACCGAGCCCGCGCGCACTGTCGAAGAGAGCAAAGTCGGCTTCTTCGCCCGCCTCAAGCAGGGCCTGTCCAAGACCAGCGCCAGCATCGGCGAAGGCATGGCCAGCCTGTTCCTGGGCAAGAAAGTCATCGATGACGAGTTGCTGGAAGACATCGAGACCCGCCTGCTCACCGCCGATGTCGGTGTCGAGGCCACCTCGGTGATCATCCAGAGCCTGACCCAGAAGGTCGCGCGTAAACAGCTGACCGACGCCGACGCCCTGTACAAATCCCTGCAAGGCGAGTTGACCAGCCTGCTCAAGCCGGTGGAAAAACCGCTGGTGATCGCTTCGCAGAACAAGCCGTTCGTGATCCTGGTCGTTGGCGTCAATGGCGCTGGCAAGACCACCACCATCGGCAAGCTGGCCAAGAAGCTGCAGCTCGAAGGCAAGAAAGTCATGCTGGCCGCCGGCGACACCTTCCGCGCCGCCGCGGTCGAACAGCTGCAAGTGTGGGGCGAGCGTAACAAGATCCCGGTGATCGCCCAGCACACTGGCGCCGACTCCGCTTCGGTGATCTTCGACGCCGTACAAGCGGCCAAGGCCCGTGGCATCGATGTACTGATCGCCGACACGGCCGGTCGCCTGCACACCAAAGACAACCTGATGGAAGAACTGAAGAAGGTGCGCCGGGTGATCGGCAAGCTCGACGCCGACGCGCCCCATGAAGTGCTGCTGGTGCTGGACGCCGGTACCGGCCAGAACGCTATCAACCAGGCCAAGCAATTCAACCAGACCGTCGAACTGACCGGGCTGGCCCTGACCAAGCTCGACGGCACCGCCAAGGGCGGGGTGATCTTCGCCCTGGCCAAGCAGTTCGGCCTGCCCATTCGCTACATCGGCGTGGGCGAAGGCATCGACGACTTGCGCACCTTCGAAGCCGAGCCCTTTGTCCAGGCACTGTTTGCCGAACGGGAGCATTCATGATTCGTTTCGAACAGGTCGGTAAACGCTATCCGAACGGTCACGTCGGCTTGCATGAGCTGAGCTTTCGGGTCCGTCGGGGCGAGTTTCTGTTTGTCACCGGCCATTCCGGCGCCGGTAAAAGTACCTTGCTGCGCCTGCTGCTGGCGATGGAGCGGCCTTCCACTGGCAAGCTGCTGCTGGCCGGCCAGGACCTGAGCACCATCAGCAATGCCCAGATCCCCTACCTGCGGCGGCAGATCGGCGTGGTGTTCCAGAATCACCAGTTGCTGTTCGATCGCACCGTGTTCAACAACGTGGCGTTGCCGTTGCAGATCCTCGGATTGTCCAAGGCCGAGATCATCAAGCGCGTGGACTCGGCCCTGGAGCGCGTGGCCCTGTCGGACAAGACCGACCTGTACCCGGGCGACCTGTCCACCGGCCAGCAACAGCGCGTTGGCATCGCCCGCGCCATCGTCCATCGCCCGGCCTTGCTGCTGGCGGACGAACCCACCGGTAACCTCGACCCGCGCCTGGCGGCGGAAATCATGGGCGTGTTCGAAGACATCAACCGTCTGGGCACCAGCGTGCTGATCGCCAGTCACGACCTGGCGTTGATCGCGCGCATGCGTCACCGCATGCTCACCTTGCAGCGCGGACGCCTGATTGGTGACGGGGAGGCCGGCGTATGAGTGCGACTCGCAGCCCGAAAGTGGCCGAACGCGTGGCCCCGAAGGCCTCCGATCCGCAGCCGCAAAAGAAAAAACGCGACGATGACGACGGCCCGGACTTCGCCACGCTGCTGCGCGCCTGGATCGAAAGCCATCGCGCCAGCCTGCTGGACAGCCTGCGGCGCCTGGGCAAGCAACCCATCGGCAGCTTCTTTACCTGCATGGTGATGGCGGTTGCCTTGAGCCTGCCCATGGGCCTGTCATTATTGCTGAATAATGTGGAGCGCCTGGGCGGTTCCTGGCAGCGCGCGGCGCAGATTTCCCTGTACCTGCAGATGGACGCCAGCCCCGGCGAAGGCCAGGCATTGCGTGAGCAGATCAAGGCCATCCCGGGCGTGGCCGAAGCCGAGTACATCGGCCGCGAGCAGGCGCTTGAAGAGTTCCAGCAACAGTCCGGCCTGGGCGACGCCCTCAAGGAGTTGCCGGAAAACCCGCTGCCGGGCGTGGTGCTGGTGACGCCGAACGAGGTCGACAAGCCCGCCCTTGAAGCATTAAGACAAAGACTTTCCGAATTGCCGAAGGTACAACAGGCGCAACTTGATCTAGTCTGGGTCGAGCGTCTTGCGGCGATCCTCAAGCTTGGCGACCGGTTTGTCTTCGGTCTGACGGTGCTGCTGGTTTCTGCATTACTTTTGGTGATAGGCAATACCATTCGTCTTCATATTGAAAACCGCCGCACCGAGATAGAAGTGATTAAACTCGTCGGCGGTACGGACAGTTATGTACGCAGGCCCTTCCTTTATATGGGGGCGCTGTATGGCTTCGGTGCCGGGATTCTGTCCTGGGGCGTATTGGCGTTTGGCCTGGACTGGCTGAACGATGCGGTAGTGGGGCTGGCCGGTTTGTACGGCAGTGATTTTTCGCTGGCTGGAGTGCCAGTCGCCGACGGTCTGTCGCTCTTGCTTGGCGCGGTGCTGTTGGGTTATATCGGTGCATGGATTGCGGTCGCACGCCACTTGCGTGAGCTTGCGCCAAAATAGTGTTTTTTGCGCGTATTGACCTTTCGGTTTTTGTGGGAACTTGTCTTAGGGTTCCCGGTCAATTTTCGCAGTGCTGAACTGCACGAGTTATGTGAGTCGGAGGTTTTTTCGTATGACCACTTCTTTGCAACCTGCTTATGCTCTGGTCCCGGGTGCGAACCTGGAGGCTTATGTGCACACGGTGAACAGCATTCCATTGCTGACGCCCGAGCAGGAGCGTGAACTGGCCGAGAGTCTCTATTATGAGCAGGATCTTGAGGCGGCTCGGCAGATGGTGCTCGCCCACCTGCGTTTTGTTGTACACATCGCCCGCAGCTATTCCGGCTACGGGCTGGCCCAGGCCGACCTGATCCAGGAAGGCAACGTCGGCCTGATGAAGGCGGTCAAGCGTTTCAACCCGGAAATGGGCGTGCGCCTGGTGTCGTTTGCGGTGCACTGGATCAAGGCGGAAATCCACGAGTTCATCCTGCGCAACTGGCGCATCGTGAAAGTCGCGACCACCAAGGCCCAGCGCAAGCTGTTCTTCAACCTGCGCAGCCAGAAGAAGCGTCTGGCCTGGCTGAACAACGAAGAAGTCCATCGCGTGGCTGAAAGCCTGGGCGTAGAGCCTCGGGAAGTGCGCGAGATGGAAAGCCGCCTGACCGGCCATGACATGGCTTTCGACCCGGCCGCTGAAGCGGACGACGACAGCGCTTTCCAATCGCCGGCCAACTACCTGGAAGACCACCGGTACGACCCGGCGCGTCAACTGGAAGACGCCGACTGGAGCGACAACTCCAACACCAACCTGCACGAAGCCCTGGAAGTGCTGGACGAACGCAGCCGCGACATCCTCTACCAGCGTTGGCTGGCCGAGGAAAAAGCCACGCTGCACGACCTGGCGCAGAAGTACAACGTGTCGGCCGAGCGGATTCGCCAGCTTGAGAAGAGCGCGATGAACAAGCTCAAGGTGTCGATTGCGGCTTGACCTGCGGTAGCGGTAATAAAAAACGCCCCGATCAGTGATGATCGGGGCGTTTTTGTGTGTGCTCACTATTGGATTCGCCGCAGACCCCCTGTGGGAGCGAGCTTGCTCGCGATGGCGGCTTATCATTCAACATCGATGCTGCCTGACCCTCCGCCATCGCGAGCAAGCTCGCTCCCACAGTTGAATGTCGCTGTCTGGTCTACTGCGCCCAAGGCGCCCGTCGCGCATGATTGAGCCCCAGCAAATAACTGTCGCCCCCCAACTGGCTCATCTGCTGGCGAATCCAGCCCGCCCGCCGTAGCACATAGGGGCTCGGCCGGCTGGCGCTCCATTTCCGCGGGTTGGGCAATACCGCCGCCAGCAGGCTGGCCTGCTGGCGGGACAGGGCGTCGGCACCGATGCGGAAGTGATGCCGTGCTGCCGCTTCCGCCCCAAACACACCGTCATCCCACTCGACGCTGTTGAGGTACACCTCAAGGATCCGCTGCTTGGGCCAGAGCACTTCGATCAGTGCGGTGAACCAGGCCTCCAGCCCTTTGCGCAGCCAGCTGCGTCCCGACCAGAGAAACAGGTTCTTGGACACTTGCTGGCTGAGGGTGCTGGCGCCGCGAATCGAACCGCCACGGCCATTGTGAGCGAAGGCGGCCTGGATCGCGCCGATGTCGAAGCCCCAGTGCTCGGGGAATTTCTGGTCCTCGCCAGCGATCACCGCGACTTTGAGGCTGTCGGAGATCTGGTCCCAAGGCTGCCAGGTGCGTTGCAGGTCGATCGGTTCACCGCCGAACCAGGATTCAACCTTGCGCTCGATCATCAGCGCCGTGAACGGCGGCGGCACCACGCGAAACAGCAGCACCAGCACAACGCTGCCGACGGCGAACCAGAGCAGGGCTTTGAGGAATCGTCGAAACAATGTACGCAGCATAGAGATGGCTTGGCCGAACCCGTCGAGCGGGCCATTATACAGACCCTGTCCACCGAGTCTGACTGGAGTTCCCATGTTGCGTAGCTTTCTGATGCTGGCGGCTTTTTTCGGTTTCACAGGCGTGGCGCTGGGGGCATTCGCCGCCCATGGTTTGAAAAACCGCCTGAGCGCCGATTACCTGGCGATTTTCCACACCGGCGTCACCTACCAACTGGTGCACACCCTGGCGTTGCTAGGTGTAGCGTTGCTGGCCACGCATATTCCCGGGCGCATCGTCACCTGGGCCGGCATTTCCTTTGTCATCGGCATCCTGTTGTTCTCCGGCAGCCTGTACCTGCTGACGCTCACAGGCATCAGCAAGCTGGGCATCATCACCCCGTTGGGTGGCGTGGCGTTCCTGATCGGCTGGTTGTGCCTGGGGCTTGCCGCCTGGCGGCTGGGCTGACCTGCCGGTCCATTTCATGACGAATGGCTTGGGTCACCCAGACCGATCGGGCTAGAATGCCAGCCCCTAAAAATGATGGCGGCATCCGGCATGCGCATTCAGTTGAACGGCGAACCCCTTGAACTGCCCGACGGTGAAACCGTTGCGGCCCTGCTGACCCGTCTGGAACTGGCCGGACGTCGTGTCGCGGTGGAGCTCAATCTGGATATCGTCCCGCGCAGCCAGCACGCCGAAACCACGTTGAACGACGGCGATTCGGTCGAAGTGGTCCATGCCATCGGTGGCGGCTAGTCGCCTCGGTTTCGCAGCCTTTCGCAAGAACCTCACCCCAACAGAGGATTTCCCATGAGCATCGTTCGTAGCGACAAGCCCTTCGTCCTGGCCGGTCGTACCTACCAGTCGCGCTTGCTGGTAGGCACCGGCAAATACCGCGATATGGAAGAAACCCGCCTGGCCATCGAGGCCTCGGGCGCCGAGATCGTGACCGTCGCCGTGCGCCGGACCAACATCGGCCAGAACCCGGGCGAACCGAACCTGCTGGATATCCTGCCGCCGGATCGCTACACCATCCTGCCGAACACCGCCGGTTGCTTCGACGCCATCGAGGCCGTGCGCACCTGCCGCCTGGCCCGTGAACTGCTCGACGGCCACAATCTGGTGAAGCTGGAAGTGCTGGCGGACCAGAAAACCCTGTTCCCCAACGTGATCGAAACCCTCAAGGCCGCCGAGACCCTGGTCAAGGAAGGTTTCGACGTGATGGTCTACACCAGTGATGACCCGATCATTGCCCGGCAACTGGCGGAAATCGGCTGCATCGCGGTCATGCCGCTGGCCGGCCTGATCGGCACTGGCCTGGGGATCTGCAACCCGTACAACCTGCAGATCATCCTCGAAGAAGCCAAGATCCCGGTGTTGGTGGATGCCGGTGTCGGTACCGCCTCCGACGCCACCATTGCCATGGAGCTGGGCTGCGAAGCGGTGCTGATGAACTCCGCCATCGCCCACGCCCAGCAGCCGGTCCTGATGGCCGAAGCCATGAAGCACGCTATCGTCGCCGGTCGCCTGGCGTACCTGGCCGGCCGCATGCCGAAAAAACTTTACGCCAGCGCCTCCTCGCCGCTGGATGGTCTGATCAAGTAAGAGCCATTGATGACTGAATCGAACGACACGCCGGTCCTGCCGGAAGAAGGCGAAGAGCGCCAGCACCGCCGCATCAAGAGTTTCGTGATGCGCGCCGGGCGCATGACTGAAGGCCAGCAGCGCGGCCTGGAGCAGGGTGCGCCTTTGTTCGTCCTGCCCCTGGCCGATGCGCCGGTGGATTTTGACCAGGTGTTTGGCCGCTCGGCCCCGCGCTCGCTGGAAATCGGCTTCGGCATGGGCCATTCGTTGCTGGAAATGGCCGCGGCTTCGCCGGAGCAGGATTTCATTGGCGTGGAGGTCCACCGTCCCGGCGTCGGTGCGCTGCTCAACGGCGTGCTGACCCAAGGGCTGACCAACCTGCGGGTCTACGATTGCGATGCCATCGAAGTGCTCAATCGCTGCGTGGCCGACAACAGTCTTGACCGGCTGATGCTGTTCTTCCCGGATCCTTGGCACAAAAGCCGTCACCACAAGCGCCGTATCGTCCAGGCGTCGTTCGCTGAACTGGTGCGCAGCAAGTTGAAGGTCGGCGGTGTGCTGCACATGGCCACCGACTGGGAACCCTACGCCGAGTACATGCTGGAAGTGATGAACGTCGCCCCGGGTTATCGCAACCTGGCCGAAGACGGCAAGTGCGTGCCACGCCCGGCCGAACGGCCGATCACCAAGTTCGAGCGCCGTGGCGAACGGCTCGGGCATGGGGTTTGGGATCTGAAGTTCGAGAAGGTGGCGTAAGTACCCTGAGATCCTGTTGAAAATGGGATCCCCTGTGGGAGCGAGCTTGCTCGCGATGGCGGCAATAGCAGTCAACATTGATGTTGGATGTTATGGCCTCATCGCGAGCAAGCTCGCTCCCACAGTTGCTTTAGGTTGTGGCCGGTTCAGCGCCGATCCGCCACAACCCCAATCAACACCAGCACCACCAACAGCACCGGCGCCAGGCTGTAGTTGTTGAACTGGCTCAAGCCCCTGACGATCCACGGCGTGGCATAGATCAGTGCGGCGCCGCTGCCGATCATGCACAGCAGGGCGATCAACGGGACGCGCAAGGCGCCGGCAATACTGCCCAGGCGTTGTTCGACCCAGCCCTTGATGTCGGCACCAAACAGCACCAGCAGGCAGCCTACCAATGCCAGGGAGATTTCCGACAGGTTGCTGCGGCTCCAGCGGGACACGGTGGCCAGCAGGTCGAGTACCAGATCCATTCGATTTCCTTGTGTTGATCAGCTCAGAAATGTCTGCAGCAAGTCATTGAGAAACAGCTGTCCGCGCTCGGTGGCCGCCAGACGTGTCGGTTCGACCTGCAACAACCCGCTTTGTTCGGCCTCGCGCCGGCCTTCGGCCAGGCTTTGCAGGGGCAGCCCGGTGCGTTCCGGGTACAGCCGCGCTTCCACGCCTGCGGTCAGGCGCAGGGCGTTCATCAGGAACTCGAACGGCAGTTCTTCATTGGCCAGGGGTTTCTCGCCCGCCTGGAAGCTTTTGGCCGGGTTGAGATAATCCTTGGGCAGGCGGGTCTTCCAGGTGCGCACGATGCGCCCGTCCGGATGGCTGAGCTTGCCGTGGGCACCGGCGCCGATGCCGATGAAGTCGCCGAAGCTCCAGTAGTTGAGGTTATGCCGCGCCGCCCGACCGGGCTGGGCGTAGGCCGAGACTTCGTATTGGGCGTAACCGTGTTCGGCCAGCAAGGCTTGCCCGGCTTCCTGGATGTCCCACAGCGTGTCGTCTTCGGGCAAGGTTGGCGCCTGGTTCCAGAACACCGTGTTCGGCTCCAGTGTCAATTGGTACCAGGACAGGTGGGTCGGCTTCAAGGCAATGGCCTGGCGCAGGTCGCTCAAGGCGTCGTCGAGGGACTGGTCGGGCAGCCCATGCATCAGGTCCAGGTTGAAATTGTCGAACCCGGCCTGACGGGCCATGCCGGCGGCGCGCACTGCCTCGTCACCGTTGTGGATCCGGCCCAGGGCTTCGAGCTTGGCCTGCTGGAAGCTCTGGATGCCAATGGACAGGCGGTTGATGCCCAAGGCCCGGTAAGCGATGAATTTTTCCTGCTCGAACGTACCGGGGTTGGCTTCCAGAGTGATTTCAATGTCCTGGGCGAACGATATCCGTGCCTCGACACCTTTGAGCAATCGCCCCAGGGCCTGGGCACTGAACAGGCTTGGGGTACCGCCACCGAAAAAGATCGAGCTCAACGGGCGACCGTAAACCGCGTGCACATCCTGGTCGAGGTCGGCCAGCAGGGCGTCGACGTATTCCTCTTCCGGTAGTTGCGGGCTGGCGGTGTGGGAGTTGAAGTCGCAATACGGGCATTTGCGCACGCACCACGGTATGTGGACGTACAACGCCAGGGGCGGCAGCACCGGCAGTGGCGCTCGAGGCGTTTGTACACCGCCATGGATCAGCGGTGCGGGAGCGTCGTCGATCATTGCAGGCCCAGGCGTTGACGCAGCAGGGCCATGGCGCGGGCGCGGTGGCTCAGTTGGTTCTTTTCCACCGGCCCCAGCTCGGCGCTGGAGCAATTGCGCTCCGGCACCCAGAACAACGGGTCGTAGCCAAAACCGTGCTCACCGCTGGCTTCGGTGAGAATGCGCCCATGCCACAGGCCTTCGCAGAGGATCGGCAACGGATCGTCGGCATGGCGCACCAGGGCCAGCACGCACACGAACTGCGCGCCGCGCTCGGCTTCGGGCACATTCTTGAGGGCGTCGAGCAGCTTGGCGTTGTTCGCCGCGTCACCTTTGCCGTCAGCGTAACGGGCCGAGTAAATGCCCGGTGCGCCGCCGAGGAAGTCCACGGCCAGCCCGGAATCGTCGGCCAGCGCCGGCAGGCCCGAGATGCGCGCGGCATTGCGGGCCTTGAGGATGGCGTTCTCGACGAACGACAGGCCGGTCTCTTCCGGTTCCACCTGGCTGAATTCGCCAATCGAGCGCAGCTGCACCGACCCGCCGAGCATGGCCTGCAGTTCCTTGAGTTTGCCGGCGTTGTGGCTGGCCAGTACGAGTTGGGTAAGGTTGATCATTGGCCCGGGAACAGTTCCTGGTTGAAGTTGAGGGTGTTGACCTTGTCGCCGGTTTGCACCTTGATCTCGAAGGTGCGGGTTTCCTGTTGGTCCACTGGATACTGGGCGATGTAATAGATCGCGCCTTGTTCGGTGATCTGGCGGAAGGTGAGGGGGTCTGTCTTGCTGGTCAGGTCCTTCACCGTGCCGCTGACCTGGGCCATCAATGGCTTGCCGCCCTTGATCACCGAAACATTGATCACGCCTTGGTTCTTGCTGCGAGTCAGCTCGGCAGCCTTGGCGATTTCCGGTGTCAGGAACGTGGAGTTGAAGGTGTTGTAGTGCACGGTGATATCACCGAATTTTTCCATCCGCTCGGCCTTGATGGCATCGGCGGCCAAGGCGCCAACGCTCAGGCAAGCGGTGATGAGAAACAACGCTAGACGTTTCATGTCGTGCTCCTGGTAAGGCCGGAGGCTCACACCGCGACCTGATGATCGGCAAGGCCTGGGCTGCTGACCCGATAGATGCCTATTTCACCTAACAGATTAGGCCATAGCTTGCTCGCCCACCCGTGGCGGTGCTGCTGGTCCACGGCCAGGCGATCGATGACCTTGGCTTCACGTTCGCGGCACAGCGCTTCGAAATCCTTGAAGGTGCAGAAGTGGATGTTCGGCGTGTTGTACCAGGTGTAGGGCAGGAAATCCGAGACCGGCATGCGGCCCTTGCTCGCCAGGTACCAGCGGCAGCGCCAGTGGCCGAAGTTGGGGAAGGTGATGATGCACTGGCGCCCGACCCGCAGCATTTCGTCGAGGATCTTGTCCGGGTAGTGCACCGCTTGCAGGGCCTGGGTCATGACCACGATGTCGAAGCTGTTGCTGGCGAAGTTGCCCAGGCCCTTGTCCAGGTCCTGCTCGATCACGTTGATGCCCTTGGCCACGCATTCGGCGATGTTGTCCGGGTCGTTTTCCAGGCCGTAGCCGGTGACCTGTTTGTTGTCCCGCAGCCAGGTCAGCAGTTCGCCGTTGCCGCAGCCCAGGTCGAGCACGCGGCTGCCGGCGGGGATCCATTCCTGGATGATGTCCAGATCGGCTCTCATGGCGTCCTCACAGCGTTATACGGTTCATGTAGTTGCCGAACGCCTGCAGGTAGCGCGGGATCGGGATCAAAAAGGCGTCGTGGCCCTGGGGCGCGTCGATTTCCAGGTAGCAGACGTCCTTGCGCGCGGCCATCAGCGCGTCCACCAGCTCCCGCGAGCGCGCCGGGGAGAAGCGCCAGTCGGTGGTGAACGACATCACGCAGAACTTGGCGGTGGCATTGGCGAAGGTTTTCGCCAGGTTATCGTCGAAGTTCGCCGCCGGATCGAAGTAGTCCAGCGCCTTGGTCATCAACAGGTACGTGTTGGCGTCGAAACGCCCGGAGAACTCTTCGCCCTGATAGCGCAGGTAGCTCTCGACCTGGAACTCGACGCTGTGGAAGTCGTAGTTGAGCTTTTCGCTCTTGAGGCCACGGCCGAATTTCTCGCCCATGGAGTCGTCGGACAGGTAGGTGATGTGCCCGACCATCCGCGCCAGCATCAGCCCGCGCTTGGGGATCACGCCGTGTTCCTGGAACGAACCGCCGTGGAATTCCGGGTCGGTGAGGATCGCCTGGCGCGCCACTTCGTTGAAGGCGATGTTCTGCGCCGACAGCTTGGGGGCCGAGGCGATTGCCAGGCAGTGGCGCACGCGGTCCGGGTAGGTGATGGTCCATTGCAGGGCCTGCATGCCGCCCAGGCTGCCGCCGATCACGGCGGCCCACTGGCCGATACCGAGGCGGTCGGCCAGGCGTGCCTGGCTGTGGACCCAGTCTTCCACGGTCAGCACCGGGAAGTCGGCGCCGAAGGGCTTGCCGGTGTCCGGGTTGAGGCTGCTGGGGCCGGTGGAGCCGTTGCAGCCGCCCAGGTTGTTCAGGCTGACCACGAAGAACTTGTTGGTGTCGATAGGCTTGCCCGGGCCGATGCAACTGTCCCACCAGCCGGGCTTGCGGTCGTCGACGCTGTGGTAGCCGGCGGCGTGATGATGCCCCGACAAGGCGTGGCAGATCAGCACGGCATTGCTCGCCGTGGCATTGAGGGTGCCGTAGGTTTCGTAGATCAGGTCATAGGCTGGCAACGAACGGCCGCAGGCCAGGGCCAGGGGCTCGCTGAAATGCGCCATTTGCGGCGTCACCAGACCAACGGAATCGGGGGGAAAGGCAGCTGGCATCGACCCTGCTCGCGTTGAAATGAGGCGTAAGTCTAAAGACCGCTGTGGCTAGCGGCAAGCAAAGGGCGGCGCTGATTGTCCGCCGCTTTACCCGTGGCGAGGGAGCTTGCTCCCGCTGGGGCGCGGAGCGGCCCTGAAAGCTGCTGCCCGTGACTGTTCGGGATACGGTGGCGCCCGCTTTGGGGCTGCTTCGCAGCCCAGCGGGAGCAAGCTCCCTCGCCACAGGGATCAGGTCGCCTGGATCAGATCAGCAACCGCAGGATCTCCGGCATCAGGGTCATCGCCGCCAGGTTGTTGATCACCAGCATGTCGATCAGCTTGAGCACCATGAACGCCAGGATCGGCGAGATATCCAGGCCACCGAGGTTCGGCACGATGCGGCGGAACGGCGCCAGGGCCGGCTCGCAGATCTGGTTCACCAGTTCGGCACCCGGGTTATGGCTGCCCGGCGCGACCCACGACAGGATCACGCTGATGATCAGGGCGAAGAAGAAAATCTTCAGGAACAGCGCGGTCACGCCAATGAGCGACCAGATCAGCAGTTGCAGCGGGTTGCCGGTGGTGCCGTAGGTCAGCAGCAGGGTCAGGGCCATCAGCGCCAGTTGCACGAGGATCGCCAGGACCAGCGACGACATGTCCAGGCCGAACAGGCTCGGGATGATCCGGCGCAGCGGCTTGAGCAGCGGCTGGGTGGCCTTGACGATGAACTGGCACAGCGGGTTGTAGAAGTTGGCGCGTACCAGTTGCAGCACGAAACGCAGCAGCACGATCAGCAAATACAGGCTGCCGAGGGTTTGCAGCACGTAGACCGCTGCAGTGTTCAATCCAATCATGAATGGCTCCTTATTGGCCCAGTTGTTCGGCCATTTCGGCCGAGCGGTGCGCGGCGGCGCCGAGTGCTTTTTCCACCAGGGCTTCGAAGCCCCCGGCCTGGAACGATTTGATGGCCGCTTCGGTGGTGCCGGCCGGCGAGGTCACGCGACGACGCAGCTCGGCCGCATCGACGTCGCTGGACACCGCCATGTGCGCGGCACCGAGGGCGGTCTGCAAGGTCAACTGGGCGGCGGTTTCCCGGCTCAGACCAAGCTTTTCGCCAGCGGCGGTCATGGCTTCGATCAGCAGGAAGAAGTACGCCGGGCCCGAGCCGGAGACGGCGGTGACCGCGTCCAGTTGCTGTTCGGTGTCCAGCCACAGGGCCAGGCCCACGGCCGACAGCAGCGTTTCGGCCTGCTGGCGTTGTGCGGTGGACACTTGGGCCGTGGCGAACAGGCCGCTGACGCCCTGGCGCAGCAACGCCGGCGTGTTGGGCATGCAGCGTACGATCGGCTGCTCGCCGAGCCAGTTGTTCATGCTGGCGCAGGTGATGCCAGCGGCAATCGACACCACCAGTTGATGGGGCTTGAGGCTCGGACGCAGGGCCTCGCAGACGCTTTTCATCGCTTGCGGCTTGACCGCCAGCACGATGACGTCGGCGCCGTCGATGGCCTGGGCATTGTCGGCAAAGGTTTCGATGCCGTGTTCGGCACTCACTCGGTTGCGGGTCTCTTCACCCGGATCGCTGGCGCGGATCAGCGCAGCGTCCAGGCCCTTGGCCCGCAGGCCACCGATCAAGCTGGCGGCCATGTTGCCGGCGCCGATGAAGGCAATACGCGTGTTGCTCATGACAGGTCCTTATAAAAAGATGAGTCGGCCATGGTTCAGGATTGACCGTAGTCGCGGGCGCCAAACAGGGCAGTACCGATGCGCACCCAGGTGGCGCCCTGGGCAATGGCCGACTCGAGGTCGTGGCTCATGCCCATGGAAAGCGTGTCCAGCGGCAGTGCCAGGCTGGCTTGCAGGCGTTGAACGGCGGCAAAGGCGGCATCCTGCGCGGCACGCTCTTCGGTGGGTTCGGGAATCGCCATCAGCCCGCGCAGCTTCAGGCGCGGCAAAGCGCTGATGGCGCTGGCCAGGGCGGGCAGGTCCGCCGGGGTGCAGCCGGATTTGCTGGCCTCACCACTGACGTTGACCTGGATACAGATGTTCAGCGGCGGCAACTCGGCCGGGCGCTGTTCGGACAGGCGCTGTGCAATTTTCAAGCGATCCACGGAATGCACCCAGTCGAAGTGTTCGGCGATAGCGCGCGTCTTGTTCGATTGAATGGGGCCGATGAAGTGCCAGATCAAGGGCAGGTCGGTCAATTCGACCTGTTTGCCCAGGGCCTCTTGCAGATAGTTCTCGCCGAAATCCCGCAGGCCGGCGGCATAGGCCTCACGCAGGGCCTGGGCGGGCTTGGTCTTGCTCACGGCCAGCAGTTGGACACTGCCTTCGGCACGTTGGGCGGTCTGCTCCGCAGTGCGGATACGCGAACTAACCTGAGCAATGTTGTCTGCTATCGTGGACATTAAGGAAGCGCCAGCGGTGAGGTTCGCGGCATTCTACTGGAATTGAGGAGCGCTATGGATATCACTGAACTGCTGGCGTTCAGCGCCAAACAGGGGGCGTCGGACCTGCACCTGTCCGCTGGGCTGCCGCCGATGATCCGCGTGGATGGCGATGTGCGGCGGATCAACCTGCCGGCGCTGGACCACAAGCAGGTCCATGAGTTGATCTACGACATCATGAACGACCGGCAACGGGTGGATTACGAAAAGTTTCTGGAGACCGACTTTTCCTTCGACGTGCCGGGCGTCGCGCGGTTCCGGGTCAACGCCTTCAACCAGAATCGCGGCGCGGGAGCGGTGTTCCGGACCATTCCGTCGAAAGTCCTGACCATGGAAGACCTGGGGATGGGCGAGGTGTTTCGCAAGGTGACCGAGTCGCCGCGCGGGCTGGTGCTGGTGACCGGGCCGACCGGTTCGGGCAAGTCCACCACCCTGGCGGCCATGATCGACTACCTCAACAGCCATAAGCACCATCACATCCTCACCATCGAAGACCCTATCGAATTCGTTCACGAACCGCGCAAATGCCTGATCAACCAGCGCGAGGTGCACCGCGACACCCAAAGTTTCTCCACGGCCTTGCGTTCAGCCCTGCGGGAGGACCCGGACGTGATCCTGGTGGGCGAGATGCGTGACCTGGAAACCATCCGCCTGGCGCTGACCGCCGCCGAAACCGGGCACCTGGTGTTCGGCACCCTGCACACCACGTCGGCGGCCAAGACCATCGACCGGGTGGTGGACGTGTTCCCCGGTGACGAGAAGTCCATGGTTCGCTCGATGTTGTCGGAGTCGTTGCAGGCGGTGATTTCCCAGACGCTGATCAAGAAGATCGGCGGCGGCCGGATCGCGGCGCATGAAATCATGCTGGGGACCTCGGCCATTCGCAACCTGATCCGTGAAGACAAGGTGGCGCAGATGTACTCGTCCATCCAGACCGGCGGCTCGCTGGGGATGCAGACGCTGGATATGTGTTTGAAGGATTTGGTGAGCAAGGGGCTGATCAGCCGCGAACATGCCCGGGAGCGGGCGCGTACGCCGGATAATTTCTAGCGGGGGAGGTGGTGTAGCCCTGTGGCGAGGGAGCTTGCTCCCGCTGGGTGGCGCAGCCGCCCCAAACTGACCAATGATCTCTGTGGGCCCAATCATTTTGGGTCCGCTTCGCGGCCCAGCGGGAGCAAGCTCCCTCGCCACAAAAGAGCCATGTACGCTTCAGATCAGCGCTGAACCACGCGCAGTGCACCCGGTTCTTTCGGCAGTACCCGCTTGGCGACCACGTAATGGGTGTTCCAGTACGGCTTGTTCAGCGTGTCGATGGTCACCGACTTGCCACGGCGCGGGGCGTGGATAAAGCGGTCGTTGCCCAGGTAGATGGCCACGTGGTTGACCCGGCGGCTCTTGAGCTTGAAGAAGATCAGGTCGCCGGGCTTGAGATCCTTGCGCTCGACTTTCTCGCCATGACCCGCGGCCATGGCGTTGGAGGTGCGCGGCAGGTCGAACGTGGCGTCGTTGAACGCGTATTTCACCAAACCGCTGCAATCGAAACCTTTACTTGGGCTGCTGCCGCCCCAACGATAGGGTGTGCCGAGAACATTCACGGCGCGGCTCAGGACATTGCTGGTCGTCTTGGTCGCCATGGGTGGCACCAGCCGGCTGTGGGCGGTGCTCACGCGTTGGACGCTTTGCTTGTTCTTGCTCGAAGGAGCAGAAACGTGGGATTTCGGAGTGTAGCCGTTGACGTTGGGAAGACGTTGCTCACGATTGGTGGCGTGGGCGGCCAGTGGCAATAATAGGCAGATGGTTAGCCATGTCTTGAAAAATGGACGCATTAGGCAGGGCTCTTAAAGGTTAGCGCGCAACTTTATAACAGCTTTTTTTGCGATTCCGAGGCCGTTTGTCGATTCGAAACCTGGCGCCAACCCCCCATAATTGCGACACGTTGACCCGATTGTCCGACAGAAGCCAGACACCACGGGGGTTTCCTTGGTTCAAAGTCGCCCATGACCGCTTGTCGGCGAGACACAAAAAAGTCACAAAAAGTCCGAACAAATTTTTCTATCGAGGCAAAAGAGGCCATTCATGAACAGCTATCAGCAGGACGCAATCCGCGATACCCACAGCAAAGTCATTGGGTATCTGCTGTGGATTTTCGGTTTTACCGGCGCCCATCGCTTCTATTACGGCAAGCCGGTCACGGGCACGATCTGGTTCTTCACCTTCGGGCTGCTGGGCATCGGTTGGCTGATCGACCTGTTCCTGATCCCGGCCATGGACCGCGAAGCGGACCTGCGTTTCACCCCCGGGCCCATCGAGTACAGCGTGGCGTGGATCCTGCTGACGTTTCTCGGGGTGCTGGGCGTACACCGGATGTATCAGGGCAAGTGGCTCAGCGGGATCCTTTACCTGCTGACCGGCGGGGTGTTTTTTCTCGGGGTGCTGTATGACTTCTGGACGCTGAACGATCAGGTCTCGATTCGGAATGCGCAGAAGCGTGGGGCTTTTCACTAAGTCAGCTCGGCCGAGTCGCCTGCATTCGCGAGCAAGCCCGCTCCCACAAGGGATCGCCGTGAACACATGATGTGTGAACACCCCAGATCCAATGTGGGAGCGGGCTTGCTCGCGAAGCAGGCGACTCGGTATCAAGCCTGGTGGGTGATCCGCCCATCCATCAGGGTGTAACGCACCACGCCCGGCAGGCTGTGACCGAGGAACGGGCAGTTGTCGCCCTTGGAGCGCCAGGCTTCACCGGCCACGGTGGACGCGGCAGGGTCGAACAGCACCAGGTCCGCCGCGGCACCCACCGCCAGTTTCCCCGCCGGCAATTGCAGCGCCTGGGCCGGGCCGGCGCTCAGGCGCGCCAGCAAGGTCGGCAGGTCGAGCAAGCCGTCTTCCACCAGCGTGAGGGCCAGCGGCAGCAGCAGTTCGACGCTGCTGATGCCCGGCTCGGTGGCGCCGAACGGGGCCAGCTTGGCGTCGCGTTCATGGGGTTGGTGATGGCTGGAGATGGCTGAGATGACCCCGGATTTCACTGCCTCGCGCAAGCCATCGCGGTCGGCGCGGGTGCGCAGCGGCGGCTGGACGTGATAGACGCTATTGAAGTCGATCAGCGCTTCGTCGGTCAGGATCAACTGGTACAGCGCCACGTCGGCGGTCACCGGCAAGCCGCGAGCCTGGGCCTGGGCGATCAGCGCCGCGCCGCGGGCGCTGGTCAGCTGGCTGAAGTGGGCGCGCACACCGCTTTGTTCCACCAACAGCAGGTCCCGGGCCAGGGCCACGGTCTCGGCGGTTTCCGGGATGCCCGGCAGGCCGAGGAAGCTGGCGGTCGGGCCTTCGTGGGCCAGGCCACCTTCGGCCAGGTCATGATCCTGAGAGTTGAAGATCACCGTCAGGCCGAAGGTCGCCGCGTATTCCAGGGCGCGGCACAGGGTGCGGGTGTTGCGGAAACTGTTCAGGCCGTTGCCGAACGCCACGCAACCGGCATCCCGCAGGGCAATGAGCTCGGCCAATTGCTCGCCATCGAGGCCTTTGCTCAGGGCGCCAATCGGGAAGACTTTGGTGTTGCCGGCTTCGCGGGCGCGGTCGAGGATCAGTTCGGCCACGGCCGAGGTGTCCAGCACCGGTTTGGTCTGCGGCGGGCAGCACAGGCTGGTCACGCCACCGGCGGCGGCGGCGCGGGTTTCGCTGACGATGCTGCCTTTGCGGCTGTAGCCCGGTTCGCGCAGGGCGACGTTCAGGTCCACCAGGCCGGGAGCGGCCACCAGGCCTTGGGCGTCGAGGATGTCGACCGCGACAAAACCCGTCGGCGCCGCGCCAAGGGCGACGATCTTGCAGGCATCGATATGAATGTCAGTCACTTGATCCAGGCCACTGGCTGGATCGATCACGCGTGCGCCGAGAATGCTGAGCTTCACTGGGCGTTCTCCTGGTCGAATTGGCGCTGGGCCGTTTGCCCGCTCATGGCCATGGACAGCACGGCCATGCGGATGGCGATGCCGTAGGTCACCTGGTTGAGAATCACCGAGTGCGGCCCGTCGGCCACCGCCGACTCGATCTCCACGCCGCGGTTGATCGGCCCCGGGTGCATGACGATGGCATCCGGCTTGGCTCCGGCCAGGCGCGCCGTGGTCAGGCCGAACAGGCGGTAGAACTCGCCTTCGCTGGGCAGCAGGCCGCCGGTCATGCGCTCGCGTTGCAGGCGCAGCATGATCACCACGTCGACATCCTTGAGGCCTTCGGTCATGTCGGTGTAGACCTTCACGCCGTATTGCTCGACGCCGATGGGCAGCAGGGTTTTCGGCGCGATCACGCGGATGTCCGGGCAGCCGAGGGTCTTGAGGGCCAGCATGTTCGAGCGGGCCACCCGCGAGTGCAGGATGTCGCCGACGATGGCCACCGACAGGTTCTCGAAGCTGCCCTTGTGCCGACGGATGGTCAGCATGTCGAGCATGCCCTGGGTCGGGTGGGCGTGACGGCCGTCGCCGCCGTTGATGATCGCCACTTGCGGGCACACGTGCTCGGCAATGAAGTGCGCAGCGCCGGAGTCGCCGTGGCGCACCACGAACATGTCGGCGGCCATGGCTTCGAGGTTGCGCAGAGTGTCGAGCAGGGTTTCACCCTTGCTCGCCGAGGACGTGGACACGTTCAAGGTGATCACGTCCGCCGACAGGCGCTGGGCTGCCAGTTCGAAGGTGGTGCGGGTGCGGGTGGAGTTTTCGAAGAACACGTTGCACACGGTCTTGCCGCGCAGCAACGGGACTTTCTTCACTGCCCGGGCACCGACTTCGAGGAACGAGTCGGCAGTGTCGAGGATTTCCGTCAGCAGCTCGCGGCGCAGGCCGTCGAGGGACAGGAAGTGCCGCAGCTGGCCCTGATCGTTGAGCTGCAGCGGGCGCTTGGTTTCGAGAGGCGTCATCGCGATGGACTCTTACAAGGGCAGTTAAAGGGCAAGGTCTTGCAGTTCGAGTTGCAGCGGCGACGGCCCGGAGAGCTTGACCCGCTCGTGGGCGGCCAGCGTCAGCGTCGCACCGACCACGTTCGGCCGGATCGGCAGCTCGGCGGCGTCCAGGTCCAGCAGGCACACCAGTGTCACGCTGGCCGGACGACCGTAGTCGAACAGTTCGTTCAGGGCGGCGCGGATAGTCCGGCCGCTCATCAGCACGTCGTCGATCAGCACCAGGTGTTGGCCTTCGATCTCGAACGGCAGCGCCGAGGGGCGTACTTGCGGGTGCAGGCCGTTCTGGCTGAAGTCGTCGCGGTAGAAGGACACATCCAGGGTGCCCAGCGGCGATTGGCTGCCCAGTGCTTCGAGCAAGGCCTGGGCGACCCAGACGCCACCGGTGCGGATGCCGATGTAGCGCGGTTCGCTGATGCCGCGTTGTTCCAGGTGTGCCGTGAGACGAATCGCCATCTGGCTGATCAGTTCGGCAGGATTGGGCAGGCTCATGCTGGCTCCTTCAGGTTCCCGGGCCGGTGGTGCGTGGCGCGGTCTATCGCTAAGAGAAAGCGCCTTGGCGGCGCTTTCAAAAAATCAGGTTTCGAACAGGGCGGCGTTGGCGTCGAGCCAGCCTTGCAGCAGCAGGGCGGCGGCGATGGCGTCCACCGGGTTGTCGCGGTAACTGCCTTTCTGCCCGCCGCGCACCAGGCGCTCGCCCTTGGCCTCGAACGTGGTCAGGCGCTCGTCATGGGTATAGAAGGGCAGGTTGTAGCGGCCATTGAGCCGGCGGGCGAACTTTTCGGCGCGCAGGCACATGTCGCTGGGCGTGCCGTCCATGTTCAGCGGCAGGCCGACCACCACGGCATCGGGTTTCCACTCCTTGATCAGCGCTTCGACCTGGTTCCAGTCCGGAACGCCATTCTGCGCTTTCAAGGTGCACAACTCGCGGGCCTGGCCGGTAATGACCTGGCCGACCGCTACGCCGATCTGTTTGGTGCCGTAATCGAAGCCCAGCAGCAAGCGCAGGGCCATCAGGCGTGTCCTGCCTGGCTGGTGAGCAGGCTGAGGTTGACCCCCAACCGGCTGGCCGCCGCTTCCAGGCGCAGTTCGCTGCTGGTGTTGAACAGGATGTCGGCGTCGAATGGGCAGGTCAGCCAGGCGTTGTCGGCCAGCTCGGCTTCCAGTTGCCCGGGTTCCCAACCGGCATAGCCGAGGGCAATCAGGCTTTTTTCCGGGCCGACGCCGTCGGCGATGGCGAACAGCACGTCCTGGGAGGTGGACAGCGATACGCCGTCCAGGTCCACCGTGGCCTGGTATTTGGGGCCCGACGGATGGAGCACGAAGCCGCGGTCGGTCTGCACCGGGCCGCCGATGAAAATCGGCACGTGCTGGCACAAGAGTGGCGGTTCGATCTCGGGCCGCAGTTGCTCAAGAATGTCCGCCAGGTTCAGCTCCTGCGGGCGATTGATCACCAGCCCCATGGCCCCATTGGCCGTGTGCTCGACGATGTAGGTCAAGGTATGGGCAAAATTCGGATCGGCCATGTGCGGCATGGCAATCAGGAAGTGATGCTTGAGGTAGGTGGGGCTGACGTTTTTCATAGGCGCTAGTGTGGCGGCGCAGGGCCGAACTGACAAGCTGGGGATGTGCAGGAAATGCCTGAGACTGACATGAAACCCCACTGGGAGCACGGATGTCATGTCCGCCACAGAACCCTGTGGGAGCGAGCTTGCTCGCGATGCGGCGTGACAGTCGCCATCTATGTTGAATGATCAATGGCTATCGCGAGCAGGCTCGCTCCCACAGGGGAACTGTGCAGGGCACCGGTTCAGTTGCTGGAAAGGCGGTCACCGCGGGCGAATTTCCAGGTGCGGATGATTTCCAGCCGGTCGATGTCCGACAGGTCCCCGGTAAACGGTGCGAACGGTGCCGCCAGGCGCACGATCCGCTGGGCAGCCTGGTCCAGCAGCGGCTGGCCGGAGGATTCGAGCACCAGCACTTCATACAACGAACCGTCGCGGTTGATCGAGACCATGAGCCGCAGGTTGCCGTAGATCTGCTTGCGCCGCGCTTCGTCGGGGTAATTGAGGTTGCCGATGCGCTCGACCTTCTTGCGCCACTCGTCCTTGTACCAGGCACCCTTGTCGCGCATGGTCGAGGCGGCGCTCAGGCGGTGGATGCGCGGGCGCTTGGCGTAGAGCTGTTGCTCCTGGGCCAGTTCGGCTTCCAGGCTGGCGATGTCGCTGGACAACTGGGAACTGTCGAAAGTCGGTGCCGGGGCCTTGGGCTTGGGGTCGGGCTTGACCTCTTCCTTGACCGGGGCTTTTTTCGGCTTCGGCGCCACGGTGGTCACGGCCGCCTTGGGCGCCGTCTCCTGCACTTCGGGCTTGGCCGCTGGCGGTGGGGTGACTTTCTGCACCGTGTTGTCCTGGAATGGCGCGATTTCAGTGGTCTTGGGGACCGCCTTTTTTTCCAGGGTGCCGCTGCCTTGCTGGTTTTCCTGGGCGAGGAAATCGGCCTTCTTGGGCTTGGTCTCGCTCTTGAAGGTGGCCAGGGTAATTTCCAGGGTCTGGCTGATCTGCTTGGGCTCGACCGTGGCAAACCCGACGCCCAGCAGCAAGGCCAGGTGGATCAACGCCGCCAGGAACAGGGTAAAACCGAGGCGATCAGCCGGGCGCACGCCACGATGGGCGAGCTCTAGGGGCAGATCGGACGGAAGTGTCATGACAAGGAAACCAACATCGCGTTTTTTTCAGGCCGGGCATGATAACGCAATGTGGGTTTCCTTCAGCAGATCTGGATCAACGAGCCTTGAGCTTCTGATCGATGGCATCCATCAGCATGCCGCCGATGTCCGTGCCAAAGGCGTTGTCGATCTCGCGAATGCACGTCGGGCTGGTGACGTTGATTTCCGTCAGGTGCTCGCCGATCACGTCCAGGCCCACGAACAGCAGGCCTTTTTCGCGCAGGGTCGGGCCGACCTGGGCGGCGATCCAGCGGTCCTTCTCGGTCAACGGCCGCGCCTCGCCACGTCCGCCGGCCGCCAGGTTGCCCCGGGTTTCGCCAGCGGCGGGGATACGCGCCAGGCAATAGTCCACCGGTTCGCCGTCGATCATCAGGATGCGCTTGTCGCCATCGACGATGGCCGGCAGGTAGCCCTGGATCATGATCTGCTGCTGGCCGTGCAAGGTCAGGGTTTCCAGGATCACCGACAGGTTCGGGTGGCCGGCGGTGTGCCGGAAGATCGAGGAGCCGCCCATGCCGTCCAGAGGCTTGAGGATCACGTCGCCGTGATGGTCGGCAAATGCGCGCAACACGTCCGGGCGACGGCTGACGATGGTCGGCGGCGTGCATTGCGGGAACAGCGTGGCGAACAGCTTTTCGTTGCAGTCGCGCAGGCTCTGGGGCTTGTTGACCACCAGCACGCCGGCGTTTTCCGCTTGTTCCAGCAGGTAGGTGGAATACACGAACTCCATGTCGAACGGCGGATCCTTGCGCATCAGGATCACGTCCAGGTCGCTGAGCAGTGCGTCGCTTTCGTCGCCCAGCTCGAACCACTTCTCGGGGTTGGCGAAGACGTTCAGCGGCTTCATCCGCGCCCGCGCCTGGCCTTCGGCCTGGTAGAGGTCGCGCTGCTCCATGTAGAACAGCTCCCAGCCGCGCTTCTGAGCGGCCAGCAGCATGGCCAGCGAGCTATCCTTTTTATAGGAGATGCTGGCGATAGGGTCCATGACAATGCCGACGCGTACGCTCATGGCTTGGTTCCTCGAAATGTGATGGGCACATAATGGCGTGAAAAAGTGGCGTCAGAGTGGCGCCCGGAAGATTGGCGGTCAAGGAAAAACCACCGCGCCGAGCGGCCGATAGATCGGCGATGGAGACTGTGCTAAAAAGGCTGCCATGTGACGTGCGGGCCTTGAACATCAAGGGTTTGCGCTGTCGATCACACTTACGCGTTAAAAATCGGTCCGCAGTGGCAATGGCAGAGCATCTCACGCAGCAGCAACCCAGCGCCTTGAAGGTCATGGTCATCGACGACTCGAAGACCATCCGCCGCACCGCCGAAACCTTGCTGCGCAACGTGGGCTGCGAGGTGATCACGGCCATCGACGGTTTCGATGCCCTGGCCAAGATCGCCGACCATCATCCAGGCATCATCTTCGTCGACATCATGATGCCGCGCCTCGATGGCTACCAGACCTGTGCCCTGATCAAGAACAACAGCGCGTTCAAGGCCACGCCGGTGATCATGCTGTCGTCCCGGGATGGGTTGTTCGACAAGGCCAAGGGGCGCATCGTCGGTTCCGATCAGTTTTTGACCAAGCCGTTCAGCAAGGAAGAACTGCTGGGGGCGATACAGGCCCATGTCCCGGGCTTTGCCGCTGTCCAGCCGCACCAGGCACATCAATGACACTCGGCCAACGGGCCTGGGGTCAACAAGAGAATGGGGAACACCATGGCACGAGTTCTGATCGTCGATGATTCGCCGACTGAAATGTACAAACTGACCGGCATGCTGGAAAAGCACGGCCATCAAGTCCTGAAGGCCGAGAATGGCGCCGATGGCGTGGCCCTGGCCCGCCAGGAAAAACCCGATGCGGTGTTGATGGACATCGTCATGCCTGGCCTCAATGGTTTCCAGGCCACGCGCCAGTTGACCAAGGACCCGGACACCGGCCACATCCCCGTGATCATTATCACCACCAAGGATCAGGACACCGACAAGGTCTGGGGCACGCGCCAGGGGGCGAAGGACTACCTGACCAAGCCGGTGGATGAAGAAACCCTGATCGCGACCCTGAACAAAGTACTGGCGGGTTGACGGCGCGGCCATGAGCCAATCCCTGACGGCCTTCGAACTGCTGCTGCAGATCGACCGGCGTTGCCGGCTGCTGGGGGCGGACCTGCCTTCCCAGCCGACCCACCGCGCCGGCTGGAGCGGCATTGGCTTTCGCCTGGGAGAGCACTGGTACGTGGCGCCGATGGGCGAAGTCAGCGAGGTGCTGCACGAGCCACGTCACACGCATTTGCCCGGGGTCAAGCCGTGGGTGCGTGGCGTGGCTAACCTGCGCGGGCGCTTGTTGCCGTTGATGGACTTGTGCGGGTTCTTCGGCCATGAGTTGTCCACTGTGCGCAAGCAGCGGCGGGTGTTGGTGGTGGACCACGACGAGGTGTTCGCCGGGTTGCTGGTGGACGAGGTCCTCGGGCTGCAGCACTTTGCCCAGGACAGCCTGGAGCCGATGCTGGTGGATGACCACGACGGCCCGGAAGCGGCCTTCGTCAAGGGCCGGTTCGGCGGCGAGCGCGAATGGCAGGTGTTCAGCCCGTTTGCTCTGGCACGGTCGCCGGGGTTCATGGATGTGGCGATTTAACGAGATGCAGCGCAGGCCCCTTGTGGGAGCGAGCTTGCTCGCGATTGCGGTGGGTCAGCTACAGCAATGCTGACTGATCCAATGCTATCGCGAGCAAGCTCGCTCCCACAGGGAGACCACGGTGAGTGAGTTGGACTGGGCAGCACAGGCGAGAACCGATGATCAAAGCAAAAGCAGGCAAGCCACTGGAAGCGTCGCGCAGTCGTTCGCAGATCATCGTGCTGTTCGTCGCACTGATCGTCTTCATCATGCTGCTGTTCGCCAACTTCGCTTACCTCAACACCCAATCCACCTACGACAAACAGTACATCGGCCATGCCGGTGAGCTGCGGGTGCTGTCCCAGCGCATCGCCAAGAACGCCACCGAGGCCGCCGCCGGCAAGCCGGCGGCGTTCAAACTGCTCAGCGACGCGCGCAATGACTTCGCCCAGCGCTGGGGTTACCTGAAGCAGGGCGACCCGGTGACCGGCCTGCCGCCTGCGCCCGCCACCCTGCGCCCGCAGATGCGTGCCGTGCAGCTGGATTGGGAGCGCCTGCTCAAGAACACCGATGCGATCCTCTCCAGCGAGCAGACCGTGCTGTCGCTGCACCAGGTGGCGGCCACCCTGGCCGAAACCGTGCCGCAGTTGCAGGTCGAGTACGAAAAAATCGTCGAGATCCTGCTGCAACGTGGCGCGCCGGCCACCCAGGTGGCCATGGCCCAGCGCCAGTCGCTGCTGGCCGAACGGATTCTCGGCGCGGTGAATACCGTGCTGGCGGGGGATGAAAACGCCAGTCAGGCCGCCGATACCTTCGGTCGCGACGCGGCGCGTTTTGGCCAGGTGCTCAATGGCATGTTGCAAGGTGACCCGGGCCTGAAGATCTCCCAGGTCCAGGACCGCGATGCCCGGGCGCGGCTGAGCGAAATCAGCGAGCTGTTCGAGTTTGTCTCGGGCTCGGTGGATGAAATCCTCGAGACCTCGCCGGAGCTGTTCAAGGTCCGCGAATCGGCCGGCAACATCTTCAACCTGTCACAGACCCTGCTCGACGAGGCTTCGCACCTGGCCACAGCCTTCGAAAACCTGGCCGGCGGGCGTTCCGTCAATACCATCGGCGGCTATGTGCTGGGCCTGATGGCGCTGATGTCGATCATCCTGATCGGGCTGGTGATGGTCCGCGAGACCAACCGCCAGTTGCACGAAACCGCGGAAAAGAACGAGCGCAACCAGAACGCGATCATGCGGCTGCTGGATGAAATCGAAGACCTGGCCGACGGCGACCTGACCGTCACGGCCTCGGTCACCGAGGATTTCACCGGCACCATCGCCGATTCCATCAACTACTCGGTGGACCAGCTGCGCGACCTGGTGGCGACCATCAACCTCACCGCCGGCCAGGTCGCCGCCGCCGTGCAGGAAACCCAAGCCACGGCGATGCACCTGGCCCAGGCGTCCGAGCACCAGGCCCAGCAAATTTCCGAAGCTTCGACTTCAATTAATGAAATGGCCCAGTCCATCGACCAGGTGTCGGCCAATGCCGCTGAGTCGTCGGCGGTGGCCGAGCGTTCGGTGGAGATTGCCAACAAGGGCAACGAGGTGGTGCACAACACCATTCATGGCATGGACAACATTCGCGAGCAGATCCAGGACACCGCCAAGCGCATCAAGCGCCTGGGTGAGTCATCCCAGGAAATTGGCGACATTGTCAGCCTGATCGACGACATCGCCGACCAGACCAACATCCTGGCCCTCAACGCCGCCATCCAGGCGTCCATGGCCGGTGATGCCGGGCGCGGGTTCGCGGTGGTGGCCGATGAAGTGCAGCGCCTGGCCGAGCGTTCTTCGGCGGCGACCCGGCAAATCGAGACCCTGGTGCGGGCGATCCAGGCCGACACCAACGAAGCGGTGATTTCCATGGAGCAGACCACCACCGAAGTGGTGCGCGGCGCGCGATTGGCCCAGGACGCCGGCGTCGCCCTGGAAGAGATCGAAGGCGTGTCCAAGACCCTGGCGGCGCTGATCCAGAGCATCTCCAATGCGGCGCAGCAACAGACCACCTCGGCGGGGCAGATTTCCTTGACCATGAACGTGATCCAGCAGATCACCACGCAGACCTCGTCGGGTTCCACCGCCACTGCCGAAAGCATCGGCAACCTGGCGAAAATGGCCAGCCAGCTGCGCCGTTCGGTGTCGGGGTTTACCTTGCCGGCGAAGCCGTCGGTCGAGGACGACAAAGCGTGATCCAAAGGGATTTTTCTGTTGGAGGGAATGATGTGTGTAAGGGCGTTTTTGTGGCGAGGGAGCTTGCTCCCGCTTGAGTGCGCAGCGCTCACAAAAAAGGGGGCTGCTGCGCAGCCCAGCGGGAGCAAGCTCCCTCGCCACGGGGTTTGATTTTGCCCTCGGCATATGACTGTTGATTTGGAGTGGTTATGGGTGATCGGCACGACTACGTGGCCCTGGAATGGGTCAAGGGCGAGATTGCCGAAACGCTGAAGCAGGCGCATCTGGCCCTCAACCGCCTGGTGGACGATCCCCAGGCGTCGGATGCCCTCGGGCAATGCCTGGCCTGCATTCACCAGGTCCACGGCGGCCTGCAGATGGTCGAGTTCTACGGTGCGGCGTTGCTGGCCGAGGAGATGGAGCAGCTGTGCGCCGCCCTGCAGGACAACCGCGTCACCCATCGCGACGAAGCCATCAGCCTGTTGAGCCAGGCCCTGGGGCAGTTGCCGATCTACCTGGACCGCATACAAGGCGCCCGCCGCGACCTGCCGCTGGTGGTACTGCCCCTGATCAACGACCTGCGCAGTGCCCGGGGCGAGAGCCTGTTGTCGGAAACCAGCCTGTTCAGTCCCGAGTTGCCCGATATTGCGCCACTGGACGACGAGGCCTTGCAGCGCCTCGAACCCACCGACCTGCCCAACACCTTGCGCAAATGGCGCCAGACCCTGCAAATGGCCCTGGTGGGCCTGCTGCGTGAGCAGGATGACGCGACCCACCTCGGTTACCTGGCCAAGGTTTTCCAGCGCCTGGAAACGTTGTGCGCCGGGGCACCGCTCAATGCGTTATGGCAGGTGGCGTCGGCGCTGGTCGAAGGCATGCGTGACGGGCGCATCGCCAACAGCCCGGCGCTGCGCAGCCTGTTCAAGGAAGCCGACAAGGAACTCAAGCGCCTGCTGGACCAAGGCATGCCCGGGATCAATCAGCCGGCACCGCCCCACCTGCTCAAGAGCTTGTTGTTCTATATTGCCAAGGCCGAACACCCCAGCGGGCAGATGCAGATCATGAAAGAACGCTACTCACTGGACGACGCGCTGCCCGACAGCGCCATGGTCGACGAAGAACGCGCGCGCCTGGCCGGGCCCGACCGCGATGCCATGCGCTCGGTGCTCGCCGCGCTGTGCGAGGAGTTGGTACGGGTCAAGGAGCGCCTGGACCTGTTCGTGCGCAGCGATCGCCAGCACGCCTCGGAACTGGACAGCCTGCTGGCGCCGTTGCGGCAGATCGCCGACACCCTGGCGGTGCTGGGTTTCGGCCAGCCGCGCAAGGTCATCATTGATCAACTGGCGGTGGTCCTGAGCCTTGCCCAGGGCCAGCGCGAGCCGGACGACGCGACCCTCATGGACGTCGCCGGGGCCTTGCTTTACGTCGAGGCGACCCTGGCCGGCATGGTCGGCACCGTCGAGCCCGAGAGCCGTGAAGACACGCACCTGCCCACCACCGACTTGACCCAGATCCACCAGATCGTCATCAAGGAAGCCCACACCTGCCTGCAACAGGCCAAGGACATGATCGTCGACTACATCGACGCGGACTGGAACAGCGAGCAACTGCAACCCTTGCCGGCGCTGCTGACCCAGGTGCGCGGGGCACTGGCGATGATCCCCCTGAGCCGTGCCGCCAGCCTGGTGGAGGCCTGCAACGCGTTCATCCGTGACCATCTGCTGCTGGAGAAGGCGCAGCCGGGTTGGGAAGAACTCGACCACCTGGCCGACGTGATCACTGGCCTCGAATACTACCTGGAGCGCCTGAGCGAAGACCCGGAAACCCCTGGCGAGCCCTTGCTCGATGGGGTCGAGCGGAGCCTGGCTGCGCTCGGTTATTACCCTGACGAAGCGCGGGTGCCGGTGCTCGATGATGTGTTGAGCCCCAACGAAGCCCAGGTCATGCAGGACTTGCAGGAATTGGATGACCCGCAGACGGTGCAGTCCTTGGCACAGGTGCTGGCCAGTCCGGTCTCGGCGGTCAATCCGCCGGCCAGGAGCACCCCGGGCAGCCTGTTGCCACCACCGTTGGATGAAAGTCCGGTGGACGATGAGTTGCGCGAGGTGTTCCTCGAGGAAACCGCCGAGGTGCTCGACGTCCTGCGTGAATACTTGCCGCGCTGGAGTGCGCATCCCGACGACCACGGTGCCCTGAGCGAACTGCGCCGGGCCTTCCACACCCTCAAGGGCAGTGGCCGGATGGTCCGGGCGCTGGTGCTGGGTGAACTGGCCTGGGCCGTGGAAAACCTGCTCAACCGGGTACTGGAGCGCAGCGTCGAGCCGCAGGCGTCGGTCCGCCAGTTGCTCGAAGACACCGTGCAGTTGTTGCCGGCCCTGGTGGCCGAATTCGCCGCCAATCGACAGCGCCAACGCGACGACGTCGACCGCCTGGCCGCCCGCGCCCATGCCCTGGCCAAGGGCGGCGATGCAGACGATGAAGACGATGAGCAGGACGTGGCCGCTCTCGATCCGCTGTTGTTGAAGATCTTCGACAACGAAGCCCAGGGTCACCTCGCCAGCCTCAATCGTTTTCTCGACCAGGCAGCCGATCACCTGCCGTTGCAGGCCAGCGATGAATTGCAGCGGGCCTTGCACACTCTCAAGGGCAGCGCTTCGATGGCCGGCGTTCTGCCTATCGCCGAGCTGGCCGGTGCGATGGATGAACTGGCCCGGGAATACCGGGCGCACCTGATCGCCCTCGACCTGGATGAGGTGGAATTGTTGCTGGAGGCCGAAGGGCTGCTGCGTCGCGGCCTGCGCCAGTTGCACAGCGAGCCGCTGGCGCCGATCCCCGGCGCCGAGGATCTGATCCAACGCGCCCAGGCCCTGCTGGCCGAGCGTCTGCACGCCGCCAACAGCGCGCCGGACAAAGCATTACGGACCAAGCGCGATCCACAACTGATCAACAACTTCCTCGCCCAGGGCATGGACATCCTGCTGGACGCCGAAAGCCTCTTGCAGCGCTGGCAGCAGCACCCCGGTGAAGGCCAGGAACTGAGTGCGTTGCTGGATGAACTGACCACCCTCGGCGAAGGCGCGCACCTGGCCGACCTGCACCCGGTGGACGAACTCTGCGAAGCCTTGCTGGACCTCTATGGCGCGGTGGAAGAAAGCAGCCTGGCGGTCAGCGATGAATTTTTCCAGCAGGCACAGCTCGCCCATGAAGCGCTGATCGACATGCTCGATCAACTGGCGGCCGGGCAGCACGTGCGTCCGCAGCCAGAACGGGTAGCGGCCCTGCGTCGCCTGCTCCAGGAGAGCCTCGACCCGTCGGCCACCGGCCTGATCCGCAGCGACGGCAGCCGCACCCTGAGCATTCGCGAACTGGGCCACGCGACGGCGGAAATGGAACGTGGCGCGTCCGCCGAGACCTCGATGGAAGATGACCTCGCCTCGATTTTCCTCGAAGAGGCCCAGGACATCCTCGAAAGCGCCGCCCAGGCCCTGCAGCGCTGGTTGGCCGATCCGGACAACGGTGCGCCGCTGTCCTCGCTGCAACGTGACTTGCACACCCTCAAGGGCGGCGCGCGGATGGCCGACATCCGGCCGGTGAGCGACCTGGCCCAGGAGTTGGAAAACCTCTACGAAGGACTGGTGGACCGGCGCTACAGCTACAGCGAGGAACTGGCGCAACTGCTCGGCAGCAGCCACGAACGCCTCGACCTGTTGCTCGGGCAGTTGCAACAGGGCCAGCCGTTGGGCGATCCCGTTGCACTGATCGACTCCATCCGAAGGTTCCGCCAGGACAAGCCGAACGCCATCGAGACGAGCGCCGCGGCCCAGATCGACGGTGCCGGCCATGATCCCGAGTTGTTGGAGATTTTCCTTGAAGAAGGCTTCGACATCCTCGACAGCTCAGGCGCGGCGCTGCTGCGCTGGCAGGAAGAACCGTCGAATCGTCAGGCCGTGGAAACCCTGCTGCGGGATCTGCACACCCTCAAGGGCGGTGCGCGGATGGTGGAAATCGTCCCCATCGGCGACCTGGCCCACGAGCTGGAAAACCTCTACGAAGGCCTGTCGGCGGGCCTGCTCCAGCCGACCCCGGCGCTGTTCGCCTTGCTGCAAAGCAGCCATGACCGACTGGCGCAGATGCTCGACGCGGTGCGCGCCGGCCATCCTTGCCCGCTGGCCGATCGGCTGATCGCGCAGATCCAGGCGGTGAATCATCCCCAGGAAAGTGCCGCGCCACAGGCTGTCCCGACACCGGAGCCGATCACTGCGCCCAGCGCCAGTCCGACCGCGGCGCCCGCCAGGCAAGACCTCAGCGCAGCGGGCGACGGTGCGGACATGGTCAAGGTCTCCGCCGAACTGCTCGACGACCTGGTGAACCTGGCGGGCGAAACGTCGATTTTCCGTGGGCGCATCGAACAGCAGGTCAACGATGCACGCGTGGCCCTGGGTGAAATGGAAACCACCATCGAGCGTATGCGCGACCAGTTGCGGCGCCTGGATACCGAAACCCAGGGGCGGATTCTCAGCCGTCAGCAGGTGGAGGCCGAGCGCCTGGGCTACGAAGAGTTCGACCCGCTGGAAATGGACCGGCATTCCCAGTTGCAGCAGCTGTCCCGGGCGCTGTTCGAGTCCGCCTCGGACTTGCTCGAACTCAAAGAGACCCTGGATCGCAGCAATCACGATGCCGAGGTCCTGCTGCAACAGCAGGGGCGGATCAACACCGAACTCCAGGAAGGCCTGATGCGCACGCGCATGGTGCCGTTCGAGCGCATGCTGCCGCGGCTCAAGCGCATCGTCCGGCAAGTGGCGCAGGAGCTGGGCAAGGACGTGGAGTTCGTGGTCGGCAATGCCGACGGCGAGATGGACCGCAACGTCCTGGAACGCATGGCCGCGCCCCTGGAACACATGCTGCGCAACGCCGTCGACCACGGCCTGGAACCGGCCGACGTGCGCATCGCCGCCGGCAAGCCGGCGCGAGGGCGCATCAGCCTCGACCTGTCGCGCGAAGGCGGCGACATCATTTTCGACATCCGCGACGACGGCGCCGGTGTGCCGCTGGAGGCGGTGCGGAGCAAGGCGATCAAGCGTGGCCTGCTGGCGCCGGACAGCGACATCAGCGACCGCGACGTGCTGCAGTTCATCCTGCAACCAGGGTTTTCCACCGCGGAAAAGATCACCCAGATCTCCGGGCGTGGCGTGGGCATGGACGTGGTCCACGAAGAGGTGCGGCAACTGGGCGGCAGCATGACCATCGATTCCACGCCGGGGCAGGGCGTGCATTTCCGCATTCGCCTGCCGTTTACCGTGGCGGTGAACCGGGCGTTGATGGTGCACTGTCATGAAGACCAGTACGCGATCCCGCTGAACGCCATCGAGAGCATTGTCCGGGTGTTGCCGGCCGAGCTGGACGGCTATTACCAACTCGATCCGCCGACCTACACCTACGCCGGGCAGCGCTATGAGCTGTGCTATCTGGGCGAACTGCTGAAAACCAGCGCACGGCCGAAGTTGCTGGGCCAGAGCCAGCCATTGCCGGTGCTGCTGGTGCAGTGCAACGAGCGGCACGTGGCCGTGCAGGTGGACGCTATCGCCGGGACTCGGGAGATCGTGGTCAAGAGCCTTGGCCCGCAATTCTCGGCGGTGCAGGGCCTGTCCGGGGCGACGATCCTGGGGGACGGCCGGGTGGTGTTGATTCTCGACCTGCTGGCGCCGATCCGCGCCTTGCCCCACCAGGTCCCGCGCCGCCAGGTGCCGGCTGAAGGCGAGGGCGAACCGCAACGGCCCCTGCTGGTGCTGGTGGTGGATGACTCGGTGACGGTGCGCAAGGTCACCAGCCGCCTGCTGGAGCGCCATGGCATGCACGTCCTGACCGCCAAGGACGGCGTGGATGCCATGGCGTTGCTGGCCGAACACGCGCCCGACCTGATGCTGCTGGACATCGAGATGCCGCGCATGGACGGCTTCGAAGTGGCCACGCAAGTGCGCAACGACCCGCGCCTGGCGCACCTGCCGATCATCATGATCACCTCCCGCACCGGCCAGAAACACCGCGACCGCGCCATGGCCATCGGCGTCAACGACTACCTGGGCAAGCCGTACCAGGAATCGGTGTTGCTCGACAGCATCGCCTACTGGAGCAAAACCCATGCATGAACATCGCGCCAGCCACCTCACCGGGTTGCTGCTGCCCCTGGCCGACCGCCACCTGATCCTGCCCAACGTGGCGGTGGCCGAACTGATCGACTACCAAAGCAGCGCGTTCGATCTGGACACCCCACCGTGGTTCCTGGGCTGGGTGAGCTGGCGCGAACGGCAAATCCCGCTGCTGAGCTTCGAGTCGGCCTGCGGCCAGAAAACCGTGATCGGCGAGCGCGTGCGCATCGTCGTGCTCAACGCCCTGGGCGGCCGGCCGGAGTTACGCTTCATCGCCCTGCTGGTGCAAGGCATCCCGCGCTCCTGCAAGCTCGACAGCCAGTTGAGCTACGTCGACGTGCCGCTGTGCGGGCTGGAACAGGCGGCGGTGCAAGTGGGGGAACATGTGGCGAAAGTGCCGGATCTGCTGGCGTTGGAAGAGTTGGTGGTGGCGGCGGGGTTGGCCACAACCTGAGTCAAAACTGTGGGAGCGAGCCTGCTCGCGATAGCGGTGGGTCAGGCAGCATCGATACTGACTCTTTCGACGTCATCTCTGGCAAGCTCGCACAGAGGGTTATGTGTCGATCATGGAGTTCAGCCATGCCGTCAATCCGGCGTCGTGTCCACCAGCGACCGGACCATGTCGACCAAGTGGGCCACGTTGAACGTCAGATGCTAATTTTGTCGACTAACGATCAGTCCCAAACGGGGACCGATAAGTCCCTTTTTGGGACTCACTATTCATATTGCAAGGAAATTCGCCGGACTCGGATGTTATCAATATTCACCTTCAATCACTCGTGGGGAACTGGCCCGATAAATATCACGAGCCAGGTTTTTAGATTAGGTTTTTTTCCAAACCTCAATGTTATCGATATCTATTCGACGAGATTTTGTCTTGTCGTCTGACCCGCCTCGCGTGCCAATCTGAATTATGTCATTTGAGCGCGAGAACCAATCTCGTTCCAGCTTTGGCTCCGTCGTCGCTGTCAACCATGTGTCTACTTCAGTATTCGCATCCAAATCAATATCTAAATTGGTGGAGTTGAGAGGGTTCTCTGGAGCAAGCGAAAGTACAAGGGATCTTGCCTCGTGGTCTTCCAGTTTGTAAACTCGATAATTAAAGGATATATAGTAAATGTCGCTTCTTTCCTCATCGCGAATCGTAAATCTCTTCTTAAGAGAGGTTCCGAAGTCCGGAAAGGTCGGCAGGGGCTTAAGTTCACCTGCCCAGAAAGTATTTCCCCCTTCTGTAACAAGCCTTCCAGGTATTTCTTCGCCTTCTACCCATCCGTTCCTGTCCTTCGATTCGAAGTCGGTTTTATCAGGAAAACTCATATTAGGATCCTCCGATCACATAGGCTGTTGGCCCTGCCCGGGAAACCGAACATTGGGCGCCGCAGCTCTGCCTAGTGGGCACTGGAAAAGACTCTTTGACTACTGTCAGGATTGACAGGCTGATACCGCCATCCGACAAGCGGGCATGCATTGGCGCCGCGACTTGAGGATCGCGTCGCTATTCGAATACAACTACACCTCTTGTGGGAGCGAGCCTGCTCGCGATAGCGGAGTGTCAGGCAACATCAACATTGCCTGGTACATCGCCTTCGCGAGCAAGCCCGCTCCACAATGATTGATACAACCCAAGGATGGACAGTCTGTTCACACTAAAAAGTAAGCCGCCGGACACGGATGTTATCGATGTCTATCTTGCGAAATGGTTCTTCGTTTGCCCCGCCTCGGGTTCCGAACCAGATTTGTTTCGAGCCATCTATGAAAAATGGGGTGATAGTCCCCATTGGATGCCACTTGTTGAGCTCAACATCGGTCGGAATATGCTGGGTGAAGTATTGAGATGTGCGCTCTGTAGTAACCACGACTCCGATGGCGTTTGCTTCACCCGGTTGTAATGGATGAACGCGATAATCGAAAGTTACTTGATAGTAAGCTCTCCGTTCCTCGACTTCCTGAAAGTCAAATTCCTTATAGATGGATGGCTGTATTCCCTGCGGGTGTCCGGGGTCTACTTCCAGCTTGCCGGACCAGAAGGTATTCGTGCCTTTCTCGGTCTTGAGCTCTCCAGCGGGTCGAATGCCCGGACCATTTTTCCATCCGTTCCAATTGCCTTCTTTAAAATCGGTAAAGTCCTCGAAGCTCTTCATTTTTGTTACTCCGATCGCAAGCGCTTTCGACCCTGCCCGTGGGGCCGGACATCGGAGGTCGGTAGCGAAACCTATTCGGCGCTGCGATGGACGGGTTGGCTACTGTCAGGATTTACAGGTTGAAGCGGCCTCTCGACCAGCGGTATCGCGTCAACAAGCCACTTTCACGGCCAAGAAATTCGAATTCAACCCTACCCCCTGTGGCAGCGCGTTGGTAGATCATTACTATGACCGTAACAGTTCGCCGCTGAGCTTGATTGATGCCCTCGCCTCAACACTCCTAATGTGACCCCCACGACAGCGAACCCGTGGAGTGGTCATGACAACAACAATATCCCCCGACTCGCGCTGGACGCGGCGGCGCAGCGAGAAGCAGCGACGGCTGGGGCTGGTAAAGGGGCTGGCCGACGGTGTGGTGTTGCCCACCGACAAGATCGTCGCGGCGCTGGAGGCGTTGATCCTGCCCGGCGACCGTGTGGTGCTGGAGGGCAATAACCAGAAGCAGGCGGATTTCCTTTCGCGCTCCCTGGCCAAGGCCGATCCGGGCAAGCTGCATGACTTGCACATGATCATGCCCAGCGTCGGTCGTTCCGAGCACCTGGACTTGTTCGAACGCGGCATCGCCCGCAAGCTCGATTTCTCCTTCGCCGGCACCCAGAGCCTGCGCATCAGCCAGTTGCTGGAAGACGGCCTGTTGGAAATCGGCGCGATCCACACCTACATCGAGCTCTATGCCCGGCTGGTGGTGGACCTGATTCCCAACGTGGTGCTTTCGGCCGGTTTCATGGCCGACCGCGCCGGCAATATCTACACCGGCCCCAGCACCGAAGACACACCGGCGCTGATCGAGCCGGCGGCGTTCAGTGACGGTATCGTCATCGTTCAGGTCAACCAATTGGTGGACGATGTCAGCGACCTGCCGCGTGTCGACATCCCCGCGTCCTGGGTCGATTTTGTGGTGGTGGCCGACAAGCCGTTCTACATCGAGCCGCTGTTCACCCGCGACCCGCGCCACATCAAGCCTGTGCATGTGCTGATGGCGATGATGGCGATCCGTGGGATCTACGAAAAACACAACGTCCAGTCCCTCAATCACGGCATCGGTTTCAACACCGCCGCCATCGAATTGATCCTGCCCACCTACGGCGAATCCCTGGGCCTGAAGGGCAAGATCTGCCGCAACTGGACCCTCAATCCACACCCGACCCTGATCCCGGCCATCGAAAGTGGCTGGGTCGAAAGCGTTCATTGCTTCGGCACCGAGTTGGGCATGGAAAACTACATCGCCGCTCGCCCTGACGTGTTCTTCACCGGCCACGATGGCTCGTTGCGTTCCAACCGCATGGTCTGCCAACTGGCCGGCCAGTACGCGGTGGACCTGTTCATCGGCGCCACCCTGCAAGTGGACGGCGACGGTCATTCCTCCACCGTGACCCGTGGTCGCCTGGCCGGTTTCGGCGGTGCGCCGAACATGGGGCACGACCCCCGCGGTCGCCGTCACGGCACTCCGGCCTGGCTCGACATGCGCCACGGCGATGGCGAAGCGCCGTTGCTCGAACGCGGCAAGAAGCTGGTGGTGCAGATGGTCGAAACCTTTCAGGAAG
The DNA here is from genome assembly GCF_059579345.1 of Pseudomonas sp. FSO-7. NCBI lineage: Bacteria > Pseudomonadati > Pseudomonadota > Gammaproteobacteria > Pseudomonadales > Pseudomonadaceae > Pseudomonas > Pseudomonas sp. FSO-7. The sequence continues at coordinate 6,203,956 of NZ_CM184193.1, read as the reverse complement.
GCGGCAAACCCACCTTCGTCGAGACCCTCGACGCGGTGGATGTGGCGAAGAAAGCCGGCATGCCCCTGGCACCGATCATGATCTACGGCGACGACGTCACCCACTTGCTCACCGAAGAGGGCATCGCCTACCTGTACAAGGCCCGCTCCCTGGAAGAGCGCCAGGCGATGATCGCCGCCGTGGCCGGGGTCACCGCCATCGGTTTGCGCCATGACCCGAAAGACACCGCGCGCATGCGCCGCGAAGGGCTGATCGCCTTGCCCGAAGACCTCGGCATCCGTCGCACCGACGCCACCCGCGAGTTGCTCGCGGCCAAGAGCGTGGCCGATCTGGTGGAATGGTCCGGTGGCCTCTACAACCCGCCCGCCAAGTTCAGGAGCTGGTAAATGCACGCCTTCAACCTGCAACCGAAAAAACTGTCCTTGGCCGAGCACCTGGCGGACATGGCGGTGGATGCGCTGATCGACGAAGCCGACCTGTCGCCTAAACCGGCTTTGGTGGACCGTCGCGGCAATGGCGCCCACACCGACCTGCACCTGGGCCTGATGCACGCCTCGGCGCTGTCGCTGTGGCCGGCGTTCAAGGAAATGGCCGAGGCCGCCCTCGACTGCGGCGAGATCGGCTTGCCACTGCGTGAAGCCCTTGGTCGGATAGGCCGTGAGGGGGAAGCGGCGATGCTCACGACCACCGACGGCGTGAATACCCATCGTGGGGCGATCTGGGCCTTGGGCTTGCTCGTGGCGGCGACGGCGCTGGAGCCTGAATCCAACGTCGCCAGTGCCGTCACGCTACGCGCCGCCCGCCTGGCCTTACTCAACGACCGCTACGCGCCCCAACCCCTGAGCCACGGCGCCCAGGTCGCCCAGCGCTACGGCGTGCGCGGAGCCCGGGAAGAAGCGCAACTGGCGTTCCCGGCGGTGACGGGCCTGGGCCTGCCGCAGCTCAAGCGCAGCCGCGCGGCGGGGGCGGGCGAGCAGAACGCCCGGCTCGATGCCTTGCTGGCGATCATGACCACCCTGGCCGACACCTGCGTGCTCTACCGCGCTGGCGAAGCGGGTTTGCAGGCCATGCAACAGGGCGCCAGCGCGGTGCTCGATGCCGGTGGCAGTGCGAGCCTGGGCGGTCGTCGTCAATTGCACGCGCTGGACCAACAACTGATTGCCTTGAACGCCTCGCCCGGTGGCGCTGCCGACCTGCTCGCCGCCTGCCTGTTCCTCGATCGTATCGAGCGCGGCGATGGCCTCTTCCCTGGAGTGTGCTGATGGAAACCTTATCCTTTGAATTTCCCGCCGGGCAGCCGCCACGGGGCCGAGCGCTGGTGGGCTGCGTCGGTTCGGGCGACCTGGAAGTGCTGATCGAGCCGGGGCTGGCGGGCAAGCTGACCATCCAGGTGCAGACCTCCGTCAATGGCAGCGAACAACGCTGGCAGCACCTGTTCGCCCGCATGTTCGACGGCCAGACGCCACCGGCCCTGTCCATCGACATCCATGATTTCGGCGCCACCCCCGGCGTGGTGCGTTTGCGTCTGGAACAAGGCTTCGAGGAGATCGGCCATGACTGACAGCGCAGCGTTGCTCAACAAGCACAGCTTCGTCGAACTCGGTGCCCGGCAACGGGCCAAGGCCTTGCTCGATGACGGTACGTTCCGCGAGTTGCTCGACCCGTTCCAGCGAATCATGTCGCCGTGGCTGTTGCGCCAGGGCGTGGTGCCGCAAAGCGACGACGGCGTGGTGATCGCCAAGGGCCGCGTCGATGGCCTGCCCGTGGTGATTGCCGCCATCGAAGGCGCGTTCCAGGGTGGCAGCCTCGGCGAAGTCGGCGGGGCGAAGATTGCCGGTGCGTTGGAACTGGCGGCCGACGACAACCGCAAAGGCATTGCGACCCGCGCCGTGCTGCTGCTGGAAACCGGCGGCGTGCGGTTGCAGGAGGCCAACCTCGGGCTCGCGGCGATTGCCGAGATTCATGCGGCGATTGTCGATTTGCGCCAGTACCAGCCGGTGGTTGGCGTGGTCGCCGGCAGCGTCGGTTGCTTTGGCGGCATGTCCATCGCCGCCGGGTTGTGCAGTTATCTGCTGGTGACCCGGGAAGCACGGCTGGGCCTGAACGGTCCACAAGTGATCGAACAGGAAGCCGGCCTCGACGAATACGACTCCCGTGACCGTCCCTTCATCTGGAGCCTGACCGGTGGCGAGCAGCGTTTCGCCACGGGATTGGTGGACCGTTATGGGGCCGACGACGTGACGCAGATCCGTCAACAAGTCAGCCAGTTGCTGCACCTGGGCGTGCCCGCGCAACACCGCAGCGGCCAGGCCGAACTGTTTCTGCAGCGCCTGGCCCGCTTGGACACTGACGTGCAAATCGAACCGGCAGCGGTTCGTCAGCTGTATCAGGGAGAACGCCCATGAGTTCGTATTCATTGAGAGGCTTGCGCTGGTTCGAGGCCCTGAGTGGCGACGCCAAACCGCTGGAAGGCTTGCCGGCTTCGTTGAAAGTCGCCGACGTCAGACTGGGCGAGCAAAGCGTGCGCTTGCTGGCGGTGGTGGCCGATCCCGACAACCGTTTCCCACGGGCACGCAACGGCGAAGTCGGCTTGCTGGAGGGCTGGGGCCTGGCTAAAGCGGTGGATGAGGCCATCGACGCCGACCGCGATGCCACCCACAAGCGTGCGCTGATCGCCATTGTCGATGTCCCGAGCCAGGCCTATGGCCGGCGCGAAGAAGCCCTGGGCATTCATCAGGCCCTGGCCGGTGCCGCCGACAGCTACGCCCGCGCCCGATTGGCCGGGCATCCGGTGGTTGGCTTGCTGGTGGGCAAGGCGATGTCGGGGGCGTTCCTGGCCCACGGCTACCAGGCCAACCGGCTGATTGCTCTGCGCGATCCGGGGGTGATGGTCCACGCCATGGGCAAGGCTTCGGCGGCGCGGGTGACCTTGCGCAGTGTCGAAGAGCTTGAGGCGTTGGCCGCCAGCGTGCCGCCGATGGCCTATGACATCGACAGTTTTGCCAGCCTGGGTCTGTTGTGGGAAACCCTGTCGGTGGAGCAGATCGAGCAGCCGTCGGCGGAGGATCTGGCGCGGGTGACGGCGTGTCTGCTCCAGGCGATTGAAGCTGTAGAGGCGGGGGCGCGTGATCTGAGCGGACGTCTGGGTGCGTACAACCGCATCGCGTCGAGCAGGGTTCGCCAACTGCTGAGAGAGCAGTGGTGAGTATGTTTCTGGCCCATGATCTGCTGTGGGGGATGACCCCGCGGCAGTTGGCAGCGGATGCGCCGGCCTGGGTGGTCGAGTCGATCGCCGCCGGTCAACCGGTGGTGGTTCGGCGCGCGCTGACGGCACCGGATCAAATCGCGGTCGGCGTGCGCGGGCGCTTGCGCGAGCAGCGTTATGCAACGTCGATGGCGATCACGGCGATTGCCCGTCGCGTCAGGCCAGAAGACCTTTGTCACGTTGCCTCGACTCGCGACTTGCCAGCCCTGCAAGCGCTGGCCCGGCTGCGCCCGCTGCTCGACGCCAGCGGCTGGACCTGGGGCGTCAGCGGCAGTGCCGGGTTCGAGCTCGCCACGGGGATCGAGGCGCTGCATGAGCGCAGTGACCTGGACCTGATCCTGCGCACGCCGCACTGTCTGGATCGTCTCCAGGCCAGGGAGTTGCTGGCGCAACTGGATACTTCGGTATGCGCCGTGGACATGCAGTTGCAAACGCCTTGCGGCGCCGTGGCCCTGCGTGAGTGGGCGGGTCCGGCGCGCCGGGTGTTGCTCAAGGATGATGTTCGGGCCCGGTTGGTGAGCGATCCTTGGCAGCCTTCAGTGGAGCAGGTCGCGTGAGCAGCCTCTTCGTCTTTCCCGGTCAGGGTGCGCAGCGAGCAGGCATGCTCCATGGTCTTGCGCCGCACATTCTGGACGAGGCAAACGACGTGCTCGGCAAGGACGTCCTGCAACTGGACAGCGCCGAAGCCCTGCGATCGACCCGCGCCGTGCAGCTGTGTTTGTTGATCGCCGGCGTGGCGGCTTCCCGGCAACTGTTGGAACAGGCACCTGCGCCGGACTACGTGGCGGGGCTGTCCATCGGCGCCTATCCGGCGGCGGTGGTGGCTGGTGCGCTGGGGTTTGACGATGCGTTGCGGCTGGTCAGCCTGCGCGGTGAGTTGATGCAGCAGGCGTATCCGCGTGGCTATGGCATGACGGCGATCATCGGTCTGGACCTGGCGGCAGTGGAAGCGTTGCTGGTGCAGGTGCACAGCGACCGCACACCGGTCTACCTGGCCAACATCAACGCGGATAATCAGGTGGTTATCGCGGGCAGCGACGAGGCCATGAGCAGCGTTGCCAAACAGGCGCGAAGCCTGGGTGCGGGCAAGGCTTGTCGACTGGCGGTGAGCGTGCCGTCCCATTGCCCGTTGCTGGAGACTCCGGCGCAAGCATTGGCCCAAGCGTTTGCCGATGTGACGTTGAAAGCACCCACCCTGGGCTATCTCAGTGGCAGCCGCGCCCGGCCGGTCATTAACACCGAGGCCCTGCGCGACGACCTGGCCTTCAACATGTGCCGCGTCGTCGATTGGCGCGGCACGGTGCAAAGCGCCTACGAGCGCGGCGTGCGGTTGCAGATCGAACTGCCGCCCGGTGCGGTATTGACCGGGCTCGCGCGCCGGGTATTCGAGCAGGGCACGGTCATGGCTTTCGACGGCGCCCGGCTCGATACCTTGCAGGCGCTGTTGCGTGAGGAGGGAAGCCGCCAACCCTAGACCACCGACTCAAGCTGGCGAAGCACAAAAACAACAACTTCGACGATGCACATTGAGGACTACGACAATGATTATTTACGGTGTGGCGTTTCTGGCCTTTTGTACCCTGGCGGGTATTTTTATCGGCGAGCTGCTAGGCAAATTGATCGGCGTGCCGGCTAACGTCGGTGGCGTCGGCATTGCGATGCTGCTATTGATCGGCCTGGGCAGTTACCTGAGCAAACGCGGCTTGTTCAAGGGCAAATCCGAGGCCGGCGTGGAGTTCTGGAGCGCGGTCTACATTCCCATCGTGGTGGCCATGGCGGCGCAGCAAAATGTCTACGGTGCGCTCAAGGGCGGGCCGATGGCGATTCTGGCCGGGACCCTGGCGGTGGTGATTGCCTTTGCGTTGGTGCCGGTGCTGGTACGTATTGGCAACAAAGATCCTCAGGCCGATGTTTCCGTCAAGACGGTCGGGTGATTGCCATGTACGAATCCATGATGAAAGTCATCACCGGCTACGGCCTGATCAGCGGTTTCGCCATTGTCGGCATCACCATGTGGGTGTCCTACTGGATCAGCAATACGTTCACCAAAGGTCGCCTGCACGGTTCGGCCATCGCCATTCTGCTGGGGCTGGTGCTCTCCTACATCGGCGGGGCAATGACCGGCGGGCAGAAGGGTGTGGTGGACATCCCGCTGCTGTCTGGGATTGGCCTGCTGGGCGGTGCCATGCTCCGAGACTTCGCCATCGTCGCCACAGCGTTCGGCGTGAGTATCGAAGAACTCAAGCGCGCCGGTTTCGTGGGGGTGCTGGCGTTGTTCGTCGGTGTCGGTACGTCATTCATAGCCGGCGTTGGCGTGGCGATGGCCTTCGGTTATACCGATTCGGTGAGCCTGACCACCATTGGTGCCGGGGCGGTGACCTACATCGTCGGGCCGGTGACCGGGGCGGCGATTGGGGCCACTTCCGAGGTGATGGCCCTGTCCATCGCCGCCGGCTTGATCAAGGCGATCCTGGTGATGGTGGCGACGCCGTTCGTGGCACCGTTGATTGGCCTCAATAATCCACGCAGCGCGGTGATTTTCGGTGGCTTGATGGGCACCTCCAGCGGCGTGGCCGGAGGGTTGGCGGCCACCGATCCGAAGCTGGTGCCGTATGGTTGCCTGACGGCGGCGTTTTATACGGCGCTGGGGTGCTTGTTGGGGCCTTCGTTGTTGTTTCTGATCATGCGGGGGTTGTTGGGGTAGGGCTTTCAATCCTCATTGAAAGCATTGGTGCCATCGCTCCCACAGTTGACCGCGTGTCCCTGTGGGAGCGAGCTTGCTCGCGATTGGGGATAACTGGGTTTCAAACCTGGCGATTGGCATACATCCGGCACTCGGCCAACAGCGCCAGCAGGTTCGGATCCCGCTCCTTGGCTTTCAGGAACACCACGCCGATGTGCTGCTGCAACCGGTACTTTTCCTGCAATGGGATCAGTTTCACCCGGTTTTCATACACCGCCGCAATCCGGCCTGGCAGCAAGGCATAGCCCACCCCGGAGCTGACCATGCTCAGCAGGGTGAAGATGTCGTTGACCTGCATCGCCACCTTCGGCTCGAACCCCGCCTGCTTGAACACCCGGACGCCGTCCTGGTGCGTGGCGAAACCCTGGGTCAGGGTGATGAAGGTCTCGTCGCGGACCTCGGCCAGGTCGACTTCGGCGCGTTGGGCGAAAGGCGAATCAGCTGGCGTGGCGAGGAAGATGTCGTCGGAAAACAGCTCGATATGCTCGCAGTCCGGGTCGTTGACGCTGTCGTCCAGGGAGATCAGGATCGCGTCCACCTCCATGTTCTTGAGCTTGTACAGCAGGTCGATGTTCGAGCCCAGGATCAGGTCGATATTGAGTTCGCTGCGGCGGATCTTCAGGCCCATGATCAACTGCGGCACGGTCTTGACCGTCAGCGAATACAGCGAGCCGAGCTTGAAGCGCTCGGCGGAGAAACCGGCGGCTTCGCGGGTCAGGCGCACGCTGTCGACCACATCCTGGATCAGCTTCTGCGCCCGCTCCTCCAGCACATAAGCACTTTCCAGCGGCGTGAGGTTGCGGCCTTCGTGCTTGAACAACGGGCAGCGCAGGGCGCTTTCCAGCGAATGAATGGCCCGGTGCACACTGACGTTGCTGGTCTGCAACTCGGCCGCCGCCCGCGCCAGGTTGCCGGTGCGCATGAAGGCCAGGAACACCTCCAGTTTCTTCAGGGTCAATTCTTCGTCGATCAGCATGGGGTGGACTCTTATTCGTATCGCGCGATTGTGCCCCATGTCTTCCCGGCGACGCGATTTATATGGCTCGGGAGCTGTTGTGGCGAGGGAGCTTGCTCCCGCTGGGTTGCGCAGCAGCCCCAAGGATCTTGTGAGCGCCGCGCACTGGAGCGCCCGCCCGGTCAAGCGGGAGCAAGCTCCCTCGCCACGGGTTTTGTGTACAGCACGGGTACAAACCATTGCACTTTCAATCGCCAGGCCTGAGCCTTGGCACCTGTTTCTAAATGTGAGGTGGTATTGGATGTATCACGGGGAACGACTCAACGCCTGGACGCACCTGGTGGGGGCGGTGGCGGCGTTTATCGGCGCGGTGTGGTTGCTGGTGATCGCCGGGATGGCGGGCGATCCGTGGAAGATCGTCAGCGTGGCGATCTACGGGTTTACCTTGTTGGTGCTGTACAGCGCTTCGACGGTCTATCACAGCGTGCGCGGGCGCAAAAAAGAAATCATGCAAAAGGTCGATCACTTTTCGATCTACCTGTTGATCGCCGGCAGCTATACCCCGTTCTGCCTGGTGACCCTGCGCGGGCCGTGGGGCTGGACGTTGTTCGGGATCGTCTGGGGGCTGGCCGTGATTGGTATCCTGCAGGAAATCAAGCCGCGTTCCGAAGCACGGATCCTGTCGATCGTGATCTACGCCGTGATGGGCTGGATCGTGCTGGTGGCGGTCAAGCCCCTGCTGGCGGCCTTGGGCAGCACCGGGTTCGCCTGGCTGGCCTCGGGCGGCGTGTTGTACACCGTCGGCATCATCTTTTTCGCCCTCGACCATCGGCTGCGCCACGCCCATGGCATCTGGCACTTGTTTGTCATGGCCGGCAGTCTGTTGCACTTCGTGGCGATTCTGTTCTATGTGCTCTGAGCGGTCGCGAACAGGCGATCGAGTTGCGCTTGGGCCTGGTTGGCAAAAATTTCCAGCAATGCGCCGAGGGTGTGCACCGGGGCCTCGTTGGCCCGGGTCACGGCATACAGGGAGATCGGCAGCGGTGGCGACAACGGCCGGATGGCCGTGCGGGTGCTTGAGGCGCCCAGGGCGGTGAACGGGTCGATCACCGCCAGCCCGGCACCGGACTCGACCATGGCCCGGGCCAGTGAATAGGTCTGTACGGCGATGCTGATGCGCGGCGGTGGTTCCACAGCCTCGAGGTAGCCGTCCAGCCTGGCCGAGAGCGGGTCGGCACTGGACAGGCCGATCAACGGTGCGCCGGCCAGTGCCTGCAACGGCATCGGCTGGCCCACCTGCGCTTCGGGCCAATGCCCGCTCGGCGCCAGGGCCACCAGCACACCGCTGGCCAGCGCCTGGGCCTTGAGTCCCGGATGATCGGGCGGTTGCAGGGTCAGGGCGACATCGATTTCGCGCATCAACAGGTTCTGCACCAGTTCGCGGCTGTGGGCGCTGGACAACTCGCAGACGATGTCCGGATAGCGTCGGGTCCATTGATGAATGGCCGCCGGCAGCAGCGACAGGGCCAGGGCCGGTGTCGCGCCGATCCGCAGGCTGTGGCCCGGCTCGCGGCGCAGACTCTGGGCGAGGCGGCGGACACCTTGCAGGCTCTCGCTGACCTTGTCGACTTCGCGCTCCAACTCCAGCGCTTCGGGGGTGGCCTGCAACTTGCCGCGCACCCGAAGGAACAACGCAAACCCCAATTGCTGCTCGGCATGCTGCAGCACTTTGGTCACCGCCGGTTGCGAAACATGCAGCAGTTGGGCGGCCCCGCTGATGGAGCCCGTCTGGCGTATGGCCTGGAAAATCTCGATATGGCGAAGGCGCATGGCGAGCCCATAACCTTTGTTTATAGGGACTCCATCTTTATTCATTGTCCGGGGCCTGTCACCTGGCCCTAACCTCGATACATTGGAAACAGATGTGAGACGGACATGGCTCAGCGGGTTTGTATCATCGGGGGTGGCGTGGTCGGGCTGGCGACGGCTTATGCGCTGGTGCGCGACGGCATCGACGTGACGCTGGTGGAGGCCCGGGAGACCTTGGGCAGCGAAACCAGTTTCGCCAACGGTGGCCAGTTGTCCTATCGCTACGTCACCCCGTTGGCGGATGCCGGCGTGCCCTGGCAGGCGCTGGGCTGGATGCTGCGCGGTGACTCGCCTCTCAAGTTGCGACCGCGCCTGGACCCGGCGCAGTGGCGTTGGATGGCCGCGTTCATCGGCGCCTGCCGGACCTCGGTCAACCGGCGCAACGGCGCCCACCTGTTGCGCCTGGCGTTGTTGAGCCAGGCCACTTTGCAGGGCTGGCGCGAGCAGGATCGCCTCGATGGTTTCAACTGGCGGCGCAACGGCAAGTTGGTGACGTTTCGCGATGCGGGGCATTTCCAGCGTGCGCGGCGCGGATTGGCGGACAGTGCTTGTCAGCAGGTGCTTGGCCCCGTCGAGTGCGCGAGCCTGGAACCGGCCCTGGTCGGCGTGCCATACGTGGGCGGGATCTACACGCCGGATGAGGAAGTCGCCGATTGCCATGCTTTCTGCCGACAGTTGGCGGTACATCTGCGGGCGTCGGGGCGTTGCGAGTTCCTGTTGGGGCACCCGGTCAGCGCCATCGAACACGCCAATGGTGCGGTGCGGGCCATTGTGTTGGACGGGCAGCGGTTACCGGTGGAGCACCTGGTGATTGCCGCCGGCCACCGCAGCGCCGCGCTCGCGGTGCCCGGCGTGCGGATGCCGCTGTATCCGCTCAAGGGCTACAGCTTGACCGTGCCCATTGGCCCACAGCACCGGGCACCGGCGCTGAGTATCACCGACTACGACCGCAAGGTGGTCTACGCTCGCATCGGCGAACAATTGCGCGTGGCGGCGATGGTGGACATCGTCGGCTTCGACCCGACACCGGACCCCAGGCGCCTGGCCCTGATCAAGCGCCAGGCCCTGGAAACCTTCCCCCAGGCCGGGGATTACCAGCGTGCCATCGAATGGGCCGGCATGCGTCCGGCCACCCCCAGCGGCGTGCCGCTGATCGGCGCCACCGGCTACCGTAACCTGTGGCTCAACCTGGGCCATGGGGCCTTGGGCTTTACCTTGGCGTGCGGCAGTGCTCGCTTGCTCAGCGAGCTGATCCGCCAGCACACGCCCTCCATCGACCTGCAGGGCCTCACGCCCCGCGCCGCCTGACCCACCCAACGGAGAATAACAATGCAAACAATCACGTTGATCGGCTGCACCCTGAGCCTGTTGCTAAGCGTCCAGGCCCTTGCCAACGAAGCGCCCCCGGCCGGCACGCTGGACAAAATCGCCAGCAGCCGCAGCATTACCCTGGGCTATCGCGACGCGTCGGTACCGTTTTCCTATGTCGGTGACAGGAGCGGCCAGCCGATGGGTTACTCGGTGGAACTGGCCGGCAAGATTGTCGAGCGCATCAAGACCCAATTGGCGTTGCCGCAACTGAACGTGAAGTACAACCTGGTCACGTCCCAGACCCGCATTCCACTGGTGCAGAACGGCACCGTGGACCTGGAGTGCGGCTCGACCGGGGTGACGGCCGAGCGGCAGAAGCAAGTGGCGTTTTCCTACGGCTTCATCTATGTGAAGGGCCAGTTGCTGACGGCCAGGGACAGCGGCATCCACAGCTTCGCCGACCTGCGCGGCAAGAACGTGGTGACCACCGCCGGCACCACCAATGAACGCTTTCTGAAAAGCTACAACCAGGACAACAAGGCCGAGATGTTCATCATCAGCGCCAAGGACCACGGCGAATCCTTCCAGATGCTCGAAACCGGCCGCGCGGCGGCGTTCTACATGGACGATGCGCTGCTCTATGGCGAACGGGCCAAGGCCCGCGACCCGCACAAATGGGTGGTGGTGGGGCAGGAGCAATCTCGGGAAATCTACAGCTGCATGGTGCGCAAGGACGACCCGCAATTCCTGGCGCTGGTCAACGCAACCCTGGCCGATTTGTACAAGTCAGGAGAGATCAACGAGATCTATGCGCGCTGGTTCCAGAAACCGATCCCACCCAAGGGCCTGAACCTGGAATTCCCGATGACCAGCGAGTTGAAGGCGATCATTGCCAAGCCGACCAGCGAGCCGGTGCAGTGAGCGCTGTACATCGATAACCCCTGTGGGAGCGAGCTTGCTCGCGATAGCGGTTCAACATTGAGCATGGATGCAAGCTGACCCGCCGCAATCGCGAGCAAGCTCGCTCCCACAGGGGAAGGGGATGTCTGACTCTAGAAGTCCCCCCACAACTGCTGCGCCACCGCCAGCGCCACCACCGGCGCGGTTTCGGTGCGCAGCACGCGGGGGCCGAGGCGGGCGGCGTGGTAGCCGGCGGTCTTGGCTTGTTCGACCTCGACCTCCGACAACCCGCCTTCGGGGCCGATCAGGAAGGCCAAAGTCTGCGGCTTGGCATGGCTGACCAGCGGCTCGGCCACCGGGTGCAGCACCAGCTTCAGTTCGGCCTCGGCCTGCTTCAACCAGTCGGCCAGCAGCAGCGGCGGATGGATCACCGGTACGGTCGAGCGCCCGCATTGTTCGCAGGCGCTGATTGCCACCTGGCGCCAGTGCAGCAGGCGCTTGTCGGCGCGTTCGTCCTTGAGGCGCACTTCGCAGCGTTCGCTGAAAATCGGCGTGATCTCGCTGACCCCCAGCTCCGTGGCTTTCTGGATCGCCCAGTCCATGCGCTCGCCTCGGGACAAGCCCTGGCCCAGGTGAATGCGCAGCGGCGATTCAGGCTGTCCGGCGAACTGCTCGTCCAGTTGCACCCGCACGCGTTTCTTGCCGACTTCGGCCAGGGTGCCACGAAACTCCTGGCCCGAGCCATCGAACACCTGCACCCCATCGCCCTCGGCCATGCGCAGCACCCGGCCGATGTAATGGGCCTGGGCTTCAGGCAGTTCGTGGTCGCCGAGGCCCAGGGGGGCGTCGATGAAGAAGCGGGACAGTCTCATGCTCTGTTCTCTACTGAATCTGAATTCGACATTGCAGCCTGATTGAGTGTGGCGAGGACGCTTTTGTGGCGAGGGAGCTTGCTCCCGCTCGATTGCGCAGCAATCGCAAGAATGGGGCCGCTTCGCAGCCCAGCGGGAGCAAGCTCCCTCGCCACAGGGAAAGTTGTCGTCAGCCCGGATCGCGATAGCCCGGATGAAAATCCTTCGGCACCGCCACACTGACCTTGTCCCGGGTGGCGATGTCGATGCCTTCGCTGGCCACTTCGGCAAGGAAATCGATCTGCTCAGGGGTGATGACATACGGCGGCAGGAAATACACCACGCTGCCCAGCGGCCGCAACAATGCACCCCGCTCCAAAGCATGCTGGAACACCGCCAGGCCACGCCGTTCCTGCCATGGATACGCGGTTTTGCTCGCCTTGTCCTTGACCATCTCGATGGCCAGCACCATGCCGGTCTGGCGCACTTCGGCGACGTTCGGATGGTCGGCCAGGTGCGCGGTGGCGCTCGCCATGCGCTGGGCCAGGGCCTGGTTGTTTTCGATGACGTTGTCTTCTTCGAAGATATCCAGCGTCGCCAGGGCCGCCGCGCAGGCCAGTGGGTTGCCGGTGTAGCTGTGGGAATGCAGGAAGGCGCGCAGGGTCGGGTAGTCGTCGTAGAACGCGCTGTAGACCTCGTCGGTGGTTACGCAGGCGGCCAGCGGCAGGTAACCACCGGTCAGGGCCTTGGACAGGCAGAGAAAGTCCGGGGTGATGCCGGCCTGCTCACAGGCGAACATCGTCCCGGTGCGGCCAAAGCCGACGGCGATTTCGTCATGGATCAGGTGCACGCCATAGCGGTCACACGCCTCGCGCAGTAACTTCAGGTACACCGGGTGGTACATGCGCATGCCGCCGGCGCCCTGGATCAGCGGTTCGACGATCACCGCCGCCACCGTGTCGTGGTGCTCGGCCAGGGTCTGCTCCATGGCGGCGAACATGTTGCGTGAATGCTCCTCCCAGCCCATGCCTTCGGGACGGTGGTAGCAGTCGGGGCTCGGCACCTTGATCGTGTCCAGCAGCAACGCCTTGTAGGTTTCGGTAAACAACGGTACATCGCCCACCGACATCGCCGCGATGGTTTCGCCGTGGTAGCTGTTGCTCAGGGTGACGAAGCGCTTCTTGTCCGGCCGGCCGCGATTGATCCAGTAGTGGAAGCTCATCTTCATCGCCACTTCGATGCAGGACGAGCCGTTATCGGCGTAGAAGCATCGAGTCAGGCCCTCGGGCGTCATCTTGACCAGGCGCTCGGACAGTTCGATCACCGGTTGATGGCTGAAGCCGGCCAGGATCACATGCTCCAGTTGATCGACCTGGTCCTTGATGCGCTGGTTGATGCGCGGGTTGGCGTGGCCGAACACGTTGACCCACCAGGAACTGACGGCATCGAGGTAGCGCTTGCCTTCGAAGTCTTCCAGCCACACACCTTCACCGCGCTTGATGGGGATCAGCGGCAGCTGTTCGTGGTCTTTCATCTGGGTGCAGGGATGCCACAGCACCGCGAGGTCGCGTTGCATCCACTGGTTATTCAGGCCCATTTACAGTCTCCTCGAGGCGGCTCGCGGCGGGCGCGGGCAAAACAATCGCGCAAGCCTATGCAATGGCGGCCCTGGGGACAACCCATTGTGTCATCGGTACTACTTTGAGCGAGGCGATAGACGTCGCTGGCGGCGTTTTGATGGCTGTCGTATTCTTCGCCGTTCCCTGAGCCGACTGGCTCGAAAGCTGAAATTTCCTACGTTTAATCCGGAGTTCGTTGAATGTCTGCTGGTTGGCTGCGCGCCTGTGCGCTGGTGATGATAGGGCTGTTCAGCGTTTCGGCGCTGGCCAAGGACAAACAACCGACGGCCATCGTCATCGGCGGTGGCCTGGCGGGGCTCACCGCGGCCTATGAGTTGCAGAACAAAGGCTGGGCGGTGACGCTGCTGGAAGCCAAGCCGGACCTGGGTGGTCGCTCGGGCATGGCCACCAGCGAGTGGATCGGCAACGAGAAGACCCAGCCGGTGCTGAACAAGTACGTCTCCACCTTCAAGCTGAGCACCACGCCGGCCCCGGAATTCGTGCGTACCCCCAGCTACCTGATCGACGGCACCTACTTCACCGCCGCCGACCTGGCGACCAAGCAGCCGGCCACCGCCGAAGCCCTCAAGCGCTACGAGACCACCTTGGATGACCTGGCGCGCTCCATCGAAGACCCGCAGAATCCGGCGGCCAACAACACGTTGCACGCGCTGGACCAGATCACCGTGTCCAACTGGCTCGATCGCCTGCAACTGCCGGCCACGGCGCGTCAGTTGGTGAACCAGGAGATTCGCACCCGTTATGACGAACCTTCGCGCCTGTCGCTGCTGTATTTCGCCCAGCAGAACCGCGTCTATCGTGGCGTGTCCGACCGCGACCTGCGGGCCTCGCGCCTGCTTGGCGGCAGTCCGGTACTGGCCCAGGCGTTCGTCAAGCAACTGAAAACCATCAAGACCAACTCGCCGGTGTCGGCCATCTCCCAGGATAAGGACGGCGTGACCGTCAAGGTCGGCAGCGTTGGCTACCAGGCTGACTATGTGGTGCTGGCGGTGCCGTTGCGAGCGCTGAACAAGATCCAGCTGACCCCGGCCCTGGATGCCCAGCATCAAGGTGCGATCAAAGGCACCAACTACGGTTGGCGCGACCAGATCATGCTCAAGTTCAAGACCCCGGTCTGGGACAGCAAGGCCCGCATGTCGGGCGAAATCTACAGCAACGCCGGCCTGGGCATGATGTGGATCGAGCCGGCCATGAAGGGCGGCGCCAACGTGGTCATCAACCTGTCCGGCGACAACGCCCGGGTGATGCAGGCCTTCGGCGACAAGCAGATGGTCGATCAGGTGCTGATCCGCCTGCACGCGTTTTATCCACAGGCCCGTGGCGCGTTCACCGGCTATGAAATCCGCCGCTACAGCACCGACCCGTCCATGGGCGGCGCGTACCTGGCCTTTGGCCCGGGCCAGATCAGCAAGTACTGGCGCCTGTGGGAAAAGCCATTGCAGCGCGTAGCCTTTGCCGGTGAACACACCGACACCCTGTATCCGGGCACCCTGGAAGGCGCGTTGCGCAGCGGCCAACGGGCAGCCAGCCAGGTTGAAGACCTGGCGGCTGGCAAGTCGTTCGAGCCGGCCAAGGTGGCTCCGGCGGCCACAGCGGCAGCGGCCGGTGCGGTGGCCGCGAAGAAGGGCAACTTCTTCAGCAACCTGTTTGGCGGTTCGGATGACGACAAGAAGCCGGAGCCGGTCAAGGCGCCAGAGCCGGTAGCACCTGCTCCCGTGCCGGCCCCCGCCCCAGCGCCGGCACCGGTGGAACCACCAGCACCTGCGCCGGCGAAGGTTGAGCCAGCCAAGAAGGCTGCGACCAAACCCGCGGCGAAAAAACCAACCGCCAAGGCCCCGGCTAAAAAAGCCCCGGTGAAGAAAGCTACGCCGGCGAAGAAACCGGCGGCCAAGCCGGCAGTGACTGAGACCAAGGCTCAGTAAGGCTCGGTGACAGAAAAAAGCGCGGCATGTCAGCCGCGCTTTTTTTGCTTGTAGAGCCACTATCGCGAGCAAGCTCACTCTCACCGGGATTGCGCTCGGCCAGTGTGGAAGCGAGCTTGCTCGCGATGAGGCCCGTCCTGATATCACGCATCGTATTGGCTTTAATCTTTCCTTAACCCACCCCCTCCAGACTCAAGATCGTATTTCTCGATATTTCAAAGCGAAATTTTCCGCTTTAAATCGATAGATAACTCGCTAGTCTTGATCGCAGTTTTTACAGGATATGAGCAATGCAGCTTCGCAACTCTTCTTCTCGCTATGGCTGGGTCAGTATCGCTGTGCACTGGGGCGTTGCGCTGGTGGTGTACGGGCTGTTCGCCCTGGGCCTGTGGATGGTCGGCCTGGATTACTACAGCACCTGGCGCAAAGACGCGCCGGACCTGCACAAGAGCATTGGCCTGGTGCTGCTGGCGGTCATGTTGCTGCGGGTGATCTGGCGGTTTGTCAGCCCGCCACCACCGACCCTGCCCACCTATGGCCGCTTGACCCGCGTCGGCGCCAAGCTTGGCCATAGCGCACTGTATCTCGGGTTGTTCGCCGTGATGATTGCCGGTTACCTGATTTCCACCGCAGACGGTGTCGGGATCCCGGTGTTTGGCCTGTTTGAAGTACCCGCGCTGGTGTCCGGACTGCCCGATCAGGCAGACGTCGCCGGCCAGATTCACTTCTACCTGGCATGGGCGCTGGTCATTTTTTCCGGCCTTCATGCGTTGGCAGCATTGAAACACCACTTTATCGACCGTGACGCGACCCTCAAGCGAATGCTGGGGCGCCAAGCCTGATGTTCAACCTCGACTCCAAAGGAATAGAAAGCATGTTGAAAAAGACGCTCGCCGCCCTGGCAATTGGTTCTGCCCTGCTGTCGGCCGGTCAGGCCATGGCTGCCGACTACGTCGTCGACAAGGAAGGCCAGCACGCCTTCGTCGACTTCAAGATCAGCCACCTGGGCTATAGCTACATCACCGGTACCTTCAAGGACATCGACGGCAAGTTCAGCTTCGACGCCGCCAAGCCTGAAGCCAGCAAGATCGAGTTCAACGTCAATACCGCCAGTGTGTTCACCAACCACGCCGAGCGTGACAAGCACATCGCCAGCGCTGACTTCCTGAACACCAGCAAATTCGGCAAGGCCACCTTCGTTTCCACCAGCGTCAAGCCCACTGGCAAGAACGCTGATGGCAAGGACACCGCCGATGTGACGGGTGACCTGACCCTGCTGGGCGTGACCAAGCCGGTCGTGGTCAAGGCCACCTTCCTGGGTGAAGGCAAGGACCCATGGGGCGGCTACCGTGCTGGCTTCGAAGGCACCACCAGCATCAAGCGTTCGGACTTCGGCAAGCAGAAAGACCTGGGTCCAACCTCCGACGCGGTCGAACTGTACGTCTCGTTTGAAGGTGTCAAAGCGAAGTAACCTTCGCGCCTGACAAAAAAACGCGCCTGGTCTTGCGACCAGGCGCGTTTTTTATTGCCACATGAAAATCGAATAAACAGCGCAGGACTTCTGTGGGAGCGGGCTTGCTCGCGAATGCGGTGGGTCAGTCGATAAAATATTGCCTGATAGAACGCATTCGCGAGCAAGCCCGCTCCCACATTTGGAATTGTGTAGGACCAAAAAAATGCCCCAGGTCGCGAGACCTGGGGCATTTTTCAAGGCTTTGAAAAACTCAGCGATTGCGCGTCAGCAACGCCGGTTTTTCGCCCCGTGGGCGGCTTGGCAGTTGATCCAGCTGCTCAGGCGTCGGGAAACGATCGGCTTTCGATTCCTTGTGCATGATCTTTGGCTGGTTGCTGCGCGGGTTCTGCACGGCGGGTTCCTGGCGAGGCTGGTCGTCACGGGCCGGGCGGCGCGGGCGGGTGTCGTCGCGACGGGCCTGGCCGTCACGCGGGGCGCCGTTGCGTGGACCGCTGC
This sequence comes from Pseudomonas sp. FSO-7, assembly GCF_059579345.1. NCBI lineage: Bacteria > Pseudomonadati > Pseudomonadota > Gammaproteobacteria > Pseudomonadales > Pseudomonadaceae > Pseudomonas > Pseudomonas sp. FSO-7. Next base: position 6,186,531 of record NZ_CM184193.1, on the reverse strand, counting down.
GCTTGGCCGGCGGTGTGCCGGTGGACGAGCCGTTGCTGTTGCGTGGACCGTTCTGGCGACCCTGTGGCTGGCCAGTGCGCGGAGCGCCTGCACCGGCGCCCTGCGCCGGGGCGCCCGGACGGCGACCGCGGCCCTGGGCCGGTTTCTGCTGCGGCACGTAGTCGACGCGGTTACCGAAGTTATCGACATCGTCATCCAGGAACTCGTCCGGGGCACGATCGGCTGCGGCGCGTGGGGCTGGGCGCTGCTGTTCACGGGCCGGAGTGCCTTCGCGGGGCTTCTGCTCGCGGGCAGGGCGTTCGCCGCGGCCATTGCTGTTGCTGGCCGATTTTTCCTTGCCCTTGTCCTTGCCTTTGTCTTTGCGACCGCCGCCACCACCGCCGCCGTTCGGACCGTCGCCGCGTGGGCCACGGGCATTGCGCGGGTTACGCACATCCGGACGTTCGCGTACTTCAGGCTTCTCGGCCTCAATGGTACTGGCATCGAAGCCCATCAGATCGCCGTCGGCAATTTTCTGCTTGGTCATGCGCTCGATGCTTTTGAGCAGCTTTTCTTCGTCCGGCGCGACCAGCGAGATCGCTTCGCCCGAACGACCGGCCCGGCCGGTACGGCCGATACGGTGAACGTAATCTTCATCGACGTTCGGCAGCTCGAAGTTGACCACGTGGGGCAGCTGGTCGATGTCCAGGCCACGGGCCGCGATGTCGGTGGCCACGAGGATGCGCACTTCGCCGGCCTTGAAGTCGGCCAGGGCCTTGGTGCGGGCGTTCTGGCTCTTGTTGCCGTGGATCGCCACGGCTGGCAGGCCATGTTTGTCCAGGTACTCGGCCAGACGGTTGGCGCCGTGCTTGGTGCGGGTGAAGACCAGGACCTGTTCCCAGGCGCCGGCGGTAATCAGGTGCGCCAGCAGGGCACGCTTGTGGCTGGCCGCCAGGCGGAACACACGCTGCTCGATACGCTCGACCGTGGTGTTCGGCGGCGTGACTTCGATGCGCTCCGGGTTGTGCAGCAGCTTGCCGGCCAGGTCGGTGATGTCCTTGGAGAACGTCGCCGAAAACAGCAGGTTCTGGCGCTTGGCGGGCAGGCGGGCGAGGACTTTCTTCACGTCATGGACGAAGCCCATGTCGAGCATGCGGTCGGCTTCGTCCAGCACGAGGATTTCTACGTGGGACAAATCGACGCTGCCTTGGCCGGCCAGGTCGAGCAGGCGACCGGGGCAGGCCACCAGTACATCGACGCCACGGGACATGGCCTGGACCTGGGGGTTCATGCCGACGCCGCCAAAAATGCAGGCACTGACGAACTTCAGGTCGCGAGCGTAGACCTTGAAGCTCTCGTGGACCTGGGCCGCCAGTTCGCGGGTTGGGGTCAGGACCAGTACGCGCGGTTGGCGCGGGCCATGACGCTGGGATTTGTCTGGGTGACCGTTGGGAAACAACCGCTCCAGGATCGGAAGGGCGAAACCGCCGGTTTTACCAGTACCTGTCTGCGCCGCGACCATCAGGTCGCGACCTTGCAACACGGCGGGAATGGCCCGCTGTTGCACCGGGGTAGGCTGGGTATAGCCGGCGGCTTCGATGGCGCCGACTAAAGCCTCGGAGAGACCGAGGGAAGCAAAGGACATGAGTAATCCTGTTTTAGTGAGGGCCTGGCCCAATGGGATAGTCTTGCCGGGCGCGAATGACGTTCAACCAAAAGACGTCATCCCGTCCGGTCCTGCCGGGCCTCGAAGGCAGGTCCGGACAAGGCTCGCGCGGGCTGTAGGCTGCGCTGTAGCGGTGTCGGGATGCCTTTTGCAAGACCGGGCGTCCGGGCGTGAGCCTGGCGGGAAGGCCGGAGTATAACAGAGCAAACGCCCTGCGCCGCTTTCCTGCTGCTCAACGGTTTATTTCAGCGCTGGACCCGGCTGGGCGAGTGGCCTTGGTCATAGCGCTCGCGCCGTAGCGGGCGCTCAATTCGGCATAGGCCGGTTCGCGCTTGAAACGCTTGAGTTCGGCACTGAAGCGTTGCACCAGCAAATCCATCCCGGCTTTGCGCCGCACCGCCAGGTATTGGCTTTGACGGTTCACCACCACCGGGTTTTCGGTGATCTGGTCGCCCAACTGCATTTGTTCGAGCACATGTCGGCCGACCCTGCGGTCGGTGATGAGCAGGTCGATCCGACCCAGTTGCAACTTGCCGAAATTGGCTTCGTGGGTGGGCGCCGCTTCACGTTTGAACAGAGTCGACTCACTGAAGGCCTGGCTGTACAGGTAACCGGGCGAGGTGCCGACGGTCAGGCCGCCCAGGTCATCGAGCGTGCGAAACGGATGGGGGCGGGCGTTGGCGTAGAACATCACGAATTCCACGTCCGACAGCGGTTCGCTGGGGTAAAGCAGCAGAGCATCGCGCTCATCGCTGTGGAAAATGTCCAGCGCACCGTCCGCCAAGCCCTGTTCCAGCATCGCCAGGCAGCGCTTCCAGGGCAGGAACTGCCATTCCACGTCGATGCCCAGGCGCTTGAACACGATGGCCGTGGTTTCGTAGTCCAGGCCGAGCATCTTGCCGTTCTCTTCGTAGACATAAGGCGCCCAGGGCTCGGTGACAATGCGCAACTTCTCGGCCTGGGCGGTCACGCTCAGGCACAAGAGAAGAAGGGTGGTCAGCAGTTGGGCAATGACGGGCATGGGCCTGAGGTTACGACGAGAGCTCATCAAATAGCTAGAGCGCTCTGGCCTGCGGTCTAGTGGCCTGTGTGGTTAGCTCTGTTACTCAACGTCGGCCAGAAGCCCATCCCCTGCGTTGCTGCTCCTCGCCATGGCGGGCGATGACTCGTCACAGCGCCTTGGCTATGGACTCTGGCATCCGAATTTGAACGAACGAACCACACAGGCCGCTAGTTGCCTTTTGCCTGCATCAGGTGCGCATAGATGGCTTCGCGGCGCTCACCCAGCACGAGGCGAATCAGCGGATGATCGAGCCAGCGTTTGAGTTCATGGTCCTGTAGCGATTTTTCCAGGCGATGTTCGACGTTCTCCAGGGCTTTTTCCCACCAGACCGGGGCGCAGGCCTGGTCGAACTCGTTGGTATGGCGGTAGCAGCCATAAAGGATCTCGCGCATGAACTGGCGTTTATGGCTGGGCAGCCCCAGGGTGATGAACTTGTAGGCCAGGCGTTGGAAGGCCGGTGGCCGGGGCAGGGTGGCGGTGACTTGACCGGTTTCATCCAGTGCCCGCTGGCAAATCGGCGCGGCACGGTGTTTGTCGAGCCAGGCTTTGGTCTTGGCGCGGAACAGCTGCTTGCGGCTCCAATAATGGTGGATCAGGTCCGGGCATTCGCGTACCTGCACCAAGCGATAGGCCGCTACCGAAAGGCAGAATTCTTCCAGCGTGTAGGCACCCTTGGCCAATGGATACAGTTCATCCATCAGGGCGATCGAGCGATCCAGGACTGCCGCATCGGCGCAGTTGAGACCAATGACCCCGGAGTTCAACAAGGGCATGTCGTCGTCCGCCAACTGCCGCTGGCGCAGTATGTCGGCCAGTGTCAGGTAAAGCCCGGCGTCCTTGTTGGCGCCATACGTCAGGCCGAAAGCATTGCACAGCAGCGTGCCGGGCTGGACGCGGCGAAACAGTTCGAGGGGGGAGCAATGGAAAAAAGTGTCGGTGTCGATCAGCAGCGCCACTTCAGCTTCTTCGAGCACTTTCTGCATCACCACGTGCTTGGCACGGAAGTGATACCCGTGGGGTTCGATCCAGGCCTGGCGGGTCTCGTTGTCCAGCGGGCGCAAACGCACCGGCAGCCCTGCGTATGGTGCTGGATTGTCGGTGAACACCTGGATATCCAAGGCTTCGTCCGGCGTCTTGCGCAGACCGGCCAACGCGCTGGCGATGCTGAACAACGCTTCCTGGTGATAGGTTTCGGCCCCGTAGACCAGATAAATGAGTTGTGGGGTCGTTAGCCTTTGACCATTAGGCATCTACTGCAATCCTCCCGATGTCTGTGCTTAAAAAAAAAGGCCTTGGTTTTCGCCAAGGCCTCTTGTACCAGCGCATTAAGTCATCAGCGTGGCAGCTTGAGGTTGTTCCATACCGCGAGGCTGGGCTCGGCCTGGTTAAGGGTATAGAAATGCAGCCCCGGTGCGCCGCCTTGCAACAAACGCTCACACATTTGCGTGATGACTTCCTCGCCGAAGCTTTGGATGCTCGAGGCGTCGTCGCCATAGGCTTCCAGTTGCTTGCGGATCCAGCGTGGGATCTCTGCACCGCATGCGTCGGAGAAGCGCGCCAGCTTGCTGTAGTTGGTGATCGGCATGATGCCCGGCACGACAGGAATGTCGACGCCCAGCTTGCGGGTACGTTCGACGAAATAGAAATAACTGTCGGCGTTGAAGAAGTACTGGGTGATGGCACTGTTGGCGCCAGCGTTGGCCTTGCGCACGAAATTGCGCAGATCGTCTTCGAAATTGCGCGCTTGCGGGTGCATTTCAGGATACGCAGCCACTTCGACGTGGAAGTGGTCGCCAGTTTCCTCACGAATGAAGCTCACCAGTTCGTTGGCGTGGCGCAGCTCACCGCTGGCCATGCCCATGCCCGACGGCAGGTCGCCACGCAGGGCAACGATGCGCTTGATGCCGGCGGCCTTGTACTGGGTTAGCAGGCTGCGCAGGTCGTCCTTGCTGTCGCCGACGCAGGACAGGTGGGGGGCGGCCGGGATTTTGACTTCGCTTTCGAGCTGCAACACGGTGTTCAGGGTGCGGTCACGGGTCGAACCGCCGGCGCCATAGGTGCAGGAGAAGAAATCGGGGTTGTAGCTGGCCAACTGGCGGGCAGTGGCGATCAGTTTTTCATGCCCAGCATCGGTCTTCGTCGGGAAGAACTCGAAGCTGTAGCGACGGTCTTGGGACATGGTCATATCCTTGGAAACGCGTAAGCCGGGGAGGCCTGCACATCCCTTGAGAGACGGGCTTGCGTGGGAGCGAGCTTGCTCGCGATGCAGACACCTCGATTCAGTTGCCAGGCCGAGGCGATGCCAATCGCGAGCAAGCTCGCTCCCACAGAAATGCCTGCTCCCACGGGGGAGCAGCGCCGATCAGTAGCGGTAAGCGTGCGGCTTGAACGGGCCTTCGACGGTGACGCCGATGTAGTCAGCCTGTTGCTTGGTCAGCTGGGTGACCACGCCGCCGAAACCGCGGACCATTTCCAGGGCCACTTCTTCGTCGAGTTTCTTGGGCAGTACTTCCACGGTCAGGCGCTCGGCTTTCTGGGCCGGCGACAGGTCGGCGTATTTCTGGCCGAACAGGAAGATCTGGGCCAGGACCTGGTTGGCGAACGAACCGTCCATGATGCGGCTTGGGTGACCGGTGGCGTTGCCCAGGTTAACCAGGCGGCCTTCGGCCAGCAGGATCAGGTAGTCGTCGTTCTGTGGGTCGAAGCTGCCAGTGCCGGTGCGGTGCACCTTGTGGACCTGTGGCTTCACTTCTTCCCATGCCCAGTTCTTGCGCATGAAAGCGGTGTCGATTTCATTGTCGAAGTGACCGATGTTGCAGACCACGGCGCGCTTTTTCAGGGCCTTGAGCATGTTGGCGTCGCAGACGTTGACGTTGCCGGTGGTGGTCACGATCAGGTCGATCTTGCCCAGCAGGGCCTTGTCGATGCTGGCTTCGGTGCCGTCGTTGATCCCGTCGATGAACGGCGAAACCAGCTCGAAACCGTCCATGCAAGCCTGCATGGCGCAAATCGGATCGACTTCGGACACCTTGACGATCATGCCTTCCTGACGCAGGGACTGGGACGAACCCTTGCCCACGTCACCGTAGCCGATCACCAGGGCCTGCTTGCCAGACAGCAGGTGGTCGGTGCCGCGCTTGATGGCGTCGTTGAGGCTGTGGCGGCAGCCGTATTTGTTGTCGTTCTTGCTCTTGGTCACCGAGTCGTTGACGTTGATGGCCGGGATTTTCAGCTCGCCCTTGGCCAGCATGTCCAGCAGACGGTGCACGCCGGTGGTGGTTTCTTCGGTCACGCCGTGGACCTTGTCCAGCACGGCCGGGTATTTCTTGTGCAGCAGCTCGGTCAGGTCACCGCCGTCGTCGAGGATCATGTTGGTGTCCCATGGCTGGCCATCCTTGAGGATGGTCTGCTCCAGGCACCACTCGTACTCTTGCTCGGTCTCGCCTTTCCAGGCGAATACCGGGATACCGGCGGCGGCGATGGCGGCAGCGGCCTGATCCTGGGTCGAGAAGATGTTGCAGGACGACCAGCGCACTTCGGCACCCAGGGCAACCAGGGTTTCGATCAGCACGGCGGTCTGGATGGTCATGTGGATGCAGCCGAGGATTTTTGCGCCCTTCAATGGCTGTTCGCCAGAGTACTTGCGACGCAGGCCCATCAGGGCGGGCATTTCGGATTCGGCGATGATGATTTCGCGACGGCCCCAGGCAGCCAGGGACATGTCGGCGACTTTGTAATCGGTAAAAGCTGCAGGCGTGATAACAGCGCTCATGAAGAGCCTCCATTCGTAATGTATGCGAATGGGCGCCGTTGTGCGTTTAGTGTCCGTGCGGGCAGGCCCGTACAAACAACGCCCCATCCGAGCCTGACAGGTCGAGCCTGCTGCAGCGCCCCTCGGACAGGTGGCGGGAACGGTCCAAAGGGTGGACCGGGTAAAGCGGGGCGATTATAACGGGCTAATCGGATCTTCCAAAAGGGTTTCTGTCGACAAATCAAAATTGCCGATGACCGTTATAGGGCCCGCGACGTAGAGCCTGACTGCCCGGTCTGCCATGATGCTGGCATTCATCGGCCAGACGCTCAGGAGTGAACATGAATTTCCACACCCGCAAATGGGTCAAGCCCGAAGACCTCAACCCCAACGGCACACTGTTCGGCGGCAGCCTGTTGCGCTGGATCGACGAGGAGGCGGCGATCTACGCCATCGTCCAGCTAGGCAACCAGCGCGTGGTCACCAAGTACATCTCGGAAATCAATTTCGTCAGTGCTTCGCGCCAAGGCGACATCATCGAGCTGGGGATAACCGCCACCGAGTTTGGTCGTACGTCCATCACCCTGACCTGCGAGGTGCGCAACAAAATCACCCGCAAGAGCATTCTGACCGTGGAGAAGATGGTTTTCGTCAATCTTGGGGAAGACGGTCTGCCCGCGCCCCATGGCCGGACTGAGATCAAATACGTCAAGGATCAGTTCAAGGACGATGTCGTCGAGTAAGATCGACGGCGCTGCCATCGCGAGCAAGCCCGCTCCCACAAGGGTTCTGGGCCGGTCACAGGATAGGCGTCCACCACCAATCCCCTGTGGGAGCGAGCTTGCTCGCGATGGCGGTTTAAGGCCGCCACTGAACAGCTCCGAACGCCGCGTGTCGTAGGTACATCACGCCACCGGTTCAGGAGCTGTATGGACACCCACGAAGAAGGCAAGACCCCTGATCTTTCGGCGCAGGAACAGCACGAAGTCGACCGTAACCAGCCACCGCGGGCCGCGGTGCTGCATGAAATCATCCGCACCCAGGGCAACCAGGAACTGGAGCGCAGTATCGCCGCGCTGTGGTGGTCGGCCCTGGCGGCCGGGTTGACCATGGGCCTGTCGCTGATGGCGATGGGGTTGCTCAACTCTCGACTGCCGGACCACGAAGGCTTCAAGGTCATCGCCAGTTTCGGTTACTGCGCCGGCTTTCTCGCGGTGATCCTGGCCCGGCAGCAACTGTTCACCGAAAACACCCTGACCGCCGTCCTGCCGATCATGAGCAAACCCACCCTGGGCAATTTCGGTCGGTTGATGCGGCTATGGGGCGTGGTGCTGGTGGGCAATCTGTGCGGCACCGTGTTGGTGGCGTACGTGATGCTGCACCTGCCGATTTTCGACCAGCGCACCGACCAGGCTTTCCTGGAGATAGGCCGCAAGGTCATGGAGAACGACACCGGTCAGATGTTCGCCAAGGGCATCATTTCCGGCTGGATGATCGCCACCATGGTCTGGATGATCCCCTCCATGGAAAGCGCCAAGATGTGGATCATCATTCTGATCACCTACCTCATGGCGCTTGGGGATTTCACCCACATCGTCGTCGGTTCGGCCGAAGTGTCCTACCTGGTGTTCGCCGGCCAGTTGTCCTGGGAAGACTTCTGGATGGTGTTCGCCGGGCCGACGCTGGCAGGCAACATCGTCGGTGGGAGTTTTATCTTCGCCTTGATCAGCCATGCGCAGATCCGCAGCGAAGTTGGCCTGCCCAAAGATAAATCATCGGCTACGCCAGCGCGGCGCAGCGACTCGGAGTAGGCACGAACCGGTTATCAGGCGCCCCGCTCACGGGCAGGGCTGATTCCCAGGCCTTCAAACAGCGACTGCCGCCAAGCGCCGTTGTCGATGGATGAAGAACAAGGCGGTCAATGCCGTGAGGCCGCCGACAACGGCCCCGGTCCATGGCAGATCCGCCAGGTCGGCACCACTGGCCACCACCAACCCACCCATCCAGGCCCCGGCCGCATTGCCCAGGTTGAATGCGCTCTGGTTGAGTGTGGAGCCCAGGTTCGGTGCTTCGTGGGCCTGGTCGATGATCAGCAGTTGCAGGATCGGGCACAGGGCGAAGGCGAAGATGCCCCACAGTACCAGGGTGATCGCCGCCGGGATCACCGACCGGCTGGTCTGGCTGAACGCGGCCAGCACCAGCACCACGGCCAAGGCCATGCCCACCAGCGCAGGCAGCAGGCGCCGGTCCGCCAGGCGTCCACCGAGGAAGCTGCCGGCCGTCAGACCGACGCCGAACAGCAGCAACATGACGGTGATGCCGTGGGGACTGACACCGGTGATGTCCTGCAGGATCGGCGCGATGTAGGTGAACACGCTGAACAAACTGGTGGAGGCCAGCACGCTCATGCCCAGGGCGAGCAATACGTTGACCTTGCCCAGGACCTTGAACTCGCTGGCCAGGTTGGCTTTGTCCATGGGGATTTCCTTGGGCAGCCAGACCCATTGGGCGATGGCGGCGATCACGCCGATGATCGACACCGCCCAGAAGGTCGAGCGCCAGCCGGCGTATTGACCCAGGGCCGTGCCCAACGGGACGCCCAGCACGTTGGCGAGGGTCAGGCCGGTGAACATCATGGCGATCGCCTGGGCCCGTTTGTTTGGTGCCACCAACCCCGCCGCCACCACCGAACCAATGCCAAAGAACGCTCCGTGGCACAGCGCGGTAATGACCCGGGCGGCCATCAGCGTGGTGTAGTTTGGCGCCAGGGCGCAGAGCACATTGCCCAGAATGAACATCAGGGTCATGCCCAGCAGCGTGGTCTTGCGCGGCATGTTGGCGGTGCCGATCGCCAGGATCGGCGCGCCGAACACCACGCCCAGGGCGTAGCCGGTGATCAGCAGCCCGGCCTGGGGAATGCTCACGGCCAGGTCTCGGGCGACATCGGGCAACAGGCCCATGATGACGAATTCAGTCGTGCCGATGCCAAAAGCGGCAACGGCCAAAGCAAGCAAGGCGAGTGGCATGCGCAAGGTCTCTGTCTGTAGTCTTGACGCCCGGATCAGGCATACGCATGCCGGCGCCCCGGTTCGAGTGAACGGGACAACAGCGAAATTATTGGAATTGGCTTTATGCGCAACTGAGTGCGGCGTGATCGGCTTGCAGTATAAACGATAGCGAATCAATTCATGAGTCCCGCTGATCGTAGGAGCGGGAGCCAGACAAGGAGCGTGCCGTGCTTGCGACGGCTTTGGTGTTGGTAGCGGCGCTGTTGCATGCGGCGTGGAATACGCTGATCAAGTTCAGCGGCGAACGTTTGCTGGTGGTGGCGTGCATGGACAGTGTCGCCCTGCTGTTCGTCGCATTGGCCCTGGGGTTTGTGGCATGGCCGCCGTTGGAAATCTGGCCGTGGATCCTGGCGTCGGCGGCGTTCGAGCTGTTGTACCGCTATTTGCTGATCCAGGCTTATCGGGTCGGCGACCTGGGGTTGGTCTATCCACTGATGCGTGGCTTGTCGCCGCTGGTGGTGCTGGCCCTGACATTCATTTTCGCCGGTGAAGCACTGACGGCCCAGCAGGTCATCGGTATCTTGCTGATCCCGTTCGGCATGCTTTGCCTGTTGTGGCAGGGCGGTGGCGGTGACCGGCTGCCCTGGTCGATGTTGCCGGTGGTGGCGCTGATAGGCCTGTGCATCGGTTGCTACACCTTTATCGACGGTCATGCCCTGCGGCGCTGGTCCCATCCGCTGGATTATCTGGTCTGGGTCACGCTGCTCAGTGCCTGGCCGTTTCCATTGCTGGCGCTGGTGAGCAAACGGCCGGCGTTCATGCGATTCTGGCGCGAACAATGGCGGCTGGGGTTGGCGGTCGGATTCTGCGTATTGTTCAGCTACGCTCTGGTGCTATGGGCCATGCAACTGGGTTCGATCGCCGAAGCGGCGGCGCTGCGGGAGATCAGCGTGATCCTGGTGGTGCTGTTCGGCATGCGTTACCTGAAAGAACCTTTTGGCCGGCCGCGGCTCTTAGCTTGCGCTCTGGTGTTGATTGGCATGCTGGTGATGAAAGCCTGACTGGCGCTCGATTCTCTCTAAAAAACTCGAAAAGGAAGTGCGTATGACGGTTGCCCTGTGGTGTGTGTTGATTGCTTTTCTCCTGCCTTACCTGTGCGTCGGGATCGCCAAGGTCGGTGGGAGATACCGGTTGCAGGATAACCACGACCCCCGGGACTTTCTGGACTCGCTCGAAGGCGCCCCCCGGCGTGCCTACGCGGCACAACTGAACAGCTTCGAAATCAGCCCGTTCTTCGCCGCCGCCGTGATCGTCGCGCACTTGGCCGGCAATGCCGAACTGGTCACCATCAACGTGCTGGCGGTGCTGTTCATCACCAGCCGCCTGCTCTACATCATTTGTTATCTGGCGGACTGGGCGATCCTGCGTTCGCTGGTGTGGTTCGTGGGGGTTGGGCTGGTCTTGAGTTTCTTTTTCGTTTCGGTCTGAGCCTGGCTGTTGATTCCCGGTGTCTGTGCTGGCCCTATCGCGAGCAAGCTCGCTCCCACATTGGATCAGATGTGCACACAAAAGATGTGTTCACTGAGATCAGCTGTGGGAGCGAGCCTGCTCGCGATGGGGCCGGGACAATCAACACATCTCTTTAGGGATTGGCAGTCACTGCATTCGCCACCTGCGGCACCGACGGCAACGCCATGCCCTTGGGCCAGAGCATCCAGATCTGTCCCTGTTGCTTCATGTCCCCGGCCAACTGTCCGGCGGCCTCGCCCGTGCCCCAGAACAGGTCCGCCCGCACTTCGCCGGTAATTGCACCGCCAGTGTCCTGGGCGGCGACGGGCCGGTTCAAGGCGCTGCCGTCGGGGCGAGTGGTGGATAACCACAACAGGCTGCCCAGCGGAATCACCTTGCGGTCCACCGCCACGCTGTAGCCGGCGGTCAGCGGTACATTCAGCGACCCTCGCGGGCCTTCGTTACTGTCGGGGTTGCGGTTGAAGAACACGTAGCTGGGGTTGCTGCCGAGCAATTCGGGAATGCGATTCGGGTTGGCCTTGGCCCAGGCACTGATGGTGCCCATGGTCACGTCTTCTTTCTTCAGTTCGCCTTGTTCGACCAGCCAGCGTCCGATGGGGCGGTAAGGGTGGCCGTTCTGGTCGGCATAGCCGATGCGCAGTTGGCGGCCATCAGCCAGTTGAATACGTCCCGAACCCTGGATTTGCAGGAATTGCAGGTTCATGGGGTCGGTCAGCCAGGCAATGACCGGTGCCTTCACGCCATGGGTTTCGATGGTGGCCGCATCGTCGTACGGTTTGAGCACCCGGCCTTCGAGGCGGCCGCGCAGGCGTTTGCCCTTGAGCTCAGGGTAGAGGCTGTCCAGCGACACAATGATCATGTCTTCTGGTACACCGTAAACCGGGATGTTCGCCGTGGCGGTCTGGGTGAGGCTGCCGGGGTAGACCGGTTCGTAGTAGCCGGTAATCAGGCCGTTGGGGCTGTTGTCCCCTGAGCGCAGGCCATAGACGTCCAGGTTCTGTTTCAGGAAGTTGCGTACAGCCACGGCGGTTTGCGGCACATTGGCCGCTGCTGCACAGGTCGGGCCCCAGGTCGCATCGGCCTTGAGCCGGGTGCACGCGCTGCGCCAGGAACCGAAGCCGGCCAGCAGGTCCGCATCGGACACCGCCGGCAGCGCCTCCCAGGGTGCGCTGACATAGGTGGCGAGGGCATGGGTCTGAGGCTCTTCGACCTTTTCGCCGCGATTGCAACCGGCCAACAGTGCGATCAGCGGTAGGGTCAATGCCAGGCCTTTGTGCCAGGGCTTGATGCGGCTGTTCATGAAGATTTCCTTTGCAGCCATTCGAGCGCTGTCAGGCGCTCGAACAACCCGTATTGTTGATAGGGCCATTGGTCTTTGCCGATGACCCGAGGATACTAACCGCCGTTTCCTGCCCCGAGGCCAAGATGTTTGTAAAACGATTTTCCATGGCGGTGCTGGTCTGCCTGATGTTGTCCGCCTGTGGCGGCGTCGATCCCAATTCTCCCCTGGGCCAGCGCAAGACGATCTTCAAGCAGATGCTCAAGACCAACGAAGAGCTGGGTGGCATGTTGCGCGGCCGCGTGCCGTTTGACGGCGCACGTTTCGCCGAGGGCGCGGCGCAACTGGACCAATTGTCCCATGAGCCGTGGAAGCACTTCCCGCAAGTACGCGAGCAAGACCACACCAGCGCCCGGGATGAGGTCTGGCAAAAACAGGCGCGCTTCCAGGAACTGGCCCGCAGCCTTGAAGCGGCCACCGGTGAGTTGGTGACCGCCAGCAAAGTCCAACCTTACAGGGCCAGTTACCTGGGGCCGGCAGTGCAGAAGGTCGAAGATGCGTGCAGTGCCTGTCATAAAGAGTTTCGGGATTATTGATTTTGAAGCAGATGCAGGCTTCAAGCTGCAAGTGTGGAGCTTTGAACTTGCAGCTTGAAGCCTATTTGTCCAACTCATCCACCGCTTCCTGCAGCTCCTTGCGGGAGGCTGCCAGCTTGTCCTTGCGTTTGTTGATCCGCTCGGCATCGCCTTTCTTCATGGCCTTTTCCAGGTCGGCCTGACGTCGGCTGACCTCGTGCTTGGCATCGAGCACCTTGTTTTCACGCTCCTTGCGCAAGGATGCATCGGTGCAATGAGTAGTGACTTCATTCAATGCGGTTTCCAGGCCTGCCTGCTGATCCTGATTGCCGCGGGACTTGGCCAGTTCGATCTGGTTGATGATGCCCTGGCGCTTGGCCGCGCAGCCGGTGAGCTCCGGGGTTTGCTCGTCCGCCATCAAAGGGGCGGCCACGGCGCTGCATAAGACCAGCAGGGCAACGGGGGACAGGAAATTCATAGCAACTCCGTAAAAAATCGCGAGCGGTCGGTACAGATGCGCTGTTGGAACGCATGTTCGCCCCTTGGGTTCAACCGCACGGGGGGCGGATTAAAAACCGTCGACCCCGGCGGTGCGTAATTCGTCACTCAAGGCCAGCACCTGCGGATCGCGAAAAAAGGCGCTCAATTGCGCGGCGCGTCCCGGTCCGATGCCGGCTTCGGCTTGCCATTGTTCGATGCTGCGCTCGGCCAGCGCCTGCCACGGCCCTTCCAACCGGGCCTCACCGGTGGGTGGCAGGCCCAAGGCCTTCAGCCATTGCCCGAAAGGGCGTCGCCGGGCGCTGTCGAGGCTGGCGAGCAGGCGCGCGCTAGTGCGTTCGCCGAAGCCGTCAATGTTAGCAAGCTCGGCGGCATCGAGGGTCAACCAATCCAACAATCCGTGGAGTCGACCGGCAGCCAGGAGTTTTTCCCAGGTGCCGGGGCCGACATGGGGCAGGGCGAGCCCGTGCTTGCCGCTGAGCCAGTTCAGGCGTGCGAGGAATTGGCTTTCACAGCCGGGCGTCGCTTGCCAGCAACTCAAGAAGTGATGATCGCTCGCCGCGGGGGCATTGACGTCCTGGCGCTCGAGGCTGCGCAGCACCACCTCGTCGAGCCGTGGAATGGTCAGCCCGGCCAGGCTGATGGCGACCCGATCGCCGGGACGGATGTCCATCGCCTCCCAGCGCTTGAGGGAACTGACGCTCACCCGGCGAATCCGCCGATCGTCGAGCAGGGTCGGTTCAAGTTCCAGCACGGGGGTGATGCGCCCGGTACGCCCGACCTTGAAGCGCACCTTGCGCACTTCGGCCAGGGCCTGGGCATACGGATATTTCCAGGCCACGCTCCAGAACGGCGCCCTGACCTGCCAACGCTCGGCGGGTGGACGGCGGCTCTGGCGCAGGACGATCCCGTCGCTGGCGAAGGGCAGCGGCGTGCGATACCAGTGGTCGCGCCATCGCTCGGCATCGCTCAGTGCCCGGACAGGCTGGTTGTAGTCGCGGGTGTCGGCGAAACCCAGCGCGTTCAGCGCGGCCGTCCGCTCGGGCAGGGTCCCGGGCCCTTCAGGCCAGTCCCAGACAAACAGGCCGATGGAAGACGCCTCCTGCGCCGTCACATTGCTACGCGCCATCAAGCCCGCCACGGTTGCGCGGGCGTTCAGACTGCCGCGGCTGGCTTGGACATGGCCGTCCAGGCGCCAGTACAACTCGCCCTGAACGACCAGGTCCACGGGCTGGCGCAGTTGCTGTGCGATGGCGCCGATCTTGCGCGCATGCGAGGTCCAGTCATGCCCCAGGACGCCATCGCCGCGGCTGATCGCCTGGCGCAGGCGCCCCTTGCGGTAAACCAGGGACACCGCCACGCCATCGACTTTCGGTTGCGCCCAGACGTCCTCTCGACCGAGCAGCCAGGCCCTCACGGCGTCGGCGTCCTTGAGTTTTTCCAGGCCGGTATGGACGACGGGGTGCGGCACCTTTCCGCCCGCTGAGCGCAGCGGGTTTTCGGCTGCCGGGAGGTTGAAGCAGCGGCGCCATTGGCCTAGCTGTGTGCGGGATTGATCGTAAAGCTCATCGGCCACCTGCGACTGGCCGAGGCGGTGGTAACGGTCGTCCCAGGTGTCGATTTGTTGTTGCAGCGCGGCGATCTCGGCCCGGGCCCGTTCAGCGGGCCAGTCGGGGCAGGGCGCGGCGATTGCGGGGAGGGCAATGAATACGAGACAGGCGAGGGCATACAGGAATGGTGACATCGAGGCATCCTTGCTCGGTTGAGTCCCTGAAGGCTAGTCAGCGTCCCGGCGGTTGCGAGGGGCGGAGCGTTACCGGATTTTGCGGCGCCTGATGGCAAAACCGCGGCGGTACAGTCCGGCGCGATTTAGCCACGCAACTGTCCCTTGAACCCCTCAATGACCGGTGCAGAATGAGCCTTCGATTCACCTGCCTGGAACGCGCGAATGGACCTGCCGACACTCGCTGTTTTCATTCCGGCCTGCTTTGCGCTGAACATGGCGCCGGGGCCGAACAACCTGCTCTCCATCAGTAACGCCTCGCGTTATGGCTTCGTCCGGGCGTGCAGTGGCGGAATCGGTCGGTTGCTGGCGTTTGCAATCATGATTGCCCTGGCCGCGGTGGGGCTCACCGCCGTGTTGCACACCTCGGAGCTGCTGTTCCTGGGGATCAAGCTCGTCGGTGCCGGTTACCTGTTCTATTTGGCCGTGCAGTTGTGGCGGGCCCAGCCCGAGGCCGACAGCGAGGCCGGGCACGTGTCGATGAGCCGGGCCGGCCTGGCGCGCCAGGAGTTCCTGGTGGCGATCGGTAATCCGAAGGCAATTTTGTTGTTCACTGCGTTCCTGCCGCAATTCGTCGACCGTACGGGCGCTGTCACCCAACAATTCGCGGTGCTGGGTGGCTTGTTCCTGGCGTTGGAGTGCATTGCCATCGGCTTGTATTGCTACATGGGGATTCATGCGCGGCGGCTGTTTGCCCGACCCAGCGGCAAGCGTTTGTTCAACCGGATGTGTGCGGGGTTGCTGGCCAGTGCGGCTTCGTTTTTGCTGGTGGCACGGCGGACCTGAACATTGCGCTAAACCTTTGTGGCGAGGGAGCTTGCTCCCGCTGGGTTGCGCAGCAGCCCCATCAAACGTCCGGCGAATTCAGTGCGTCTGAGGATTAGAGGGGAGCGCTTCGCACCCCAGCGGGAGCAAGCTCCCTCGCCACAGTGTTTGGCGGTGATCTTCAGTGCATGAAAAAGCCCCTGGCGACTCAGTCGCCAGGGGCTTTTTCACACGCGGGTGTTACAGGCCGGCAGCGGCGCGCAGAGAGTCGGCGCGGTCGGTTTTTTCCCAGGTGAAGGTGGTGAAGGTATCGTCACCCACGGTCTTGGTCTGCGGCGTACGACCGAAGTGACCATAGGCGGCGGTGTCCTGGTACATCGGGTGCAGCAGGTCGAGCATGGTGGTGATGGCGTATGGACGCAGGTCGAATACTTCACGGACCAGGTTGATGATCTTGTCATCGCCGATCTTGCCGGTGCCGAAGGTGTTCAGCGAGATCGACGTAGGCTGGGCCACGCCAATGGCGTAGGACACCTGGATCTCGCAGCGCTCGGCCAGGCCGGCGGCCACGATGTTCTTGGCGACATAACGACCGGCGTAGGCGGCCGAACGGTCAACCTTGGAAGGGTCCTTGCCGGAAAACGCGCCACCGCCGTGACGGGCCATGCCGCCGTAGCTGTCGACGATGATCTTGCGACCGGTCAGGCCGCAGTCGCCCACCGGGCCGCCGATGATGAACTGGCCGGTCGGGTTGATGTGGAACTGGGTGTCCTTGGACAGCAACTCGGCAGGCAGCACATGCTTGACGATCAGTTCCATCACGCCTTCGCGCAGGTCTTTGTAGGACACCTCAGGGTTGTGCTGGGTCGACAGGACGACGGCGTCGATGCCGACCACCTTGCCGCCTTCGTAACGGCAGGTCACTTGGGACTTGGCGTCCGGGCGCAGCCAAGGCAGCAGGCCGGATTTACGGGCCTCGGCCTGGCGTTGAACCAGTTGGTGCGAGAAGGTGATCGGAGCCGGCATCAGCACGTCGGTCTCGTTGCTGGCGTAGCCGAACATCAGGCCCTGGTCGCCTGCGCCCTGGTCTTCAGGCTTGGCCCGATCAACGCCCTGGTTGATGTCGGGGGACTGCTTGCCGATGATGTTCATCACGCCGCAGGTCGCGCCGTCGAAGCCGACGTCGGAGCTGTTGTAGCCAATGCCCAGGATGACGTCCCGGACGATCTGTTCCAGATCGACCCAGGCCGACGTGGTGACTTCGCCGGCGATGATCGCCACGCCCGTTTTCACCAGAGTCTCGCACGCCACGCGGGCGAACTTGTCTTCAGCAATGATGGCGTCCAGCACCGCATCAGAAATCTGGTCGGCGATTTTGTCCGGATGCCCTTCAGACACGGACTCGGAGGTGAAAAGGGAGTATTCGCTCATCTCGATGTTTTCCTACAAGTTACCGTTGGTGAGTGTTGCCAGTGGGCCGCTGAAAGTGGCGAACCTGGATCTGGAAACCATTACGTAAGCCTACATAGAGGCTTTCCCCGGGCACGAGACCCGCTGCGGTGGCCCAGCGGGCCAGGTCGTCCTGTTCAAAGCCGAGCCAGAGGTCGCCGCAGGCTTCCCTGGCCCAGCTCTGGTTGTGGCTGCATAACTCCGTCACCAGCAGGCTGCCGCCCGGCTGCAGCAGGCCGGCCATGTGCTTGAGTGCCTCGGCCGGCGCGGCGAAATGATGCAGCACCATGTTCAATACCACGCAGTCGGCCTGCGGGTTCATGCCATCCAGTGCATCGGCCAGTTGCAGGCGCACGTTAGCCAGGGCTTCGCGCTCACACAGCTGGCGCGCCAGTTCGAGCATGGCCGGGCTGTTATCCAGCGCCGTCACCTGGCTGAAGCGTCGCGCCAGCTCCGGCAGAAAGGCACCGTCGCCGGGGCCGACTTCGATCGCCGTGGCCGTGGGCTCGAAGCTCAGTTTGTCGAGCAGCGCCACCACGCTTTCGCGGTATTGCGGCAAGCCGGCGATCAGGTCTTGCTGGGCGCGAAATTTCTCGGCGACCCGTGCGAAAAAGTCCTGGCTGGCGGCGGCCCGTTGCCCGTGGACCTGGGCGATGCGCGCCTGCACATCAATAGGCAGGTTCAATGCGTCCACTTCGTCCAGCAGCGCCGCGTGCAGCTTGCCGCCCAGCAGCTCGGTGTGGGGCAGGGCGCGCCGATAGAAGATGGCGTTGCCTTCCCGGCGGGTCGCCACCAGGTCGGCCTGGGCCAGGACCTTGAGGTGGTGACTCATGCCGGACTGGCCGATGCCGAAGATCTGCGCCAGTTCCAGCACGCCGAACGAATCGTTGGCCAGGGCGCGCAATACATTGAGCCGCAACGGATCGCCGCCGGCCTTGCAAAGGGCCGCCAGCTCATCGCAGTCGTCATGGCGAATGGAGGGCGCGGGTAGGTTCATCGTGCGTCAGTGTGTTCCATTAGTGGGGCAGTCCGTTTCAGTGAGGCAGTCTAGTGAGGGGTTTGGCTCATCGCAAGTTCAATATCAAAAAGTTTTGATATTGATTGATAAATGGCACTTCCCAGACCGTGCTTGACTCTACAAGCCATCAGCGGAAAGGTTTCACCTGGCGAATGCGACTTTATCCACCGGAAAAACGCTCACGGATGACTATCTGTCATTGCCCCGGGGCGGGTGGGTGAGGGAAAATGCTCGCCTTTTTTCAGTTTCGTTTTATTCATTCTCGATTCAATACCCGCAGGAGAACAGCGATGCCCAGCCGTCGTGAGCGTGCCAATGCCATTCGTGCCCTCAGCATGGATGCCGTGCAGAAAGCCAACAGCGGCCATCCCGGTGCCCCCATGGGTATGGCGGATATCGCCGAGGTGCTTTGGCGCGACTACCTCAAGCACAGCCCGAGCAACCCCTCGTTCGCCGACCGTGACCGCTTCGTGCTGTCCAACGGCCACGGTTCGATGTTGATCTACTCGCTGCTGCACCTGACCGGCTATGACCTGTCGATCGATGACCTGAAGAATTTCCGCCAACTGCACAGCCGCACCCCGGGCCACCCGGAATACGGCTATACCCCGGGCGTGGAAACCACCACCGGCCCGTTGGGCCAAGGCCTGGCCAACGCCGTGGGTTTTGCCCTGGCGGAAAAAGTCCTGGCGGCGCAGTTCAACCGTCCAGGGCATAACGTCGTCGACCACCACACCTACGTGTTCCTGGGTGATGGCTGCATGATGGAAGGCATTTCCCATGAAGTCGCCTCCCTGGCCGGCACCCTGGGCCTGGACAAGCTGATCGCGTTCTACGACGACAACGGCATCTCCATCGACGGCGAAGTCGAAGGCTGGTTCACCGACGACACCCCCAAGCGCTTCGAGGCCTACAACTGGCTGGTGATCCGCAACGTCGACGGCCATGACCCGGAAGAGATCAAGACCGCCATCGAGACCGCTCGCAAAAGCGCCCAGCCGACCCTGATCTGCTGCAAAACCACCATCGGCTTCGGCTCGCCGAACAAGCAAGGCAAGGAAGACTGCCACGGCGCGCCACTGGGTGCCGAGGAAATCGCCCTGACCCGTGCCGCGCTGAAGTGGAACCATGGCCCGTTCGAAATCCCGGCCGACATCTATGCCGAATGGGACGCCAAGGAAAAGGGTCGTGCGCTCGAAGCCGAGTGGGACCAGCGTTTCGCCGCCTATTCCGCCGAATTCCCCGAGCTGGCAAACGAGCTGGTGCGTCGCCTCAGTGGCGAGCTGCCGGCCGACTTCGCCGAGAAAGCCTCGGCGTACATCGCTGAAGTCGCCGCCAAGGGCGAAACCATCGCCAGCCGCAAGGCCAGCCAGAACACCCTGAACGCCTTCGGCCCATTGCTGCCTGAACTGCTGGGCGGTTCGGCCGACCTGGCCGGTTCCAACCTGACCCTGTGGAAAGGCTGCAAAGGCGTCAGCGCCGAAGACGCCAGCGGCAACTACATGTACTACGGCGTTCGCGAGTTCGGCATGAGCGCGATCATGAACGGCGTCGCGCTGCACGGCGGCCTAGTGCCTTACGGCGCTACTTTCCTGATGTTCATGGAATACGCCCGCAACGCCGTGCGCATGTCGGCGCTGATGAAAAAACGCATCCTGTATGTGTTCACCCACGACTCCATCGGCCTGGGCGAAGACGGCCCGACTCACCAGCCGATCGAGCAACTGGCGAGCCTGCGTTGCACGCCGAACCTGGACACCTGGCGCCCGTGCGATGCCGTGGAGTCGGCGGTGGCCTGGAAATACGCCATCGAGCGTAACGACGGTCCATCGGCGCTGATCTTCTCCCGTCAGAACTTGCAGCACCAGAACCGCGATGCCGACCAGATCGGCGACATCAGCCGCGGCGGCTACGTGCTCAAGGATTGCATCGGCGAGCCAGAGCTGATCCTGATCGCTACCGGTTCCGAAGTCGGCCTGGCCGTCCAGGCCTACGACAAGCTGACCGAACAGGGCCGCAACGTACGCGTGGTGTCCATGCCGTGCACCAGCGTGTTCGACGCCCAGGATGCTGGCTACAAGCAGGCGGTACTGCCGCTGCAAGTCAGCGCGCGGATCGCCATCGAGGCTGCTCACGCTGATTACTGGTACAAGTATGTGGGGCTGGAAGGTCGCGTGATCGGCATGACCACCTACGGCGAATCGGCGCCTGCGCCGGCGCTGTTCGAGGAGTTCGGCTTCACCCTGGACAACATCCTGGGTCAGGCTGAAGAGCTGCTGGAAGACTGATCCGAAGTCGCGTCGTCCGGGCTGACGCCATCGCGAGCAAGCTCGCTCCCACAAGGATCTCCACCGACCCTGTGGGAGCGAGCTTGCTCGCGATGGCAGTGGCCCCGGCAACGCTGTCCTGATGGATTCACCCTGGTCAGAGAACCCCCATGCCCCAACCGCGTCCCTACAAAGTTGCACTCAACGGCTACGGCCGGATAGGTCGTTGCGTCTTGCGTGCGTTGTTCGAGCGAGGGGCCAAGGCCGGTTTCGAAATCGTGGCCATCAACGATCTGGCCGACATGGCCAGCATCGAATACCTGACACGCTTTGACTCCACCCACGGCCGGTTCCCGGGCGAAGTGCGGGTCGAGGGCGATTGTCTGCATATCAATGGCGACTGCGTGAAGGTTCTGCGCAGCGCCACCCCCGAAGGCATTGATTGGGCGTCCCTGGATGTCGATCTGGTGCTCGAGTGTTCCGGTGCCTACCACACCCGCGAAGACGGCCAGCGTTTCCTCGCTGCCGGCGCGCCACGGGTGCTGTTCTCCCAACCGATGGCCAGCGAAGCGGACGTCGACGCCACCATCGTCTACGGTGTGAACCAGGATTGCCTGACCGGCGAAGAGCTGCTGGTGTCCAACGCGTCCTGCACCACCAACTGCGGCGTGCCGCTGTTGCGCCTGCTGGACCAGGCCATTGGTCTGGAATACGTGTCGATCACCACCATCCACTCGGCGATGAACGACCAGCCGGTGATCGACGCCTATCATCATGAGGACCTGCGCCGCACCCGTTCGGCGTTCCAATCGGTGATTCCGGTGTCCACTGGTCTGGCGCGCGGCATTGAGCGGCTGCTGCCGGAACTTGCCGGGCGAATTCAGGCCAAAGCCGTGCGGGTGCCGACGGTCAACGTGTCCTGCCTCGACATCACGATGCAGACCGTGAGCGATACCGACGCCACCGAGGTCAACCGGATCCTGCGCGAAGCCGCTACCAGCGGCCCGCTCAAAGGCCTCCTGGCCTACACCGAGTTGCCTCACGCCAGTTGTGATTTTAACCATGACCCCCATTCGGCCATTGTCGATGCCAGCCAGACCCGTGTTTCCGGGCCGAGGCTTGTGAACATCCTGGCCTGGTTCGACAACGAATGGGGGTTTGCCAACCGAATGCTGGACGTTGCCGAGCATTACCTGCAAACCGCTTCGAAAAAACCTGCTCTCTAAACAGTTACCCAGGAATTGCGACCCATGACCGTGTTGAAGATGTCCGACCTCGATCTGCAAGGTAAGCGCGTACTGATCCGCGAAGACCTCAACGTCCCCGTCAAGGACGGTGTTGTCACCAGCGACGCGCGTATCCTGGCTTCGCTGCCGACCATCAAGCTGGCCTTGGAAAAAGGCGCGGCCGTGATGGTCTGTTCCCACCTGGGCCGTCCGACCGAAGGCGAGTTCTCGGCGGAAAACAGCCTCAAGCCTGTGGCCGACTACCTGAGCAAGGCCTTGGGCCGTGACGTGCCGTTGGTCGCTGACTACCTGAACGGCGTCGATGTAAAGGCCGGCGACGTCGTGTTGTTCGAAAACGTACGCTTCAACAAGGGCGAGAAAAAGAACGCCGACGAATTGGCCCAGCAATACGCCGCCCTGTGCGACGTGTTCGTGATGGACGCCTTCGGCACCGCTCACCGCGCCGAGGGCTCGACCCATGGCGTGGCGAAGTTCGCCAAAGTCGCCGCTGCCGGCCCGCTGCTGGCAGCTGAACTGGATGCACTGGGCAAGGCCCTGGGCTCGCCGGCCCAGCCGATGGCCGCCATCGTGGCCGGCTCCAAGGTCTCCACCAAGCTGGACGTGCTCAACAGCCTGAGCCAGGTCTGCAACCAGTTGATCGTCGGTGGCGGCATCGCCAACACCTTCCTCGCCGCTGCCGGTCACCCGGTGGGTAAATCCCTGTACGAGCCGGACCTGCTGGACACCGCCCGGGAAATCGCCGCCAAGGTCAGCGTACCGTTGCCGGTGGATGTGGTGGTGGCCAAGGAATTCGCCGAAAGCGCCACCGCCACCGTCAAGCTGGTGGCCGACGTGGCCGAGGATGACATGATCCTCGACATCGGTCCGCAAACCGCAGCCAACTTCGCCGAACTGCTGAAATCCTCCCAGACGATCCTGTGGAACGGCCCGGTCGGCGTGTTCGAGTTCGACCAGTTCGGCAACGGCACCAAGGTACTGGCCCAGGCCATCGCCGAAAGCGCTGCGTTCTCCATCGCCGGCGGTGGCGACACGCTGGCGGCCATCGACAAATATGGCGTGGCCGCGCAGATCTCCTACATTTCCACCGGTGGCGGCGCATTCCTCGAGTTCGTCGAAGGCAAAGTGCTGCCTGCCGTGGAAGTCCTGGAAAGCCGGGCCAAGGCCTGAAGCTG
Organism: Pseudomonas sp. FSO-7; assembly: GCF_059579345.1. NCBI lineage: Bacteria > Pseudomonadati > Pseudomonadota > Gammaproteobacteria > Pseudomonadales > Pseudomonadaceae > Pseudomonas > Pseudomonas sp. FSO-7. The sequence continues at coordinate 6,163,481 of NZ_CM184193.1, read as the reverse complement.
CGTTGACCAGGCAAAGGAGTGTTCTGATGGTCAAGACGTTCACGTTGCTGCTGGCGGCGACGATGCTGGTGGCTTGCTCAAGCAGCCCGGAGGCTCCGGCCCCGCAAACCGGCACGCCGACGCCCGAAGAAGGCTGTTACCAGGCCGACTGGCAGGCCGAGACCAACCCGGTGCTGAACAAGCGTTCCGGCCCGGACGGCCTGGACAAATACGAGACGCAAACCCCGGCCAAGGAACATGGTTGTCCTTGACGGGTCTGACTCTTAACTCATGGCGGGCGGCGTGTGCCGTCCGTCGAGGAACACGGATGAAAGGCTTGATCGCCGTTGTGGCGTTGGCATTGCTGGCCGGTTGCTCGCAACTGGGTTTTTTGCAGTCGTCCGAGCCCGTTGCAGAGGGTTGGACGAGCTGGACCTGTGACAGCGAGGCCAAAGTGCTCTGGCGCTACACCGATGCCGCCCGCAAGGAGGTCGATGTACGCCTGGGCGGCGCCGACAAGGTGTATCGCCTCATGCTTGAACTGGGTGCCGAAGGTTCGCTGTACAGTGATGACATGCTGGCGTTTCACGTCAAAGGTGAGGAAGGCCTGGTGTACTGGGTCGCCACCAATGACTTGATTGGGCGGGGTTGCAAGGCGCAGTAATACGATTGAACTGATCCACAGAGATCCAAATGTGAGAGCAGATCCAGTGTGGGAGCGAGCTTGCTCGCGATGGCGGTGTATCAGGCAACGGTGATGTTGAATGTGCCGGCCTCATCGCGAGCAAGCTCGCTCCCACAGGGATCGCATCAGTATTTGGTTTAGCGACACCGAACACGCAGGCCGGGGTCACCCCCGATCCGCAATGACTTGAATAGCCGCCGCCGCTCCGGCAGGCTGGCACGATTAACGACCCTCGACCGGGAGAAAGACACAATGGCACTTATCAGCATGCGTCAGATGCTGGACCACGCAGCCGAGTTCGGCTACGGCGTTCCAGCCTTTAACGTCAACAACCTTGAGCAGATGCGCGCCATCATGGAAGCCGCTGACAAGACTGACTCTCCGGTGATCGTCCAGGCTTCGGCCGGTGCCCGCAAATACGCCGGCGCACCGTTCCTGCGTCACCTGATCCTGGCGGCGATCGAAGAATTCCCGCACATCCCGGTGTGCATGCACCAGGACCACGGCACCAGCCCGGACGTCTGCCAGCGCTCCATTCAACTGGGCTTCAGCTCGGTGATGATGGACGGTTCCCTTGGCGAAGACGGCAAGACCCCGACCGACTACGAATACAACGTGCGCGTCACCCAGCAGACCGTCGCCATGGCCCACGCCTGCGGCGTGTCGGTGGAAGGTGAGCTGGGTTGCCTGGGTTCGCTGGAAACCGGCATGGCCGGTGAAGAAGATGGCATCGGCGCCGAAGGCGTGCTGGACCACAGCCAGATGCTGACCGACCCGGAAGAAGCCGCGGATTTCGTCAAGAAGACCCAGGTCGACGCCCTGGCCATCGCCATCGGCACCAGCCACGGCGCCTACAAGTTCACCAAGCCGCCTACCGGTGACGTGCTGGCCATCGACCGCATCAAGGAAATCCACAAGCGCATTCCCAACACGCATTTGGTGATGCACGGTTCTTCTTCGGTGCCGCAGGAGTGGCTGGCGATCATCAACCAGTACGGTGGCGACATCAAGGAAACCTACGGCGTGCCGGTTGAGGAGATCGTCGAAGGTATCAAGTACGGTGTGCGCAAGGTCAACATCGATACCGATTTGCGCCTGGCCTCCACGGGTGCGATGCGTCGTTTGATGGCGACCAATCCTAGCGAGTTTGATCCGCGTAAGTTCTTCGGTGCGACCGTGACGGCGATGCGTGATGTGTGTATTGCGCGTTATGAGGCGTTTGGTACGGCGGGTAATGCTTCGAAGATCAAGCCGATCTCCCTGGAAGCTATGTATCAGCGTTATTTGAAAGGTGAGTTGAACGCTAAGGTTAACTAAGCTTTCGCGTTATTAAAGAACCCGCAGTGATGCGGGTTTTTTATGCAGTACTTTTTTCCTTGGTCAAGTTGATGGCACTTTCGTTTCTGGTCTGATCACTTCGGTCGAGGCGCTGCTGTCGCGAAATCCCCCTAGCATTCCTGTGAGCACGCCCGCTATCAATGGTCGCCCATTAGGGGGCTTTACGTTATAAATACAGCTCATCATGGCTAGTCTCTTATCTTCACAAGTCTAAATTTTTGATTTTCCAATCCATGATAAGGATAGTTAATTATATCGGCATTGTTTCCTAAGTATTCATCCTTAACATCCAATACTGTGCCTAACTTCTTGTTTTGAATGTAGTAGAAGCCGCTGCCTGCCTCTTTGAAATACCACAAGTGGTTTGGGGTTGGGTGAGCAGGGCTTACAAGCGAGGCAACGACACTTCTACCATAATCATCTCTGGCCTCGAGCCATAGGTGATCGTTTGTTTCATTAATAATCCGATGTTCTAAACTAGAGGTGTTCGAAATTCGCCAGGTGGATTCGGACGCGTCGTTATTCTGATACTGTTTAACTGCATGGGCTCCGTTACTTTCTGTGAGAATCATTTTAATGAGAAATGTGTCTTTGGCATAGATGAAAATTTTATAGTGGCCGGGTGGGATTGCTATTATCGGTCCGGGGGCGCCCTGAGTTATCTGCTCATTCTCATGATCTATTTCATTTTTAGAGGTGTTTTCATCCTGCATGACAGTTTCCTCGTGTGTGGTGTAGCGTGAGCGATATAAAAGATAATGGATGCTGGTCGTTCTTCGGGAACAAATCTACTGTCAGAGTTGACAGGTTTAATGACTATTTAAATGTTTAGATAGACAGAATGGCTATAAGCGGGAGGTTGTGAGTGAGCTGACTGTCAACGTTGACAGCTGTCAGCCTTGCCAAGGCGCTGTCACCCTTCTTTCTTCAGCTCCTCATGCGCAAAGAAGTGAGTGGCGATGAAAAAGGGTGAGCCCATTGGAGGACCGCCAAAAGGCCCAGCTCCGAAAAAATGGCGACTGTCGAATCGATAGCGATGTCGTTTCGCAAAGGGCAGAAAATCCGCTTGGTAATGTTTTCGGTAAAGGGGACGAATTCATATCGTTAAATTAATTCGCCCCTTTTTTGCCCAAGGCGAGCGATTTGTTACGAAGCAGGTTGAAGTTTTATACCTGGGGGGCTGCAGTTTAACGATGTAATGGTGCCAGCTGCGTCGGTGTAAATATTAAGGCGGTCCGGGGTTATGCTTTTGTCTTGTGCTTTGTCTGGTGAGATCTTTTGATAAGCTCTCGCCCCGGCCGCTTTAACGGCGGCATTCATGTTTTCTTCGCTGGCTTCCTTGCCGACAAAACTCTCTACGAGCGTCGCGTTGCAGGCCGCATGCGCTTGGACGACATTGCCAAGCAACAGGGATAGCGCCACAAATAAAAATTTGCTGTTCATGGTTTTTACCTCCATGTCTAGAGCGATGATTACCCGTCTGGGTAAGCACAGTCTGGGGAGTTAAAATTTTTGATCTACTGTAATAAATGACAGTTGTTTAGAGCTTTTCGAATTTGTCTCTGGTTTTTTTGTCATTAAATACGAATAAGCAATTGACCGCCCCGCTCTAACAGCGAATGCAGACCTGTGGGAGCGAGCTTGCTCGCGATGGCGGTGGTTCAGTTGATGAAGATGTTGGATGTGCTTGTACGCCTCCTCGCGAGCGGGTTTGCGTCAATCGTCCAGTTCGCACTGCAAAGCGCCCTCAAAAGCCTGTCCACCGTAAAAAACGCCCAAAATGGAAACCTGCTGGGCATCAACGGCAAAGGCAATCACGGTCCGCTTACGGTAGTTTGTGATGCGCAAACCGGGACGTATATCGTCCCTCTGGTTTCCCCGGTGCGGGAACGTCTGTAGCTCTTCACAGTAGGTCACGATGGCGTCGGTATACCGATGGGCAATTTCCGGCGAAGCCTCTGTGGCAATGTAGCGATAGAGCGCAGCTAACTGCTCAAGGGCTTCCGGTGCAAACTCCACGGTATGGGCCATTTACGATTTTACGGTGGCGTTCTGGTGTTCTGCAGCCAATCGAGAGCGCACCTCATCAACGCTTAGCGTGCGCGAGGGGTCAGCTTTCAAGGCATCGTAAGCTGGGGCTACTTGACCTACGAGCCAGTTTTCCAAAGCACGATCACGAGCGAGCAGCGCCCGGAGGCCATCACGAATGACTTCACTTTCAGTGGCGTACTCACCAGCAGCCACCTTGGCTTTCACTACGTCAGCCATCTGGTTAGGCAGCGTGATGCTGAACTGTTGAGTGCTACGCATGATGAGTCTCCTGAATAAGATAGGATTTAATCCTACTCTGCTCAAAAGAATTATGCACATGACCTCCTGTCATCCTCGATGACTTTGCAGGTGGATTAAGGGTGAGCTTGCTCGCGATTGCGGTGGTTCAGTTGATGAAGATGTTGAATGTATTGGCCTCTTCGCGAGCAAGCCCGCTCCCACATTGGCCCCAGCGGTGTATATGAATTTTGTGGGTGCTGAAGATCTAGTGTGGGAGCTTGCTCGCGAAGGCAGTGCCATAGTCGATGAAGATGTCGAATGTGCTGTCGTCATCGCGAGCAAGCTTTGCTCCCACAGATCTGGTGGGTGTACGAGCAGGAGAGCCAGGTCGGCTGTCAGGCCGCCTCGTGGTGGACGTTGATCTCGGCGCCCCGTTAACCACGCTGGCCGAACGCAGGCATTGTGGAGTGGGCATCCCGGCATGGATGCCGGGATAGCCGCGCTGGGCCATGGATGGCCCTTCGCGGCGGGCCCACGGAGCAATGCCTTCGTTCGGGCACACCGAGCCTAGGCGAGGTGCCGAGTGGTGGGGCAGGAGCGTTTTGGTTACTTTTGCGCTCTTCAAAAGTGACCCGCCGTAAGGGCGGAACCATAAGTGGCCGTTACCAAAGAAATGGATATACACACAGACCCTGATAGCGCTGTGTCAGTCGCCATCCATGCTGCTGACCCAGCGCTATCGCGAGCAAGCTCGCTCCCACAGGGGATCATCTCCCGCCGGGAGGGCTTTATTGGTCTTCGAGGCCGCGTTGTTCGATGACGCCGAACACGTCGGTGACATCCTGGACCAGGATCCGGGCGACGTTGGTGAGGGTGTTGAGGTCGCTGGCGGCCGAATCGCGCAGGGTGGCGCAGGCCATGAGCGTCAGGTAGTCGAGGGTGGCATGCAGGCGTTCGCTGGCACAGGCGTGAAGCTCTGTTAGCGGGGCGGTTTTGTCGATGAACAGGACCGGTTGGGTGGTGGCGATCGGGGTGAGAGGGGTGAAGCGACTAAGCGATTGTTCGGCTTTCATGACAAACCTCTAACTCAAGAAAAAGTATTTGCCACCGTTTGCTGCGAAACAAATGGGTGGCAGCCATGTGCGGGTTCGCAGACCGAGGAGTTAGCACCCGGCAGATCCGAAGATCTCCCACACACAGCCGCCATAAAAAGCCGAACGTAGGCAGGATGCCCTACGCCGATTTTTGACGGTCGTGATTCTAACTCACTGGGGCTGCGAAACCCCTGCCCACCGACCAAAGCCAGCAGACCCACCGAACTATAAAGGAGATTTTCAAGGCCAAAATCGACCTGTAGGACGCACCGGGCCCTTGTGGCGAGGGAGCTTGCTCCCGCTCGGGGGCGCAGCCGCCGCAAAACCTGGGCATGCGGTAGGGCTGACGAAAGGAGAGGGCTGCTGCGCAGCCCAGCGGGGATAAATCCCCTCGCCACAAGGGGATGTTTCCTACGAGATTTTCGGAAGCACTTTTAAGTGTTGTGATCGATATCCAGCTTGCTGAACGTCACTTTCCCGCCTTCGCTGGTATAGCCGCTGTTGTCCTGCACATACACCCCAGCCTTGAAGTACAACGGCTTGACCTTCCATTTGGTGCTGACGGTGGTGTACCAGCTACGACCCGCCGCAGTAATGCCCAGGTCACCGGTACGGTCGAGGTGGAGCCGATAACTGAAGGCCTGATTAAGTTTCACGCCGCTGGCGACGGCGATGACCCGACCTTCGTCATCATCGGGGCGCATGCGGACTTTGGCGACGATGTCCCCGGTGCTGCTGGCATCCTTGTATTGGTATTCCAGCTTCACCATGGGCTTGCTGCTGTCCTTGGCATGAATCTGACCGATGACGATCTTGCCACTGCTGGGAACCTGGTTGACCACCAGTGTGGCGCTCAATTTATTGTCGGCATCGGGATACAGCCAGTTGCGCAAGGTGCCGTCTTTATAGGTCTCGCGTAATTCACTGCGCGGGTAGATCGCGTTTTCAGTCTTGGTACCGGTAACCGGTGACCAGAAGTACACCGTGCTGCCTTCGGAATTGAAATATTTATCCCGGAACCCATCCACCAGCCGAGGCGTTTCGATGGTTTTCGGCGGGCTGCCCTCGGGGATGCTCAAGTTCCAGGTTGCAAGATCGACCATGTTCGGATCCTTTCTGTACATAAGAAATGATTTACGCCACAGCCGAAGGCTCTAGGACGCGCTTTCGCCGACGCCAGGAGGAAGCGGGATCGTACGTTGTTCACGCAATTCCGGCGGAGGGTTGGCGTCAGCAGACCGTCAGAGTGGCGTTTGCCGCTTTGGTGCCCGAGACAAGCGACCGTTAGTCGGCTAAAGCGGAATTTTTTTGAACGATGGCGATATGGCACCGGTGCATGCGCTCGGTTCGATCGAGCTTGAGAGGCGAATGCCGAGGCATTGAGGGGAGGGCACGCAAGCAGCATCCGTGCTGCCATGGCGCCAGGAAAAGCGATCAGATGTTGTGATCGATATCCAGCAGGCTGAACGTCACTTTGCCGCCTTCAGTGGTGTAGCCGGTGTTGTCCTGCACGTACACGCCCGCCTTGAAATACAGCGGTTTGACCTTCCAGGACGGGTCGATAGTGGTTCTCCAGTTGTAACCCGCCGCGCTGATGCCCAACGCGCCCTTCGGGCTGAGGTGGATCATGTAGGTAAAGCTGCGGTCGAGCTTCACGCCGGTAGCGATGGTGATGACCTGGCCGGTTTCGTCGTCGGGGCGCATGCGTACCTTGGCGACGATGTTGCCGGTGGAACTGTAGGTCTTGTACTGGTACTCCAGTTTCACCATCGGACTGGTGCTGTCTTTGGCGTGGATCTGACCGATCACGATCTTGCCGCTACTGGGCACCTGGTTAACGGTTACGGCGGCACGCAGGATGTTGTCCGCTGCCGGGTACAGCCAATTGCGCAGGGTGCCGTCGCTGTAGGTTTCCCGCAGTTCGCTGCGCGGGTAAATCGCGTTTGCAGTCTTGGTGCCGGTCACCGGCGCCCAGAAGAACAGCGTGCCGGTGTCGGCGTGGAAATATTCGTCCTTGAACCCTTGTGCCAGCCGCGGCGTTTCGATGGTCATTGCCGGGCTGCCTTCGGGGATGCTCAAGTTCCAGGTGTTCAGATCGATCATGGTCGGATCCTGCGTAACGGGGCGTAAAAGTGCTGAGTACCAAAGCGGGAGGCTCTACTCCGAGCATTTGGAGTGTGTTGATCACGCAGGAAGGTGGTTTTTGAATCAACCATCCGGCGGACATTTGACGTCAATTGTCAGTCGGATATGTCAATTGCAGCATCTGTGCCCGGATGGATAACCGTTAGTCGGCAATTTATAGCTCGCCCTGAACGATTTCTCATCGATACGGTCGCCTGGGCGGGCACCATGGCGCTGCGGCCATGGCGCCCCGCAAAGCGTCTAGAGGTGATCGATATCCAGCAGGCTGAACGTCACGGTCGCGCCTTCAGTGGGATAACCGGTGTTGTCCTGCACGTACACGCCCGCCTTGAAGTACAGCGGTTTGTCGCTCCAAGTGGAGCTGATGGGGGAGCTCCACTGATAACCCGCGCCATTGATGGTCAGCACGCCGGTGGGGCTGAGATGGATCAGGTAAGAGAAGGACTGATTGAGCTTTATGCCCGTGGCGATGGTGATGACCTGACCCGACTCGTCATCGGGGCGCATGCGCACCTTGGCGACAATGTTGCCGGTGGAGCTGTAGGTTTTGTACTGGTACTCCAGTTTCACCATAGGGCTGGTGCTGTCCTTGGCATGGATCTGACCAATGACGACCTTGCCGGAGCTGGGCACCTGGCTGACGGCCAGGGTGGCGGCCAGCTTGTTGTCCGCCGCCGAGTACAGCCAATTGCGCAAGGTGCCGTTGCTGTAGGTTTCACGAAGTTCACTGCGCGGATAAATAGCATTAGCGGTCGTGGCGCCGGTCACCGGTGCCCAGAAAAACACCGTGCCGGAGTCGGCATGGAAATATTGGTTCTGGAACCCTTGCACCAGTTGAGAGGTTGCGATGGTCGTCGGTGGGCTACCTTCGGGGATACTCAGGTTCCAGGTGGCGAGATCAATCATGATCGGATCCTACATAGCGGGAGTGAAAATGCTGAGCGCCCAGCGAGAGGCTCTAGCTCGCGCTTGTAGGCGTATTAATCACGTCGAAGGGAAAATTTTTTGATAACCGTTCGGCGGATGTCTGACGTCAATTGTCCGTCGTAGATGTCTTTGCAGTTTCTGTGCCCGAGGAGGGTGACCGTTAGTCGGCTATTTCGGGCTTTGCCTGGATGATGGCGTGATGACACCTACTGCTTTTCAAAATCCCGGTCTAGAGTGAGGGGACAGTATTTGTCCGCTTTGCTACGTAAAAACGGACGTGGCGCCCGATAAGAGAAGCAGCATGGAATGCGCGCAACCAACGCCCGGCGAAGACAGCTCTGTCCTTTTGATTGTTGATGATTACCCTGAAAACCTGCTCAGCATGCGGGCCTTGTTGCAGCGCCAGGATTGGCAGGTCATGACCGCGTCCTCGGGGGTCGAGGCGCTTAACCTGCTGCTCGAACACGACATCGACCTGGTTCTGCTGGATGTGCAGATGCCCGACATGGACGGTTTCGAAGTGGCGCGCCTGATGCGCGGCAGTCAGCGCACGCGGCTCACGCCGATCATTTTCCTGACGGCCAACGAGCAATCCCAGGACGCGGTCATCAAGGGCTACGCCAGTGGCGCCGTGGATTACCTGTTCAAGCCCTTCGATCCGCAAATCCTCAAGCCCAAGGTCCAGGCGTTGCTCGAACACCAGCGCAATCGCCGGGCCTTGCAGCGCCTGAGCCAGGATCTCGAAGCGGCCAGGGCCTTCAATGCCTCGGTACTGGACAACGCCGCCGAAGGCATCCTGGTGGTGGATGAGAATGGGTGTATCCGTTTCGCCAACCCGTCGACCTGCCGTTTGCTCAATGCCACCGCCGAGCAGTTGCAGGGGATGCCGTTCCTGGATTTCCTGCAGAAACCCCACATCCCCGAGTGGGTCGATTCCCAGATCCAAAACGCTTACCGGCGGGGTGAAACCTGGCGATTGCATGACGCGGTGCTGCGCACGGCACCCGGCCAGCAAGTGTCGGTGGCCTTGTCCTGCGCGCCGCTGCCCTCGGAACAGAAGGCGATGGTGGTGACACTCCAGGATATGTCCGTGGTGCGCCACTTGCACCAGCAGCTCGAATACCAGGCCGTCACGGACCCGCTCACCGGTTTGCTCAACCGTCGGGGCTTCTACCAGACCGCGGAAAACCTGTTGATGCGCAGCGAGCGGCTGGAAAGCAATTGGGTGCTGCTGTACCTGGACCTCGATGGCTTCAAACGGGTCAATGACTCGCTGGGGCACGACGCCGGGGACCGGGTCCTGCGCTGGGTGTCGGAGCAGTTGAAGGCGTGCCTGCGTCCCTTCGATATCCTGGCGCGGCTGGGCGGTGACGAGTTCACGGCCCTGCTGGACCTGGAGTTTCCCGAGCAGGCGGCCAAGATCGCGGAGAAACTCATCGAGCGCGTCGCGATCTGCCAGCAGATCGAAGGCATGGACGTGGCGCTCGGCGCCAGCATCGGCATCGCGACGTACCCGGACTGTGGCGCCAACCTCGATGGCTTGCTACGGGCGTCCGATATCGCCATGTACGAAGCCAAGCGTGCCGGTCGCCAGCAATACCGTTTTTACGACCACGAAATGAACGGTCGAGCCCGTTCACGGCTGATGCTGGAAGAGAGCGTGCGCTCGGCCATCGAGAACCGCGATTTCAATATGGTCTACCAGCCCCAGGTAAGCATCGTCGACGGGCGGATCCGCGGTTTCGAGGCGCTGTTGCGCTGGCAGCACCCGAGCGTCGGGGATGTGCCGCCGGGCCTGTTCCTGCCGTTGCTGGAAGAGGCGCGATTGATCAGTCGGTTGGGCAGCTGGATTTATCATCGCAGCGCGGCCCAGCGCAAAGTCTGGGAGCGGTTGTTCGCTGACGACCTGGTGTTGGGGGTGAGTCTGAGCAGCACTCAGTTCGGCATGCCGAACCTGGTGACCGAGTTGCGCCAGGTCCTGGAACGCCATGCCTTGAAGCCTCGGCAGTTGGAGGTCGAGGTGACCGAGGATGCGCTGATGCGCAATCCCGATGAAACCCAAAAGCAATTGCGCCTGCTGCGCCAGCTCGGGGTGCGCGTGGCATTGGATGACTTCGGTTCTGGCCCGTGTTCGTTGGCGCATCTGCGCGACCTTGAACTCGATACCCTCAAGCTCGATCGGCACTTGATCGCCCGCCTGCCAGGGTCGCCCCGGGATGCCGCGTTGGCCGCCTCGGTCATCGACCTGTGTACGCAGTTGGGCTTGCGGGTGATCGCCGAAGGGGTGGAAACCCGCGAGCAGTATCTGTGGCTACAGGCCCATGGCTGCGAGTTCGTGCAGGGGTTCCTCGTGGCGCGACCGTTGATGGCCGAAGACACCAATGCCTTCGCCACGCCCTTCGACTGGAGCGCGGTGCAGGCCTGAATTCGCTACACTGGCGGCCTCTTGTGACTGTGTTGCCCGCCGATGACCGCGCTCAAATACCTCCAGGCCTACCCCGCCGCCCTGCAAGCCCAAGTGCAGCAATTGATTGCCCAGGATCGCCTGGGCGATTACCTGCAACAGCGCTACCCGGGTCGGCATCCGATCCAGAGCGACAAGGCGCTGTATGGCTATGCGCTGGACCTCAAGCAGCAATACCTGCGTAACGCGCCGGCCATCGACAAGGTGTTGTTCGACAGTCGCCTGGACCTGACCCACCGCGCCCTCGGCCTGCACACCGCGGTGTCGCGGGTGCAGGGCGGCAAGCTCAAGGCCAAGAAGGAAATCCGCATCGCGGCGCTGTTCAAGGACGCGGCCCCCGAGTTCCTGAAGATGATCGTGGTGCACGAACTGGCGCACTTCAAGGAATCGGACCACAACAAGGCCTTCTACCAGCTCTGCGAACACATGCTGCCGGGCTATCACCAGTTGGAATTCGACCTGCGGGTGTACCTGACCTGGCGTGACCTGCAACCTCACAAGGACTGATTGAATGGACGTGAGCAAGACCAAGACCAGTTTCTACCGTCGCCTGTACGTGGCTTACCTGATCGACAGCGGCCTGGCCTGCAACGTCCCGGCGCTCACCGAAGCCACCGGCATGCCCCGGCGCACGGCCCAGGACACGATCGTCGCGCTGGCTGACCTGGATATCGTGTGTGAATTCGAGCAGGAGGACGGCGCGCGCAACCATGCCGGGCGCTATCGGATTCGCGATTGGGGGGCGATCGATCGGGGGTGGATCGAGGAGAATCTGCAGCGGATCAAGGCGGTGCTCGAGTATCCCTGAATATGTCGTTGTCGGTGCGGGCCCCTTCGCGAGCAGGCTCGCTCCCACATTTTAATCATCTTCGTACACAGATTTTGTGTTCACTGAAGATCCACTGTGGGAGCGAGCCTGCTCGCGAAGACATTTTCAGGGCCGATGCATACCGATATGTGGAATCCCATCCTCCATGTATTCCACCCCCACCACTTCAAACCCGTACCGCCCGTAATACCCCTGCAGATGCGCCTGGGCCGACAATGAGATCGATGTCCCGGGCCAATGTTTCTCGGCCTGCTTGAGCCCTTGTTCCATCAGCGTGTGGCCCAACCCCTGGCCGCGCGCCTGGGGTGCGATGATCACGCGCCCGATCACCACGTCACTGTTTTGCGAATGCGGGTCGAGCAGGCGCAGGTAGGCCACCAGGTGGTTGTCGTGCCAGGCCATCAAGTGGCAGGTGTCGCCCTCCAGGTCCAGGCCGTCGACGTCCGGGTAGGCGCAGTTCTGCTCGACGACGAACACCTCGGCGCGCAATTTGAGGATGGCATACAGCTGTTCCTTGCTCAGGTCACTGTGATGTTTACAGACCCACTCGATATCCATTTTTTGAATTTCCTGAAGAACCTGATGCCGATATTAAGCGTGCTTGGCTTGGAAGTCTCTTGCTCGCGCGACCGGAAAATCTGTGACAAAGACCAAAATGCCATCATTCCTTTGTCGCGGTGCTCTCGTCTTTGTGTAATCTTCATGACAGCCCTGCGCAGCGGTTCCAATGAGCTAATGTTAGGACCGGGTGTCTGAGGACGCCTGTTGAGTTTCGGCTAAAAACAAACCGGGCTTTGAACCCGTCAAGGACGTTTGGCATGCCGCGATTGCATCGAGCTCTTGCATTGATCGGGTTGCTGTTGCTGAGCTACGAGGCCTGCGCGCAGAAGTTGCGCCTGGTCGCCGATGCCTGGCCGCCCTTTACCGATTCCACCTTGATCAATGGCGGCCTGGCGACCGATATCGTCAGCACGGCCCTGGCGCGGGCCGGCTACGCCACGGACTTCGAGCAGGTGCCCTGGGCCCGTGCGATGCTGGGCATCGGCGAGGGCCGCTATGACGTGCTGGTCAACGTCTGGTACAGCGAGGAGCGCACCCATATAGGCCGGTTCTCGGCCGAATACCTGCTCAACCGTGTGCGCTTCATCAAGCGCAAGGACGAGGCGATCCAGTTCGACAGCCTGCAACAGTTGCGTGCCTATCCCATCGCTGTCGTGCGCGGTTATGCCTACGCCAAGGCCTTCGATGAAGACCCGCAAATGCAGAAAGTCCCGGTGCATAACTTCGCCATGGCGGTGCGCATGCTGGCTGCCGACCGCGTGAAGCTGACCCTGGAAGACGAGTACGTCGCCCGCTATTACTTGGCCCGCGAATCGCCCAAGGTGCGCAGCGCCGTGGAGTTCCTGCCCAAGCCCCTGAGCGAAAACAGCCTGCACATCCTGGTCAGCCTGAAGAACCCGGAGCATGAGCAAATCGTGGCCGGGTTCGATCGGGAGATCGCGGCGATGAAGGCGGATGGGAGTTATGCGCGATTATTGAAGGCGCATGGGATGTAGGGTGTCTGGACGGGCCCTATCGCGAGCAAGCTCGCTCCCACAGGGGCCTGCTGTGACACAACGTCTGCGTACACCAACAATCCACTGTGGGAGCGAGCTTGCTCGCGATGAGGCCCATCCAAACACCACAACCCTCAAGCCTCGCTGGTGTCCTTGATCAGATGCGCCGCCAAGGTCCGCAACGGCCCCAACTGTCGACAGATCAACCCCAGTTGCGTCTGCACCAGGCGCTGCCCCTCGTCAATTTCATCGGGCATCTGCTCAAGCTCGCTGGCCAGGGCTTCCTCTTCGTCGCTCTGGATCGCAATGGGCTGTTTGCTCGCCAGGCCCTGGGCGATTTCGTCGATGCTCGCCGCCAGTTTCACCCCGGCACCGTCAATCAGTTGTTCGCGTACTTGCGTCGGCAGTTCGGTGCCCCGGTGGGCGCCCAGGCCGGACAGGTAACTGAGCAGGGTGTGGGACAGCACCAGAAAGCGGAACCCCACATCGGCTTCCTTCCGGAAATGCCCTGGCTCCATCAGCATGTTGGCCAGCGTAGTGGACAGCGCGGCATCGGCGTTGTGGGCGTTGCGGCGGGCCAGGCGGTAGGCCAGGTCGTCACTTTTACCGGCGGCGTATTGCTGCATGATCTGGCGTAGGTAAATGCTGTTGCAGGTCAGCGTGTTGGCCAGCACTTTGTTCAGTCGCCGACCTTGCCAGTCAGGCAGGAACAGGAAGACCGCCAGCCCGGCAATCAGGCTGCCGAGCAAGGTATCGAACAGCCGCGGCAGCAGCAGCCCATAGCCGTCGCCCACCTGGTTGAAGCAGAACAGCACCATGATGGTGATCCCGGCAGTTGCCAGGGTGTAGCGGGTGGTGCGGTTGGTAAAGAACACCACCCCGGCGGCAATGGCGAAGCTCGATTGCACCAGCGGATTGGGAAACAGGTCGAACAGCGCCCAGGCCACTGTCAGGCCAATGGCGGTGCCGATGATCCGCTGGCCGAGCTTGCGCCGGGTGGCGCCGTAGTTGGGTTGGCACACGAACAGCGTGGTGAGGATGATCCAGTAGCCCTGGGACGGGTGGATCATGTGCACCACGGCGTAACCCACGCTTAAAGCCAGGGGCAAGCGCAGGGCATGCCGGAACAGCAGCGAGGTGGGCGTGAGCTGGGTACGCAAGCGCAGCCAGACATCCTTGAGGTTGCGCGGCGAGCGGTCCAGCAGGCTGCTGTCGGTAGCGTCGGCCAGGGCGTCGGGGTTGCTCGCGTCGCTGAGCAGGCGGTCCAGGGTGCCAAGGTTCACCGACAGCGCTCGCAACGACCGCAGCAAGCCGCGCCAGGCCGGGTTGCTCTGGATGCGCAGGTGTTCGAGGGACGCGTGCAGGTCGTTGAGGGCCTCGGCGAAGGTGTCGTCGTAGACGAACGGCTGGCGCAGTTGGATCGATTCGGCCAGCGCCTGGCAGGCCTTGCCTTGCTGACGCAGCAGGCGCTGGCAGCGGAACAGCACGTCGCTGTGGAAGAAGGCTTCGGCCAGGGCGTTGTAGGGGTAGTGGGAAGAGCTGGCCCGTTCGTGAATGTCCTGGGCCAGGAAGTACAGCTTCAGGTAGCGACTGACTTTCGACCCGGGCCGGCCATTGCCGACGCGATGCAGGATGATTTCCTTCGCGCTGTTGAGTGCTGCGACCACCCGGCCGTTCTGCTGGGCCAGTTCCAGGCGGCGGGCTTCGACATCCAGTTGGCGGATCGGCTCCAGGAGCGACGATTTCAATTTCAGGTAGCGCCCCAGCTCACGAAACAGTCGCGCCAGGCTTTGTTGCACAGGCTGGTTGGAAAACAATGCCTGCCACACCACCGACAGCAAGCCGTACCACGCGGCACCGGCGACCAGTAGCAGGGGTTCATGCCAGAAATCGTTGACCGCGCCGCCGCGCTGATCCACGCCGATCATGGTGTAGACCGAAAGAATCAGCGTGGCCGAGGCGATTGCGCCATAGCGCTCACCCAGGGCGCCAAGCATGGTCAGGCCAAAGGCCGCCAGGGCCAGGGCGATGATGAACAGGACGGGGTAGGGGAACAGCAATTCCACCGACAACGCGGCGACACTGAAGCACACCAGGGTCACGGCCAGCGCATTGAGGCGGCCCTGCCAACTGTCATCGGTCTCGGCCAGGGCGCTGGCGATGATGCCCAGGAACAAGGGAATCAGCAGTGCCATTTCATCCAGGTACCAGCACAGCCCCATGCTGCCCGTCAGGGCGATGAAGACCCGCACGCTATAACTGAATTTATCCAACGCCCAAAGGCGACGCAAAGACTGACTAAACGAGTTCGCTGACATGAAGTGCACGGGCCTGACGGGCAATGACGCTAAATTGAGGCAGTAATGACGCCGACGCAATGGCGGCGATCACATCTGACAGCAAAAAGTGTTCCGGGGGACACCTGAGGCTACTTTATCTGTGGCGAGGGAGCTTGCTCCCGCTGGGCTGCGAAGCAGCCCCTTTGGTCTACGCGCGCTCTTTCAGATAGAGCACAGTGCCTTGTTTTGCGGCTGCTGCGCAGTCGAGCGGGAGCAAGCTCCCTCGCCACAAAAGCAGGCTCAGCATCGATTCAGACGTACTGCGCAGCCGCGTAACCCGACGCCCAGGCCCATTGGAAGTTGAACCCGCCCAGGTGCCCGGTGACGTCCAGCACTTCGCCGATAAAATACAGGCCAGGGCTTTTCAACGATTCCATGGTCTTGGACGAGACTTCCCGGGTGTCGACGCCGCCGAGGGTGACTTCGGCGGTGCGGTAGCCTTCGGTGCCGGCGGGGACGACGTTCCAGCTCGCCAGTTTCTCGGCGATGTCCGCCAGCTCCGCGTGGGTGTATTGCTTCATGGGTTTGGACACGAACCAGGTGTCGGCCAGCAGGTTGGCCATCTTCTTGGTGAACAGCTCGCCCAGCAGGGTCTTGAGTTCGCTGTTGGGGCGTTCGGCCTGTTGCTGCTGCAGCCATTGCGGCACGTCGTGGTCAGGCAGCAGGTTGATCTGCACCGTGTCCCCCGGTTCCCAGAACGAGGAAATCTGCAGGATTGCCGGCCCGCTCAGGCCGCGATGGGTGAACAGGATGTTCTCGCGAAAACTCTGGTCGTTGCAGCTCACCAGGCAATCCACCGAAGTGCCCGACAGTTCGGTGCACAGGGCCTTGAGCTGATCGGTGATGGTGAACGGCACCAGCCCGGCGCGGGTCGGCAGCAGCGCATGGCCAAACTGTTTCGCCACCTGATAACCGAAGCCGGTTGCCCCCAGGGTCGGGATCGACAGCCCACCGGTGGCGATTACCAGGGATTGGCAGGCGAGGGTGCCGAGGGTGGTTTGCAGCAGGTAGCCGCCGTCGGTTTTTTCGATCTGCGTGATCGACGTGTCCAGGTGCAGGCTGACGCCGGCCTGGTCGCACTCATCCAACAGCAGGCCGAGGATGTCGCTGGACTTGTTATCGCAGAACAACTGGCCGAGCTTTTTCTCGTGATAGGGCACGCCGTGCTTGGCCACCAGCGCGATGAAATCCCACTGGGTGTAGCGGGCCAGGGCCGACTTGCAGAAGTGCGGGTTCTGCGAGAGGAAATTGCTCGGCTCGGTGTACATGTTGGTGAAATTGCAACGCCCACCGCCGGACATGAGGATCTTTTTGCCGGCCTTGTTGGCGTGGTCCAGCAGCAGCACCTGCCGCCCGCGCGCGGCTGCGGTCAGCGCACACATCAACCCCGCGGCGCCAGCGCCAATGATCACGACTTCGGTAGAGCGCAAAACGGTGTCCTCTAAATGTATGGGGTCTGGCAGGAGTTCGCTCTTGTGGCGAGGGAGCTTGCTCCCGCTCGAGCGCGAAGCGGTCGCAAGACCAACGAACGCGAACTGTCTGAAGAGCCGCGCTTATAGTTTTTAGGGCTGCTGCGCAGCCCAGCGGGAGCAAGCTCCCTCGCCACAGGGTAAGCCAACAGCAATCAGAGGATCCGCACCCGCAACGAGCGGCCCTTGATCTTGCCATCGTTCAGGCGTTGCAGGGCCTGTTTGGCGATGCCGCGTTCCACGGCCACGTAGGCCTGGAAATCGAAGATCGCGATCTTGCCGACCTGGGCACCGGGGATGCCGGCCTCGCCGGTCAGGGCGCCGAGGATGTCGCCGGGGCGGACCTTGTCCTTGCGCCCGGCGCCGATGCACAGGGTGCTCATGGCCGGCAACAGCGGGCCGCCGCCCTGGGGCTTGAGATTGTCCAGTTGGTCCCAGCTCAGTGGCGACTTCTGCAGTTGCTCGATGGCCTGGGCGCGGTGGGCTTCGGACGGCGCCACCAGGCTGATGGCGATGCCTTTCTCACCGGCGCGACCGGTGCGGCCGACGCGGTGGATGTGGATTTCCGAGTCCCGGGCCAGTTCGACGTTGATCACCATGTCCAGGGCATCGATGTCCAGGCCGCGGGCCGCCACGTCAGTGGCCACCAGCACCGAGGTGCTGCGGTTGGCGAACATCGCCAGTACCTGGTCGCGGTCGCGCTGTTCCAGGTCGCCGTGCAGGCCGACGGCAGAAATGCCCTTGGATGTCAGGTGGTCGACGGTTTCCTGGACCTGCTGCTTGGTGAAGCAGAACGCCACGCAGGAGGCCGGGCGGAAATGCGCCAGCACCTTGACCACCGCGTCCATGCGCTCCTCGGGGGAGATTTCGTAGAAGCGCTGCTCGATCTGCGCGTCGGAGTGAAACGCCTCGGCCTTCACTTGCTGCGGATTGCGCATGAACTTGGACGACAGTTGCTTGATGCCCACCGGGTAGGTGGCGGAGAACAGCAGCGTCTGGCGGCGTTCCGGGGTCTGCTGGATGATGTCTTCGATGGCGTCGTAGAAGCCCATGTCGAGCATGCGGTCGGCTTCGTCGAGGATCAGCGTGTTGAGGCCGTCGAGGACCAGCGAACCCTTGCGCAGGTGCTGCTGGATGCGCCCTGGGGTGCCGACGATGATGTGGGCGCCGTGCTCGAGGGAAGCGATCTGCGGGCCGAAGGACACGCCGCCGCACAGGGTCAGGACCTTGATGTTGTCTTCGGCGCGGGCCAGGCGACGGATTTCCTTGGCAACCTGGTCGGCCAGCTCGCGGGTCGGGCACATCACCAGTGCCTGGCAGCCGAAGAAGCGTGGGTTGATCGGGTTCAGCAGGCCGATGCCGAAGGCGGCGGTCTTGCCGCTGCCGGTCTTGGCCTGGGCGATCAGGTCCATGCCTTTGAGGATCACCGGCAAGCTTTGCGCCTGGATCGGCGTCATCTGGGCATAACCGAGTGATTCGAGGTTAGCCAGCATGGCGGCGGACAGCGGCAAAGTATTAAAAGCGGTGGCAATGGTGGTCACGGGACTGGCCTGCAAAACAAAATGTCGCGCAGTGTAGCAGCCTCGTGCCACTTTCTTCGAAAGTTCTGGACGAGCTGTGGGGGCCAAACGGCAGAACTGTTTAGTCCGGGGGATGGTGGAACCCGTGGCGAGAGAGCTTGCTCCCGCTGGGTTGCGCAGCAACCCCAAACCGGCCAACACGGTGTGCCTGGAAGTTCGCGTCGCCTGGATTGCGACTGCTGCGCAGCCGAGCGGGAGCAAGCTCCCTCTCCACAAAAGCCAAAAGCCAAAAGTTTCCCGATCCCCCTGGAAACTAGTGCTCGATATGCTCATCCGGTCGCTTGTTCCGCCGCCCGTCCTGCTTCGACAACTGGGAAAAAATCGTCGCCGCCAGCATCGCCATGATCCCCACCGTCACGAACGTCAGTTGGAACGCGCCCAGCACGGTGTCCACCCCGTCGTTGCCCACCTGGGCGGTAAAGCCGCCGAGCAGGGCGCCGGCGCAGGCCACGCCGAGGCTCAGGGACAGTTGCGCCACCACCGACAGCAGGCTGTTGCCGCTGCTGGCGTTGGCGTCGTCCAGGTCAATCAGGGTCACGGTATTCATCGCGGTGAATTGCAGCGAGTTGATCGCCCCCAGCACCGCCAGTTGCGCCAGCAGCAGCCAGTACGGCGTCTGTTCGCTGACCAGGCCCATGCTTGCCAGCATCACGCCCAGGGCCACGGTGTTGCCGGTCAGGACGATGCGATAGCCCAGGCGTTCGATCAACGGGCGAGCCACGGACTTGGCGACCATGGCCGCCGCCGCCAGAGGCAGCATGCTCATGCCGGCCTGGGACGGTGAGTAACCCAGGGCGACTTGCAGCAGCAACGGCACCAGGAACGGCAAGGCGCCGCTGCCCAGGCGCGCGAACAGGTTGCCGAGGATGCCCACGGCGAAGGTCCGGGTCTCGAACAGCGACGGCGGGAACAATGCGTTCTCGACGTGCCCGGCCCGCAACCAATAGGCCGCCAGGCAGGCCATGCCGCCGAACAGCAGCAACATCACCCGCAGGTGCGGCAAATGCAGTTCACCCAAACCTTCCATGGCGATGGTGATCAGCACCATCGCCGCGCCGAACAGCAGGAACCCCAGCCCATCGAACCGGGTGCGCTCGCTGCCACGCAGGTCGGGGATGTATTTCCACACCGCATAACAACCGATCACGCCCACCGGCAGGTTGATGATGAAGATCCAGTGCCAGGTCAGGTACTCGACCATCCAGCCGCCCATGGTCGGCCCGATCAGTGGGCCGAGCAGGCCGGGAATGGTGATGAAGCCCATGATCCGCACCAGCTCCGAGCGCGGATACGCCCGCAGCACCACCAGCCTGCCCACAGGCAGCATCAGCGCACCGCCCAGGCCCTGGATGACTCGGGCGCCGATCAGCATGCTCAACGAATTGGACAGGGCGCACAGCAGGGAGCCGAAGCTGAACAACAGGATCGCCCCGAAGAAAATCTTCTTGGTGCCGAAGCGGTCGGCGACCCAGCCCGACGCCGGGATCAGCAGCGCCACGGTGAGCATGTAGGCAATGATCACGCCCTGCATGCGCAACGGGTTCTCCGCCAGGTCACTGGCCATGGCGGGCAGGGCGGTGTTGAGGATGGTCCCGTCCAGGGACTGCATGAAGAAGGCAATCGCCACGACCCACGGAAGCCAGCGGGCGGTGACGGCGTCGAGCGGAGCGCGGTTGGGCATGGGACCTCTTGTATGAAAAGTGAACAATTACCTGCGGCGAGGGGCGCTCTTGTGGCGAGGGAGCTTGCTCCCGCTCGGCTGCGAAGCAGTCGCAATCCAGGCGACGCGATCTTTCAGGTACACCGTGTTGGCTGGTTTGGGGGGCTTCGCACCCCAGCGGGAGCAAGCTCCCTCGCCACTGGGTACAAGGCCCCCTTCTTGGTATTACAGGGTCAAGGTCAACCGCTTGACCAATGCCCCCGGCAACAGCATCGAGGCCGTCGCCCGCTGGCTGTAGGTGCTGGCCGAGAGCAGAAGTTCCCGCTCTCGGGTCAGGCCTTCGAGTTGCGAGCCGAGCAGGCTGTAGACGCTGTCGTCGAAACGCATGGTACTGACCGGCGCGACGATCTGGCCATTCTCGACCCAGAACGTGGCGAAGCGGGTCATGCCGGTCAGGCGCGCCGCCGGTTGGTCGGAGTAATTCAGGTACCAGAGGTTGCTGATGTACAGCCCGGTGCCAAGTTGTTCGAGGACGTATTTTTGCTCCAGCTGTCCGCCCTGCATGTCCAGTGCCGTGGGGTATTCGTAGCGGCTGGCGCCATTGGCCACGAGGCTGTATTCGGCGGCGCTGCGTGAGTTGATCAATTGCGCATTGGCCGTGCCCTTGGCGATCAGGCCCAAGTCATCGCGGGGATAACCTTCGTCGGAAAAAGCGGGGCTCAAGGAGCCGCTGACCTGCTCGCTCAGCCACACGTTGGGGCTGAAGTGAGCTTCGCCGGCGTAGAACTTCTGCAACGGGCTCTGCTTGCTGGCAATGGCCTGGGCCGAAAACCCGCCCCAACTGAGCATGCCCATGATCTCTTCCAGGGCGGCCGGCGCCAGGTAGGCGCGGTATTCGCCGGGTGGCAACGTGCGCAGCGGACGGCCGAGAAACGCCAGTTGCTCGCGGGCCTGTTCGAAGCGCCGGGCAAATCCGTCACTGCTCCATTCATGCCCGGCGTAGCTGGCTTTCACCGCCTGGCCGTTTTCATGGAACAGGCTGAAATCGAAGTTGAAGCTGTTGGCTTGGTGCCAGCCGAACGCGCCCGAAGAACTGGCGAAACCTCGGCTGATGGGCCCGGCAGCGTAGAACCCCACCAGGTCGAGGCCTTCGGCGGCGCGGGTGATTTCAGCCACGGCCTGTTCGGTGTCCGGCAGCGGATGCTCCTGCACGTTGTGGCTCTGCCAGTGGTCGGGGTTGAGCAGCAGGTAAGGATCGGCGGGCAGCAGGGGCAAGGTTTCGCGCAACTGTTGCAGGCCTTCGGCCAGGCGTTGCAGGTCGGTCTCGGGGTCGCCGGACAGGGTGATCTGCAAGTCGGCGTGGCGACCGTCGTCGATCAGTTTGAAGCTGACATTGGCCTGCTGCACCTGCCCGGCCTGGCGGACCTTGCCGTGGTTGAAACGCACGAAGGCCGAAGACTCGGCGGCGTAGCCGAGGGTGAACTGTTCAGGCTCACGAAGGGCATCGCGCAGCCAGTCGACCAACGCCTTGAACGCTCCGGCCTGATTATTGACAGTGCTCATCAGGCATCTCCCCCAAACACATCAACGTTGCTGAACACGCAGGCAGGCGACGCATGGCCGACGCGGATGACCTGGTTCGGTTCGCCCTTGCCGCAGTTCGGCGTGCCCAAAACCTGGAGGGTACTGGCATCGCCCACGGCGCGCAGACTCTTCCAGAATTGCGCGGAAATACCCCGGTAGTTGGGGTTCTTGACCACGCCCTTGAGCTCGCCGTTCTCGATCAACTGGCCCCACTCGCAGCCGAACTGGAACTTGTTGCGGGCGTCGTCGATGGACCAGGAGCGGTTGGTGCGCATCAGCACGCCATGTTCGGTGCCTTGGATCAGTTGTTCCAGGGACTGGTCGCCGGGTTCGATGTTCAGGTTCGCCATGCGGTCGATGGGCGGGCGGTTCCAGCCGCAGGCGCGGCTGTTGGCGACACCGTCGAGGCCGGCGCGGAACTGCGACAACGCACCGCCCAATGGACGCAGCAACAGACCTTCGCGGATCAGGAACTGTTTGCTGGCGGCGCTGCCGTCGTCGTCATGGCTGTAGCTCGCCAGCTCCTCGGGGATGTCCGGGTCGAAGGTCACGTTCAATAGGCTGGAGCCGTATTGCAGGTGGCCGAAATCGCTGGCCTTGACAAAGCTGGTGCCGGCGTAATTGCGCTCGTCCCCGAGGATGCGGTCCAGTTCCAGCGGATGACCGATGGACTCATGGATCTGCAGCATCATCTGGTCGGGCATCAGCAGCAGGTCGCGGGGGCCTTGCGGCGTGTTCGGCGCCATCAGCAACTGCAGGGCCTGGTCGGCGATTTTTGTCCCGGCACCGATCAGGCCGCAGCGGCTGATCACATCGAAGCCACCTTGCTGGCCGAAATTTTCCCGACCCAGGGTGCGGGTCTGGCTGTCGTGGCCGTCGAAGGCGGTGACTTCCAGGGCCGGGTAGATGAAGCGCTGGGCCTGGCGCAGTTCGGCGCCGGCACTGTTGAGGTAGATCTGCTCGACCTGGGTCAGGCCGATGCTGGCCTGCCAGTTCACCAGGCGCTCGTCCCGGGGCACCGCGGCCGATTCGTCGCCGAGCAATTGGTAGCAATCGCTCAGGGGCGGGAAGGCCTGGTCGAAATGCGGCGAGAAGTAATCGGCGCGGTCGCTGGACACTGCTTGCTCGCGCAGATCGAGCAGGGCATGGGGCTTGAGCTGGCGCGCGTGTTGCTCGGCGCGCTCGAGTGCCGCTTGAAGGCCGGCCTGGGACAAGTCGTTGGTGGCGGCATACGCCTCGACCCCGTTGACCCGCGCGGTGAGCATCGCACCTTCGTCACGGCCCAGACTCGGCGGTTCGGCGACGTTCTTGCGCACCGACAAATGCTGGCCGGATTCACGCACGTAGCGCAGGGAAAAGAATTCAGCGCCCGTGCGCAAGGCAGCAAAACGCTGCTTGAGCTGGGGGTGGAAGTCGAACATGAAACCTCCTTGTCTGGAGTGGCGATGCAGCGAGGTGCGGCGTGTTGACGCGGTGGCTCTAGAGTAGGCCTGGGGTGGGGGAGGGATCAAGGTGGGAAGGAATCAAGGCGTGTCAGGTTGGACGCCATCGCGAGCAGGCTCGCTCCCACATTGGATCTTCAGCGACCACAAAATCTGTGTCCGCCGCAAACCCTTGTGGGAGCGGGCTTGCTCGCGAAAGCGGTGTAACAGGCAGAGAAGATGTTGGCTGTGAGGGCCCCTTCGCGAGCAAGCCCGCTCCCACAGTTGATGGTTGTCGGGCACAAAAGCTGTGTCCGCCGCAGATCCCTTGTGGGAGCGAGCTTGCTCGCGATGGCGGTGCAGCGCCTTACTGGGCGGTTGGTCCCACTTCACGCAACGGCTTGCCGCGCACCGGCGCGTCACCCGCCACGTAGTACGGTGCGGTGCTGCGTGGCAGGGGCTTGCGGCCGCGGATCTTGTCGGCGATTTTCTCGGCGATCATGATCGTCGGCGCGTTCAGGTTGCCGGTGGTGATGATGGGCATGATCGAGGCGTCTACCACGCGCAGCCCTTGCATGCCATGCACGCGGCCTTCGCCGTCCACCACGGCCATGTCGTCGGTGCCCATCTTGCACGAGCAGGACGGGTGGAACGCGGTTTCGGCGTGTTCGCGGATGAACTGGTCCAGTTGCGCATCCGTCTGTACGTCGATGCCCGGGCTGATCTCGCGACCCCGGAACGGGTCGAGCGCCGGTTGCTGCATGATCTCGCGGGTCAGGCGGATCCCGTCGCGAAATTCCTGCCAGTCCTGCTCGGTCGCCATGTAGTTGAACAGGATGCTCGGGTGCTGGCGCGGGTCCTTGGACTTGGCCTGGATCCGGCCACGGCTTGGCGAGCGCATGGAGCCCATGTGGGCCTGGAAACCGTGTTCCTTCACGCCGTTGCTGCCGTTGTAGTTAATCGCCACCGGCAGGAAGTGATACTGGATGTTCGGCCAATCGAATTCCGGGCGGGTGCGGATGAAACCACCGGCCTCGAACTGGTTGCTGGCGCCGATACCGGTGCCGTTGAACAGCCATTCGGCACCGATGGCCGGCTGGTTGTACCAGAGCAGCGAAGGGTACAGCGAGACCGGTTGGGTGCAGGCGTATTGCAGGTACAGTTCGAGGTGATCCTGCAGGTTTTCGCCGACGCCGGGCAGGTCGTGGACCACCGGGATGTCGAGGCTTTCCAGCAGCTTGGCCGGGCCGACGCCGGAGCGTTGCAGGATCTGTGGCGAGGCGATGGCGCCGGAGCACAGCAGCACTTCCTTGCGCGCCCGGGCTTCGACGCGCTCTTCGGCGGCGCCCACCAGGTAACGCACGCCGACCGCCCGTTTGCCTTCGAACAGGATCTTGTCGGTCAGGGCGTGGGTGACGATGGTCAGGGTCGAGCGCTTCTTGGCGACGTCCAGGTAACCGCGCGCGGTGCTGGCGCGACGGCCGTTGGGCGTGACGGTACGGTCCATCGGGCCGAAACCTTCCTGCTGGTAGCCGTTGAGGTCTTCGGTGCGTGGGTAACCGGCCTGCACGCCGGCCTCGACCATGGCGTGGAACAGCGGGTTGTTACCGGCCTTGGGCGTGGTCACGCTGACCGGGCCGTCACCGCCGTGGTAGTCGTTCGGGCCGATATCGCGGGTTTCGGCTTTGCGGAAATACGGCAGGCAATCGAGGTAGGTCCAGTCTTCCAGGCCCGGTAGCTTGGCCCAGTTGTCATAGTCCAGGGCGTTGCCGCGGATGTAGCACATGCCGTTGATCAGCGAAGAACCGCCCAGACCTTTGCCGCGACCGCACTCCATGCGGCGGCCGTTCATGTGCGGCTCCGGGTCGGTCTCGTAGGCCCAGTTGTAGCGCCGGCCTTGCAGCGGGAACGCCAGGGCGGCGGGCATTTGCGTGCGGAAGTCCAGGCGATAGTCCGGGCCACCGGCCTCGAGCAGCAGGACGGTGACGCCTTCGTCTTCGGTCAGGCGGGTGGCCAGGGTATTACCGGCCGAGCCGGCACCGATGATGATGTAATCGAATTCTTGGGACATGAAATGCACCCTCTTTTTGAATTGGGTTCAGGTCGCGCTCCTCGAGTGCCACGTTCTCCGTGGCGAGGGAGCTTGCTCCCGCTTGGCTGCGCAGCAGTCGCAAACAGGGCGACCGTGTTCTGTCTGGATGAGCTTGGAGCCTGAAGTCGGGGCCGCTTCGCGGCCCAGCGGGAGCAAGCTCCCTCGCCACAAAAGGCCCCGGCCTCAGGCTCGGTGTCAGATCAGAACACCGACGCGTAATCGCCCAGTTCGACCTGTACCGACTTGATGCGGGTGAAGTTGTTCAGCGAGCTGATACCGTTCTCCCGACCCACGCCCGATTGCTTGTAGCCACCGACCGGCATTTCGGCCGCCGATTCGCCCCAGGCGTTGATCCAGCAGATGCCGGCTTCGAGCTGGTGGATCACGCGGTGGGCGCGGTTCAGGTCGCGGGTCACGACGCCGGCGGCCAGGCCGAAGTCGGTGTCGTTGGCGCGGCGGATCACTTCTTCTTCGGTGTCGTAGGTGAGGATGCTCATTACTGGGCCGAAGATTTCTTCACGCACGATGGTCATCTCATCGGTGCAGTCGGTGAACACGGTCGGGGCGACGAACGCGCCCTTGGCCAATGCGCCTTCGGTCAGGCGACCGCCGCCGCACAGCAGGCGCGCGCCTTCGGCTTTGCCTTTCTCGATGTAGCCCAGCACGCTTTCCATGTGGGCGAAGCTCACCAGCGGGCCGAAATTGGTGTTTTCGTCCTCTGGGTTGCCGACGCGGATGCGCGCCACGCGCTCGGCGATCTTGGCTTCGAAGGCGGCCTTGAGGTGGCTCGGCACGAACACGCGGGTGCCGTTGGTGCAAACTTGGCCGGAGCTGTAGAAGTTGGCCATCATCGCGGTGTCGGCGGCACGATCCAGGTCGGCGTCGTCGAAGATGATCAGCGGCGACTTGCCGCCCAGCTCCATGGTCACGTCCTTGAGCGAAGAGCTCGAGGCGCTGGCCATGACTTTCTTGCCGGTGTCGGTGCCGCCGGTGAAGGAGATTTTTTCGATGCGCGGGTGTTCGGTCAGCCAGGTGCCGACTTCACGGCCGCTGCCGGTCAATACGTTGAACACACCTGCTGGAACGCCGGCTTCGGTGTAGATCTCGGCCAGTTTCAGGGTGGTCAGCGAGGTAACTTCGCTCGGCTTGAAGATCATCGCGTTGCCAGCCGCCAGGGCCGGGGCGGACTTCCACAGGGCGATCTGGATCGGGTAGTTCCACGCGCCGATACCGGCCACCACGCCCAGGGGCTCGCGACGGGTGTAGACGAATGACGTGGTGCGCAGCGGCACCTGCTCGCCTTCGATGGCGGGCACCAGGCCGGCGTAGTATTCCAGCACGTCGGCGCCGGTGACGATGTCGACGTAGCGGGTTTCGGAGTAGGCCTTGCCGGTGTCGAGGGTTTCCAGGGCGGCCAGTTCATCGTTGCGCTCGCGCAGGATGTCCACGGCGCGGCGCAGGATGCGCGAGCGCTGCATGGCGGTCATGGCGGCCCAGACTTTCTGGCCCTTTTCGGCGCTGACCACGGCGCGCTCGACGTCCTCGAACGTCGCGCGCTGCACCAGGGCGAGTACTTCACCGTTGGCCGGGTTGATGGCTTCGAAAGTGGCGTCGCCGCTGGCATTGCTGTACGCGCCATCGATGTAGAGTTTTTGCAGTTCGAAACGGGCCATAAAGTCCTCGCAAGTGCATGAGTGGTTGGCTGCCCACCGAGCGTGTCGTTTATAGCTGACTACGCGCTGCGGCGGCGGTTCAGGAGTCGAGCGGTTCTGTGTGCTCTGGCGCCCCTGCCTTGGCCAGTTGGAAATCCATGTATTCGTAAGCGATCTGGTGCGCCTGGGCGGTATCGAACGCGTCTCCCGACAGCGCTCCGCGCAGCCACAAACCGTCAATCAGCGCGGCCAGGCCCCGTGCCGCGCTGCGTGCCTGATCAACGGGCAGCACGCGGCGGAACTGGCAACACAGGTTGGAATACAGACGGTGATCGTTGATCCGCTGCAACCTGTGCAAAGACGGGTGGTGCATGCTGGTGGCCCAGAAGGCCAGCCAGGTTTTCATTGCCGGGCCATTGACCTGGCTGGCGTCGAAGTTGCCTTCGATGATCACCTTGAGGTGAGCCCGGGGGCTTGCATCCTCCAGCGCTTGGCGGCGCGCGGTGACGTTCTCGCTCAGGACACTCATCAGGTACTGGGCCGTGGCCGCGATCAGGCCGTTCTTGTCCTGAAAGTAGTGACTGATGATGCCGTTGGAGACACCGGCCAAACGAGCGATCAGCGCAATGCTGGCATCCCCCATGCCGACCTGATCGACCGCTTGCAACGTGGCTTCGATCAATTGTTGGCGGCGGATGGGTTGCATACCGACCTTGGGCATCTAGCACATCTCCTTAGGCCCGCAGGCGGACGAGTGCAGTCCGTCATGGCGAGGGCCAGTCTATTTTGTTTTGATTGAACGTTCAATCAACAAAGAATAAGCTCTGCGACAATTCGTCGCGATTTGCCGAAATTTCCTACGCGTAAATGGCGCAGAAGCGAGACATCAAGGACCCAAGACCCACGCATTACGGGGGCAAGGGCTTTAAGGGTGTCTTTATAACATCCGCCGGTCGGCTGCCCACTGACCGATTGGTCGGGTACCGCGTTGCCTTGTCCTTCTCTCGCACTGCCTGGAGCATCCGTGCAATGAGTTCTGCCTTTCTAATAAAGACCCCACCGCAAAAGGTGACGGTCAACGGTTGGGTGTTCTACACCTCCACCGCGTTGATTCTGCTGCTGACGGCCATCCTGATTGTCGCCCCGCAGGAGGCCGGCCGATTGCTCGGCATCGCCCAGGCGTGGTTGTCCCGCAGCTTTGGTTGGTACTACATGGTCGTGATCGCGGCTTACCTGGTGTTTGTGGTCGGCCTGGCGTTTTCCTCCTATGGCAAGCTCAAGCTGGGCAGCAAGGATGACACACCGGACTTCAGCTACGGCGCCTGGGCCGGGATGCTGTTTTCCTCCGGCATTGGCATTTCCTTGCTGTACTTCGGCGCCTCCGAGCCGCTGGACCACTACTTCAATCCGCCCGAAGGCGTGGCCGGCAGCCAAATGGCCGCCCGCCAGGCCGTGCAGCTGACGTTCTTGCATTGGGGCCTGCACGGCTGGGCGATCTACGCCTTGGTGGGCCTGGCCGTGGCGTATTTCGCCTACCGGCACAACCAGCCGCTGGCGCTGCGTTCGGCGTTGTATCCGCTGGTGGGCGAGCGCTGGGTCAAAGGCGCGGCCGGTCACGCGGTGGACGGTTTCGGCATGTTTGTGACATTGCTGGGACTGGTGACCAACCTAGGGATCGGCTCGCTGCAAGTCGCCTCCGGGCTGGAAAACCTGTTCGGCATGGCACACAGCAACACCAACCTGCTGATCGTGATCATTGTGATGAGCACCGTGGCGACCATCGCGGCGGTGTCCGGCGTGGAAAACGGCATTCGTCGCTTGTCGAACCTGAACATCGTGTTGTTCAGTGGCTTGTTGATTTTCGTCTTGCTGTTCGGTCCGACCCTGCACTTGCTCAATGGCTTCGTGCAGAACATCGGTGATTACCTCAACGGTGTGATTCTCAAGACGTTCGACCTGTACGTGTATGTGGACGACAGCGCCAAGTCCGATCGCTGGCTGGGCCTGTGGACCCTGTTCTACTGGGCCTGGTGGATTTCCTGGGCCCCGTTCGTCGGCATGTTCATCGCGCGTATCTCCCGGGGTCGCACCGTGCGCGAACTGGTGGCGGGCGTGTTGTTGATTCCCTTGGGTTTTACGTTGGCCTGGCTGTCGATCTTCGGTAACTCGGCCCTGGACCTGGTGATGAACCAGGGGGCGGTGGAACTGGGCAAGACGGCGCTGACGCAGCCGTCCATGTCGATCTACCAGTTGCTGGAGTATTACCCGGCGTCGAAGGTTGTGATCGGTGTGTCGATCTTCGTCGGTTTTGTGTTGTTCCTGACCCCGGCCGACTCTGGCGCGGTGATGATGGCCAACCTTTCGTGCAAGGGCGGTAACGTCGATGAAGATGCGCCGCACTGGTTGCGGATCTTCTGGTCGGTGGCAATCACGCTGGTGACCATCGGCCTGCTGTTCGCCGGTAATTTCGAAGCCATGCAAACCATGGTCGTGCTGGCCGGATTGCCGTTCTCGGTGGTGCTGGTGTTCTTCATGTTCGGGCTGCACAAGGCCATGCGCCAGGATGTGCAGGCCGAGCAGGAGCGGGCGGAGTTGGCGGCGCTGGGCCGGGTCTTTGGCTGAGGTTCTGTCTGACCCTGTTTTTGTGGCAAGGACGCTTTTTGTGGCGAGGGAGCTTGCTCCCGCTGGGTTGCGAAGCAACCCCAAAGCCTGACGCCGCAGGGTTTCAGCCAGACCAAGTGAACCAGGGTTTGCGACTGCTGCGCAGTCGAGCGGGAGCAAGCTCCCTCGCCACGGGTGTCAGCATTCCAAACCCAAGCATCAGCATTTCAAGCCAAGCATCAGCATTTCAAACCCAAGCATCAGCATTTCAAACCAGGCATCAGCATCCAGCCTGAGAGGACACAAACAAAAACGCCGCGATCATCTCGCGGCGTTTTTGTGTGTGTGGGCTCAGCCCAGGTTCTTGCCGAGCAGTGCGTGGTACAGCTCGCTGTCGCCCAGGATCCCGACGACTTTCTGGTTATCGTGGAGCACCAGTTTGTTGCCGGTCTGGTAGCGGATCTGCAAGGCGTCGCGCATGCCGATGTTGGAATCCACCAGGGTCGGACGCCGGCCCAGGTCTTCCACGGACTGGCCCGGTGCCCAGTTTTGCAGGTCCAGGACCGCGCCGTTCTGCCGGGCGCCCTTGATGGTGTTGCCTTCGGCCAGGTCAAGCCAGGAGTCGCCGCCCGGGTCCAGGCAGACCGAACCATTGATGCGCTTGCAGTTGTCCAGGGTGCGCATCAGGCTGCGACCGCACAGGACGTTGAGCGGGTTGGTATGGGCGACGAAGGTGCGCACATAGTCGTCCGCCGGGTTCAGTACAATCTCTTCGGGCTTGCTGTACTGGATGATCCGGCCGTCCTTCATGATCGCGATACGGCTGCCCAGCTTCAGGGCTTCGTCGAGGTCGTGGCTGACGAACACGATGGTCTTGCTCAGCTTGCGCTGCAGTTCCAGCAGTTCGTCCTGCAGGCCTTGGCGAATCAGCGGGTCGAGGGCCGAGAACGGTTCGTCCATCAGCAGGATGTCGGCGTCCATCGCCAGGGCGCGGGCCAGGCCGACCCGTTGCTGCATGCCGCCAGACAGTTCGTCGGGCTTCTTGTTGCGCCACTGGGTCAGGCCCACCAGCTCGAGCTTCTCATCCACCAGCTTGCGCCGTTCCTTTTCCGGGCGGCCCTGCATTTCCAGGCCGAAGCTGATGTTCTCGCGCACCGTCAGCCAAGGCATCAGGGCGAACTTCTGGAACACCATGGCGATGCGCTTGGTGCGCATCATCTTCAGTTCGGCGGGGGTGCAGGAGGCGATGTCGATCTGTCGGCCTTCGTGTTCGACGAACAGCTTGCCACGGCTGACGGTGTTCAAGCCGTTGATGCAGCGCAGCAGGCTGGATTTGCCGGAGCCGGAAAGGCCCATCAAGACACAGATTTCGCCTTTCTCGATGTCCAGGCTGGCTTTTTCCACGCCGACGATTTGCCCGGTTTTCTTCAGGATTTCGTTGCGGGTCATGCCCTGGTCGAGCAGCTTGAGGGCCTCGCGAGGGTCCCTGGCGAAGATCACATCAACGTCTTCAAAGCGAATTATGCTCATGCGTCACCCCCTACTTTGGCGTCGGGTTGTTTGCAGATTCGGTCGAGCATGATCGCCAGCAGGACGATCGCCAGGCCGGCTTCGAAGCCCAGGGCGATATCGGCGGTGTTCAGTGCGTTGACCACGGGTTTGCCCAGGCCATCGGCACCCACCAGCGCGGCGATCACCACCATCGACAACGACAGCATGATGCACTGGGTGATACCGGCCGCGATGCTTGGCATCGCATGGGGCAGTTCGATACGCGACAGGAGTTGACGACGGGAGCAGCCGAAGGCCTTGCCGGCGTCCATCAGTTCGTCCGGTACGTCGCGGATGCCCAGGTAGGTCAGGCGGATGGGCGCGGCAATCGCGAACACCACCGTGGAGATCAGGCCCGGGACCACACCCAGACCGAAAAGGGTCAGGGTAGGAATGAGGTAGACGAAGGTCGGTACGGTCTGCATCAGATCGAGTACCGGACGCATCATGGTGTAGAACATCGGCTTGTGCGCGGCAACGATGCCCAGCGGCACGCCGATCAGCACACAGACCAGGGTCGCGAACAGCACCTGGGCCAGGGTTTCCATGGTCTCTTGCCAGTAACCCAGGTTGAGAATCAGCAGGAAGGACGCGATGACGAATACGGTCAGGCCCCATTTGCGCTGGATGAAGTGCGCCAATAGCGCGATGAGGCCGATCAGGGCCAGGGGGTTGAACCAGGTCAGCGCAAACGTCACGCCGTGAATCATCGTTTCCAGGAACAGCGCGATTGCGTCGAAGGTGTTGGCGCCGTTTTGCGTCAACCATTCGACAAAGCCCGCGATGTACTGGCCCAAGGGTATTTTCTGATCAATAAGCATGGTAGTGAACGTCCGCATGCAAGGGAATAAACAGCCCGGGCGAGCGAACTCGCCCGGCATAACATAGGCAGTTATTGCGCAAGTTTGGCTTTCACGGCTTCCAGGCCAGGTTTACCGTCAATGGTGGTCACGCCAGCGAGCCAGGTATCGAGTACCTGTGGGTTTTTCTTCAGCCAGGCCTTGGCGGCGGCCTCTGGTTTCATCTTGTCGTCGAGCACGTTGCCCATCAGCGTGCTTTCCATGTCCAGGGTGAAGACCAGGTTTTTCAGCAACTGACCAACGTTGCTGCATTCCTGGGCGTAGCCCTTGCGGGTATTGGTATAGATGGTTGCCTGGCCGAAGTTCGGGCCGAAATACTCATCGCCACCGGTGAGGTATTTCATCTTGAAGCGAGTGTTCATCGGATGCGGTTCCCAGCCCAGGAACACTACCGCGGTGCTGCGACGCTGGGCCCGGTCGACTTGCGAGAGCATGCCCGCTTCACTCGACTCGACGACCTTGAAACCGGCGTCCTTGAGGCCGAAGGCGTTCTTGTCGATCATGCTCTGGATCAGGCGGTTGCCGTCGTTGCCCGGTTCGATGCCGTAGATCTTGCCGTCCAGTTCTTTCTTGAACTTGGCGATGTCGGCGAAATCCTTGAGGCCTTTGTTATACAGCTCTTCGGGAACGGCCAGGGTGTACTTGGCGTTCTCCAGGTTGGCGCGCAGGGTTTCCACGGTGCCGGCTTCGCGGTAGGCCTTGATGTCGTTTTCCATGGTCGGCATCCAGTTGCCGAGGAAGACATCCATGTTCTTGCCATCGGCCAGGGACTTGTAGGTCACCGGCACGGAAATCATGGTGGTCTTGGTCTTGTAGCCCAGCGCGTCCAGCACCACGCTGGTGGTCGCCGTGGTCACGGTAATGTCGGTCCAACCGACATCGGAGAAGTTGACGGTGCTGCACTTTTCGGGTTCTGCAGCGTTGGCCAGCATCGGAAGACTCAGCATGGCGGCCAACAACAACGGCTTGGAACCTTTCATGGGTGGACTCCTGGTGTTTTATCGGCGGTGTCCGGTCAGGACAACCGCGCTTAATTGGATGTTGCGGTTGGTGGCGCGTGGGCACTCTCTGACACGCGGCCTTGCAAACGAGCCGTAACCGATCATGTACCAGTGCAAATCTGACGCCTACAGGGTGGGTCGTATCCAGTACAGGGATGGTCGCATCCAGTGTCGGTGACGTCGTTTACAGATTTTTTCCGCCCCCGACGGGCCTCTGATACGCAGAAAAACGCCGCAAAACCGGGGGCGGGGACCGGCGGCGTTGGTGGGCATGATTGCGTCGGTGTCAGACGTCGGGCACTCAGGTAAAAACCGGATGATGCGGCCATCCCGGCGTTGAGCGTAGCAGCTCCGTCACCGGACGCTCCTGCGCCCGGATGTGCCTGTTCTGGAGGTTATCGGCAATGGCAATCAGCGTTTTCGACTTGTTCAAAATCGGTATCGGCCCATCCAGTTCCCACACCGTGGGGCCCATGCGCGCCGCGGCGCTGTTCGTCGAAGCGCTGAAAGCGAAGGCCCTGCTCAATGATGTGCGCCGGCTCGAGGTGCAGTTGTTCGGTTCGCTGTCGGCCACCGGCATCGGCCACGGCAGCGACAACGCTGTGATCATGGGCCTGATGGGGGAGTGGCCGGACGCTATCGACCCGTCGCAGATCGGCCCGCGCATCAAGTTGCTGCGTGAAACCCAGACCCTGCTGCTCGACGGTCGCCTGCCGGTGCCGTTCATCTGGTCCCGGGACATGCGCCTGATCGACGAGAACCTGCCATTCCACCCCAATGCGATGACGTTGGTGGCCGAAGGCGCCGACGGTGAGCTGCACCGTGACACTTATTACTCGGTTGGCGGTGGCTTTGTCGTCGATGAGGCCCAGGCCTCCAGCGGCGTGGTGGACCTGGACAGCACTGAGCTGCCTTACGATTTTTCCAGTGCCGAAGAGTTGCTTGAGTTATGCCGTACCCACAACTTGCGGGTGGCCGAGTTGATGCTGGCCAACGAAAAGGTCTGGCGTTCCGAAGAAGAGATCCGCAGTGGCCTGATGAAGCTGTGGCGGGCCATGCAGGATTGCGTCGAGCAGGGCCTCAAGCACGAAGGCATCCTGCCGGGCGGTTTGAATGTGCGTCGGCGGGCGGCCAAGTTGCACCGCAGCCTGCAAGAGCTGAACAAGCCCAATGTCATCGGCTCGACCCTCAGCGCCATGGAGTGGGTCAACCTGTTCGCCCTGGCGGTCAACGAAGAGAACGCGGCCGGTGGGCGCATGGTTACGGCGCCCACCAACGGTGCGGCGGGGATCATCCCGGCGGTGCTGCACTACTTCATGAAATTCAGCGAAGCGGTCACCGACGCCAACGTCGTGGATTATTTCCTCGCCGCGGCGGCCGTCGGGATCCTGTGCAAAAAGAATGCATCGATTTCCGGCGCCGAAGTCGGTTGCCAGGGCGAGGTGGGATCGGCCTGCGCCATGGCGGCGGCGGGTCTGGCGGAAATCCTCGGGGCCACGCCGGAGCAATTGTGCAACGCGGCGGAAATCGGCCTGGAGCACAACCTCGGCCTGACCTGCGACCCGGTGGGCGGTCTGGTGCAGGTGCCGTGCATCGAGCGCAATGCAATCGCCGCGGTCAAGGCCATCAATGCCGCCCAAATGGCCCTGCGCGGGGATGGCCAGCATTTCATCTCCCTGGATCGGGTGATCCGCACCATGCGTGATACTGGTGCCGACATGCATGACAAATATAAAGAGACCTCGCGCGGCGGTTTGGCGGTCAGTGCGGTGGAGTGCTGAAAGCGCGTTCGCACAACCTTTGTCACAAGAGGGGCTCTGTGGGAGCAAGCTTACTCCCACAGAGATTCCCTTTATTCGCGACATCGAAAATCGCTCGTAAAATGAACACCCATCCACAAATGCGCCACCTTTTAGCGCGTCGCAAACAGACAAGCCCTCGGTTGTCGAGCCAGCCGCTGAATCGCGCTCGACCGTCCGTCACCCGCACCTGCGGTGCTACTCCTTGCGCAAGCCGCGCAGCCCAGTTCCCACAAGTGCTACCGAACTGCTCACAGCCTTCTGTGATCGGTACCTGCCGCCCTTGATGGCACCTGAAACCTGCACTCGATGCGCGCCTTATATAGACAGGTCGCGATGTCGTTTTCAGGATTTATTGAACGCACATTCAATTTTAGGCATGGCAATTGCTCTATTCCGATAAAGCCCTGTCTCGCGCAAGAGAACGTGGCAATAACAAGAGCCTCCGCCTGAGGCCATCACCCGCTTTGTGTGAGGAGATACCGCGATGACGACGTCCAACTCCGGGGCCCAACCCCAGAACCGTGCGCCTCAATCCATCGGCTTTTTGCTGCTGGACAATTTCACGCTGATTTCCCTGGCGTCCGCGGTAGAACCGCTACGCATGGCCAACCAGCTGTCCGGTCGCGAGCTGTATCGCTGGACCACCCTCACGGTCGATGGCGGCCAGGTCTGGGCCAGCGACGGTTTGCAGATTACCCCCGACGCCTCCATGCACAAGGCGCCGCCTCTGGACACCGTCATCGTCTGTGGCGGCATCGGTATCCAGCGCACCGTGACCCGTGAACACGTGTCGTGGCTGCAAAGCCAGGCTCGCCAGTCCCGTCGCCTCGGCGCGGTCTGCACCGGCAGTTGGGCCCTGGCCTGCGCCGGCCTGCTGGACGGTTTCGACTGCAGCGTGCACTGGGAATGCCTGGCGGCGATGCAGGAAGCTTTCCCGCGGGTATCGATGAGCACCCGCCTGTTCACCCTCGACCGCAACCGCTTCACCAGCTCCGGTGGCACCGCGCCGCTGGACATGATGCTGCACCTGATCAGTCGCGATCACGGTCGCGAGCTGTCGGCGGCGATCTCGGAAATGTTTGTCTACGAGCGTATCCGCAACGAGCAGGATCACCAGCGTGTGCCGCTCAAGCACATGCTTGGCACCAACCAGCCGAAGTTGCAGGAAATCGTCGCGCTGATGGAAGCCAACCTCGAAGAGCCGATCGACCTGGATGAACTGGCGGTGTACGTGGCCGTGTCCCGGCGTCAGCTGGAGCGGTTGTTCCAGAAATACCTGCACTGCTCGCCGTCGCGCTATTACCTCAAGCTGCGGCTGATTCGTGCGCGGCAACTGCTCAAGCAGACGCCGATGTCGATCATCGAAGTGGCGTCGGTGTGCGGTTTTGTCTCCACCCCGCACTTCTCCAAGTGCTACCGCGAATACTTCGGCATTCCGCCACGGGACGAACGCGTCGGTTCCAATACCACGCAACAGGTGGCGATGATGCCGCTGCCGCAGGCGCTGGTACTGTCGCCGTTGTCCGGGCCGCTGTCGGCATTGAGCCAGGCGCGCAATGAGTCGACGTTTGCCAGTGTGAGGCTTTAAGACCGACGGCTTTTGTGGCGAGGGAGCTTGCTCCCGCTGGGGGCGAAGCCCCCCAAAACCTGATTTCGCGATGTCCCAGGGATATCGCGTGCGCCGGGTTTGCGACCGCTACGCGGCCGAGCGGGAGCAAGCTCCCTCGCCACAAGGTCAGCTATGGGTCTGCTGGTAATCGCTCAACGCCGGTAACAGCTGCTCATTGATCGCCTGGCGCACGGCTGGCAGGATCGTCGCGCTGCTGGTGTACATGTTTTTGACCATCAGGCGCAGTTCATTGGCGCGGGCCGTGTCCAGCCCTCGCACGGCATATTCGCAGGCCTGCTCGGCAGTGGCGCCGCTGGGTATCTGCAACCCCAGGGCCTTGAGCTGGCCCAGCAGGTCTTCCTGGTCGATCAAATCGGCGTGCATCATGACGCTTTTCCTTGTTCAGGGATTGGGGTCTGACTCGATTCTGGTAGCCACCCGAAGCGGCGGCAAGGGCAAATGGTCGCAATGTCATGAATGACTATGGAGGCGTCGTTTTCGGCTAACTTGCCCAGGCCTGGACTGGGCACACTGGCCCCAAGCTGAATCACGATGGTTTGGTCACCCTCGCGCGACAGCTCCTCCAGTAACGCTCCTGCCCCGATCCTGTCACGGCTTGATCGGGGATTTTTTTGCCTGGGCGAATCAGGTGGTGATGGGTTGTCGGACAGGGCGCTATCGCGAGCAAGCTCGCTCCCACAGGGGTTCTGTGGCGTTCACAAATTCAATGTGGGAGCGAGCTTGCTCGCGAATGGCCGTTACGCGGTCTACCTTTGAAACACCAGAATCCGCGACAACAACTCATCCCGATCCACATAGCACCCCTGGAAATGCCGGGCCCCTGAGGCCGGGTCGAAGGCGTTGCGGGCGTGGAGGGTGCGGCGGTTGTCGAAGCACCAGAGCTGGCCGGGTTCGAGGCGCTGCACCAGGCGAAAGTGTGGCTCGCGGGTCAGGGCGATGAAGCGGCGGTAGGCACGGTAAAGCCTGGGCATCTGCTCGACCGAGGTGTCGAACGGTCCGCGCAGGAAATTCGCCATGCGGATTTCCGAGACCTGCCCGAGGGCATCCAGGGCGATGATCGGTGCCAGGCAGCGGTAGTCGCTGCGGCGATCCTTGTTGCGAAATTCCACCGGGATCTGGCATAGCGCGTCGAAGGCCTCGGGGTCTTCCTGGCGCAGGGTTTCGGCGATGGCAAAACCGTCGACAAAAATACTCTCGCCACCGTCGGCGTCATTCACCAGGCAATGCAAGAACTGCAGCCCCGGCTGCAACTCCCGGGTTGGCAGGTCGGTGTGCAGCGGCAGGTTGAAAGCGGTGTAGGCGTTGCTGTCGGCATCGGCCTTGGATTGCACGTTGAACAGCACGCCGAAGTTGCTCTCGCGGATGAAGGATATGCGTTGGGCAACCCGTTTCAGTGAGCCGGGTTCGGTAGGCACGCCGCGCACTTGGGTCAGGCCGATGTCGCGTACCGCCAGCAACCATTGCAGCAACGCATCGGCATCGTCCATCAGCGCCGGGTAATCGAACACCGGCAGTGGCAGGTCGTGCCGCCACAGCTGGCGCCGGGGTTTGTTCGCCAGGCGTTCGGCCCGGGATTGATCGTCGTAGGCGTGGGCGCGCAACCAGCCCGGATCGAAACGGCTCTGGTGGCCGTCCTGCCAGTCCACGCAGAGGCAGCCTTCGGCGTCGAGACGGACCGCCCTGGGTGACATGTCTTCAGGGACGTCGACGATTTCCAGCACCTGTTCGCGGGTGACGCTGTAGACGCATTGGGCGCAAGGGCAGTTGTCCCGCAGCCATGGGTGATGAAAGGGGCTGGTCCGGCCATCGGCCCATGTCACTTGCACCTGGTCGGCCAAGGGGGTTGCGGCGGTTAACGCGAAGATCAGGGGATAACGGCGGAAGTCGGCAAAAGCGGCGGCGGTGTTCATGCGATCTCCTGTGCGAGGCTTATCGGGCGGGGGGCAGGGCGATGACCCGGCCGATGTACGCCGGGGGCGGCAGGTCGGATTGTTGGTCGAGCAGGGCTTTGAGGCGGTCCAGGGTGGGTTCCGTGAAGGGCGCCGAGCGCGGACCGGCCAGGTCGACGTGCAGCAGCATCTGTTCATTGCCGGCCAGCTCTTTATCACCGCCGACCAGGTGCAGGCTGTGGTAGAGGTGCAGGCGTTTGGCGTCGTGGCCGATGATCTGCGTGTGCACCTCGACTTCGGCGTCGAGTTTCACTTCGTGCAGGTAGTTCAGGTGCAGTTCGAGGGTGAACAGCGAGTGTCCGCTGGCTTCGCGGTTCTGGCTGTCCATGCCGAGGCTGTCCATCAGCGCGTCGGTGGCGTAACTGAAGATCAGCAGGTAGAAGGCGTCGCGCAGGTGGCCGTTGTAATCGACCCATTCGGGGAGGATGCGGGTTTGGTAGGTAGTGAGGGTGGGCATGGTCCTGGTTCCGACAGTTGTGGTGACTGGGCGGGCGCTATCGCGAGCAAGCTCGCTCCCACAGGGGATCTTCTGAGTGAAATAAAAGAGTATTCACACCGCGAAATCCTTGTGGAAGCGAGCTTGCTCGCGATGGGGCCAGACCTGCTGGCCCAACAAGCCCGGGTTTACTCGCTGAAGGCCATCCCATGCTTTTGCTTGGTGGTCTTCACCGCCTCCAGCACCGCCAGCAGACAATCATCACGATAGCGCTCCAAGGCCGAAATGCTGTGGCTGCCCAATTGCTCGCTCGTGCCGTCCACCACGTCGTCGATCAGCTTCTCGGTCAGTTCCGGCGCTGGCAGGTAGGTCCACGGCAGTTGCAGCGCCGGGCCGAACTGGGCCATGAAGTGCCGCATGCCGGCATCGCCGCCGGCCAGGGTGTAGGTCAGGAACGTGCCCATGAATGACCAGCGCAACCCGGCACCAAAACGGATCGCATCATCGATTTCCCCGGTGGTGGCGACACCGTCGTTGACCAGGTGCAGGGCTTCGCGCCACAACGCTTCAAGCAGGCGGTCGGCGATGAAACCGGGTACTTCCTTGCGTACATGCAGTGGCCGCATGCCGAGGGATTCATAGACTTTCATTGCCGCTTGCACCGCTTCGGGCGCGGTGTTTTTGCCGCCGACCACTTCCACCAGTGGCAACAGGTAGACCGGGTTGAACGGGTGGCCGACCACACAGCGTTCCGGGTGGGTGGAGCCTTCGTAGAATTCGCTTGGCAGCAGCCCCGAGGTGCTGGAGCCGATCAGCGCGTTCGGCTTGGCGGCGGCGCTGATCTGGGCGTGCAACTCGAGTTTCAACTCCAGGCGTTCGGGGGCGCTTTCCTGAATGAAGTCGGCGTCGCGCACGCATTCTTCGATGGTGGCGACAAAGCGCAGGCGATCCTGCGAGGCACCGGGGGCCAGGCCCTGTTTCTCCAGGGCGCCCCAGGCGTTGGCGACGCGTTTGCGCAATGCCGCTTCGGCGCCGGGTGCCGGGTCCCAGGCGACCACGTCGAGGCCATGGGCCAAGGCCCGGCTGACCCAGCCGCTGCCGATCACACCGCTGCCCAGGGCGGCGAAGGTCTTGATGTTGGTGATGAAGCTCATGGTGATTTCCTGAAAAGAGTGAAGATCACCTGTGGGAGCGAGCTTGCTCGCGATGGCGGTGCTACATCCGATGCATCTTCAGAGGCCGGAATATCGCTATCGCGAGCAAGCTCGCTCCCACAGGGAAAGGTGTCAGTTGGGTTCAGCCGCGCTGGGTCAGGCCCATCTTCTTGCGCCCCTCAGCCGGCGTGAGCACGCGGGCGCCGAGGCGGCTGAGGATTTCGCCGGCGCGTTCCACCAGTTGGCCGTTGGTGGCGAGGACGCCTTTGTCCAGCCAGAGGTTGTCTTCCAGCCCGACCCGCACGTTGCCCCCCAGCAGCACCGCCTGGGCGGCCATCGGCATTTGCATGCGGCCGATGCCGAAGCCAGCCCACACCGCGTCGGCAGGCAGGTTGTCGACCATGGCTTTCATGGTGGTGGTGTCGGCCGGTGCGCCCCACGGGATGCCCAGGCAGAGCTGGAACAGTGGGTTGTCCAGCAGGCCTTCCTTGATCAGTTGTTTGGCGAACCACAGGTGGCCGGTGTCGAAGATCTCCAACTCGGCCTTGACCCCCAGTTCAGTGATGCGCTTGGCACCGGCCCGCAGTTGCGCCGGGGTGGAGACGTAAATGGTGTCGCCGTCGCCGAAGTTCAGGGTGCCGCAATCCAGCGTGCAGATCTCCGGCAACAGCTCTTCGACGTGGGCCAGGCGCGTCAGCGGTCCCACCAGGTCGGTGTTGGGGCCGAATTCCATCGGCCGTTCGCCCGCACCGATCTCCAGGTCGCCGCCCATGCCGGCGGTGAGGTTGACGATGATGTCCACGTCCGCCTCACGGATGCGCTCCATCACTTCGCGGTACAGCGCGACGTCGCGGCTGAACTTGCCGGTCTGCGGGTCGCGGACATGGCAGTGGACCACGGTGGCCCCGGCTTTCGCAGCTTCGACGGCAGCGGCGGCGATCTGTTTCGGAGTGACCGGCACATGTGGGCTCTTGGCGGTCGTGTCGCCAGCACCGGTGAGTGCGCAGGTGATGATGACGTCGTGGTTCATGGTGCGGATTCCTTCAGGCGTGGTGAGTCACTGCGCAGCCCGTTGGTGCTGCGCAGATGGATAACGGTGGGTCAGTTACTGGTGAGTTTCAGGTTGTCGGCGGCCGGCTTGCCGTCGAAGGTGGTCACGCCTTCGAGCCAGCGCTGCTTGTCTTGCGGATGATCCTTGAGCCATTGCCGGGCCGATTCCAGCGGGTCCTTGTGATCCAGCAGCGGCTGCATCATCCGGCTTTCATCCTCGGCGCTGAACGTCAGGTTGCTCAGCAAGCGACCCACGTTCGGGCATCGCTGGGTGTAGTCCGGCGCGGTGACGGTCCACACAGTGGCCATGCCTTCGTTCGGGCCGAGGGCGTCTTCGCTGCCGGTGAGGTAGGTCATTTGCACGTTGACGTTCATCGGATGGGGCGCCCA
The DNA here is from genome assembly GCF_059579345.1 of Pseudomonas sp. FSO-7. NCBI lineage: Bacteria > Pseudomonadati > Pseudomonadota > Gammaproteobacteria > Pseudomonadales > Pseudomonadaceae > Pseudomonas > Pseudomonas sp. FSO-7. The sequence goes on along the minus strand of NZ_CM184193.1, from coordinate 6,121,972 downwards.
GCCGAAGAACACCACGGCTTCCTTGCGCCGTACGGCGCGGTCCACGGCGGCGAGCATGCCGGCTTCGCTGGACTCCACCAGTTGGAATTTGCCCAGGCCGAACTGGTTCTTGGCGATCATCGCCTTGATCTGGGTGTTGGCGCCGGAACCGGGTTCGATGCCGTAGATCTTGCCGCCCAACTCTTTCTCGAATTTGGCGATGTCGGCGAAGGTCTTCAGGCCCTTGTCGGCCAGGTAGGTCGGCACGGCCAGGGTGGCGCGGGCGTCCTTGAGGCTGGGCTGCTCCAGCACCTTGACCTGCTTGGCCTCGACGAACGGGGTGATGGTCTGGGTCATCAGCGGGTTCCAGTAGCCCAGGAACAGGTCCAGGCGCTGGTCGCGGATGCCAGCGAAAATGATTTGCTGGGAGGCGCTGGTCTGCTTGGTCTTGTAGCCGAGGCCGTCGAGCATCACTTGGGTCAGGGCGCTGGTGGCGATGACGTCGGTCCAGTTGACCACGCCCAGGCGCACGTTCTGGCACGCGGCGGGCTCGGCCGCCATGACCGCGCCATTCAGGAAAGCGGTACCGCTGAGTGCAAGGACGCAGGAGCTGATCAGTCGTTTCATGTCGGGTTCCTCGGCAGCTTATTGTTATGGGGTCCGGTGTCTGTGCGCCGGTGATGCCAAGTTACGCAGCCCCACGCCTGGCAAAACGCACAGCGGCGACGTGCTCTTGCACTGCGGCGACCTAGTGTCCTGTTTCACGAATAGGGGCCTGCAGCGCTTGAACAGCCCTTGCAACTGGCGTATCAAGATCCGCACGCTACCCGCCAACCGAGTGCGCTCCATGTCCCAGGATTTCTATTTCTTGTTGATGCCGGGTTTTTCAGCCATCGGCTTCATTTCGGCCATCGAGCCGTTGCGGGTGGCCAATCGTTTTCGCGGCGAGCTGTACCGCTGGCACGTGCTGAGTATCGATGGCGGGGCGGTGCTGGCGAGCAATGGCATGTCGGTCAACGCCGATGCCGCACTGGAGCCCTTGAAGAAAGGCGCGACCCTGTGGGTGGTGGCGGGGTTCGAGCCGCTGAAATTCGCCACCCCGGCCCTGGAGCGCTGGCTGCATCGGTTGGACAGCGACGGCGTGATCCTGGGCGGCATCGACACCGGCAGTGTGGTCCTGGCCGAAGCGGGGCTGCTGGAAGGGCACCGCGTGACCTTGCACTGGGAAGCGATCGAAGCGTTCAAGGAGTCTTATCCACAGCTTGGCGTGACCCAGGAACTGTTTGAAATCGACCGTCGCCGCATCACGTGTGCGGGCGGCACCGCGTCCATCGACCTGATGCTGGACTTGATCGGCCAGGCCCATGGTTCGGAGCTGGCGATCCAGGTCAGCGAGCAGTTCGTGCTCGGCCGCATCCGCCCGCGCAAAGACCACCAGCGCATGGAAATCGCCAACCGCTATGGCATTCGCAACAAGAAGTTGGTGCACGTCATCGGCGAGATGGAAACCCACAGCGAACCACCCCTGAGCACCTTGGCGCTGGCCGAGTCGATCAACGTCACCCGTCGCCAGCTCGAACGCCTGTTCCGCCTGCACCTGAACGACACCCCGAGCAATTTCTACCTGCGCCTGCGCCTGGAAAAGGCCCGGCAGTTGCTGCGCCAGACCGACATGAGCGTGCTGGAGGTGAGCATTGCCTGCGGCTTTGAGTCGCCGTCGTACTTCACCCGCAGCTATCGGGCCAGGTTTGCGCGCTGCCCACGGGAGGATCGGCGGCGACAGGGGGATGGGCGGGAGCTGGTTTGACAGGCTTTTATAGTTAATTATACTCGCGACTATAAATTATACCTGTCGCCATAATTGAGTATAAAACCATGTCCAAGCACCCCGGTTTTGTCTTTCGGCGCCCCGATCTGGCCCGCAATATTGTCGATGGGTTGGTCGGTGCCGGGATTCAGGATTACACCTCCGGCCTGTTCCTGGCCGCGCCGAGACGCACCGGAAAAAGTACCTTTCTGCGCGAAGACTTGATTCCCGAATGCGAGGCCCGTGGTTGGCTCACGGTCTACGTCGACCTCTGGGCCAACAAGGAGAAGGACCCTGCCGAGCTGATCGCCTCGGCCATCGCCGGGGCACTGGTGCCTTATGAAAAGGGCATCCGCAAGCTTGCCAAGTCCATGGGTATCGACAAACTCAGCTTCTTGCGCACGTTGTCCTGGGATTTCAGCCAGCCGCAACTGCCCGAAGGCGCGACGCTGACCCAGGCGCTGGAGTTGCTGCACAGTGCTGCCGGTAAAACCGTGGTGTTGGTCATCGACGAGGCCCAGCATGCGTTGACCACCGAGGCCGGCGTCAATGCGATGTTCGGCCTCAAGGCCGCTCGCGATCAGCTCAATCAGGGGCGTGAGGGTGATACCAGCGGACTGCGCCTGGTGTTCACCGGCTCCAATCGCGACAAGCTCGCCCACTTGGTACTCAGCCGCAACCAACCGTTCTACGGGTCCAGCATTACGCCGTTTCCGTTGCTGGGCAAAGCCTTCACCCAAGCCTACACCGCCCATTTGAACGCACACTTGGCCCAGACCAACCAGTTCAACGCCGATGACCTCGATCAGGCCTTTGAGCTGGTAGGGCGTCGTCCCGAGATGTTGCGCAGCGTCATCGGCGAAATTGCTCTGGAGCTGGGTGAAGCGAGCCATTTGGGTGAATTGCTGCGCAACAGCGCCGAAATGCTGCGCGCCGGCGTCTGGACCGAGTTCGAAAGCGCCTGGAACGCCCTGACGGTGCCGCAACGCGCCGTGCTGCAGGTCATGGCCGAGCGCTCGCAAAACAACGAGCCCTTCGCACCCTTCACCGATTCAACACTGGAGGCGGTGGGCAAGGCGCTGAAGAGCATGGGAAGCGAAGTCGTGCCCGGTACCCAGACCATCCAATCGTGCATCGACGCGCTGCGTGACAAGGAATTGGTGTGGAAGTCCAATCGCGGCGGTTATGCGCTGGAGGATAAAGCGTTTGCGGATTGGTTGAAGGGGTATCGCAAGCAATATTGAGCCTGGACATGCATCCCGTGGCGAGGGAGCTTGCTCCCGCTGGGTGGCGCAGCCGCCCAAAAACAGACGCCGCGGTGCAACAGGTAAACCCTGCAAACCGGTTTGCGACTGCTGCGCAGCCGAGCGGGAGCAAGCTCCCTCGCCACGGGAGTGGTGTTAGGAGGTCTATTTCTTCATCAACGCCGAACACGCCGCTTTATAAGCCTCATGCTGATACTTGTTCAGCGTCGCCGGCAGGGCGAAGTCATGTTTTTTGCTCTGGGCGTTGATGGTCTGCGGTGACAGCAGCGTCACCTCACACCCTTCCAGCAACTGGAAAACCCCTTCGATCTTGAACGTCGTCGGCCCACCGGCGAACTCGCCTTTCTTGCTGCGCTTCTTGATGGCGATGCGTTCGATGCCGTTGTCCGTCACGAACGCCCGCACCTGGGCGGCGAAAGCCTTGACGTTGGCGGCGTCGTCATCGTCGTCCAGGGCGATTTTCTTGGTGTTCAGCGCGACGTGGCTCAACGCCTGTTGATCCAGCGAGGCAACGGCGATGATCGCTTCGCTGCCTTTGATTTCGATGCCGCAGATGATCATGCTTGGCCTTGGATTCGGGAGGTCTGGGGCGTCAGTTTATCCGCCTTGATCAATTCATGCTCGCGCGCAGGTCCAGCATGATCTTGTCGAAGTAGTCGACCCGGATCACGCCGAAGCGCGGGTACTCGAATCCAGGATCACATACAGCACGCAGACCATGACCGCCGCGTAGCCGAGGCTGTGCAGCCAGTTGCGCTGCTTTGTACCGGCCATGCCATAGCCGATCAACACGGCGCTGATCAAGGCCATGACCACCAGCATCAAGTAGATGATCAGCGGTGGGTGGGTTTCGTGGGCCACGGCGCGGGTGGTGGTGATATCGATCATTTCGTTTTGCGCCTGCAGCACCGGGGTTCCCAGGGTCGGGGTGGGCATCTGTTGCAGGGCAGCGACGGTGCGTTTCCAGATGGTTTGGCGCAAGTCATTGGCCCGGTCATGGGCGGCCTCGTCGACTTCGTCCTCACGCAGGTCGCGGTAGTACTCGATGCGGGCGTCGACATAATCCCTGAACGCTTGGCGCAGGGCCGGCTGCTCGCTGGCCGGCAGCAGGTCCAGGCGCAACCAGGCCGTGCCCATGGCGTTGGTTTCGGCAACGATCAGGGCACGGCGCTGATCCAGGCGCGAAGCCGCGCCGGAAAAGGTAAAGGCAATCAGCAGCGCCAGCAGGCCAAACACCGCGCCTTCGATGGCCCCGATGCCCTGGCGGGCGCCGTCGGGGTCCTGGGCCAGGTGACGGTTGCCGACCCGACGACCGGCCTCGATGCCGAGCACGATGGCGATAAAGATCACTAACCCGTAGAAGGGCAGGGCGGTAAGAGAGTGCATACGAGAATCCTTTGATTGTCGTGTGTGGCTCGTCTGTACAGCCCGGCTCGGACGGGTATGCGGACAGTGTAGACAGTGCTGGAGGGTTATTCCTGCCCAATCGACTCCAAAAACTCCGACCGATCGTCGCTCACCTGGGCCATGCAGTCGTTTTCGGCGATTTTGTAGGCTTCGCTACCGGGTTTGGCCGGGAAAGCGGCGATGGCGCAGTCGGCGTCGCGCTGTTTTTGCCACATTTGCTGGGCGGCCTTGACCTTGGCGGTGATGTCGTTGAGTTGGGTCTTGTCGCTGGCGTAGCGGGTTTTCAGGCGATCGAGGAGGCTTTGCAGATTTTCGCCCAGCAATTGTTCGGCGGCGGTTTTGCCATAGGCCGAGCAGGCCAGGGTCTGGACGTCGTTTTCAACTTCGTCGCAGGGGTTGGGCTCGGTGTCTTCGGTTGCGTGTGCCAGGGTGCTGATCAGTGCCAAAGCCAGGAAGATTGATTTCATCGCGTTGCCGCTCAAGTCCAGTGGAAACCAGTGATGCGGCGGATTCTGGCGCAAGCGTCGGGTAAAGAACAGACGGGCAGGGTAGGCCTGTCGTAGCCCATTGTCGTGGATTGACGCTTTCGGCAATTCCCCTGTCGTTTTTGCACCGGGTCGCAACGGCCCTCAGGCATATGCTGGCCCCAAAGCGCCGGCACACGATTCGGCGCATGAATCGCTGATAAAAGGGGACTGCCTGATGAGCCCAGCCGAATTGCACGCCGACAGCATCGTTATCGACGGGCTGATCATTGCCAAGTGGAACCGCGACCTGTTCGAAGACATGCGCAAGGGCGGCCTGACCGCAGCCAACTGCACCGTGTCGGTGTGGGAAGGTTTCCAGGCCACCATCAACAACATCGTTGCCAGCCAGAAGCTGATCCGCGAGAACAGCGACCTGGTGATCCCGGTGAAAACCACCGCCGATATCCGTCGTGCCAAGGAACAGGGCAAGACCGGCATCATCTTCGGCTTCCAGAACGCCCACGCCTTCGAAGACCAGCTCGGCTACGTCGAGATCTTCAAGCAGTTGGGCGTGGGTGTGGTGCAGATGTGCTACAACACCCAGAACCTGGTCGGCACCGGTTGCTACGAGCGCGACGGCGGCCTGTCGGGCTTCGGTCGCGAGATCGTCGCCGAGATGAACCGGGTCGGCATCATGTGCGACCTGTCCCACGTCGGTTCCAAGACCTCCGAAGAGGTCATCCTCGAATCGAAGAAGCCGGTCTGCTACTCCCACTGCCTGCCATCCGGCCTGAAAGAGCACCCGCGCAACAAATCCGATGAAGAGCTGAAGTTCATTGCCGACCACGGTGGTTTCGTCGGTGTGACCATGTTCGCACCGTTCCTGGCCAAAGGCATCGATTCGACCATCGACGACTACGCCGAAGCCATCGAATACACCATGAACATCGTCGGTGAGGACGCCATCGGCATCGGTACCGACTTCACCCAGGGCCACGGCCAGGATTTCTTCGAAATGCTGACCCACGACAAGGGCTACGCCCGTCGTCTGACCAGCTTCGGCAAGATCATCAACCCCCTGGGCATCCGTACCGTGGGCGAGTTCCCGAACCTGACCGAGACGCTGCTCAAGCGCGGCCATCCTGAGCGGGTGGTGCGCAAGATCATGGGCGAGAACTGGGTCAACGTGCTGAAAGACGTCTGGGGCGAATAACCGCCGCCGCCTCGCTAATCCTCTACCTGCGGCCCTCTGCGCCGCAGGCAATACCACGAATTTCCGGAGTCAAGTTTTCATGGCCAAAATCGCCCCGCAACTGCCTATCGAAGTCGACAGCGAAACCGGTGTCTGGACGTCCGACGCCCTGCCGATGCTGTACGTACCGCGTCACTTCTTCGTGAACAACCACATGGGCATCGAAGAAGTGCTGGGCGCCGACGCCTACGCCGAGATCCTCTACAAGGCTGGCTACAAATCCGCCTGGCACTGGTGTGAAAAAGAAGCCGAATGCCATGGCCTGGAAGGCGTCGCGGTGTTCGAACACTACATGAAGCGCCTGTCCCAGCGTGGCTGGGGCCTGTTCAAGATCCAGGACATCGACCTGGACAAAGGCACCGCCAGCGTCAAGCTCGAACACTCGGCGTTCGTCTACGTGTACGGCAAGGTCGGGCGCAAGGTCGACTACATGTTCACCGGCTGGTTCGCCGGTGCCATGGACCAGATCCTCGCCGCTCGCGGCAGCAAGATCCGCACCGTGGCCGAGCAGGTCTATGGCGGTTCCGAAGAAGGCCACGACGACGGCCTGTTCATCGTCAAGCCGTTGTAAGTCGAGGATCGCGCCATGGCTTTTGAAGCAATGTTCCAGCCGATCCAGATCGGCAAGCTGACCATCCGCAACCGCGTGCTCAGCACCGCGCACGCCGAGGTCTACGCCACCGACGGCGGCATGACCACCGACCGGTATGTGAAGTATTACGAAGAGAAGGCCAAGGGCGGCATCGGCCTGGCGATCTGCGGTGGCTCGTCGGTGGTTGCCATCGACAGCCCGCAGGAATGGTGGAGCTCGGTGAACCTGTCCACCGACCGCATCATCCCGCACTTCCAGAACCTGGCCGACGCCATGCACAAGCATGGCGCCAAGATCATGATCCAGATTACCCACATGGGCCGGCGCTCACGTTGGGACGGTTTCAACTGGCCGACCCTGATGTCGCCGTCCGGCGTGCGTGAGCCCGTGCACCGTGCCACCTGCAAGACCATCGAGCCGGAAGAAATCTGGCGGGTGATCGGCAACTACGCCCAGGCGGCACGGCGGGCCAAGGCCGGTGGCCTGGACGGCGTCGAACTGTCTGCCGTGCACCAGCACATGATCGACCAGTTCTGGAGCCCGCGGGTCAACAAGCGTACCGACGAATGGGGCGGCAGCTTCGAAGGCCGCATGAAATTCGGCCTGGAAGTGTTGAAGGCCGTGCGCGCCGAAGTGGGCGACGATTTCTGCGTGGGCATGCGCCTGTGCGGCGACGAGTTCCACCCGGACGGCTTGTCCCACGAGGACATGAAGCAGATCGCCAAGTACTACGACGACACCGGCATGCTGGACTTCATCGGTGTGGTGGGCTCGGGTTGCGACACCCACAACACCCTGGCCAACGTCATCCCGAACATGAGTTATCCACCGGAGCCGTTCCTGCACCTGGCCGCCGGTATCAAGGAAGTGGTCAAGGTCCCGGTGCTGCACGCGCAGAACATCAAGGACCCGAACCAGGCCACGCGGATCCTGGAGGGCGGTTACGTCGACATGGTCGGCATGACCCGCGCCCACATCGCCGACCCGCACTTGATCGCCAAGATCAAGATGGGCCAGATCGACCAGATCAAGCAGTGCGTCGGTGCCAACTACTGCATCGACCGCCAGTACCAAGGCCTGGACGTGCTGTGCATCCAGAACGCCGCGACATCCCGTGAATACATGGGCGTGCCGCACATCATCGAGAAGTCCACCGGGCCGAAACGCAAAGTGGTCGTCGTCGGTGCCGGCCCGGCCGGGATGGAAGCGGCACGTGTGGCCGCCGAACGTGGCCACGACGTGACCCTGTTCGAGAAGAAAGAATTCATCGGTGGGCAGATCACCACCGCTTCGAAAGCCCCGCAACGGGACCAGATCGCCGGTATCACCCGCTGGTTCCAACTGGAACTGGCGCGGCTGAAAGTCGACCTGCGCCTGGGCGTGGCGGCTGACGCGGCGACCATCATGGACCTGCGTCCGGACGTGGTTGTGCTGGCCGTCGGTGGGCATCCGAACCTGGAGCAGAACGAGCACTGGGGCGCCGCCGAAGGGCTGGTGGTCAGCAGCTGGGACGTGCTCGACGGCAAGGTGGCGCCGGGCAAGAACGTGCTGGTCTACGACACCATTTGCGAGTTCACCGGTATGTCGGTGGCCGACTTCCTCGCTGACAAAGGCAGCCAGGTCGAGATCGTCACCGACGACATCAAGCCGGGCGTGGCCATTGGCGGGACTTCGTTCCCTACCTACTACCGCAGCATGTACCCCAAGGAAGTGATCATGACCGGGGACATGATGCTGGAGAAGGTCTACCGCGAAGGCGACAAGCTGGTGGCGGTGCTGGAGAACGAATACACCGGTGCCAAGGAAGAACGCGTGGTGGACCAGGTGGTGGTGGAAAACGGCGTGCGGCCGGACGAAGAAATCTACTACGCGCTCAAGGAAGGTTCGCGCAACAAGGGCCAGATCGACGTCGAAGCCCTGTTCGCGATCAAGCCCCAGCCGTGCCTGGAGCAGAGCGGCGATGGCTACCTGCTGTTCCGCATCGGCGACTGCGTGGCCCAGCGTAATACCCACGCGGCCATCTACGACGCCCTGCGGTTGTGCAAGGATTTCTAACGGCTTGTGGATAACCCTGTGGGAGCGGGCTTGCTCGCGAAAGCGGTGGATCAGTCGACATCGATGTTGAATGTCAGTCCGTCTTCGCGAGCAAGCCCGCTCCCACAGGAATCGAGCAAGACATCCAGGTTTCTGTGCCTGCAAGACCTGAGGTCTTTGGGAGCTTCACCATGCTGAACACCCTTCTCCCCATCCTGCTGTTCGCTGCCCTGGGCCTCGCGGTCCTCGGCGCCTTGCGGCGGGTGAACATGTGGCGCCGGGGACGACCGGCCAAGGTCGACCTGATCGGCGGTCTTTTTGCCATGCCCAAGCGCTACATGGTGGATTTGCACCACGTGGTGGCGCGGGACAAATACATTGCCAACACTCACGTGGCCACGGCCGGTGGCGCGGTGGCGTCGGTGGTGCTGGCGATCCTGGTCCACGGGTTTGGCCTGCATAACCGCTTCCTCGGCTACGCGTTGCTGTTGATGTCGGCCGTGATGTTCGTCGGCGCGATCTTCGTCTACCTGCGTCGGCGCAACCCGCCGGCCCGGTTGTCCAAGGGCCCGTGGATGCGCCTGCCGAAAAGCCTGCTGGCCTTCTCGGCGTCGTTCTTCCTGGTGACCCTGCCGGTGGCGGGCATCCTGCCGGAGAACTTTGGCGGTTGGCTGGTGGCGGCGGTCCTGGGTGTCGGTGTGTTGTGGGGCGTGTCGGAATTGTTCTTCGGCATGACCTGGGGCGGGCCGATGAAACACGCCTTCGCTGGTGCCTTGCACCTGGCCTGGCACCGCCGTGCCGAGCGCTTTGGCGGTGGCCGTTCCACTGGCCTCAAGCCGCTGGACCTGAACGATCCCGCCGCACCGCTGGGTGTGGAAAAACCCAAGGACTTCACTTGGAACCAACTGCTGGGCTTCGATGCCTGCGTGCAGTGTGGCAAGTGTGAGGCTGCTTGCCCGGCGTTCGCCGCCGGCCAGCCGCTGAACCCGAAAAAGCTCATCCAGGACATGGTCGTCGGCCTGGCCGGCGGCACCGATGCGAAGTTCGCCGGCAGCCCGTATCCGGGTAAACCGGTGGGCGAACACAGCGGCAATCCACACCAGCCCATCGTCAACGGTCTGGTGGACGCCGAGACCCTGTGGTCCTGCACCACGTGCCGGGCGTGCGTCGAGGAATGCCCGATGATGATCGAGCACGTCGATGCCATCGTCGACATGCGCCGCCACCTGACCCTGGAAAAAGGCGCGACGCCGAACAAGGGCGCCGAGGTCCTGGAAAACCTCATCGCCACCGACAACCCTGGCGGCTTCGCCCCAGGCGGGCGGATGAACTGGGCGGCGGACCTGAACCTGAATCTGCTCAGCGAGAAGAAATCCACCGACGTGCTGTTCTGGGTCGGCGACGGTGCCTTCGACATGCGCAACCAGCGCACCTTGCGCGCCTTCGTCAAAGTGCTCAAGGCGGCGAAAATCGATTTCGCCGTGCTCGGCCTCGAAGAACGCGACAGCGGCGACGTGGCCCGGCGCCTGGGTGACGAAGCGACGTTCCAGCTGTTGGCCAAACGCAACATCCAGACCCTGGCCAAATACAGCTTCAACCGCATCGTCACCTGCGACCCCCACAGCTTCCACGTGCTGAAAAACGAATACGGCGCTTTCGATGGCAACTACCTGGTGCAGCACCACAGCACCTACCTGGCGGAGATCATCGACGCCGGTGCGTTGAACCTCGGCCAGCACAAGGGCGACAGCGTGACCTATCACGACCCGTGCTACCTGGGCCGCTACAACGGCGAATACGAGGCACCGCGCCAGGTGCTGCGTGCCCTGGGTATCGAGGTCAAGGAGATGCAGCGTTCCGGTTTCCGTTCGCGTTGCTGCGGCGGTGGCGGCGGTGCGCCGATCACTGACATCCCGGGCAAGCAGCGGATCCCCGACATGCGCATGGACGACATCCGCGAAACCGGTGCCGAGCTGGTGGCCGTGGGTTGTCCACAGTGCACCGCGATGCTCGAAGGCGTGGTCGAACCGCGGCCGATGATCAAGGACATTGCCGAACTGGTGGCCGATGCGCTGCTGGAAGACGCGGCCCCGAGCAAGCCCGTGGCCCCAGCCAAACGTGAACCCGCGGAGGTGCATTAATGAGCGACATCATCCGCCGCGACCCTCGCGCCGAGTGGATCGCCCGCAACCGTCTGCACCCGTTGCATGCGGCCATGCAACCGGTACAGCACAGCTGGATGGGGCCCAACGGCGTCATTCGCAAGAACGTCCATGGCATCGGTTTCATCGGCCCCAACGGCATCAAGCGCATCGACCGCAGTGGTGCCCAGCAGGGTGGTGCGAGCAAACGCACTGCAGCCGTTGAAGTGCAATTGCCGCTGCATCAAGTACCGCAACCGGCGTTTCACATCTGCGTCGTTCCGGACATGGTCGGTGGCCGTCTCAGCAGCCACGACCGCGACCTGTTGGGCCTGGCCCATCAGCTTGCAGGCAGCGAAGGCGCGGTGCTGGCGGTGGTGTTCGGTGAGCACAAGGAAAGCGCCTTCGCCACGGCGGGCGTCGACCGCTTGCTGGTGCTTGATGGCGAAGAATTCAGTGGTTATGCACCGGAACAACGGGTGCAAGGCCTGCGGGCTGTGGATAACCAGTTCAATCCACGTCATTGGCTGCTGCCTGACAGCCGCACCGGTGGCGGAGAACTGGGCCGGCGTTTTGCCGCTGCCCTGGGCGAACGCCCAGCCACGCGGGTCTGGCAGGTCAAGGGCGAGGAGTGCATCGGCCGCGCCGGTGCGGGCCTGCAAGACTTGGCCCGGCCGTTGGCGCGCTTGATCCTGGCGTCGGCCGAATGCGCCGAACCGGTCAGCGAAACCCGCCACGAAGCCTTGCCGGTGGAGTTATCCACAAGCGTAGCCCGCAGCTTGTCGCGTATCGAAGACCTTGGCGCGGTGGCGGTGGACCCGGGGGCGATCCCGATGGCCGAGGCCGAATTCATTTTCTCCGGCGGCAACGGGGTCAAGGACTGGGCGCTGTTCCACCAGACCGCCGCGGCCCTGGGCGCCACCGAAGGCGCTTCGCGGGTGGCGGTGGACGATGGCTTCATGGCTCGCGATCGCCAGGTCGGTGCGTCCGGTACCTGGGTCACGGCACGGGTCTACGTGGCCGTGGGGATTTCCGGGGCGATCCAGCATCTGCAGGGTATTGGCGCTTGCGACAAAGTGGTGGCGATCAACCTCGATCCGGGCTGCGACATGATCAAACGGGCGGACCTGTCGGTGATTGGTGACAGCGCGGCGATTCTCCAGGCCTTGATCGCGGCGGTAGAGGCTTACCGCAACGAAGCCAAGCGCGATGCGGCTTAAGAAGGATAAGTTGATGAGTACCCAAGTGATCAGCCTCGTGTCCATCGGCGCACACCCCACTTCCGGTCGGCCCCGGCGCGCCGAACAGGACGCCCGGGCCGTGGAACTGGGCCTGCAACTGGCTGGCAACGACCTGCAAGTGCTGCACGCCGGCGACGTCGCCGAACCAGCGCTGCGCGCCTACCTGGGCATGGGCCTGGATGAACTCCACGTCCTGGAAAATCCCGACGGGGCCGACGCCCTGCCGGCCCTGACCGATTACCTGCGTGACGCTGGCGCCCAAGTGGTGCTCACCGGCAGCCAGGCGGAAACCGGTGAAGGCTCGGGCATGCTTCCATTTCTGTTGGCGGAAAACCTTGGCTGGCCGCTGGTGGTGGGGCTGGCTCAGGTCGAGTCCATCGACGGCGGCGTGGCCCTGGTGCTGCAAGCCTTGCCCCGCGGCCAAAGGCGCCGTCTCAAAGTACGCCTGCCGTTCCTGGCCACTGTGGATAACGCCGCGCCAAAACCTCGGCAAAGCGCCTACGGCCCGGCCCGGCGAGGGGCTTTGCATGCCGAGGAAGTCGACGTGATCGACGACACCCTGCTGGCGGCGGCGATCCTGCAACCGGCCAAGCCACGGCCCAAGCGCTTGAAAGTGATCAAAGCCAAGAGCGGCGCCGATCGTATGAAAGCCGCCACGGCCAAGGCCAGCGGCGGAGGTGGGCAAGTGCTCAAGGGCGTGAGCCCGGAGGCGGGCGCCGAGGCGATCCTCAAGTTGTTGGTGGAGGAAGGGGTGGTTCGCTGAGCCCAGACTCAACACAAAAACCTGTGGGAGCGGGCTTGCTCGCGAAGGGGGGCATCAGTCGACGAAAGGGTTGCCTGACACATCGCTTTCGCGAGCAAGCCCGCTCCCACAAGTGAAATGCGTGTTACCCACAATCCCTGTGGGCCTCTCTGTGGATAACCTGTTCGACACTCGTCGCACACGGCGCCAACCGGGTCGTCCAGGCCTGCGCTTAAAAAGCGACCGCTGTCAGCCAATTGGAGCCCATCAATGGAAGTAGAATTTCGCCCGGCCTTGCCCACGGATGCACGGGAGATCGCCCGTCTGTTCCGGATTTCCTCGGAAGGCGCGTCGGATTACATCTGGAGCCAATTGGCGGAGCCAGGGCAGGACCTCCTGGAAGTGGGAACCGCTCGTTATGCCCGAGAGAATGTCGATTTTTCCTACCAGAACTGTGTTGTCGCCCAGGCCGATGGCCGAGTCATCGGCATGATGCACTGTTATGTGACGCGCGAGGATCCGCTGGCGGCTCCGGTGACCGATCCGGTCCTGGCGCCCTATGCCGATATGGAAGTGCCCGACACCCTCTATATCTCCAGCCTCGCCTTGCATGAAGGCTGGCGTAACAAGGGGCTCGGCGTGCGCTTTCTCGAACTGGCGCAACAGCGTGCCGATCAACTGGCACTCAAAGGGTTGAGCCTGATCGACTACGCCGCGAATGCCGGCGCCCGGCGTTTTTATGAGCGCCATGGCTTTAGCATCGTCAAAACCTGTCAGGTCGTCCCGCATTCACTGATTCGGGTGACGGGGGAGGCGTATTTGATGCACCGGCCTTGATCGCCATGGCGGCTTCACCAGAAACCCTGTGGGAGCGAGCTTGCTCGCGATAGCGGGGTGTCAGTTAACGATGAAGGCGACTGCCAGTCCCCCATCGCGAGCAAGCTCGCTCCCACAGGGGCTTGGTGGAGCACCTGGGGCACCTGCCAAGCCCAGTCATGGTGGTAGGTTCGGTTTACCCACAATCCCTGTGCGCGCCTCTGTGGATAACCTGTTCGCCCCTCGCTGCACCCCAGGCCAATCAGGCCCTGCAGGCGTGCGATCAAAAAACAGTCAGCTTAACCCACGGTTTTCATTGGCTTTTCTCTGTGAATAACGAGCCGTTCCAGTCGAAACTTGCCCCCAATCTCTGTTGGCGCTTCTGTGGATAAGATGTTCGCTCTACGCTGCAAGCCATACGGAGCGGGGCGTTCAGTGGGTTGATCATAAAATGATCAATTGGCGTTTATTATCAGGAAAACTTCTGGAAAACCTCGATTTATACGCTGTTCAAAGGGTTTTCCACAGAATCGTCAAAACTACCCCCAAACACTGTTGGTGGTTCTGTGGATAAGGTGTTCGTTCACCGCCACAGCCCATGGTTTTCGGGGCTTACAGAGAGTTGGTCAAAAAACAACCGATGGGCGGGTAAAACCGTCATTGCCCATAAGTCACGGTTTTTATTCACTTTGCCGTAGAAAAAATGCCGGACCTGCGCACACTTGTCCCCATTTGCTGTGGGTGGCCATGTGGATAACTTGTTCACCAAACGCTACACGCCACGGCCGGCATAGCGCAAATCGCGATAGATCAAATTTCATACAGTTCTAAGGAACCACCTTGACGCGGGTCTGGTGGCTGTCTTCACTTTCATGGCACAAGGACATTGCGACTTTATCCATATCAGGTTCAGGGAGAACACATGATGGATAGCAAGCCCCCCCACCCGCATCCGCTCCCCCTGCTGACCTGCGTCCCGGCACCGCCCACTTCGCTGCACAAACGCACCCACCGTCGCGCCGCCAATCAGCGTGCACGTCTATAGCGTCCGCTTTTCCCCCCTGTAGCACCGCTGACTGCCGCTGGCCCTGCACGGGACAGTGGCCAGGCGTTCGTGCGCCTGTCGATTTGCAGGCAACCGCAGAGTTGCCCCTTCTGCCTGAGAGGACTTGAACATGACACGGATCTCAACCCCCATCAGTGATATCCAGGAGCACTACGACGTGATCGTCATCGGTTCCGGCTACGGTGGCGGCATCGCTGCCTCGCGCCTGTCCCGGGCCGGGCGCAAGGTATGCCTGCTGGAGCGTGGCCGGGAAATCCAGCCCGGCGAATACCCCAACACCCTGCTGGCGGCCACCGAGGAACTGCAGGTCCATGATCCGGACGGCCATATCGGTTCGCGCACCGGCCTGTTCGACCTGCACGTCAACGCCCAGCAGAACGTGGTGGTCGGTTGTGGCCTGGGCGGCACGTCGCTGATCAATGCCAACGTTGCGCTCGAGCCCGAGCCTGGCGTGTTCGACGACCCGCGCTGGCCCCTGGCGGTACGGGAACACCGCGACACGCTGCTCAAGGACGGCTACGCCCGGGCCCGGGAGATGCTCAAGCCCAATCCCTATCCGGCGTCGGAACCGAACCTGCCCAAGCTCGACGCCCACAAGAAGTCAGCCGATTACCTCAAGCAAGGCGCACATTTCTACAAGCCGCCGATCAACGTGACCTTCGACAAGCTGCCCAACAACCTCAACCACGTCGGCGTCGAACAGTTGCCCTGCAACGGCTGTGGCGATTGCGTCTCGGGCTGTAACAACAAGGCCAAGAACACCACGCTGATGAACTACCTGCCAGATGCCTGGAACCACGGCGCACAGATTTTCTGCCAGGCCGAGGTGCGGCACCTGGAGCGCGACGGCGATGGCTGGATCGTGCATTTCCAATACCTGGACAGCGGCCGCGAGCTGTTCTCGGCGCCCACGTTGTTCGTGCGGGCCGATATCGTGGTGGTCTCCGCCGGCACCCTGGGCTCCACCGAAATCATGTTGCGTTCGCGGGACAAGGGCCTGGTCATGTCCAGCCAGCTCGGCGAGCACATGAGTGGCAATGGCGACATCCTCGGCTTCGGCCACAACTGCGACCAGGTCATCAACGGCATCGGCTTCGGTGCCCATTCGGCGAAGGAGCTGGAACCGGTGGGGCCGTGCATCACCTCGATCATCGACATGCGCACCGAAGGCGACTGGCGCAGCCGCATGGTCATCGAGGAAGGTTCGATCCCCGGCGCCCTCGGCCAGGCCATGGTGCCGAGCATGGCAGCGTTCTCGGGGATGATCGGGGTGCCCACCGATACCGGCTTCGGTGCCAGCCTCAAGTACAAGGGCCGGGAGACCGAGAGCTTCCTGCGCGGGCCTTATCACGGGGCGCTGCACAATATGCAGACCTACCTGATCATGAGCCATGACAACGCCAAGGGCCGCATGCTGCTCGACAACAAGGACCAGTTGCGCATCGACTGGCCCGGCGTTGGCGAACAGGAGAACGTCACCCTCGGCAACGAGCGGCTGCACCAGAGCACCAAGGCCCTGGGCGGGATCTGGGTCGAAAACCCGATCTGGACCAAGCTGCTCAAGCACAGCATCGTCTCGGTCCATCCCCTGGGCGGTTGCGTGATGGGCGAAGATGCGACGCAAGGGGTGGTCAACCACAAGGGCCAAGTGTTCAGTGGCGCCAGCGGCACCGATGTCTACCCAGGCCTGTACGTGACCGACGGTGCGGTGATCCCCACGTCCCTGGCGGTCAACCCGCTGCTGACCATCTCGGCGGTGAGCGAACGTAACATGGGGCTACTGGCGGCCGACCGTGGCTGGATCATCGACTACACGCTGCCCTCGGCCCCGCGTAAAGCCGTGGCGGCGCCGACCCTCGGCGTGCAGTTCACCGAAACCATGAAGGGTTACTTCTCCACCGCCGTCACCCAGGCCCAGGGCACCGATCTGAGCCTGTACGAAGCAGCGGCCAAGCGGGGCAAGGCCGACAACTCGTCCATCGAATTCACCCTGACCATCACCGCCGCCGACCTCAACCGCCTGATCAAGGAGCCGGAACACGCCGCGGCCCTGGTGGGCACCCTCGATGCACCGCTGCTCTCCCCACAGCCGCTGGTCGCCAGCAATGGGGTGTTCAACCTGTTCGAGCAGTACCAGGAGCAGGTCGGCGTGCGGCACATGAACTACGACATGAAGCTGACCGCCGAAGACGGCAGCGACTATTACTTCAGCGCCTTCAAGACCGTGCCCGAGGACAACGGCATGCTGAACGTCTGGCACGACACCAGCACCCTGTACGTCACGCTCTATCGCGGGCCGGACAAGACCGGCGAGGTGATCGGCTCCGGGGTGATGCACATCCTGCCGGCCGATTTCGCCAAGCAGATGACCACCATGAAAGTGCTCAACGCCCGCAACGAGCGTGAACGCGTGGAGGCACTGGCGCGGTTCGGCAAGTTCTTTGCCGGGATCCTGTGGGAGAGTTACGGTGGTGTCTTCGCTGGCGATGTCTATTTCAACCCGGATGCGCCGCCTCGGTTGAAACGGCCACTGGATGCGCCGGCGCCGGCCGTGCATTTCTTCCAGACCGACGACAACGTCGAGTTGCGCCTGACCCGTTACCAGGCCGGCACCAAAGGCCCGGTGATGTTGGTCCATGGCCTGGGCGTGGGTTCGAATATCTTCTCCACCGACACCATCCACACCAACCTGCTGGAGTACCTGTGCAAGCACGAGTACGACGTCTGGCTGCTGGATTTGCGGGTGAGTATCCTGCTGCCGGCCAGCAAGCATGAATGGAACGGCGACCAGGTGGCCCAGTACGATTTCAAGGCCGCCATCGAGCAGATCCAGCAAGCGACCCTGGCCCGTGACGTGCAGTGCGTGGTGCATTGCTACGGCGCGACGACGTTCTTCATGTCGATGCTGGCGGGCTTGCAAGGGGTGCGCTCGGTGGTCTGCTCGCAGATCGCCGCCGACACGGTGGTTGCCACCGCCACCGGGCTGAAGGCCGGTTTGCATTTGCCGGGGATGCTTGATGCCATCGGCATCAAGTCCCTCACGGCCTACGCCGACACCAAGGAAAGCTGGTTCAACAAACTTTACGACAAGGCCCTCAACGGTTATGCCCGGATCGAGGCCCAGGGCTATTGCACCAACCCGGTCTGCCATCGCATCACGTTCATGTATGCGTCGCTGTACCGCCACGACACCCTCAACGAAACCCTGCACGACAACCTGCATGAATTGTTCGGCGAGTCGAACATCCAGACCTTCGAGCACCTGGCACTGATCGTGCGCAAGGGGCACTTGGTGGACTTCAAGGGCAACGACGTCTACATGCCGCATTTCGATCGGTTGAAGTTGCCGATCTGCTTTATCAGCGGCGCCGACAACCAGTGCTACCTGCCGCAAAGCACCCTCAAGACCTACGAGCGACTGTGCGAGATGCACGGCCCGCAGTTGTTCAGCCGCCACGAAGTGCCGGGGTACGGCCACATCGACTGCATGTTTGGCAAGGATGCGGTGGTGGATGTGTATCCGATCATCCTCGAACACCTGGAGAAGACCGCGCTCGGTTGAAGTCGCGACTGACCCGTGGCGAGGGAGCTTGCTCCCGCTCGGCTGCGAAGCAGTCGTCGCTTTTGAAGTCTTGGGGGCCGCTACGCGGCCCAGCGGGAGCAAGCTCCCTCGCCACATGGGTTTTGTGGCGAGTCAGGAATAAGGAAAAAGGATGCCCATGAACACTTACATCCGCTGGTTCCAACGCATCATCTGGGTCGGGATTATCATGAACATGTTCTTCGCGATCCCGGCGTTGTTCGCGCCGGCGTTGCTGACGTCCATGATCGGCCTGCCACCCGTACTGTCCGATCCCTGGCTGGAGAACGCCGGCATGTTGCTGGTGGGGATCAGCCTGTTCTACATGCCCTCGGGGTTCAACGCGCCGCGTTTCGTGGTGCATTCGTGGTTGTGCGTGCTGTCGCGGCTGGTGGCGGTGGTGTTCTGGATCTACCTGATCAACACCAACAACCAAGGCCAATTATTCAAGCCGATGTTGATGGGCGACCTGAGCATGTTCCTGATCCTGGGCGTGCTGTTGTACCTGGGCAGCCCGAAGGCCAATCGTCCGCTGGCCTTGCTTTGCGCCGGGTGGCGGGAATGGCGTGCCGGTTGGGCGCTGCGCTGGCAGAGCCACGGGTTCAAGGTCGGCACGTTGCTGGTGGTATTGCTATTGGGTTTCATCGGCTACCAGACCTGGTACCAGATGATCCGGGAAGTGCCGCAACCGGACTTCGCCTCCGACGAAGACCATTATAAATACGCCGCCATCGGCCTGGGCATCGAGGCGCGGATTCCCTACTACCTGTTCGCCGTGCTGCCGCAGATATGCCCGGAAAAACTGCCCAAGCCGGGCGGCTATGAAGTGTTCGGTTTCCTCTATGAAAACGGCAAAGACCTGCCCATCGGCATGGCCAAGCGGCAACTCGGTTACCCCACCGTCGAGCCCAACTGCGCCCTGTGCCACACTGGCTCCTACCGGGCCAATGCCACTGACGTCGCGGTGCCGGTCGCTTCCGCGCCGGCCAATACCCTGCAACTGCAGGCGTTCCAGTGGTTCGCCTACGAGTGTGCCAGCGACCCGAAATTCACCCCCGATGCGGTGATGGCGACGATCAATGGCAAGTTCCAGCTGGGCTTTTTTGAAAAGCTGTACAACCGTTACCTGATCATCCCGATGGCCAAGAGTGCGCTGCTCAAGCAGAAGCAGGCCTACGCCTGGCAGAAGTTGCGTCCGGCCCAGGGCCCTGGGCGGACCGACACCTTCAACCCGACCAAAATGGTGGTGTTCGGCTTCCCGGATGACTCCACCATCGGCACCGTGGATCTGCCGCAGGTCTGGAACCAGAAACCCCGCGAGTCCATGTACCTGCATTGGGACGGCAATAACAACAAGATCCACGAGCGTAATTACGCAGCGGCCATGGCCGTGGGCGCGACGCCGGAATCGGTGCTGCCACCGAGCTTCAACCGAGTGACCAACTGGCTGCTGGGCCACAAGGCACCGGCCTGGCCGTTCGCCCTGGACCCGGTCAAAGTCGCCCAGGGCAAACCGGTCTGGGAGAAAAACTGCGCCGGCTGCCATGATTTCGGCCGCAGCGACACCGGCCAGGTCACCACCAACATTGACCAATTGGGCACCGATCCCCATCGCCTGAATTCCTTCACCACCGGCCTGGTGGCGGCGTTCCACGGCTTCAAGAAACCGCCGTTCGACTTTGGCGCCTACCGCAAGACCCAGAGCTACAGCAACACCCCCACCGACGGCATCTGGCTGCGGGCGCCGTACCTGCACAACGGTTCGGTGCCGACCCTGTGGGATTTGCTGCAACCGCCGGAGCAGCGGCCACAGGTGTTCTACACCGGCTCCGACATCTACGACCAGGAGAAGGTCGGCTTCATCACCAGCGGCGCGCAAATGAAGGCGTCGGCGGACTTCAAATACGACACCCGCCTGGAAGGCAACCACAACGGCGGTCACCTGTATGGCACGCAGCTGTCGGACGTCGACAAACGGGCCCTGATCGAATTCATGAAGACCCTGTAGCCCAGGGCATTGCGAAGGAGCGTTCACATGTCATTACTGCACCATTGGGAACATGAGTTCGACAAGGTCAAGGTCCGCCTGCACGGGTTGGTCACGCGGCTGGAAATGTCCTGGCAGAAACTCGTCAACGAGCTCGAACCTGAAGAGTTCGAGGCCATCGTCAAGTTATTGCAGCGAGGTCACGATCAGGCGCAATACGCCATTAAACATGGCGGACTGCCGGACGACGAACCGGCCGTTCCCTGGGAACTGGCC
Organism: Pseudomonas sp. FSO-7; assembly: GCF_059579345.1. Classification (NCBI taxonomy): domain Bacteria; kingdom Pseudomonadati; phylum Pseudomonadota; class Gammaproteobacteria; order Pseudomonadales; family Pseudomonadaceae; genus Pseudomonas; species Pseudomonas sp. FSO-7. Next base: position 6,101,320 of record NZ_CM184193.1, on the reverse strand, counting down.
CATGGTCTGTCGATCCTTAAAATCGGCAATCCCAGCCCCTTGCCGCAAACCGTCGCCGAGCTTCCTACTCAGGTTCTCAAGGACGGCACCTTGCTCGGCTGTCGCAAATGGGAACTGCTGGACCTGTTGTGGAGCGAGGCGCTGCTCAAGTGGATCGAGAACCTGCGCCATCACGCGCCGTTCGCCACGAACCCGGCGCTGGTGAAAATGGACAGCGACGTGGTGCTGGCCATCGCCGGCGACTGGGGCACCGGGCCGTTCGACAGCCACGCCCCGGCCGTGGCCGTGGCCAATCAGATGCAGTTGGCCGAGGCTGACTTCACCATCCATCTGGGCGATGTGTATTACGCCGGCACCCATTCCCAGGAAGACGTCGACATGGCCGGCTGGCCCCAGGGCAAGCAGGGCTCGTTCACCCTCAATTCCAACCACGAGATGTACAGCGGTGCCCACGGCTATTTCAAGGAACTGGCCAAGCGTTTCCCGGTGCAGCAGGGCACCAGCTACTTTGCCTTGTACAACGACGACTGGTTGGTGGTCGGCCTGGACAGCGCCTACGCCTCGGACGCGATGAACCTGTACATGGACGGCACCCTCAACACCCAGCAGATCGAGTGGATGAAAACCCTGCCCAAGCGCAAGAAACTGATGGTACTCAGTCATCACCAAGGCTTCGATATTTCCGGACACAACAAGACCGCGCTCTACCAACCGGTGTGCGACGCCTTGGGGCGTGAGCCGGACTACTGGTATTGGGGACATTTGCACAATGGCATCTGCTACGCGCCGCAAGGTGGGTTGCACGCGCGTTGCGCCGGGCATGGGGCGATTCCCTACGGCACCACCAGCGAGCTGAACGGGCATGCCCGGGTGTTGTGGTCGGAAACCCAGTTGGCGGGAGACGAGGCGTATCCGCTGCGGGTGTTGAACGGGTATGTGAAGGTGAGGTTGGTGGGGGAGGAGATTGTCGAGACGTTTTATGGGGAGGATGGCAGTGTGCGGTGGTCTTCGCAGTGATCGGGTGAATGAGAGATCGTCTTCGCGAGCAAGCCCGCTCCCACATTCGACCGCATTCTTCCTGAAGAAACTCGGTCAACTGTGGGAGCGGGCTTGCTCGCGAAGCTTTTGATTTTACCCCTGGACCGGAACGCCCTTGAGGTACGGCGCCGGTTCAGCCCCGAGGTTGTTGAGCATGCGCTCGCTGTACCAGTCGACGAAGTTCACCACGCCGAACTCATAGGTCTTGGAGTACGGGCCAGGCTGGTAGGCGGTGGAGTTGATGCCGCGCTGGTTTTCTTCGGCCAGGCGACGGTCCTGGTCGTTGGTGGCGTCCCAGACCTGGCGCATGCGCGCGACGTCGTAGTCCACGCCTTCGACCGCGTCCTTGTGCACCAGCCACTTGGTGGTGACCATGGTTTCCTGGGCGCTGATCGGCCACACGGTGAACACGATGATGTGGTCGCCCATGCAGTGGTTCCACGAGTGCGGCAGGTGCAGGATGCGCATCGAGCCCAGGTCCGGGTTCTTGATGCGGCCCATCAGCTTGGCGCAGCCTTGCTTGCCGTCCATGGTCATCGACACGGTGCCCTTGAGCAGCGGCATGCGCACGATGCGGTTGCGCAGGCCGAAGCTGGCGTGGGCGTAAGGGATCTTCTCGGCGTCCCAGGCGGCGGCGGAAGCGGCCACATGGTCCTTGAAGGCCTGGTCGGCCCGTGGGTCGGTGACGTCGTCCCATTCCAGCAGGGTCTTGAGCAGTTCCGGGTGCGAACCGCCGCAGTGGTAGCACTCGCGGTTGTTTTCCAGTACCAGTTTCCAGTTGGCCTTTTCCATCAAGGTGGTTTGCACCGCCACCTTGGTGTTCTCCATGTCGTACGGTTCCATGTAATGGTTCAGCGTCGACAGGAAGTCATCGATGGCCGGCGGGTTTTCGGCCAGGCTGATGAAGATGTAGCCACCCGCGGTCTTCACGTTCACAGGCTTGAGGCCGTACTGCTTCATGTCGAAGTCGGCGCCCATCTCGGTGCCGGCGAACAGCAGGCGACCGTCCAGCTCGTAGGTCCACTGGTGGTAGTGGCAGACCAGTTTGGCGACCTTGCCCTTTTCGCTGGTGCACAGCCGCGAGCCACGGTGGCGGCAGACGTTATGGAAAGCGTGGACCACGCCGTCGGCGCCGCGAATCACGATGATCGGGTTCTTGCCGACTTGCAGGGTCAGGTAGTTGCCCTTGGCCGGGATTTCGCAGGTCATGCCGGCGATCAACCACTCTTTCTGGAAGATTTCCTGCATGTCGATATCAAACAGGCGCTCATCGGAGTAGAACGGTTGCGGCAGCGAAAAGGTGCGCTCGCGCTCTTGCAGCATTTGCGCGGTGGCCTTGCGTGCGGGTTCCAGCGGATCGCCCAGGCTCAGGGTAGTGGTGACGTCCATCGTTTTATCCTCATGGCCCTCTACGTGGCCGGCGAAAAATGACTAATCGGTTGTGCTACGCAAGGCAGAAAACTTTGTTTATCTGTTGGGGCGAGTGTGGGGCCGCGCAGGGGCGCAACCTTATCCATGGGCGACATGGCCCAATCTGTTCCCGACGCGCAAGCCCCGGTAGTTGGGGGCTGGTCGCGATAAGTATGTGAATGTCGCAGATAGGTAAATGGTCACTCAGGTGCCTGCGCACAATCGCCATCATGAAGGCCGACAGTCGGCCGTGGAGATCAGCATGTCCAATAACTTCCTGAACCCGGTCACCACCCAGACCTGGGCCAATGGCCGACATATCGTACGTTGCGTCAAAGTCATCCAGGAAACCTGGGATGTGCGCACCTTCTGCTTCATGGCCGACCAGCCGATCATGTTCTTTTTCAAGCCGGGGCAATTCGTCACCCTGGAGCTGGAAATCGAAGGCCAGCCGATCATGCGCTCCTACACCATCTCCAGTTCGCCGTCAGTGCCCTACAGTTTCTCGGTGACCATCAAGCGCGTGCCGGGGGGCAAGGTGTCCAACTGGTTGCACGACACCCTGCATGAAGGCCAGGAACTGGCGGTGCACGGGCCGGTGGGGTTGTTCAACGCCATCGATTTCTCCAGCCCCAAGGTGCTCTATCTCAGCGGCGGCGTCGGGATTACCCCGGTCATGTCCATGGCGCGCTGGTATTACGACACCAACGCCAACGTCGACATGGTGTTCATCCACAGTGCCCGTTCGCCCAAGGACATCATCTACCACCGTGAGCTGGAACACATGGCGTCGCGGATCGACAACTTCAGCCTGCACCTGATCTGCGAAAAACACGGCCTGGGCGAGCCTTGGGCCGGTTATCGCGGCTACCTGAACCACAAGATGCTTGAGCTGATGGCGCCGGATTTCCTGGAGCGCGAAGTGTTCTGCTGCGGCCCGACGCCGTACATGAACGCGGTCAAGCGCCTGCTGGAAACCGCTGGCTTCGACATGAAGCGCTACCACGAGGAGTCCTTCGGCGCCACGCCACCGGAAGCCCGCGCCGACGCCGTGGAACAGGCGGAACAGGCGGCCGACGCTCCGGAAGTCGATGCGGCGGACCTGCACCTGGTGGAGTTCACCTCCTCGGGCAAGAGCATCCGCGTGGGCCCGGGAGAAACCGTACACGCCGCCGCCGCCAAGCTCGGCATGATGATCCCCAAGGCCTGCGGCATGGGCATCTGCGGCACCTGCAAAGTGCTGAAGCTGGGCGGGGAAGTGGAAATGGACCACAACGGCGGGATTACCGAGGACGATGAGGCCGAGGGTTACATCCTGTCGTGCTGCAGCGTGCCGAAGGGGGATGTGCGGATCGAGTTTTGACGCCTGTCCGATGCAAGGGACGCCTGGAGCATCCCTTGACATCTTTCTTCAAAAAGAGTGATTGGTTCCGCGCTCTAGGTAGTAGGGGAAACTCATGCGGTATAGGCTTATGGTTCTTCACTGGGTTTTAGGATTTGCATACCGTAGTAAGGTGTCAATGCTCCGCTATCGCGATCATAACGCCACACCTTTTTTGTAACGATGTGCAGTTGACCCAATATTTCGAGGAAGTCACCGCTTTGCACATAGGGGGCTACGTCCATATCGGATTCGTAAACAGTAGTTTTAGAACCGTTTTCTACTGAAAATTGCACTTTGCTAGTTGTCATGTTTTCAGCTCCGCTTGTAGGTAAGGAATAATAATGCTTCACGCATATTAAAACTTTCGAGCCGGACAACAATCGTGAATGACAGTCGTCAATAGCTATAAGGTAAATGAGCTCAGCGTGCCGGAAAGTGCCACAAAAAATGAAGACATGGTTTTTTGTGGATGCGACAGTGTGAGTCACCTCGATTATTCAAAAAAGGATTGTTATCCACCTTGATCGAGTTGTTGAAGGCGCACTGCCCATGTCCTCGTTCAAGGTTGTGCCGATATTATTTTGAGGCGCGGAGCAGTGTCTACTGTCAACACTGACAGTAGACACTGTGGAGGTTTTGTGGCTCGAACTGAGCCGGCATTGAAGAGGGTAAATGTCTTGTATGTTGTAGCTTTTTTGCGGGTTTAGGTTTTGCTTATTTCTCTGATAGTAAGAAGAATGGCTTTATTGCGAAAGGTTATAGCAGGCGGCGTATTTCATGAGCGCAAGAACTCTAGTGTTCGTGGAGGCATTGCCACGCTGAGCGTCACTGGTGAATAAACTTGCGTGGGCCCGGTTTTGACGAAGGGGACTTCGGGACGAAAACCGTATCACTCACGACCTGAGGGATAAATCCTCTCGCCACAATAGTCCCCTCAGTTCTTTCTAGCCTGCCATCACTTCCCGAATATCCGCCGCCAATTCCCTTACCCGCGCCTCTTGCGTATCCCACGAACACATGAACCGTGCACCGCCCTTGCCGATGAAAGTGTAGAAGCGCCAGCCGCGGGCAGTGAGGGCGGCGATGGCCGGTTCCGAGAGTTGCAGGAACACGCCGTTGGCCTGGACCGGGAACATCAGTTCCACGCCGGGAATGTCGCTGACCAGCTCGGCCAGCAATTGGGCGCAGTGGTTGGCGTGGTGGGCGTGCTTGAGCCAGGCGTCGTTTTGCAGCAGGCCGACCCAGGGCGCGGAGAGGAAGCGCATTTTCGAGGCCAGTTGCCCGGCCTGTTTGCAGCGGTAGTCGAAGTCCACCGCCAGGTCGTGATTGAAGAACAGGATGGCTTCGCCCACCGCCATGCCGTTTTTCGTACCGCCGAAGCACAACACGTCCACGCCGACCTTCCAGGTCAGGTCCGCCGGGGAGCAGCCGAGGAAGGCGCAGGCATTGGAGAAGCGAGCGCCGTCCATGTGCAGGTTCAGCCCCAGCTCCTTGCAGGTGACGCTGATGGCGCGGATTTCATCCGGGGTGTAGACGCTGCCGACTTCCGTGGCCTGGGTCAGGGTCACGACCCGTGGCTTGGGGTAGTGGATGTCCTGGCGCTTGAGGGCGATCTCACGGATCGACTCGGGGGTCAGCTTGCCGTTTTCGGTGCGTGCCACCAGCAGCTTGGAACCGTTGGAGAAGAACTCCGGTGCGCCGCATTCGTCGGTTTCGACGTGGGCGGTTTCCGAGCAGATCACGCTGTGGTAACTCTGGCACAGCGAGGACAGGGCCAGGGAGTTGGCCGCAGTGCCGTTGAACGCGAAGAACACTTCGCAGTCGGTTTCGAACAAGGCCCGGAAATCGTCCGCCGCGCGGTGGGTCCACTCGTCGTCGCCGTAGGCGCGTTGGTGACCCTGGTTGGCTTCTTCCATGGCCGCCCAGGCTTCGGGGCAAATGCCGGAATAGTTGTCGCTGGCAAACTGTTGACTCTTGTCGGTCATGGCTTTGCTCCTTGAATAGAGAGTCCTGGGTAAAGAGATCCCTGGCGGAATGCCCGGGTGGGGCGTTCCCTGGTTCGGCGTGTTTGGGTCCACAGCGCCGTGGTCGATCATGGTTCGGCGTGCTTGAGTCCGTCGCGCCGTGGTCGATCATGGTTCGGCGTGCTTGAGTCCGTCGCGCCGTGGTCGATCATGGCTCGGCGTGCTTGAGTCCGTCGCACCGTGGTCGATACTGGTGCGCACTTTACCCAAGATTAGCGGGGGAACACACCGGATGTTTCTGTCAGAAAATCACAAAGTCATCGGGCCGCTGCACGCATGAGTCGGCGCGACGGTGCCCTGGACCTGCTCAAATGGCTGGCATTGTTGTCGATGGTGCTCGATCACCTGCGATATATCGGTTTTTCCATTGATTGGCTGTACGTGCCGGGGCGCCTGGCGTTCCCGTGGTTTTGCCTGGCGATGGCGGCGAATCTGGCGCGCGACGGTGCCAGCACCGCTCCATGGCGTTACCTGGGCTGGTTGTTGTTATTCAGCGCCGTCAGCGAAATCCCCTACCGCTTGTTCATTCCTGACCCTTCCACGCTGAACGTCATGCCGACGCTGGTGCTCGGGCTGCTTGTGGCGCGCTGTTGGCAGACGCCCACCCTGGAGGCGCGATGCCTGGCGGTGACGGCGTTGCTGCTGGCGGCGCTGTTTTCGTCGCAGCTGATGTTCGGTTTCTTTGGTGTGCTGCTGCCGCTGGCGATGTTGCTGGTATTCAAGCGTCCTTTGTATATGGCCTTGTTGCCGGGGCTGGTCTGCGTGGCGGCCAATCAATGGCGGGTGTTGTATGGCGCGGCGTGGCTGGGGGATGGGGTGGCGCTTTGGGGATTAGTGGCCTGCCTGATCGCGCCATGGCTTGGGCGGGTGCTTTTGCGACACGCGGGTCGTTTTCATCCACCGGCGATGCGGCGCTGGGCCTACGGTCTGTATCCCGCGCATTTTTTGCTGTTGCTCGCGGTTCGCCAGATCGGCGCATAGCCTTTGTGGCGAGGGAGTGTCTGGCTCCATTTGAGCGCATGTCGTAAACGCACCTTTGCGTGGCGTCCATAGGCATTTGACATGCCTGCGCCAGCCATACCATCGCATCCAAAGGGCACGACCGAATGGTCCGTGCCTCACCGAGACGAAAGGCGCACCGCCGCCGCTGGGAGAGACGCGATGTTCAGCAAACAAGACCAAATTCAAGGCTACGATGATGCGCTGCTGGCGGCGATGAACGCCGAAGAGCAACGCCAGGAAGATCACATCGAGCTGATCGCGTCGGAGAACTACACCAGCAAGCGCGTGATGGAGGCCCAGGGCAGCGGCCTGACCAACAAGTACGCCGAAGGCTATCCGGGCAAGCGCTACTACGGTGGCTGCGAGCACGTCGACAAAGTCGAAGCCCTGGCCATCGAGCGTGCCAAGCAGTTGTTCGGTGCCGATTACGCCAACGTCCAGCCGCACTCCGGGTCTTCGGCCAACAGCGCCGTGTACCTGGCCCTGCTGCAAGCCGGCGACACCATCCTGGGCATGAGCCTGGCCCACGGCGGTCACCTGACCCACGGTGCCAAAGTGTCGTCCTCGGGCAAGCTCTACAACGCGGTGCAATACGGCATCGACACCACCACCGGCCTGATCGACTACGACGAAGTCGAGCGCCTGGCGGTCGAGCACAAGCCGAAAATGATCGTTGCCGGTTTCTCCGCTTACTCCAAGACCCTGGATTTCCCACGTTTCCGCCAGATCGCCGACAAGGTCGGTGCCCTGCTGTTCGTCGACATGGCCCACGTGGCCGGCCTGGTTGCCGCCGGTCTGTACCCGAACCCGCTGCCGTACGCCGACGTGGTCACCACCACCACCCACAAGACCCTGCGCGGTCCCCGTGGCGGCCTGATCCTGGCCAAGGCCAACGAAGAAATCGAGAAGAAGCTCAACGCCGCGGTATTCCCGGGTGCCCAGGGCGGCCCGCTGATGCACGTGATCGCCGGCAAGGCAGTGTGCTTCAAGGAAGCGGCGGAGCCTGGCTTCAAGGCTTATCAGCAGCAAGTGATCGATAACGCCCAGGCCATGGCTGGCGTGTTCATCAAGCGCGGCTACGATGTAGTGTCCGGTGGCACCGATAACCACCTGTTCCTGGTCAGCCTGATCCGTCAGGGCCTGACCGGCAAGGATGCCGATGCCGCCCTGGGCCGCGCCCACATCACCGTCAACAAGAACGCCGTGCCGAACGACCCGCAATCGCCATTCGTGACTTCGGGCTTGCGCATCGGCACCCCGGCGGTGACCACCCGTGGCTTCAAGGTTACCCAGTGCGTCACGCTGGCCGGCTGGATCTGCGACATTCTCGACAACCTCGGCGATGCCGATGTCGAGGCCAATGTCGCCCAGCAAGTGGCGGCCCTGTGCGCGGACTTCCCGGTTTATCGCTGAGTCGGTTTTGGAGTAATGACTATGCAACGCTATTCGGGCTTCGGCCTCTTCAAACACTCACTCAGCCATCATGAAAACTGGCAGCGGATGTGGCGCACGCCGACCCCGAAAAAGGTCTACGACGTGGTCATCGTCGGCGGTGGCGGGCATGGCCTGGCGACCGCCTACTACCTGGCCAAGGAACACGGCATCACCAACGTGGCAGTGGTCGAGAAGGGCTGGTTGGGCGGCGGCAACACCGCGCGCAACACCACCATCGTGCGCTCCAACTACTTGTGGGACGAATCGGCCCACCTGTACGAACACGCGATGAAACTCTGGGAAGGCCTGTCCCAGGACCTGAACTACAACGTGATGTTCTCCCAGCGTGGCGTCTACAACCTGTGCCACACCCTGCAGGACATCCGTGATTCCGAGCGTCGCGTCAGCGCCAACCGCCTCAACGGCGTGGACGGCGAGCTGCTCAACGCCAAGCAAGTGGCCGACGAGATCCCGTACCTGGATTGCTCGAAAAACACTCGCTACCCGGTGATGGGCGCCACCGTCCAGCGTCGCGGCGGCGTGGCCCGTCACGATGCCGTGGCCTGGGGCTTTGCCCGGGCGGCCGACGCGTTGGGCGTGGACCTGATCCAGCAGACCGAAGTGATCGGTTTCCGCAAGGAAAACGGCGTGTGCATCGGCGTGGAAACCAATAAAGGCTTCATCGGCGCCAAGCGCGTCGGCGTGGTGACCGCCGGTAATTCCGGGCACATGGCCAAGCTCGCGGGCTTCCGCCTGCCGATCGAATCCCACCCGCTGCAAGCGTTGGTGTCCGAGCCGATCAAGCCGATCATCGACAGTGTGATCATGTCCAACGCCGTGCACGGCTACATCAGCCAGTCCGACAAGGGCGACCTGGTGATCGGTGCCGGTATCGACGGCTACAACGGCTACGGCCAGCGTGGCTCGTACCCGGTGATCGAGCACACGGTCCAGGCCATCGTCGAGATGTTCCCGGTGTTGTCCCGTGTACGCATGAACCGTCAGTGGGGCGGCATCGTCGACACCACGCCGGACGCCTGCCCGATCATCTCCAAGACCCCGGTGCCGAACATGTTCTTCAACTGCGGTTGGGGCACCGGCGGCTTCAAGGCGACACCTGGCTCGGGCAACGTATTTGCCGCGAGTCTGGCCAAGGGTGAAATGCACCCATTGGCTGCACCTTTCTCCATCGACCGTTTCCACAACGGTGCGTTGATCGATGAACACGGCGCTGCTGCGGTTGCCCACTAACAGGAGAAATCCCCATGTTGCACATCTTCTGTCCTCACTGCGGCGAACTGCGCTCCGAAGAGGAATTCCATGCATCCGGCCAGGCGCATATCCCGCGTCCGCTGGATCCGAACGCCTGCACCGACGAGGAGTGGGGCGACTACATGTTCTTCCGTGACAACCCACGCGGGTTGCACCATGAACTGTGGGACCACGTCGCCGGTTGCCGTCAGTACTTCAACGTGACCCGTGACACCGTGACCTACGAGATTCTCGAAACCTACAAGATCGGCCAAAAGCCGCAGTTCACCGACAAGGCTGACAGTCCGAAAGCGGCCGCACAGGCTCTGGGAGAGAAGGTATGAGCCAGATCAATCGCCTGTCCAACGGCGGACGGATCGACCGCAACAAAGTGCTGAGCTTCACCTTCAACGGCCAGACCTACAAAGGCTTCGAGGGCGATTCCCTGGCCGCTGCGCTGCTGGCCAACGGTGTCGACATCATCGGCCGCAGCTTCAAGTATTCCCGGCCGCGCGGCATTTTCGCCGCCGGTGCCGAAGAGCCGAACGCGGTGCTGCAGATCGGTGCCACCGAGGCCACGCAAATCCCTAACGTGCGCGCCACGCAACAGGCGCTGTACCAGGGCCTGGTCGCCACCAGCACCAATGGCTGGCCGAACGTGAACAACGACATGATGGGGATTCTCGGCAAGGTCGGCGGCAAGCTGATGCCGCCGGGCTTCTACTACAAAACCTTCATGTACCCGCAATCGTTCTGGATGACCTACGAGAAGTACATCCGCAAGGCCGCAGGGCTGGGTCGCTCGCCGACCGAGAACGATCCGGACACCTACGACTACATGAACCGTCACTGCGACGTGCTGGTTGTCGGCGCTGGCCCTGCTGGTCTGGCCGCCGCACTGGCCGCGGCCCGCAGCGGTGCGCGCGTCATCCTGGCCGATGAGCAGGAAGAGTTCGGCGGCAGCCTGCTCGACTCCCGCGAAAGCCTGGACGGCAAGCCGGCGACCGAATGGGTGGCCGCTGTTGTCGCTGAACTCAAGTCGATGCCGGACGTGGTGCTGCTCCCACGCGCCACGGTGAACGGTTACCACGACCATAACTTCCTGACCATCCACGAGCGCCTCACCGACCACCTCGGCGACCGTGCACCGATCGGCCAGGTCCGCCAGCGCATCAACCGTGTTCGTGCCAAGCGCGTGGTCCTGGCGACCGGCGCCTGCGAGCGGCCGCTGGTCTACGGCAACAACGACGTGCCGGGCAACATGCTGGCCGGCGCGGTGTCCACCTACGTGCGTCGCTACGGCGTGGCGCCGGGCAAGAAACTGGTGCTGAGCACCAACAACGACCACGCCTATCGCGTGGCCCTGGACTGGTTCGACGCCGGCCTGCAAGTGGTGGCCGTGGCCGATGCTCGCAGCAACCCGCGTGGCGCGCTGGTGGAAGAAGCCCGCGCCAAGGGCATCCGCATCCTCACCGGCAGCGCCGTGGTCGAAGCCCGTGGCAGCAAGCGCGTCACCGGGGCACGTGTTGCCGCGATCGACGTCCGCGCCCATAAAGTCACCAGCCCCGGCGAATGGCTGGACTGCGACCTGGTGGCCAGCTCCGGCGGCTACAGCCCGGTGGTCCACCTGGCTTCGCACCTGGGCGGCAAGCCGATCTGGCGTGAAGACATCCTCGGTTTCGTACCGGGCGAAGCACCGCAGAAGCGTGTGTGCGTTGGCGGCGTGAATGGCGTCTACAGCCTCGGCGATAGCTTGGCCGACGGTTTTGAAGGCGGCGTGCGCGCGGCCAGCGAAGCCGGCTTCAAAACGGTGGAGGGCGTGTTGCCCAAAGCCCTGAGCCGTCACGAAGAACCGACCCTGGCGCTGTTCCAGGTGCCTCATGAAAAATCCACTGCACGGGCGCCGAAGCAATTCGTCGACCTGCAGAACGACGTCACCGCCGCCGCCATCGAGCTCGCCACCCGCGAAGGCTTCGAGTCGGTGGAACACGTCAAGCGCTACACCGCACTGGGCTTCGGTACCGACCAGGGCAAACTGGGCAACGTCAACGGCCTGGCCATCGCGGCCCGTTCGCTGAACGTGAGCATCCCGCAGATGGGCACCACCATGTTCCGTCCGAACTACACGCCGGTGACCTTTGGCGCGGTGGCTGGCCGGCACTGTGGGCACATCTTCGAACCAGTGCGCTACACCGCGCTGCAAGCCTGGCACGTGAAGAACGGTGCCGAGTTCGAAGACGTCGGCCAGTGGAAGCGCCCTTGGTACTTCCCGAAGAACGGCGAAGACATGCATGCCGCGGTCAAGCGCGAATGCAAGGCCGTGCGTGACAGCGTCGGCCTGCTCGACGCCTCGACCCTGGGCAAGATCGACATCCAGGGCCCGGATGCCCGTGAGTTCCTCAACCGCGTCTACACCAACGCCTGGACTAAGCTCGACGTGGGCAAGGCTCGCTACGGCCTGATGTGCAAGGAAGACGGCATGGTCTTCGACGACGGCGTAACGGCCTGTCTGGCGGACAACCACTTCCTGATGACCACCACCACGGGCGGCGCGGCGCGCGTGCTGCAATGGCTGGAGATCTATCACCAGACTGAATGGCCGGACCTGAAGGTGTACTTCACCTCGGTCACCGACCACTGGGCGACCATGACCCTGTCGGGGCCCAACAGCCGCAAGCTGCTGAGCGATGTCACCGACATCGACCTGGACAAGGACGCGTTCCCGTTCATGACCTGGAAGGAAGGACTGGTGGGCGGCGTGCCGGCACGGGTGTTCCGGATCTCGTTCACTGGTGAACTGTCGTACGAAATCAACGTGCAGGCCGACTACGCCATGGGCGTGCTCGAGCAGATCGTCGAGGCCGGGAAAAAATACAACCTGACCCCGTATGGCACCGAGACCATGCACGTATTGCGGGCCGAGAAGGGCTTCATCATCGTCGGTCAGGACACTGATAGCTCGATGACGCCGGACGACCTGAACATGGGCTGGTGCGTAGGCCGGACCAAACCGTTCTCGTGGATCGGCTGGCGTGGCATGAATCGCGAAGATTGCGTGCGTGAAGACCGCAAGCAACTGGTGGGCCTCAAGCCGATCGACCCGAATGTCTGGCTGCCGGAAGGTGCGCAACTGGTGTTCAACACCAAGCAGGCGATTCCGATGACCATGGTCGGTCACGTGACCTCCAGCTACGCCCACAACTCCCTGGGTTATTCATTTGCCATGGGTGTGGTCAAGGGCGGCCTCAAGCGGATGGGCGAACGCGTGTTCGCGCCACTGGCCGACGGCAGCGTGATCGAGGCAGAGATTGTTTCTTCGGTGTTCTTCGATCCGAAGGGGGATCGGCAGAATATCTAAAGGGACTTTGGTCCTGTGGGTGGGCAGTTACACCGCGTCGCCTGATTCGCGAGCAAGCCCGCTCCCACAGGATCGAAGTCGCCAAAGGAATTTGAGCCAGGCATCAATCCAATGTGGGAGCGGGCTTGCTCGCGAAGGCGGCAGAACAGTCACCACAAATGCCGGAACTACAGAATTCAAGACAGGTGCTCCATATGACCGCAGTCAACGTGTACCAACAACGCCCAACCACCGGGGCCAAGGCCGAGTCGTCGCTGCACCATGCCGACCTCGCCAGCCTGGTGGGCAAGGGTCGCAAGAACGCCGGCGTGACCGTGCGCGAGAAAAAACTCCTGGGCCACCTGACCCTTCGTGGCGACGGCCACGACCCGGCGTTCGCCGCCGGCGTGCACAAGGCCCTGGGCCTGGAATTGCCAGGCGCCCTGACCGTCATCGTCAAGGGTGAAACCAGCCTGCAATGGCTTGGCCCGGATGAATGGCTGCTGGTGGTGCCCACCGGCGAGGAGTTCGCCGCCGAGCAGAAACTGCGTGAAGCCCTGGGCGACCTGCACATCCAGATCGTCAACGTCAGTGGTGGCCAGCAGATCCTCGAACTGTCCGGCCCGAACGTGCGCGACGTGCTGATGAAATCCACCAGCTACGATGTACACCCAAGCAACTTCCCGGTGGGCAAGGCCGTGGGTACGGTATTCGCCAAGTCGCAACTGGTGATCCGCCATACCGCCGAAGACACCTGGGAACTGGTGATCCGCCGCAGCTTCTCCGATTACTGGTGGCTGTGGTTGCAGGATGCCGCGGCGGAGTATGGGTTGAGCGTGCAGGCCTGATTTTTGGCTTTGGAATGCTGTTGTGGCCACAGGGTTCTTTGTCGCCCGGTAAATTTTGAACAGGAGTCACCGCAATGAGCCGCGCCCCAGACACATGGATCTTGACTGCCGACTGCCCCAGCGTGCTCGGCACGGTGGACGCGGTGACGCGCTTTCTGTTCGAGCAGGGCTGCTACGTCACCGAGCACCATTCCTTCGACGACCGTCTCTCGGGGCGTTTTTTCATTCGTGTGGAATTCCGCCAGCCGGATGGTTTCGACGAGCAGGCCTTTCGTGCCGGCCTGGCCGAGCGTGCGCAAGCCTTCGGCATGGTCTTCGAACTGACGCCGCCCAACTACCGGCCCAAAGTGGTGATCATGGTCTCCAAGGCCGATCACTGCCTCAACGATTTGCTCTACCGCCAGCGCATCGGCCAGTTGTCCATGGACGTGGTGGCCGTGGTGTCCAACCACCCCGACCTCAAGCCGCTGGCCGACTGGCACCAGATTCCCTACTACCATTTCCCCCTGGACCCGAACGACAAGCCGGCCCAGGAGCGACAAGTGTGGCAGGTGATCGAAGACACCGGTGCCGAACTGGTGATCCTTGCCCGCTACATGCAAGTGCTGTCGCCGGAGTTGTGCCGCAAGCTCGACGGCAAGGCGATCAACATCCATCACTCGCTGCTGCCGGGGTTCAAGGGCGCCAAGCCGTATCACCAGGCCTACAACAAAGGCGTGAAACTGGTGGGCGCCACGGCGCACTACATTAACAACGACCTGGACGAAGGCCCGATCATCGCCCAGGGCGTGGAAGTGGTGGACCACAGCCATTATCCCGAAGACCTGATTGCCAAGGGGCGGGACATCGAAGGGCTGACCCTGGCCAGGGCCGTGGGGTATCACATCGAAAGAAGGGTGTTCTTGAACGCCAATCGCACGGTCGTTCTTTAGAACGACATCGCGAGCAAGCTCGCTCCCACAGGGAGTACGCGATCAACTGTGGGAGCGAGCTTGCTCGCGATGAGGCCCCAACAGACAACAAAGAAACAAGACACAAGCACTAACCCGAGCAATCAAGGCGCTGCCTGCCTGGGCAACGCAGTTCCACAAAAACAACAGCGAGGTGAAAGCATGTCTGGTAATCGTGGTGTCGTGTATCTCGGCAACGGCAAGGTCGAAGTACAGAAAATCGACTATCCAAAAATGCAGGACCCGCGCGGCAGGAAGATTGAGCACGGTGTCATCCTGCGCGTGGTCTCCACCAACATCTGCGGCTCCGACCAGCACATGGTCCGCGGCCGTACCACTGCCCAGACCGGCCTGGTCCTGGGGCACGAGATCACCGGTGAAGTGATCGAAAAGGGTAGCGACGTCGAGAACCTGAAAATCGGCGACCTGGTGTCGGTGCCGTTCAACGTGGCTTGCGGGCGCTGCCGTTCCTGCAAGGAGCAACACACCGGTGTGTGCCTGAGCGTCAACCCGGCTCGTGCCGGCGGTGCCTACGGTTATGTGGACATGGGCGACTGGACCGGCGGCCAAGCCGAATACGTGCTGGTGCCGTACGCCGATTTCAACCTGCTGAAACTGCCGGACCGCGACAAGGCCATGGAGAAAATTCGTGACCTGACTTGCCTGTCCGACATCCTGCCGACCGGCTATCACGGCGCCGTCACCGCCGGTGTTGGCCCTGGCAGCACGGTCTACATCGCCGGTGCCGGCCCGGTTGGCCTGGCGGCTGCCGCTTCCGCTCGCCTGTTGGGCGCGGCGGTGGTGATCATCGGCGACGTCAACCCGGTCCGCCTGGCTCACGCCAAGGCCCAGGGTTTCGAAATCGCCGACCTGTCCCAGGACACTCCGTTGCACGAACAGATTGCCGCCTTGCTGGGCGAGCCTGAAGTCGATTGCGCCGTCGATGCGGTAGGCTTCGAAGCCCGCGGCCACGGCCACGACGGCGTCAAGCACGAAGCCCCGGCCACCGTGCTCAACTCGTTGATGGGCGTGGTCCGCGTCGCCGGCAAGATCGGTATCCCCGGTCTCTATGTCACCGAAGACCCGGGCGCCGTCGATGCGGCGGCCAAAATGGGCAGCCTGAGCATCCGCTTCGGCCTGGGCTGGGCCAAATCCCACAGCTTCCACACCGGCCAGACCCCGGTGATGAAGTACAACCGCCAACTGATGCAGGCGATCATGTGGGACCGTATCAACATCGCCGAAATCGTCGGCGTGCAGGTCATCAGCCTGGACGACGCGCCGAAAGGCTACGGCGAGTTCGATGCGGGCGTGCCGAAGAAGTTTGTGATTGACCCGCACAAGTTGTTCAGTGCGGCGTAAAGCGGTAGGCAAGACGGAAAAAGGGCGACAGTGATGTCGCCCTTTTTATTTGATAAGGGCTTGCCCTCAAGGCTGTTTATGGAGTGTCAGCTGTTTATTCCTCCAGGCCTGCTGAGGAGGGGGGCCCTCATCCACATATTCCTCCCGATAACTATATAAACAGGTGTTTGCTATAGGGGTGGGCGTTGTTAACGTCATTTGGTACTGCGGTTGCAAAAAGTTAGGGCCCACGGCTTCGCCCCGCCAGATAACTTTTCCGGTGGGGTCCTTCACAGCATATTCCTCGAAGACCGGTTGGCCAGGAGTGGTCTCTGGCATTGAACGAAACACTATTTCCCCTACGGCGGGACAGTTTGTTGCGTTCGCAGCTTGGGTAACGCCCAGAAGTCCAGCGACGGAAAGTAAGCCAACGATTAAACCGCGCATTTCACGTACTCGCTTGTTGATTGGAGCCATGATGATCGCTGAGCGTTGTGCTTGAGCCTACTGTCAGAAATGACAGTAGGTCAGACCAAAAGGAAATAACCTTGCGGATTTTCATGCGCCGTTTTAGGAGGCGTGCCTGAGCGAACCGATGGCTATTCCGGCGTCACTCTCATAGCCTGCATGCCTTTATTGCCTTGCTGGATTTCAAACGAAACAGTCTGCTTCTGTTTCAGTGTCTTATAACCCTCGCCGGCTATCGCCGAGTAATGAACGAACAACTCCTCGCCTTCTTTGCCGAAAGTAATGAAGCCATAGCCTTTTGCATCGTTAAACCACTTCACGGTTCCTTTGATTCGGTCGCTCATTTTTATTCTTCCTGCTTGCCCGAATGAAGAAAGGCACAGGGACTGTGGTTTGCCCATAGCCTTGTTTTCGTTGTCACGGCTGCAGCTTAGAACCCGTGTGGACAGCTGCCTACTGTCAACGTTGACAGTAGGCAATACCGAGAGGAAATAACGGCTTGCGCGTTGATAGTCGGATGACGGTCGCTGCGGTCATGCCATGGCTTGTGCTAGCCGTCGCGTAACGGAATCGCCAGGAGCAGAGTGAAGTCGTGGCGGACGTCGAGGGGGGATTTCCCAAGTAGTTATAAGATTTTTGGTCGACGATGATCGAGCGCTGTTGTGGCGAGGGAGCTTGCTCCCGCTCGAGTGCGAAGCGCTCGCCGTTGGTATCCGAGAAGCGGGGGCTGCTTCGCAGCCCAGCGGGAGCAAGCTCCCTCTCCACGGTTACTGCTGGGCAGTTGCGGTCTCGACCCGTTCGCAGAATTCAGGGTAGAAGCCTTTGGCGCTAGGGCCTTGGCAATAGGCTTGCGCCTGGGCCAGGGCGTCGCCGCTGAATTTCAGGCTGAGGGGCATGCCGGCAAAGGTTTCGTAGCCGCCTTGTTGGGTCTTGATGGCGTCAAAACCTGGCATGTCATAGACCAGCTCCACTTCATCATCGGCATGGAGGCGTGCCTTGACCGTCACTTGCGTGTACTGCTTGCCCCCCGGTGCGCCATTGAGTGCCGCCAGGCCGTGGCCGACAATTCGCAGCAGGTCCGCAACCCAGTCGTCGCTCTCCGTGGCGGCGTTCGGGCGGTAGTGCACGGTCAGTGTTTGTTGGTCGCGGGTCACCTCGGTCAGGGTCGGGTCGGAGCGCTTGATGCGGTGTTCGATGGTCAGCCAGGTCTTTTGTTCTTCGCGGGTGCCATCGGCCAGTTCCGGATTCAGTGGGCCGCGCTGGCATTCGTTGACGCCCAGGACAATGAGCATGCCGGTCAGGATGACCGCGAGGGTGGCGCCACCGATTTTTACGTTCATGGGCAAACTCTGTTGGAGGAAGCCGCACTGTACGGTAATGGCGCAGGCGAGGGCAGGGGCTATGAGCGGGGGGCTGGAACAGTGACGCGGTTACCATGACCGATCAATCAATCAAGTTGAAGTAGTCGTCGTCCATCAACATGCACATTCGGGTATCCGTACTTTCGCAGCGATTGCTTATCCACTTTGAGAAGGCCGGTTCCAGGATTTGTCGATAGTCCAACTTCAGATTGATCGCCCCATACCTGCAGGTGATGGTTCCTTGGGAGGCTGTCTGCTCGTCCCCATCGTCCTCATGAATGACGTAGTCGGCACCTTCGAATTGCAACGAGGTCGGGTCGACCACGTCCACCAGGCTTTCGCTTTTCCATTCATGCTCTTCCCACCCATCGACGGTGTAAACGTCTTCCAGCGATTCAATATTCCTGTGAATGTCAGTGGCGGCGGGGCAGGTTATTTCACCGGCATGGACGTGGCCGATGATCAGCAAAAGCAAGATCGCGCCGCCAGCCAGTATTTTTTTCATGTGCCAGGCTCCATGGCTCAGTTCAACAATTTCATGGCTTCGGTCGGGCGGGTACTGTCAAGGTTGACAGTTATTTATGTCAATTTAGAACTGTGTGTGAATATTTGGTAACTTTTTGCTATATAAAAAAGCGCAGTTTTCGTTAAAACAGACGCTTCTGACGGTCTTCGAAGAATTTTCTGTAATGGCTATCGGCCACTCGCGTAATACGTTTAGGAACAATCCCTGTGTGCGCCAGTCCAACGCACGCTTTGCGCCGCTCTTTAAGGGCGGTTTTTCATGCTCAAGAGGATGTCCCGAATGAAGGTTTCACGAGGTTTTGCACTCTCCTGGCTGCTGACACTGGCCGCCAGCCCGGCCTTCGCGCAGTTCAGCCTCAGCGATGCGGCCAATGTGGTGTCGGCGATGCAGGGCAACTCAGGTGAGGAGGAGGGTGTCGTGGCCGCGGCGCCGAAAGCCGCCGGCCTGCTCAACACCCTGGGATCGGAACTCAAGATCACACCGGAACAGGCCATCGGCGGCGCCGGTGCGATGCTGGGGCTGGCGAAGAATCGGCTCAGCGAGCCGCAGTTCTCCGAGTTGAGCAAAAGTGTGCCGGGGCTGGATCAGATTGCCGGAAACAGCGCCATCGGTGGACTCAACGGCTTGGGCGGTTTGCTCGGTGGCGGGTCGGACAAGAATGCTTTGCTTGACGGCCTGCTGGGTAACGTCAAGGACACCGGTGACCTGAACAATGCCTTCAGTGCGCTGGGCATGGACAGCGGCATGATCGGCCAGTTTGCCCCGATCATTCTGCAGTACCTTGGCCAACAGGGTGTTGCCGGTTCGCTGTTGCAGAACCTGGGTGGTATTTGGGGCACGGGGGCGGGTGTCTGATGAAGGTGGCGACATCGAAAATCCGCCACGAACCTCTTAAAAGCTCAAGCTGAAGCAGTCGGGTGTTGGCGCTTGGGCGTGAAGGTAATGCCGCGTGAGATGGATGCCACCCACTTTGCAAGTGAGGGTCAGCCTGCTTGATGCTTGTTCCTCTTCGTCGGATTCATGGACCGCGAACTCGGCCTCGTTGAATTGCTCCATCGCTGGGTTGGCGGCCTGCATGAGGCGCGGGTGCTGCCATTCGCGATCATTCTGAATCTCTACCGTTTCAGTGTTGCCATGGCTGGGTGTCGCAATCGGGCCAGTGACTTCTGCGGCGTGGACATGGCCGATTAGCAACAAGAGTATTCCTGAGCCGCCCGTGATGAAGTTTCCCATTGGCCTGCCTCCCTATTCTGTGACGGCGACATGTTTGCGGCTGTGCCTGGCCAGGGCTACTGTCAGTGTTGACAGTTTTTTATGCTGATTTGGAATTAAAAGAGATCAGGTCCAAAAAAACGGACCTTCCCCTTCAAGGTATTTCATCCGCGGCTTTACCTGTCAGAACGGTCAGGCAGTACTTCCCTCGCTACGCAGGGCCGCGATGCGCTGGTCCTTTTCAGTCCAGAGCTGGTTGACCCAGTTCTGCACGTGCTGGCGAAACACCGGGTCGTTTTCGTAGTCGCCCTGCCACAACGCCGGGTCCAGTTCGCGGGTCTGGATGTCGATGATGACCCTGGGCACCGCGCCGCTGATCAAGTCCCAGAACCCGGGAATGCGCTCTTGCGGATAGACCACGGTCACGTCCAGTACCGCATCCAGTTGTTCACCCATGGCCGCCAACACGAACGCCACGCCACCCGCCTTGGGCTTGAGCAGGTGGGTGAAGGGCGATTGCTGTTGTTGGCTTTTGGTGGCAGTGAAGCGGGTGCCTTCGAGGTAGTTGACCACGGTGACCGGTTGACGCTTGAACAGCTCGCAGGCGGCCTTGGTGATTTCCAGGTCCTTGCCGGCCAGCTCCGGGTTCTTCGCCAGGAACGCCTTGGTGTAGCGTTTCATGAAGGGGTAATCCAACGCCCACCAGGCCAGCCCCAGGAATGGCACCCAGATCAGTTCCCTCTTGAGGAAGAACTTGAAGAATGGCGTGCGCCGGTTGAGGGTCTGGACGAGGGCGGGGATGTCCACCCAGGATTGGTGATTGCTGATCACCAGGTAAGACGTATCGCCGCGCAGGTCCGCGCCGCCGCGAATGTCCCAGCGGGTCGGGATGCACAGGGCAAAGATCAGCTTGTCGATCTCGGCCCAGGTCTCGGCGATCCACATCACCGACCACGAGGCATAGTCGCGAAAGCGCCCGGGCAGGACCAATTTGAGCAGTGCGAACACCATCAACGGCCCGAACAGCACCAGGGTGTTGAGCAACAGCAACAGGGTGACGAAACAGCCGGTGAGCAGGCGGCGCATAGATGACTCTTGCAAACGGGTGGGCGGGCCATGATAAGCAAGCTTCGGGCGGTAGGCCAAATCGGTGTGGACGAAAGTTTCACTTGGGCTAGGGTAGGTTGGGACTGCTTTTGTGGCGAGGGAGCTTGCTCCCGCTGGGCTGCGAAGCGGCCCCCAATTGGCGGCGATGGCTAGACCTGATTATGACGACTGCGCAGCCGGGCGGGAGCAAGCTCCCTCGCCACAGGTGTGCGATCAACCGAACGAATTCATCAGCCACGGTCTAAAACCCCACTCCCACAATGGAAGCCCTAATTACATGAAATCAGTTCTCGCCCTGCTTTCCCTGATGGCCCTTCCAGTGCTGGCCGCCGAGCCGACCCTCTACGGGCGCTATGAGTACATCGCGCTGCCGGAAATCGGCGGTCAAGTTCTCAAGGCCAAGATGGACACCGGCGCCCTGACCGCCTCGCTGTCGGCCAAGGACATCGAGACCTTTACCCGTGACGGCGATGATTGGGTGCGGTTTCGCCTGGCGACCAAGGATGCGGACAATAAGGTCTACGAACACAAGATCGCCCGCATCAGCAAGATCAAGACCCGTTCCGAAGAGGATGAAGACGACGACGAAAAGATCGCGCCCACCAAGCGCCCGGTGGTCGATCTGGAGTTGTGCCTGGGTAACGTCAAGCGCACGGTCGAGGTCAACCTGACCGACCGCAGCAGTTTCAATTACCCACTGTTGATCGGGGCCAAGGCGTTGCGTGAGTTCGGCGCGGCGGTGAACCCGGCGCGGCGGTTTACGGCGGATAAGCCGGACTGCTGATTTCCCTGATTGACTCACCCCGAGGCTTGCGGCACCGTTCCGGCAACTTTACTGCCGGGCTCGCAAGCCATGCCTCATATCCTGATTGTCGAAGACGAAGCCGCCATCGCCGATACGCTGGTGTTTGCCCTGCAAGGTGAAGGCTTTGACACCACTTGGTTGAGCCTTGGCGCCGCCGCCCTCGAGCACCAGAAAAGCACCCCGGCGGACCTGATCATTCTCGATGTGGGCCTGCCGGATATCAGCGGATTCGAGACTTGTAAAAATCTCAGACGTTTCAGCGACGTTCCGGTCATCTTTCTTACAGCAAGGGATGGCGAGATCGACCGGATCGTGGGCCTGGAGATCGGTGCCGACGATTACGTGGTCAAACCCTTCAGCCCCCGCGAGGTGGCGGCCAGGGTCCGGGCGATCCTCAAGCGCGTGGCGCCGCGTCCGGCGGCGGAGTCGGGCATGGCGCTGTTTCAGGTCGATACCGACCGTGTGCAGATCAACTATCGCGGCAAACCGCTGAACCTCACCCGCCACGAATTTCGTCTGCTCAATTGTCTGCTGGAGCAACCCGAGCGGGTCTTCAGCCGCGAACAATTGCTCGATGCCCTGGGCGTTGCCAGCGATGCCGGCTACGAGCGCAGCATCGACAGCCACATCAAGAGCGTACGCGCCAAGTTGCGCCTGGTCCGGGCCGAGGCCGAACCGATCCAGACACATCGGGGCCTGGGCTACAGCTACAGCCCGGGGCACAGCTGATGTCGCTGGGGATCCGGATTTTCCTGGTGTATGTGCTGTTTATCGCCCTGACCGGCTATTTCGTGCTCAACACGGTCATGGAGGAAATCCGTCCCGGCGTGCGCCAGTCCACCGAAGAAACCCTGGTGGACACCGCCAACCTGATGGCCGAGATCCTGCGGGACGATTTCAAGGCCGGCACCCTCAACCAGAATCGCTGGCCACAGTTGCTCAAGGCCTACGGTGAGCGCCAGCCGGCGGCGACGATCTGGGGCCTGCCGAAGAACCAGGTCAGCCATCGCATCTACGTCACCGATGCCAAGGGCATGGTAGTGCTCGATTCCAGTGGCGTGGCGGTTGGGCAGGATTATTCGCGTTGGAACGACGTCTACCTGACCCTGCGTGGCCACTACGGCGCCCGCTCGAGCCGCAGCGATCCGGACGATCCGGCGTCGTCGGTGATGCACGTCGGCGCGCCGATTCGCGACAACGGTCGGATCATCGGTGTCGTCACGGTCGCCAAGCCCAACAGTTCCTTGCAGCCTTATGTCGATCGCACCGAACGACGCCTGTTGCTTTATGGCGCCGGCTTGGTCGCCCTGGGCTTATTGCTGGGCGGCTTGCTGTCGTGGTGGCTCAGCGCGGCACTGCGGCGTTTGACGATCTACGCCCAGGCGGTCAGCCAGGGGCGTCGGGTGGAAGTGCCGCATTATCGTGGCGGCGAGTTCGAGCAACTGGCGGGTGCCGTGGAACACATGCGCACGCAACTCGAAGGCAAGGCGTACGTCGAGCGTTACGTGCACACGCTCACCCACGAGCTCAAGAGCCCGCTGGCGGCGATTCGTGGCGCTGCCGAACTGCTGCAAAGCGACATGCCCGCCGCCCAGCACCAGCGTTTCGTCAGTAACATCGACAACGAAAGTGCGCGCATGCAGCAGTTGATCGAACGCTTGCTCAACCTGGCCCAGATCGAGCAGCGCCAGGGCCTGGAAGAAGAAGTCGCGGTGCCGCTGGCGGCGTTAATGGACGAGTTGCTGGAGGCGCGTGGCGGCTGGATCGAAAGTCGCCAGTTGACGGTTGAGCAGCACATCGCTGCCGACCTGACGCTGACCGGAGAGCCGTTTCTGTTGCGCCAGGCCTTGGGCAATTTGCTGGAAAACGCCCTGGACTTCACCCCCGTCAACGGCCTGCTACGGGTCAGCGCCGAGCGCCGTGGGAACCGCGTCGAGATCCGCCTGTTCAATCAGGCCGCGCCGATCCCCGACTACGCGCTGCCCCGCCTGAGCGAACGTTTCTACTCCCTGCCGCGCCCGGACAGCGGCCGCAAGAGCACCGGCCTGGGGCTCAACTTCGTGGAGGAGGTGGTGCAGTTGCATGGGGGGCAGTTCGGTATTGGCAATGTCGAGGGTGGGGTGGAGGTGGTTTTGCGGTTGCCCTGAAACCGTATCTGCTATCTGGCCAAACACTCATCCTTGTGGGAGCGAGCCTGGTTCTGCTTCTCCACACAATCTCCACATTCCCCCCATAAACCCCTCACACAGCCACCCCAGACTCTCCCTCATTCGAACAGGGAGAGCCCCACATGAACCGCAGCCTAGCCATAAAATTGGGCATGATCGCCCTCTTGATTCTCTTGCTGATGATCCCGCTGTTGATGATCAATGGCCTCATCGACGAGCGCCAGGAATTGCGCGACGGTGTGCTGCAGGACATCGCCCGCAGCTCCAGCTACAGCCAGCAACTGATCGGACCGATGATCGTGGTGCCGTTTCGCAAGAGCGTGAAGGTCTGGAACACCAACGAGAAGACCGGCGTGCGTTTCCTGGAAACCGTCGAGCGAACGGGCGAGTTGTATTTCTTGCCGGAGCAATTCGAGCTCGATGGCCAAGTCCGCACCGAGACCCGTGCCCGGGGTATCTACGAAGCGCGGATGTTCCACGCCGACAACCGCATTGATGGCCGCTTCAAGGTGCCTGAGCGCTACGGTGTCGCTGCCAAGGACTTTGCCGACTACCGCTTCGACGAGCCGTACTTGAGCGTTGGCATCAGCGATATTCGTGGCATCGAGAATGCGCTGACCTTGACGCTGAACCAGCAGACCGTCGACTTCCTGCCCGGCTCGCGGCTTGGCTGGTTGGGGCAGGGCGTGCATGTGCCGCTGCCGATGATCACCGCCCAGGGCGGCCCCGAGCTGACCTTCGGTTTTGACCTGCGCCTGCAAGGCACTGGCGAGTTCCAGATTCTGCCGGTGGGCAAATCCACCCAGGTGCACCTGTCGGCGGACTGGCCGCACCCGAGCTTCATCGGCAACTATCTGCCCAGCAATCGTGAGATCAATGAGCAGGGTTTCAGCGCTGACTGGCAGACGTCGTTTTTCTCCACCAACCTGCTGGAGACGTTGCAAGCCTGCGAGCCGAGCGATGGTTGCGAAGCGTTCCGCAGCCGAGCCTTCGGGGTGAGTTTCATCGACCCGGTGGACCAGTACCTCAAGAGCGACCGGGCGATCAAATATGCGCTGCTGTTCATTGCCCTGACGTTCGCCGGCTTCTTCCTCTTCGAAGTGCTCAAGAGCCTGGCGGTGCACCCGGTCCAGTACGCCTTGGTGGGCGTGGCGCTGGCGTTCTTCTACCTGCTGCTGTTGTCGCTGTCGGAGCACATCGGCTTCACCCTGGCGTACCTGGTGTCGGCCGGTGCCTGTGTCGTGTTGATCGGGTTTTATGTCTGCCATGTGCTGCGCAGCGTGAGCCACGGCCTGGGGTTCTCGGCAGGGTTGGCGGGTTTGTACGGTTTGCTCTACGGCCTGTTGAGCGCCGAGGACTATGCGCTGCTGATGGGGTCGCTGTTGCTGTTCGGCCTGCTGGGCGTGTTCATGGTGCTGACCCGCAAGCTGGACTGGTATGGGGTTGGGGCGAAGCCGACGGCGGCGATGAGCTTCGAGTTGGGAGAGGTGAAATGAGCCGGTCGTTGGGGTTGCGTGAAGATCAGCGTGAGGGGGAAAAGTTGGTGGCGCTGATTGCTGGGTTGTTTCCTCTGGAACCGTATTGGCCCATTCGCGAGCAAGCCCGCTCCCACAAGTCTTGCGCAATCATTGTGGGAGCGGGCTTGCTCGCGAAGAGGTCGGTGCAGCCAATACAGAACTAGACCCTGGGCACCGTCTCAAGCATCGAAGGCCGCACGCTCACCTCGGCAAACCACGCCGCCAATTGCGGGTTGGCCTCGCGCCATTCCAGATCGGGATGGCGCAGGTCCAAGTAGCCCAGGGCGCAGGCCACGCTGATGGAGGCCACGTCGAAATGGCAGGCCAGTTCGGCAATCGCGTCGGCTTCGAGCAGGCCCAGGGCACGGCGAATCCTGTCCCGTTGCGCATCGAGCCACTCGTCCCAGTGTTTTTCCACCGGGCGCAGCGCGGTTTCGTAGCGGATCATCACCGCCGCATCCATGATCCCGTCGGCCAGGGAGGCCAGGGTCAGGCGTCGCCAGCGAGCCGCGCCGTCCCGGGGAATCAGCGGGTTGCCGACATGCTGGTGATCGAGGTAGTCGAGGATGACGCGGCTGTCATGGATCACCGTCCCGTTGGCCAGGCGCAGGGCCGGGATCTTGCTCAGCGGGTTGTCCTCGATCAGCGCGCGGTCCGGCTTGACCGGGGTGAGCTGGCTGAGCTGCAACGCCACGCGGTCTTGCTGGCCGGTTTCGTGCAGCAGCACCAGGACCTTGCGCACGAAGGGCGAGGCGGGGTTGTGGAACAGTGTCATGGTGGGGGTGGACATGCGGGTATCCTCGATGAACGGCCAGGGGCTTAGCCTAGACAGTTCCAAGACGGCTGGCGAGTGCCCGGTTGGCCAGTGGATTCCAATGTGGGAGCGAGCTTGCTCGCGATGGCGGTGCATCAGCTTGCATTGACGTCGACTGACGCTTCGCTATCGCGAGCAAGCTCGCTCCCACAGGTCTCGTGCCACGCTGAAATCATCCCCGTTTGAATAAGCCCCAAGCCCCCAGCACCGTCGGTATCCCCAGCCCAACCCAGCTCACCGCATCCCAGCCTCCGTCACCGAGCAACGCGCTGAACAACCCCGCCGCACTCAGCGCACCGATCATCAGGGGAATACCAAACACCTTCCAGAAACTCGACTGCCGAGGTCTCACGAAGCGACCTCCGTGCCGACGGTTGCGCGCTTGGCCGCTTTACGCCGCACCAGCCACAGGTAGACGCCGCTGCCGAGGACGATGATGGTCAGCACATCGAGGGTCGCCCAGAAGATCTGCATTGGCCGACCACCGTAGTCGCCGAAGTGCAGGGGCAGGGACAGGCTCATCATGTCCATGTACCACGGTCGTTCGGCGACGGCGGTGACGTCCAGGGTGGTGGCATCGATCAGCACGGGCGTGAGCAGGTGCGAGGTCAGGTGGGTGTCACCCTTCATGAAGACGCTGTAGTGGTGCTCGCTGGAGAACAGCGTGCCGGGGAAGGCGATGAAACTTGGCTCCATGCCCGGCGCGACGCCTTTGGCGATGTCCAGCAAGCGGGTGGCCGGCGCCAGTTGGGTCAGGGGCGGGGCGTTGCGGTAGGGTTCGACCATGGCGCTGAGGCTGTCGTTGCGCCACGCCGCGATGAGCAGGTCGGCGCACGCCGCGATGACGCCGGTGACGCCCACGGTCAGCGCCCAGACCAGCGTGACCACACCGATCAGATTGTGCAGGTCGAGCCAGCGCAGGCGCGTGGATTTGTCCTGGCGCACCGTGGCGAACTTCAACCGGCGCATGAACGGCAGGTACAGGACCACCCCGGAGACGATGGCAATCACGAACAGCAACCCCATGAACGCCAGCAGCAACTTGCCCGGCAACCCGGCGAACATGTCCACGTGCAGGCGCAGCATGACCATCATGAAACCGCCATTGGCCGAGGGCATTTCCAGGGCTTCGCCGGTACGCCCGTCGAGCATGAAGGTGTGGGATGAGTTGGGTTCGGTGCCCGGTGTCGGCGCCATGATGGTAATGACACCGTTGGGATCGTCCTCGTCCCAGCCAAAATACTGGACCACTTCACCCGGGCGATGGGCCTTGGCTTTTTCCACCAGTTGCTGCAAGTCCAGCGGTGGCGTGCCGGCCGGCATATCCCGAAGCTCGGGGGCGTCGCCCAGCAGGTGTTCGATTTCATGGTGGAAGATCAACGGCAGCCCGGTGATCGCCAGCATCAGCAGGAACACCGTGCAGATCAGGCTGGTCCAGGTGTGGACGAAGGACCAGCGGCGAATGGTTTTGCTTTTCATGAGCGATCCGAATGCAAGAGGGCACCTGGGCTGATAACACTGTTCGCTCGGGGGACAGCCATTGTGGCGAGGGAGCTTGCTCCCGCTGGATCGCGCAGCGGTCCCAAGCTTTTGGGGCTGCTACGCAGCCCAGCGGGAGCAAGCTCCCTCGCCACGGTTTCGTTCCCCTACATGAACAGCGTTGCATCCAACAGCATGCCCTCAAAAGGTTTACGCAAATGCTAACCGTTTACCATTTGTAATTCACGCTGGCGACGACATTGCGTTGGTCACCGTAGTAGCAGTAGAAACCGTCGCAAGTGGACAGGTAGTCCTTGTTGAAGAGGTTTTTCGCGTCCACCGCTACCGTGACCCCCTTGAGGGTTTTGTTCAAACGGCCCAGGTCGTAATGGGCCGAGGCGTCGTACACGGTGTAGGAGCCGACATGGCCCCCGTCGGTGTTGGTGGTGTTGCCGTAGGTGTCGCCGACATAACGCACACCGGCGCCGACCCCGAAGCCGTCCAGCGGGCCGTTGTGCCAGGTGTAGTCCGCCCAGGCGGTGGCCTGGTTGCGCGGCACCTGGGCCATGCGCTTGCCTTTTTCCGCCGCGGTGCCCTTGGTGATTTCGCTGTCGTTGTAGGTGTAGGAACCGATGAGCTTGAGGTTGTCGGTCACATCGCCCGAGGCTTCCAGTTCCAAGCCGCGCACCTGAACTTCACCCACCTGGCGGGTGACGTTGTTTTCGGTTACGGAGTTGTTTTTCTGCGTCAGGTCGAACACCGCGGCGGTCAGCAAGGTCTTGGTGCCCGGCGGTTGATACTTGATACCCACCTCGTACTGCTCGCCTTCTGTCGGCTTGAACGCTTCGGTGCTGTTGATGGTTGAACCTGCCGCCGCCTGGAACGACTGGGCGAAGGAAATGTAGGGCGTCACACCGTTATCGAAGACATAGCTCAACGCCGCGTTGCCGCTGAACTTCTTGTCGCGTTGGGTGTTGGTGACGTTGTTCTGGTTGTGAAATTCGGTGCCGGTGTGAATCCAGTCCTCACGACCACCGAGGGTCAGGCGCCAGTTGTCCAGGGCGATCTGGTCCTGGACGTACAGGCCGGTCTGGTGGGTTTTCTGGTTGTAGTCGTACATGGTGAAGTACTGGGCGTTGGAGAAATCCTGTCCGTAGATCGGGTTGTGGATGTTGCTGGTCGGCACGCCGGTCGAACCCCAATCCCAGCGCGAATTGCTGTTGGAGCGCTGGTGATCCAGGCCCAGCAGCAGGGTGTGGCTCAGGGCCCCGGTCTGGAAGTCGGCCTGGAAGTTGTTGTCCACGGCGAACTGGCTGATGTCTTCGTCAATGACACTGGCACTGCGCCTGACGGTGCCGTCGGCGTCCACGGATTGGTCCGGGCCCGCAGGAAAAAACGCTCCGCCTGCGGAGATGCCCTGGGTTTCCAGGTCGCTTTTGGTGTAACGCAGGTTCTGGCGGAACTGCCAGGTGTCGTTCAGGCGGTGTTCGAATGCATAGCCAAGCGCGTAGTAGGTCCGGTCGTAGAATTCCCAATCCGGGTCGCCAAGGTTCTTGTGGTGGGAAATCTTGCCCGCCGGCGAGGACAGCTTGGTGCCTTGCAGCGGCAGGAATTGCCCGGTGATGCCGGTGTCGTCGCGGGTGTACTGGGACAGGAAAGTCAGGCGCGTGTCGTCGTTGATGTTCCAGGTCAGGCTCGGCGCGAGGTTGTAGCGCTTGTCCGGGATGTGATCGACCTGAGAATTGCTGTCGCGCACGGTGCCGCTGACCCGGTAGAGGAACCGGCCTTCGTCATCGACTTTGCCGGTACTGTCGAAGTTGATCTGTTTGTGTTCGTAGCTGCCGGCCTGCAGCTCGACTTCATGGCTGCCTTCGGCCTGTGGGCGGCGGCTGACCATGTCCAGCATGCCGCCGGGTGGCGTCTGGCCGTAGACCGACGAGGCCGGACCGCGCAGCACGGCGATGCGTTCAAGGTTCCAGGGCTCGATTTTCGGGGTGATGTAGTTGCCCTTGGGCAGCGGCAGGCCATCGAGGAATTGGGTGGGTATGAAACCGCGAACCAGCAGCCAGTCGTTGCGCGAGTCCGAGCCGTAGCCGCTGCTCTGTACGCCGGCGGTGTAGCGCAGGGCGTCATTGAGGTTGAGGACAGAACGGTCCTCCATCTGTTGGCGGGTAACCACGGAGACGGAGCGCGGCAGTTCGACGATCGGCGTGTCGGTCTTGGTGCCGGCGGCGGTGCGGGTGGCGACGTAGCCCTCGGTCGGGCCCCAGGCGGTTTCACTGAGACCGGCACCGATCACGCCGGTTTCCGGCAAGGCCATGACGCCTTCCGGCACGGCCACCAGGCTGTAGGTACCGGCGCTGCTTTGTTCCAGTTGCAGGCCGGTGCCGCGCAAGGCCGCGCGCAATGCGCCGGTGGCGTCGAACTGGCCCTGGACCGGGGCCGAGGTCTTGCCCGAGGCCAGGGATGGATTCAGGCTCAGCGCGAGGCCGGCCTGGCTGGCGATCTGGTTCAGGGTGCTGGCCAGGGGCGCGGCGGGCAGGTTGTAAGTGCGCACGCTCGTGGCCTGTTCGGCGGCCAGCAGCGGGACGCTGGTCAACGGGACGGCGAAGGCCATGGCAACGGCCAGCAGGCTGGGGCGCAACAGGGTGTCTAGCGGGCGGGACATACGGCGGCTCCTGAATGGAAATATTTCTCAATTGCCTGGGTGCCGGATGAAAATCGAAAAGTGATAGGGCTGGATGAAAATAATTTAGATTCGTTTTGCGAGTGGGGCGTCCAGTTTGGTTTTTGTGCTGAGGCAACAGGCCTCTTCGCGAGCAAGCCCGCTCCCACAGGAGTCCGCATTCCCATGTGGGAGCGGGCTTGCTCGCGAAGGCGGTCTATCTGACACAAGATCTCTCAGGGTTTCGGCGCGGTGCTCGGCCCCACCACCACCCACCATCGCGTGTGATGCTCGACCTGCACCGGCAAGGTCGGCAGCAGGGCGGTCAGGGCCAGGTCGGTGTCGTGCAGCGGGAAACTGCCGGTGATGCGCAGGTCGGCCACCTGTGGCTCGACGCCGAGGTAGCCGCGCCGGTAACGCCCCAATTCATGGATCAGGTCTTCAAGGCGGGCGTTGTCCACCACCAGCATGCCGCGGGTCCAGGCATCGGCGCCGGGGCTCAGGGCGATGGTCGGCCCGAGGCCGTCGCGGCGCATCAGCACTTGCTGGCCTTCGCGCAGGATCTGTTCGATGTCCGTGGCCTGGGGATGCGCCGCCACGGCGGATTGCAACACGCTCAGGCGCGTGCCCTCGTCTTCACGCTTGACCAGGAAGCGTGTGCCCAACGCGCGCAGGCGGCCTTCGCGGGTCTCGACGATGAACGGGCGCGGGTCGTCATGGCCGGTTTCCACCAGGATCTCGCCTTCCTGCAGGACGATACGGCGCTGCTTGTCATCGAATCGCACGTCCAGCGCGCTATGGGTGTTGAGGTTGATCAGCGTGCCATCGGCCAGGCGCAGGGTGCGTTGTTCGCCTGTCGCGGTGCGCTGATCGGCCAGCCAGTAATCCAGCGGCAGGTAACGCTCCCCGGCGAACAACGCCAGGCCGATGACCGCGATAACACTGGCCAGGCCACTGCCCATCTTGCGTATCCGTCGCCGAATGCTCACCCGCGATTGCAGCAACGCCGCCCGTGCCGGCCCGTTGGCCACGCTGAAGCGCTGATCGAGCATGCCCAATTGCCGCCAGGCCCGGGCGTGTTCTTCATCGGCGGCATGCCAACGGGCGAACGCTTCACGCTCCTGGGCGCTGCTCGCGTCCAGGGACAACTGCCAGGCA
The DNA here is from genome assembly GCF_059579345.1 of Pseudomonas sp. FSO-7. Classification (NCBI taxonomy): domain Bacteria; kingdom Pseudomonadati; phylum Pseudomonadota; class Gammaproteobacteria; order Pseudomonadales; family Pseudomonadaceae; genus Pseudomonas; species Pseudomonas sp. FSO-7. Next base: position 6,070,021 of record NZ_CM184193.1, on the reverse strand, counting down.
ATGGCGGCATCCAGCACGCTGGCCGAGACCGGTTTGGCATGGGCCTGGCTCATGTAGGCTCACCGTACAGGGCGATGTAGCACTGCCGGATGCCCTGGGCCAGGTACTGCCGTACCCGCGGCACCGAAACCCCCAGGCGCTCGGCGATCTCGGCGTGGCCGAGGCCGTCGAGGCGGTTATAGAGAAAGGCTGCGCGGGCCTTGCTCGACAACTTGCCGAGCAGGCGATCGATGGCCTTGAGGTCTTCCAGGATGATTTGCTGTTCTTCCACCGAGGGCTGCTCGGCCTCGGGGATCAGCATCAGTTCGGTGAGGTAAGCCTGCTCCAATGCCGCTCGACGGAAATAATCGAACAACAGGCCCTTGGCGATGGCCACCAGAAACGCCCGGGGTTCGCGTGGCGCCTTCAGTTCCTCGCGACCCAGCAAGCGCACAAAAGTGTCCTGGCTCAGGTCCTCGGCTCGGTGCGCACACGCCACGTTGCGTCGCAGCCATGCCAATAGCCAAGCGCGATGGTCACGGTACAACGCACCAACCAAATCACTATGAGGACTGGGGACTGACGACACAGAGCATCACCGAAGTTTTAAGTAACGAGAATTGTTCGCGATTGTGGCAGAGGCGGGGGCGGGAAAGCAATTGGCGCTGGTCGGGACAGACAACTCAACACCCTTGTGGGAGCGAGCTTGCTCGCGATAGCGGTGAGCCGGCTGCATTGATGGTGGCTGACACTGCGCTATCGCGAGCAAGCTCGCTCCCACAAGAGGGTGTTGTGTTCTCGGGGTTTTAAAGCGAAGGCGCCTGCTGCCGCCGTTTCCACTGGCCCAGGCGTTGTTGCAGGTCCAGCGGGCTGTGGATCTGTTGCTGGCGGGCGCGGCTGAACAGGATCAGCGCCAGCTCCGCCGTAGCCAGGGCGTCGGCGCTGGCGTTGTGACGGTCGAAGACTTGCAGCTTGAACCAGTCGATCCACTCATCCAGGCCCGCCTTGCGCAGATGAGCCTGGGGGCAAAGCATCGGGGCCAGGTCCGCCACGTCGAGGAACGGATGCTGCAGGCGATGACCCAGGTAGTCTTTCAAGGCGCGTCCGAGCATGTGAGAGTCGAACGGCGCATGAAAGGCCAGCATCGGGCTGTCGCCCACGAATTCCATGAACGCCAGCAGCGCTTCGGCCGGGTCGCTGCCGGCGGCGATGGCACTGGGCGCCAGGCCATGGATCAACACACTGGGCCCGAGCTTTTGCTGATCGCACTGCAAGGTCCGTTCGAACTGCTGGCTGAAGTCGATGGCGCCGTCTTCGATGACCACCGCGCCGATGGACAGCACCTGGTCCTTGTTCAGGTTCAACCCGGTGGTTTCCAGGTCCAGGACGACCCAGCGTTGTTCCCGCAGGTTGCCTTCACCCAAGGCTGAAGCCGCCGGCAAGCGTTCCAGGCGCCTTTGCATTTCTTCGGGCACCATTGGCTGGGCTGGGCGCAACCAGGAAAAAATGCTCACAACTGATACCTCAACGTCAGGCTGCTTTGCAGGCGTTGGGCCTGGCGCAGGGATTCGCGCAGGATGCGTCGGTCCAGATGGTTGAGGCTGTCGGGGTCGACGCGGTTGGAATAGGGCAGGTTCTCGCGGGTTTGTAATTGGTGTTGCTGCATGCGGGTCTGCTGGATGAAGTGATAGGCCTCTTCATAGGCTGCGCCATCGAGCGGTTCGATCACTTCCTTGACGACCAGTTGCCGCAAGCGTTCCAAGGTGTTGTTGGCTTCGATGCCATTGGCCAATGCCAGTAGACGGGCGCCGTCGACGAAGGGCGTCAGGCCTTGCACTTTCAAGTCCAGGGTCGCCTTTTCGCCATTCTTGCGGCTCAGCACGAAATCCCTGAAGCGTCCCACGGGCGGTCGGTGGCGCAGTGCGTTCTCGGCCAGCATGCGCTGGAACAAGCGATTGTCGGCCACTTGTCCGAGGATCTGCTGGCGCAACTGCTCGCACCCTTGCTCATCGCCCCAGACCACCCGCAGGTCGAAATAGATGCTCGAGCCCAGCAGGTTTTCCGGCGTCGCTTCGCGAATGAATGACGCGAAGCGCCGGGCCCATTCGGCGCGGGACAGGCACAGCTCGGGGTTGCCGGCCATGATGTTGCCCTTGCACAAGGTGAAGCCGCACTGGGCCAGGCTCTGGTTGATCTGTTGGGCGATGGGCAGCAGCAGGCCGCGGATCTGCGCGGCATGGGCGGCGTCCCGGGCCTCGAACAGAATGCCGTTGTCCTGGTCGGTGTGCAGGGTTTGCTCGCGCCGGCCTTCACTGCCGAAACACAGCCAACTGAACGGCACGCCCGGGTCGCCCTTGTCGGCCAGGGTCAGTTCGATGACGCGGCACACGGTGTGGTCGTTGAGCAGGGTAATGATGTGGGTGATCTGGGTCGACGACGCGCCGTGGGCCAGCATGCGCTCCACCAGTTGGCCGATCTCGCCGCGCAGGGCCACGAGGTTTTCCACCCTGGGGGCATTGCGGATGGTCCGGGCCAGGTGCACCAGGTCGACGCGCTGCAAGGAAAACAGATCGCGCTCCGAGACCACGCCACACAGGCGCTGGTCCTTGACCAGGCAGACGTGGGCGATGTGGCGCTCGGTCATGGCGATGGCCGCGTCGAAGGCGCTATGGTCCGGCGAGAGGAAAAACGGTGCCTGGGTCATGTGTCCTACGATGGCCTGGGAAAAATCCCCGGATCCATCGGCCACCACATGCCGCAGGTCGCGCAAGGTGAAAATGCCCACCGGCGCTTTCTGCTCATTCACCACCACGATGCTGCCGACCTGCTGCTCGTGCATCAGCTTCACGGCTTCGCGCAGCGGTGTGTCCGGGCTGCAACTGACCGGGTGGCGCATCGCCAGTTCACCCAGCCGCGTATTGAGGGAGTACTGGGTGCCCAGGGTTTGCGCGGATTTCTGCTGGACCTGCTGGTTGACCTGATCAAGCAGGCTGCTGACCCCGCGCAGGGCAAAATCGCGAAACGGGGCGGACAGGGCGAACAGCTTGATGAAGGCCAGTTTGTTCAGTTGCAGGCAGAACGTGTCTTCGCCGGCCCGGTGCTCGGTGCGAGTGGCCCGCTCGCCCAGTAGCGCGGCAAGGGGGAAACATTCGCCGGTGGTGATCTCGAAGGTGGTCTCGGTGCCCCCCTTGGCCGAATGCGGACGTTCGCCCACCACCCGGCCCTGCTTGACGATGTAGAAGTGCTCCACCGGGCCGTCGGCTGGTTTGATAATCGTGTCGCCCGGGGCATAGAAACGCAGCAGGCATTGCTCCACCAGGTAGGCCAGGTGGGCGTTTTCCATCTGGTTGAACGGGGGAAAGCGCTGGAGAAACTGCAGCGTCCCCTGGATGTTTTGCAACACCGCGGTTTTCCCTGCCTGGATGAAGGCGTCCGCTTTTTTCATAACCATTACGCAGTCTTATTCGAATTGTTGTGGTCGGATCTGTTCTCCATGGTCGGCCCCTCAGCGCGGGGTGCCCATTGGACGTAAGTCTAGGTCGCTGCCCAAGGGCCGGACTTACGGAAAAGTCTTACGCCAAGCGTCAGGAAAATCTTCATTGAATGTTCTTGGAAAAAAATCCGACGAAGTGCACATTGAAGCGCCGCAGAACGATGTCTGACCACTGTGCCAGAGGATCGATTTAAAAAAAGTAGAGAGCACCATGCCCGACCACGATATTTTGAGTGACGATGAGCGCGAGGCGCTGAGTGCCGTCATGTTGGAACCTGACCTGCCGCCGCAGCGCGTCTTGATCGTTGATGACGACAAGGACGCCCGTGAGCTGTTGTCGGAGATCCTGGCATTGGACGGGATTCACTGCATGACCGCCGCCAGTGGCGAAACGGCACTCAAGATGCTGGAAACCAAACCGTCGATCGGCCTGCTGATCACCGACCTGCGCATGGGCAATGTCGATGGCCTGGAACTGGTCCGCCTGGTGCGCGAGTCCGAACGGGCAGCGCTGCCGATCATCATCGTGTCAGGCGATGCCGACGTGAAGGACGCCATCGAAGCCATGCACTTGAGCGTGGTGGATTTTCTGCTCAAGCCGATCGATACCGACAAGCTGTTGGGGTTGGTCAAGCATGAGTTGGGGATGGATCTCTAGCCAATCGTCCTCAATCGTGTCGAAGTGCTTCTGTGGCTGGAACCAAGGCATGGTGGAATAGCTTTTGTGGCGAGGGAGCTTGCTCCCGCTGGGCTGCGAAGCAGACCCTCTTTCCAGAACTCGGAATCGTATCAACCTACATTGCGGTCGCTGCGCAACCGAGCGGGAGCAAGCTCCCTCGCCACAAAAGCAGTCAGGCATTGCAAATGAAAAAGCCCTGATCTTTCGATCAGGGCTTTTTTTGTGCCGCGTCTACCGCTCAATCACAACCCATTGGCTGCCTTGAACTCGCGACGGCGACGGTGCAGCACCGGCTCGGTGTAGCCGTTAGGCTGCTTCGTGCCTTCGATCACCAGTTCGACCGCCGCCTGGAAGGCGATGTTGCTGTCGAAGTCTGGCGCCAGCGGCCGGTACAGCGGGTCGCTGGCGTTCTGGCGGTCGACCACCGGCGCCATGCGCTTGAGGCTTTCCATCACTTGGTCTTGCGTGACGATGCCGTGGCGCAGCCAGTTGGCGATGTGCTGGCTGGAGATACGCAGCGTCGCACGGTCTTCCATCAGGCCGATGTCGTTGATGTCCGGCACCTTGGAGCAGCCCACGCCCTGGTCGATCCAGCGCACCACGTAGCCGAGGATGCCCTGGGCATTGTTGTCCAGTTCGTGCTTGATCTGCTCCGGCGTCCAGGTCGGGTTGACGGCCAGTGGGATGGTCAGGATGTCGTCCACCGAAGCACGGGTGCGTTTGGCCAGTTCGGCCTGGCGGGCGAACACGTCGACCTTGTGGTAATGCAACGCGTGCAAGGCGGCGGCGGTCGGCGAGGGCACCCACGCGGTGTTGGCGCCGGCCAGCGGATGAGCGATTTTCTGCTCGAGCATCGCCGCCATCAGATCGGGCATGGCCCACATGCCCTTGCCGATTTGCGCGCGACCTTGCAGGCCGGTGCTCAAACCGATATCGACGTTCCAGTTTTCATAGGCGCCGATCCACTTCTCGGCTTTCATGTCGGCCTTGCGCACCATCGGGCCGGCTTCCATGGAGGTGTGGATTTCATCGCCGGTACGGTCGAGGAAGCCGGTGTTGATGAACACCACGCGCTCGCTGGCAGCCTTGATGCAGGCCTTGAGGTTGACCGTGGTACGGCGCTCCTCGTCCATGATCCCGACCTTGAGGGTGTTGCGCGGCAGGTTCAGCACGTCTTCAACGCGACCGAACAGCTCGTTGGTGAACGCGGCTTCTTCCGGGCCGTGCATCTTCGGCTTGACGATGTACACCGAGCCGGTGCGGCTGTTGCGGCGCGAGGTGTTGCCATTGAGGCTATGGATTGCCGCGAGGCTGGTGATCAGGCCGTCGAGGATGCCTTCCGGTACCTCGTTGCCGTGCTTGTCCAGGATCGCGTCGATGGTCATCAGGTGGCCGACATTACGCACGAACAGCAGCGAACGACCGTGCAGGGTCACGCCCGAGCCGTCGACGGCGGTGTAGACACGGTCAGGGTTCATGGTCCGGGTAAACGTCTGGCCGCCCTTGGCGACTTCTTCCGACAGGTCACCCTTCATCAAGCCGAGCCAGTTGCGGTAGATCACCACTTTGTCATCGGCATCGACGGCGGCGACCGAGTCTTCGCAGTCCATGATGGTGGTCAGCGCCGCTTCCATCAGGATGTCTTTGACGCCGGCGGCGTCGGTCTGGCCGACGGGCGTGCTGGCATCGATCTGGATTTCGAAGTGCAGGCCGTTGTGTTTCAGCAGCACGGCGGTCGGTGCCGAGGCATCGCCCTGGAAGCCGATCAACTGGGCATCGTCACGCAGGCCGCTGTTGCTGCCACCCTTGAGAGCGACGACCAGTTTGCCGTCGACGATTTTATACGCGGTGGAATCGACATGGGAGCCGGCCGCCAGGGGGGCCGCTTCGTCGAGGAAGGCGCGGGCGAAGGCGATGACCTTGTCGCCGCGTACCTTGTTGTAGCCTTTGCCTTTTTCCGCGCCATCGGCTTCGCTGATGGCATCAGTGCCGTACAGCGCGTCGTACAGCGAACCCCAGCGGGCGTTCGAGGCGTTGAGGGCAAAGCGGGCGTTCATCACCGGCACCACCAGCTGCGGGCCGGCCATGCGGGCGATTTCGTCGTCGACGTTTTGGGTCGTGGCCTGGAAGTCCGCCGCTTCTGGCAGCAGGTAGCCAATGTCTTGCAGGAAGGCTTTGTAAGCCACGGCGTCGTGGGCCTGGCCGGCACGGGCCTGGTGCCAGGCATCGATCCGCGCCTGGAAATCATCGCGTTTGGCGAGTAGGGCTTGGTTCTTCGGGGCCAGGTCGTGGATGACCTTGTCGGCACCGGCCCAGAACGCGTCGGCGGTGAGGCCGGTTCCGGGAATGGCTTCGTTATTCACGAAGTCGAACAGGACTTTGGCGACCTGCAGGCCACCGACTTGAACGTGTTCAGTCATTGCTTGCCTCACTCTGCTCAGCTATTTCGCTTTTCAGCTCTTCGATTTTGACAATGAAGCCTCGGGACATTTAAACCACAAACCCCGGAACCAGTACATGCCATCGCTGGCGGCTGGGTATTCAAGCCTTGCTGACGGGGCTTTTCAGGGATGCGACTGGCCTTAAGCAGACATCGGTACAACAGGGGTGTCGCGATTATGTAGTGCGCGCTGCGGAATACTACATGATCAATTGCGGTTGTGAAAATTAGACTAATTGCGTCGTTCCGCGACCGACTAAAGTGTTACGGTCACGTCGGGACACGGGATGTTCTCAAAAAACAGATGGATTGTTCCAGATAAATCTCAAGGTTTGTACACGATGCCGCTGATGTCATCCTGTGGGAGCAAAGCTTGCTCGCGATGAAATCAACTCGATTCTTCTGGGAACCAAGGTGCCTGTATCGCGAGCAAGCTTTGCTCCCACAGGGAGAGGTATAAATCTCCAGGCCACCGTCTGCTCGCAGATCAGCTGCCTATACTGTCCGTTCCACAACAAGAGGACTGCGCCATGGACCACCTCGTCATCACTGTTTTCGCCCCGGACAAGCCCGGGCAGGTCGAGCGCATCGCCGAATGCATCGCCGCGCATGGCGGTAACTGGCTGGAAAGCCGGATGTCGCACCTGGCCGGGCAGTTTGCCGGGATCCTGCGAATCAGCGCCCCGGCCGAGGCCCATGAAGAATTGATCGAAGCCCTGCAGGGGCTGACGGCCCACGGCATCCGCGTGTTGATCGCGGAAAGCGCCGTCGAGGAGTCCTGCGCTTGGAAACCCATCACCATGGAACTGGTGGGTAATGATCGTCCCGGCATCGTGCGGGACATCACCCGGTTGTTGAGCGAACAGGGCGTCAATGTCGAGCGCCTGGTGACCCACGTCCGGCCGGCACCGATGAGCAGCGAGCTGCTGTTTCATGCCGAGGCGATCCTGGGCGTGCCCTTGACCCTGTCGCTGGAGACCTTGCAGGAACGCCTGGAAACCTTGGCCGATGAGTTGATGGTGGAGCTCAAGCTCAGCGACGAAGCGTAATGAAGGTTATCCAAGGAAAAACTGCGCCTGCCTGTGGATAACCTGTAGAGACCCGGCCCCAGCCCAGGCCTGCCGGGGCTCAGCGACCAATGATCAAAAAATCACCAATTTTCAAGCGCTTGTGCACAAACGGCGGGGATCACGCTGTGGATAACCTTGGGAAAGATAAGCGCAGGCCACGCCGGACGTGGCCTGTAGAGGTTTGTGCGTTTTTTGATCAGCTGCGCCGGCGCATGCTGATCACCGCATCGACGCTGTACACCGCCAGCCCAGCCCAGATGAACAGGAACGCCACCAGCGTGCTGGACGACAGGTGCTCACCGAACAGCAACACGGCGAGCAGCAGCACCAGGGTCGGTGCGATGTACTGGAGAAAACCGATGGTAGTGTAGGGCAAATGCCGTGTTGCGGCGTTGAAGCACACCAACGGAACCAGTGTCACGGGACCCGCCGCCACCAGCCACCAGGCTTCGGAGGTGGTCCAGAAAGCGGCCTGGGCACTGGTGGCCGTGGGATTGAACAGCAACCAGGCGATGGCGATCGGCACCAGCATCCAGGTTTCCACCACCAGCCCCGGCAATGCCTTGACTGGCGCCTGTTTGCGGATCAGCCCGTAGAAACCGAAGGTCAGCGCCAGTACCAGCGACACCCACGGCAGGCTGCCCACTTGCCAGACCTGCTGCGCCACGCCGACGGCCGCCAACCCCACCGCCAGCCATTGCATGCGGCGCAGGCGCTCGCCGAGGAGCACCATGCCCAGCAACATGTTCACCAGCGGGTTGATGTAGTAACCCAGGCTCGCTTCGAGCATGCGCTCGTTGTTCACCGCCCAGACGTAGGTCAGCCAGTTGGCCGCGATCAGTGTCCCGCTCAGGGCGAGAATCGCCAGGCGCTGTGGATTGTCCCGCAGTTCGCGCCACCAACCCGGGTGTTTCCAGACCAGCAGCAACGCCGCGCCGAACAGGGCCGACCACAGCACCCGGTGGATGATGATTTCCACCGAAGGCACGCTGGCGATGGCCTTGAAGTAGATCGGGAACAGACCCCAGATGATGTAGGCGCTCAGGCCCAGGATGTACCCGCGGCGCGGGTTGGCGGCTTGCATGCAGAATCCTTGCTTAGGCAGCTAACAAAGGAGTGATTGTAAGGAGATTTGTCAGATTGTGCTGCGAACCTTTGTGAGCGTTTCAGCGCAATCCCTTTGTGGGAGCGAGCTTGCTCGCGATAGCGGTATGTCATTCGACACAGGTGTTGAATGTTCGATCGCCATCGCGAGCAAGCTCGCTCCCACAGGGGGGCCGCAGCATGGTCAGAACAACTTCAACGGCTCTTCATTAAGCGCCGCCAGTTGCTCGCGCAACGCCAGCACCTGGTCACCCCAGTAACGTTCGCTGCCGAACCACGGGAAGCTGCGGGGGAAGGCCGGGTCGTCCCAGCGGCGCGCCAGCCAGGCGCTGTAGTGCATCAGGCGCAGGGCTCGCAGCGGCTCGATCAGCGCCAGTTCACGCGGGTCGAAGTCGTGGAACTCACGGTAGCCGTCCATCAGTTCCGACAATTGCCCCAGGCATTCCTGGCGATCGCCGGCGAGCATCATCCACAAGTCCTGCACCGCCGGGCCCATGCGGCAGTCGTCCAGGTCGACGATGTGGAACACTTCGTCGCGGCACATCATGTTGCCGGGGTGACAATCGCCGTGCATGCGGATGTTCTGGTGGGGCGTGGCCGCGTAGACCTCTTCGACGCGCTTGAGCAGGTCCCTGGCAACCGACTCGTAGGCCGGGAGCAGGCTGCGGGGGACGAAGCCGCTTGCCAGGACGGTGGCCAGTGAATCGTGGCCGAAATTTTTCACGCCCAGGGCTTCGCGATGTTCGAACGGTCGCGTTGCCCCGAGCGCGTGCAAGCGTCCGAGCAATTGTCCCAGGCGATAGAGTTGGTCGAGATTGCCCGGCTCCGGCGCCCGGCCACCGCGACGAGGAAACAGGGTGAAACGAAACCCGGCGTGTTCGTGCAGGCTGGCGCCGTTGTGGATCAGCGGCGCCACCACCGGCACTTCGTATTCGGCCAGTTCGAAGGTAAAGCTGTGCTCTTCCAGGATCGCTTCGTTGGTCCAGCGCTGGGGGCGGTAGAACTTGGCGATCAGCGGCTCGGAATCTTCGATGCCGACCTGATAGACGCGGTTCTCGTAGCTGTTGAGGGCCAACACGCGGGCATCGCTGAGAAAGCCGATGCTTTCAACGGCATCGAGCACAAGGTCGGGCGTGAGGGTTTCAAACGGATGGGACATGCTGACTCCTGCGCAGCGGCAGGGCTGCCGCGTCCGGCCCAGCATGGTAGCGCAAAGCAGTCGAGATTGATCGATGAGACTTGCATCGCTCTTCGTGGCGAGGGAGCTTGCTCCCGCTTGGGTGCGAAGCGCCCATAAAAAATGGGGTCGCTGCGCAACCCAGCGGGAGCAAGCTCCCTCGCCACAAAGTGTCAGGCGCCGATGACCCCGCCATCTTCCCGGGTAATCACCATCACCGAAGACCGCGGCTTGCCATTGGGCAGGTGCTCAGGGAACGTCGAGCCGCCGCTGGGATGCTGGATCCCGACGAACATCGTCTTGTAGTCCGGCGCGAAACTGATCCCGGTCACTTCGCAGCCTACCGGCCCGACCAGGAAGCGGCGGATTTCACCGCTGTTGGGGTCGGCGCAGAGCATCTGGTTATTGCCCATGCCAGCGAAGTCCCCGGCGTTGCTCGAGTCGCCGTCGGTCTGGATCCACAACCGTCCACCCTTGTCGAAGCCCAGGCCATCGGGGCTGTTGAACATGTTCTGGGCGTTGATGTTGGACGAGCCGGCTTTCGGCGTGCCGGCGTGTACTGTCGGGTTGCCGGCGACCACGAACAGATCCCAGGAGAAGGTCTTGGAGGCATGATCGTCGCGGTCGGTGCGCCAGCGCAGGATCTGTCCGTAGACATTCTTGGCCCGAGGGTTTGGTCCGTCCACCGGTTGGCCGGCATCGCCGCGCTTGGAGTTGTTGGTCAGGGTGCAATAGACCTGGCCGTCCTTGGGGCTGACCACGATCCACTCCGGACGGTCCATGCGCGTGGCGCCAACGGCACTGGCGGCCAGGCGCGCATGGATCAGCACTTCGGCCTGGTCAGCGAAACCGCTGCTGGCATCGATGCCATTCTTGCCGTGGGTCAGCTCGATCCACTGGCCCTTGCCTTTGGGGTGGTCCGGGTTGCCGTCGCCGGCATCGAAGCGCGCCACATACAAGGTGCCGTGGTCCAGCAGGTTGCGGTTGGCTTTGGCATTGCGATGGTTGATGCGCTCGCGACTGACGAATTTGTAGATGAACTCACCGCGTTCATCGTCGCCCATGTACACCACCGCGCGACCGTCATTGGTTTGGGCCAGGGCGGCGTTTTCGTGTTTGAAGCGGCCCAAGGCAGTGCGTTTCACCGGCGTGGATTCTGGATCGAACGGATCGATTTCCACCACCCAGCCATGGCGATTGAGTTCGTTGGGGTTCTTCGCCAGGTCAAAACGTGGGTCGTGCAGGTGCCAGTTGATTTCACTGCTGGTGACGGTGGCGCCATAGCGTTTTTGTGCCGCGTCGAACTGCAGGTCGGTCTTGCTGCTGCCGAAGCAGTCAGTGAAGTTTTCTTCGCAAGTTAGGTAAGTGCCCCACGGCGTCATGCCGTTGGCGCAGTTCTGGAAAGTCCCCAGCACTTTTTTGCCGCTCTTGTCGGCGCTGGTTTTCAGCAGGTCGTGGCCGGCTGCCGGACCACGCAGGCGAATCGGCGTGTTGCCGTGGATCCGGCGGTTGTAGCGCGATTCCTGGACGAACTGCCACTGGCCGCGACGACGCTGGATCTCGATCACCGACACCCCTTCGGCGGCTTGGGCCTTGCGCACGTCTTCGGCCGACTGCGGCTGGCCGCCGTGAGGGAACAGGTATTGGTAGTTGGTGTACTCGTTGTTGATCGCCATCAGCGCCCGGTTCTTGTCGCCGGGGAATTCGAACAGGCTCATGCCGTCGTTATTGTCGCCAAACTGCTCTTCCTGAGCGCGGGCTGTTCCATTGCCACTGGGGTCGAACGCCGGTGCATTTTTGCGCAGTGGCTGGCCCCAACTGATCAGCACCGAGGCTTTGTAGCCCGGCGGCAGAGTAATGGTGTCGGCCGTGGCGGCGGCGATGCTGTTGAAACCCAGCAGCCGGCTGTTGCCTTCGCTCACGGCGGCGGCCAGCACGCTGCGGCTCAGCAGGTTGCCGCCCAGGAACATCGCCGCGCCGCACAGGGCGCCGGCGCTGATGAAACTGCGTCGGCTCAGGCCGACGATCTTTTCCAGGTCGGTGGATTGGTTTTCTTCTAATAGGCTCATCATCAGGCTCCCTGCTGGTTTTGGCAGTCACCTTAAAGCGGGTCGATGAAACTATTGTTGCAGCGCGCTACAGCGGTGTGCCGAGCAGCACATTTGTGGCACAAAACGTCACTTGCACCGGTGAGTCGGCTGCCAGGTTCTGCGCTTGCAACTGAAGCGGGTCGGCCAAGGCGCACAGCGTCTGGCCGTTGGGCAGGCCGATGCGCACTTCGCTGGGGCCGTCTTCGGCGGCGTCGACCTGCTCGATCACGCCGCGCAGGGTATTGATTCCCGGTTTTTGCGCGTGTTCGATTGGGTGTAATTCCAGCCAGCCGGCCTTGATCAGCGCCACCACGTCGGTACCGATACCCAGCTCCAGGCGCAGCGTGCTGTCATGGGTGATCTGCGCTTCGATGACCAGGCCCCGGGCCAGCTCCAGGCGTACCCGGTCGTTGTGGCCCTGGGCCTCGATGCCCAGGACCTTGCCATGCAATTGATTGCGGGCGCTGGTGCGTAGCATCAGGCGACTGAGCAGACCCAGGTCGCCGGCGTCTTCGCTGGCTTCCAACAGTTGCGCCTGCAGTGCTTGCAGGCGCTGATACAGGCGCAGCACGCGTTGGCCTTCCTCCGACAGCTTGGCGCCACCACCGCCCTTGCCGCCGACGCTGCGTTCTACCAGCGGTTGGTCCGCGAGGTTGTTCAGCTCATCGATGGCATCCCACGCTGCCTTGTAGCTCAGGCCCGCACTCTTGGCGGCGCGGGTGATCGAACCCTGTTCGGCGATGTGCTGCAACAGGGCGATGCGTTGGGGTCGCCGAACGATGTGCTGGGTCAGGAGTGTGGGCAATGACATGGCAGAAAACTGCGTGCAAAGGTCGATGAGCGGACGTTGGCGCCTTGGGCGCGACACGTCAAGCCGGCTCACCGGGTTTTGGCGTGCGGGCCAGGCAATACACATCGACCCGCGCAGCGCCGGCATCGCGCAACAGGGCGGCCAGCGCCTGGGCGGTGGCGCCGGTGGTGAGCACATCGTCGACCAATGCCAGGTGACGGTTGCGCAACGCTGCCTGGGGCGCGAGGGCAAAGGCCTGACGCAGGTTGCGTCGCCGGGCCCGGGCGTCGAGTGCCTGTTGGGCGGGGGTGTCCTGGGTGCGTCGCAGCAGGTTTTCTTCGCAAGGGATCGCCAGCGGCCCACTGAGCCAGCGGGCCAGCAGCGCCGCCTGGTTGAAGCCGCGCTGGCGCAGGCGCCGAGTCGCCAGTGGCACCGGAACCAGTGCGTCGGGCCGTTCCAGCCCTTCGTCGAAATGGTGTTGCAGCGACTGCGCCAGCAGTTCGCCCAGCAGCCGACCCAGGGGCCATTTCGCCTGATGCTTGAAGCGGGTGATCAGGCTGTCCACCGGGAAGTCGTAGGCCCAGGGCGCCAGGACCCGCTCGAAGGCCGGCGGCCGCGAGGCACATTGGCCGCAACGCAATCCGGCCATGGGCAGTGGCAGGGCGCAAATGCCGCATTGATCGCCGAGCCAGGGCAGCTCGCTTTCGCAGGGGGTGCAGATAGGCTGTGGTGTGTCGGTGCTTTCTCCGCACAATAAGCAGGATTGTTTGTTTTTTAACCAGATGTAAACCGGTCCTTTGTAACGTGGTTGACAGCGCATGACTCTTCCTTAAATATGCCGAACATCCGTGTCGCGCCTGTGGGTATTCCATCCCCCAGGCGCTAGCCAAGCATAATCAAGGAAATGCCCATGAGCGCCAGCACCACTGCCAACCTGCGTCATGACTGGTCTTTGGCCGAAGTCAAAGCACTCTTTGTCCAGCCATTCAATGACCTGTTGTTCCAGGCGCAGACCGTGCACCGCGCGCACTTCGACGCCAACCGCGTCCAGGTTTCCACGCTGCTGTCGATCAAGACCGGCGCTTGCCCGGAAGATTGCAAATATTGTCCGCAGTCCGGTCACTACAACACCGGCCTGGATAAAGAGAAATTGCTTGAAGTGCAGAAGGTCCTCGAAGAGGCCGCCCGGGCCAAGGCCATCGGTTCGACCCGTTTCTGCATGGGCGCGGCCTGGAAACATCCGTCGGCCAAGGACATGCCGTATGTGCTGGAAATGGTCAAAGGCGTGAAGGCCATGGGCCTGGAGACCTGCATGACCCTGGGCCGTCTCGACCAGGAGCAGACCGAAGCGCTGGCCCAGGCCGGCCTGGACTACTACAACCACAACCTCGATACCTCGCCGGAGTTCTACGGCAGCATCATCACCACCCGTACCTACAGCGAGCGCCTGCAAACCCTGGCCTATGTGCGTGATTCGGGGATGAAGATCTGCTCCGGCGGCATCCTGGGCATGGGCGAGTCCCTGGACGACCGCGCCAACCTGCTGATCCAACTGGCGAACCTGCCGGAGCACCCGGAATCGGTGCCGATCAACATGCTGGTCAAAGTCGCCGGCACGCCGCTGGAGAATGCCGAAGACATCGATCCGTTCGATTTCATCCGCATGCTCGCCGTGGCGCGGATCATGATGCCCCAGTCCCATGTGCGCCTGTCCGCTGGCCGTGAAGCGATGAACGAGCAGATGCAGGCCCTGGCATTTTTTGCCGGCGCCAACTCGATTTTCTACGGCGACAAGCTGTTGACCACCGCCAACCCGCAAGCCGACAAGGACATGCAATTGTTCGCACGCCTGGGCATCCAGCCCGAAGCCCGCGAAGAACACGCCGACGAAGTGCACCAGGCGGCGATTGAACAGGCGCTGGTGGAGCAGAAAAGCAGCGAGCAGTTCTATAACGCCGCTGTTTGAGTTGACGCAAAACCCAGTGTGGGAGCGGGCTTTGTGGGAGCCAAGCTTGCTCGCGATGAACTGTAACGCGGTCTTGCCATAGACCGTGGAGCCCTCATCGCGAGCAAGCTCGACTCCCACAAAAGCCCTCCCACAGGGGATCTCACCCGTCTTAAATAAGTGGTTCACCCCGAGGCCTGCATGCCCTTCGATCTCGCCGCACGCCTGGCTGCCCGTCGTGCCGACAACCTCTATCGCCAGCGCCCGCTGCTCGAAAGCCCCCAGGGCCCGGAAGTGGTGGTGGACGGCCAGCCGCTGCTGGCGTTCTGCAACAACGATTACCTGGGCCTGGCCAATCATCCGCAAGTGATCGAAGCCTGGCGCGCCGGCGCGGCGCGTTGGGGTGTCGGTGGCGGCGCTTCCCATTTGGTGGTCGGCCACAGCAGCCCTCATCACGCCTTGGAAGAAGCCTTGGCCGACCTGACGGGGCGTCCGCGGGCGCTGCTGTTCACCACCGGCTACATGGCCAACCTCGGCGCGGTCACTGCGCTGGTGGGGCAGGGCGACACGGTGCTGGAAGACCGCCTCAATCATGCTTCGCTGCTTGACGCCGGGCTGTTGTCCGGTGCGCGCTTCAACCGATACCTGCATAACGATGCCCAGAGTCTGGCCAACCGCCTGGAGAAGGCCACCGGCAATACCCTGGTGGTCACCGACGGCGTGTTCAGCATGGACGGCGACATTGCCGACTTGCCGGCCCTGGCCCGCGTAGCCAAGGCCAAGGGCGCCTGGCTGATGGTCGACGATGCCCACGGTTTCGGCCCTCTAGGGGCCAACGGCGGCGGTATCGTCGAGCATTTCGGCTTGAACCAGGATGACGTGCCGGTATTGGTGGGCACCTTGGGCAAAGCCTTCGGCACTGCCGGGGCCTTCGTCGCGGGTAGCGAGGAACTGATCGAAAGCCTGATCCAGTTCGCTCGCCCCTACATCTACACCACCAGCCAACCGCCGGCCCTGGCCTGCGCGACGCTCAAGAGCCTGGAACTGCTGCGCGACGAGCATTGGCGGCGCGAACACCTGCAGCTGTTGATCCGCCAGTTCCGCCAGGGCGCCGAGCAGATCGGCCTGCAATTGATGGACAGCTTCACACCGATCCAGCCGATCCTGGTGGGCGATGCGGGGCGGGCCATGCGCGTGTCGCAGATGCTGCGCGAGCGCGGGCTGATGGTCACGGCGATCCGACCACCCACCGTGCCGGCCGGCAGCGCTCGTTTGCGCGTGACCCTGACCGCCGCCCACAGTGAGGCCCAGGTGCAGTTATTGTTGAATGCACTGGCCGAGTGTTTTGCCCTGTTGGGGCCGGAGCCAAGCCATGCGTGATCGACTGATTTTGTTGCCCGGTTGGGGCTTGGGCGTTTCACCGCTGGAACCGCTGGCGGCGGCCTTGCAAGGGCTCGACGAACATCTTCGGGTGGAAATCGAGCCGTTGCCGGCGTTGTTGTCGAGCGATCCCGATGAATGGCTCGAAGAATTGGACGCCACCGTGCCCCAGGACGCCTGGCTGGGCGGTTGGTCCCTGGGCGGTATGCTGGCCTCGGCGCTGGCGGCGCGTCGGGGGGAGCGCTGCTGCGGCGTGTTGACCTTGGCGAGCAATCCGTCCTTTGTCGCCCACGAGCAATGGCCGAGCGCGATGGTCGGTGAAACCTTCGATGGTTTTCTCGCCGGGTGCGCTGCCGACCCACGCCAGACCCTCAAGCGTTTCAGTTTGCTGTGTGCCCAGGGCTGCAATGATCCGCGCGGGTTGTCGCGGTTGTTGTTGGCCGGGGCACCGAGCACTCCGCCCGAAATATTGATGGCCGGGCTCGAACTGCTGGCGCGATTGGACACCCGCGCCGCGTTGCAGAGCTTCCGTGGCCCGCAACTGCATCTGTTTGCCGGGCTCGACGCCCTGGTACCGGCCGAGGCCGCGGGGGATTTGCTGGTCTTGCTGCCGGATGTCGAAATCGGTTTGATCGAACAGGCCGGCCACGGATTTCTTCTGGAGGACCCCCACGGTGTAGCGGGCGCGATCCAGGCTTTTTTGCATGAGTCCGGTGATGACTGATTTGTCTCTTCCCAAATTGCCCGGCGTCTTGCCTGACAAGCGCCAGGTAGCGGCTTCGTTTTCCCGTGCAGCGACCAGTTACGACAGCGTGGCGGCGTTGCAGCGCGATGTCGGCCAGCAATTGCTCGGCCGCTTGCCGCCTTCATTCATGCCGCAACGTTGGCTGGACCTGGGCTGTGGCACCGGTTATTTCACTCGGGCACTGGGCGCACGTTTCGGTGAGACAAACGGCCTGGCGCTGGATATCGCCGAAGGCATGCTCAACCATGCGCGTCCCCAAGGTGGCGCCGCGTATTTTGTCGCCGGTGATGCTGAGCGGCTGCCTTTGCAAGCGGCGAGCTGCGACCTGGTGTTCTCCAGCCTGGCGGTGCAATGGTGTGCGGATTTTGCCGCAGTGCTGAGCGAGGCCCATCGCGTGTTGAAACCGGGTGGGGTGTTGGCCTTTACCAGCCTCTGTGTGGGCACTCTGTACGAATTGCGCGACAGTTGGCGTCAGGTGGATGGCTTGGTGCACGTCAACCGTTTCCGTGGGTTTGAGACGTATCAGCACCTTTGCGCGGCCAGCGGGCTGAATGTCGTCAGTCTGGAAAACCGTCCCCATGTGCTGTATTACCCCTATGTGCGCAGCCTGACCCATGAACTGAAAGCGTTGGGTGCCCACAATCTGAACCCGGGTCGCCCGGGCGGCTTGACGGGCAGGGCGCGGATTCTCGCGCTGGTTGAAGCCTATGAGCAATTTCGTCAGGCCCAGGGGCTGCCGGCAACTTACCAGGTGGTCTACGCCGTTTTGGAGAAACCGCTATGAGCCAGGCCTATTTCATTACCGGCACCGACACCGATGTAGGCAAGACCACTGTCGCGGCGGGCCTGCTGCATGCCGCGCGGCTAGCTGGCATGAGCACGGCTGCCGGAAAACCCGTGGCCTCCGGCTGCGACGTGACGCCCAAGGGCCTGCGCAACGCCGATGCCTTGGCCTTGTTGGCCGAATGCTCGATACCGTTGACTTACGTACAGGTCAATCCGGTGGCGTTCGAACCGGCGATAGCGCCGCACTTGGCCGCCCGGGAAGCGGGCGTTGCGTTGACGGTGCAGTCGCTGCTAGGCCCGATGCGTGAAGTGCTGGCGCTGGGCGCCGATTTCACCTTGATCGAAGGCGCGGGTGGTTGGCGCGTGCCGCTGTCCGGCCAGGACAATCTTTCCGACCTGGCGATCGCGCTGGGCTTGCCGGTGATCCTGGTGGTGGGCGTGCGCCTGGGTTGCATCAGCCACGCCTTGTTGACCGCCGAGGCGATCGCCCGTGATGGTTTGCAGCTTGCCGGTTGGGTCGCGAACATCATCGACCCGGCCACCTCGCGCCTGGAAGAAAACCTGGCAACCTTGGCCGAGCGGCTGCCGACTCCGTGCCTGGGCCGGGTGGCGCGGATCCAGAGCGTGACGGCCGAAGCCGTGGCCGAACACCTGCAACTGGATCTGCTGGACTGAGGCCCGCCAAGGTTTTGCCTATGACGCGGCACTGTGCCATTAGTGTTTTTGTCGGGCCTTTTCCCGGGGCTTCTGGTTCAATGGCCACTGTCGACCCTTCAAGAAGACGAACCCTGCCATGGAAATCTCAGGAAACACCGCGTTCTATGCCGGTCTGAGCACGATTCAGACAGGGCAGAACCGCGTCGATCAGGCCTCCAGCCAGATCGCCAACAACACGATCGAACGTTCGGTCACCAGCCAGTCGTCCGACGTGCAGGTCGATCGCCTGCGTTCGGTGGACCGCAGTCAGCAATCGGATCTCGCCAGCAACATGGTTGAAATGTCCCAGGGTAAGTTTCAGGTGGAACTGGGCGTGAACGTTGCCAAGGCTTCCGATGAAATGCTGGGGACGTTGATCGATACCTTTGCCTGATCTTTCGTTCGTTGGCGTCGCATGAAGTCGATGCACTCAACGGTTCAAGCGACGCCTTTATTCTTGCGTAACCGTCGAGTGCATTCCATGCTAGCCTCGCTAGCTTCCCATGTATCCCCAGGCCGTCGGGCTAATCCAGTTGTCCACAACGGAGCTGCCTGCCATAACAACCCTTCCCATAGGTTGAACGGTCACATCGGCACAGTCGCCGGGGCTTTGCCCCAAAAAGAAACCCTCTAACTGTCCGTTCTGAGTCACGCGCTCGTACTGCCGCATGTTTACACCAGCCATGATGGCTGTGCCTACCACCACGATTCTGCCATCCGGTTGCAGAGTCATAGAGTTGTGGCTCAGTTTATTTAAAGGGCGAGAAATCAACAGCGGTTCACCATCATTGAAACTTCCATCCAGTGCACCGCTCGCCTCCAGCCTGACAAGTAAGCCGCTTCGCAAGTCGTCGGGAGCGTTTGCGTAGCCGGCGACGAGAATCTTGTCGTCATTCTGGACCAGCACGCGGGCAACGATATTCGGTTGAAAACGTTCGGCAGGCAGTAAGTGCCCGGTGTTTTCTTCAACAACGATATCGGCGAAACCGCCACTGCCGAAGTCAAGATCCAGTTCGCCTGTCGGCAGGTAGCGAGCAACGGTCCGCGTTCTTGGTCTTTCGCCCAGGCGTCGCCAACTGCCCGCCACGATGATCTTGCTATCGCTTTGGACATGCACATTACAGGCGAAACTGGCTTGATCATGGAACCGGATATCAATAAAGCCGCGACCTGCGCCGAAGCCAGCATCAAGTTCCCCATTGGGTTGTAGGCAAAACAGGCGGCTAAGGGTTTCCTCTGGTTTTTCTGCATCAGGATAAAGGTAGTAAGTGGCACAGATCAGAATGCGTTGATCTTTTTGCAGGCATCCATCCACGTTTTTGTAATTCACTGTCTCCCCACTGTTTGCATTGACTGGTCCAGGGAGGATTCGTCGGCCAAACACGATGTCATGGCCGCCATTGGCAAGAAAGCGCACGGCCGCCGGGTTCCATTCTCTCGCTGTGTTCAGGGATGAAGCCCCGATGAGCAGGATTTTCTGATCCTCTTGCACCAGTACGCGGGTCGGCAGGCTCTTGTCGCCATCCCGAAAATTCCAACCAATCTCCTGGAACGCCTCGTCCTTGATCCCGTCACGCAGGTAGCGCGTCAGTGCAAAACGATCTTCGAGTTGCAAGGCAAAGACTAATTTGCCGTCCCTGTCGTGAGTAAGGGTGGTGACGCTACCTCGGTCATTGAATCGGATATAACCATCGGTACCAAATTTCCGGTCCAATTCACCTGGTGCGCGATTCGAACTGTCTTCTGCGGATTGAGTGCTCATGCGCTTTCCTCCATTCGGAACTAGTCTGGACCGAAGTGGCCCAGCTCGGTTGCCTCAGGACCAGTACATCAGCTTTTTCTCAGCGCCGAACCTGTCAGGGTTGACAGTCATGGCGTGGAAGCGAGCCGGCTCGCTAAGCTTTAAAGTCATGGGAGCACGGTTCGTTGATTGCCTGAATTTCACGCATGGGACGAGCGGTAACGGATCGGCGCTTGACAAGATTTAGGCGTAAACGTATGTTTCAAACAACTGTTTGACCGCTACAACAAATCCACGCGGTCGTTCATCCCCGGGTACATCAAGAGGTTTATCGCTATGCCTGACTACAAGGCCCCCTTGCGTGATATTCGCTTCGTCCGTGACGAACTGCTTGGCTACGAAGCGCACTATCAGAGCCTTCCGGCTTGCCAGGACGCAACTCCGGATATGGTTGACGCCATTCTCGAAGAAGGCGCCAAGTTTTGTGAGCAGGTGCTGGCTCCGCTGAACCGGGTGGGCGACATCGAAGGTTGCACCTGGAGCGAGTCCGGCGTGAAGACGCCGACCGGTTTCAAGGAAGCCTACAAGCAATTCGTCGAAGGCGGCTGGCCAAGCCTGGCCCACGACGTAGAGCATGGCGGTCAAGGCTTGCCGGAGTCCCTGGGCCTGGCGGTCAGCGAGATGGTCGGTGAAGCCAACTGGTCGTGGGGTATGTACCCGGGCCTGTCCCATGGCGCCATGAACACGATTTCCGAGCACGGTACGCCCGAACAGCAAGAGGCTTACCTGACCAAGCTGGTGTCCGGCGAATGGACCGGCACCATGTGCCTGACCGAACCGCACTGTGGCACCGACCTGGGCATGCTGCGCACCAAGGCCGAGCCTCAGGCCGACGGTTCCTACAAGGTGTCCGGTACAAAGATCTTCATTTCGGCCGGCGAACACGACATGGCCGACAACATCGTCCACATCGTGCTGGCACGCCTGCCGGACGCACCGGCTGGCACCAAGGGCATTTCGCTGTTCATCGTGCCAAAATTCCTGCCTAACGCCGACGGCTCCATTGGCCAGCGCAACGCGGTGAGCTGCGGTTCGCTGGAACACAAGATGGGCATCCACGGCAACGCCACTTGCGTGATGAACTTCGACGCGGCCACCGGTTACCTGATCGGCCCGGCGAACAAAGGCCTGAACTGCATGTTCACCTTCATGAACACCGCGCGTCTGGGCACTGCGCTGCAAGGCCTGGCCCACGCCGAGATCGGCTTCCAGGGTGGCCTGAAATATGCCCGTGATCGCCTGCAAATGCGTTCCCTGACTGGCCCGAAAGCGCCGGACAAGGCCGCCGACCCGATCATCGTGCACCCGGACGTGCGTCGCATGCTGCTGACCATGAAGGCCTTCGCCGAGGGTAACCGGGCGATGGTGTATTTCACCGCCAAGCAGGTCGACATCGTCAAGTACGGCGTGGACGAGGAAGAGAAGAAAAAGGCCGATGCGCTGCTGGCATTCATGACGCCGATCGCCAAGGCCTTCATGACCGAAGTCGGTTTCGAATCGGCCAACCATGGCGTGCAGATCTACGGCGGTCACGGCTTCATCGCCGAGTGGGGCATGGAGCAGAATGTTCGCGACAGTCGCATCTCGATGCTGTACGAAGGCACCACCGGCATCCAGGCCCTCGACCTGCTGGGCCGCAAAGTGCTGATGACCCAGGGCGAGGCACTCAAGGGCTTCACCAAGATCGTCCACAAGTTCTGCCAGGGCAACGAAGGCAACGAAGCGGTCAAGGAGTTCGTAGAACCTCTGGCTGCGCTGAACAAGGAATGGGGCGAGCTGACCATGAAGGTCGGTATGGCAGCCATGAAGGATCGCGAAGAAGTGGGCGCGGCATCGGTGGACTACCTGATGTACTCCGGTTACGCCTGTCTGGCTTATTTCTGGGCCGACATGGCGCGCCTGGCGGCGGAAAAACTCGCCGCCGGCACCACCGAAGAAGCCTTCTACACCGCCAAGCTGCAGACCGCGCGCTTCTACTTCCAGCGCATCCTGCCGCGTACCCGTACCCACGTGGCAACCATGCTGTCGGGTGCCAACAACCTGATGGACATGAAAGAAGAGGACTTCGCGCTGGGCTACTAAGCCTTACGCGGTTCTTCTAAAAAAGCCGCTGCTTCCTTCGGGAGCAGCGGCTTTTTCATGGCTGCCGCAAATCCCACATTGGAATGTTCATAGCCACTAAATCTATATCCGCTGCAGGCCCTTGTGGGAGCGAGCTTGTTCGCGATAGCGGTGTGTCAGCCCATGGATGTGATGACTGAAAAAACGCTATCGCGAGCAAGCTCGCTCCCACATTGACCAACAGTGATCCTGAAACAATATTCATCCAACCCAACCCTAAGAAAACCGTCCCCTCTGCCGTTACAGCGATGGCAGTGTGACATCTGTCACATCTTGCGTGCCTTACTGCTCCAGTTGCAGGCACAATGCCATCTTTGATCAGCCGGGTCGGAGCTTTACCCTTGCCGCGTTCTTCCGCTGTACGTTTGAGCCATTTCCTACCGTCATTGCTACTGTTGGTGGCGGGGCTTGCGGCTGCCTACGTCAAGGATCTCAACGTTTTCTTCACCTCGCTGTTCAACGTTCTCCCGACGCTGGTGTTGCTGCTGGGCGGGGCGTATTGCGCTGTTTACCGACGTCAACGTGAACTGTTTCTGATGGTCACCGTGTACATCGCCTACTTTCTCCTGGACACCCAGACCGACTTCTATCGCGATAACGGCAAGGTGCGTGAAGACGCGGCGGTGGTGTTCCATCTCGTCTGCCTGTTGCTGCCGCTGTTGTTCGGGCTGTTCGCGGCTTGGCAGGAGCGCACCCACCTGTTCCAGGACATGGTGGCGCGGTTCGCGGTGCTACTGGTCTTTGGCAGCGTGGCGCTGGCCCTGGAGCAGAGTTTCCCCCAGGCCTTGCTGTTGTGGCTCTCGGAGATCCGCTGGCCCGCGTTGCACGGTGCCTGGATGAGCCTGATTCAATTGTCCTACCCGATGTTCGCCGCCGCATTCCTGCTGCTGGCCTGGCAATATTGGCGCAATCCCCGGCCACTGCACGCGGCGCAATTGGTGGGGTTGCTCGGGCTGTTCTGGATGTTGCCGAAAACTTTCATCCTGCCGTTCACCCTGAACATCATGTGCAGCCAGGTGATGTTGATGATCGCTGCGGCGGTCGCCCACGAGGCCTATCAAATGGCCTTCCGTGACGAACTCACCGGCCTGCCGGGCCGTCGGGCATTGAATGAACGCATGCAGCGCCTGGGGCGCAATTATGTGTTGGCGATGAGCGACGTGGACCATTTCAAGAAATTCAACGACACCCACGGCCATGACGTGGGCGACCAGGTGCTGCGCCTGGTTGCCAGCAAACTGTCGAAGATCGGCGGTGGCGGTAGGGCGTATCGCTACGGCGGGGAGGAATTTGCCTTGGTGTTCGCCGGCAAGACCATCGACGAGTGCATGCCCCATCTGGAAGTCATCCGCCAGTCCATCGAGACGTACGCTATCCAGCTGCGCAATCCCGACAGCCGTCCCCAGGACGACCAGCAAGGCCGCCAGCGTCGCTCCGGCGCGGGTGCCTCCAGCGTATCGGTGACGGTCAGCATCGGCGTCGCGGAACGCCTCGAACAACGTACGCCCGAAGAAGTGCTCAAGTCCGCCGACCAGGCGCTGTATAACGCCAAGGGCGCGGGGCGTAACTGTGTAGTCGCGTTCGGCCAGAACCGTCGTGGCGCGGTGCGCATGGAAACCGCCGTGGGTTGAGTGATGACGGCGCATTCAGCGTCTGGACTGTGATTGTGGGCCAGGGTGGCCGGCAGTAGGTTGAAACGATCTGCTACCGGAGAAAACCACCATGCCCGAGTACAAAGCCCCCCTGCGCGACATGCGCTTTCTGATCGATCACGTCTTCGATTTCCATGGCCGTTATGCCGAACTGGGCGCCAGCGATGCCAGCCCGGACATGGTCAGCGCGATCCTCGAGGAAGGCGCCAGGTTCTGTGAAAACGTGCTGGCGCCGCTCAATCGTTCCGGTGACGAAGAGGGGTGCCATTTCGACAACGGCGTAGTCACCACGCCTACAGGCTTCAAGCAGGCTTTCGCACAGTACGTGGAGGGCGGCTGGCATGGGCTGGCGGCGGACCCGGCGTACGGCGGCCAAGGCTTGCCCAGCTCCCTGGGCCTGGTCATCAGCGAGATGATCGGCTCCAGCAACACGTCCTGGGGCATGTACCCGGGCCTGACCCACGGCGCCATGTCGGCGATTCACGCCCACGGTACGGCAGAACAGAAACAGGCCTACCTGAGCAAACTCACCGCCGGCCAGTGGACCGGCACCATGTGCCTGACCGAAGCCCACTGCGGCACCGACCTGGGCATCATCAAGACCCGCGCCGTGCCCCAGGCCGACGGCAGCTACGCGATCTCCGGCAGCAAGATCTTCATTTCCGCCGGTGAACACGACATGAGCGATAACATCATCCACTTGGTACTGGCCAAGCTGCCGGACGCCCCCGCCGGGACCAAAGGCATCTCGTTGTTCATCGTGCCCAAGTTCCTGCCCGACGCCACGGGTGAGGCCGGGCCGCGCAATGGCGTTTCCTGTGGCTCGATCGAACACAAGATGGGCATCAAGGCCTCGGCCACTTGCGTGCTGAATTTCGATGGGGCCAAGGGGTTCCTGATCGGCGAGCCGAACAAGGGCCTCAACTGCATGTTCACCATGATGAATCACGCCCGGCTTGGCACCGGCATGCAGGGCCTGTGCCTGGGGGAGGCGAGCTTCCAGGGGGCGATCAAATACGCCAACGACCGGTTGCAGATGCGTGCGCTGACCGGCCCCAAAGCGCCGGAAAAAGCCGCCGACCCGATCATCGTTCATCCCGATGTGCGCAGGATGTTGCTGACCATGAAGGCCTTCAACGAAGGCAACCGGGCACTGACGTATTTCACCGCGCAACTGCTCGATACCGCCCACCTGAGCGCGGACGCAACCGCGCGCCAGGAGGCCGAGGACCTGCTGGCGTTTCTCACCCCGATCTGCAAAGCCTTCATGACCGACACCGGGCTGGAGGTGACCAACCACGGCATGCAAGTGTTCGGTGGCCATGGCTTCATTCGCGAGTGGGGCATGGAACAGTTGGTGCGCGACTGCCGCATCGCGCCGATCTACGAGGGGACCAACGGCATCCAGGCGCTGGATCTGCTGGGGCGCAAGGTGTTGGGCAGCCAGGGCAAGTTGCTGCGTGGCTTCACCCGGATCGTTCACAAATTCTGCGCCGCCAATGCCGAGCATCCGCAGCTCAAGGACGACGTCGCGCAACTCGATGGGCTCAATCAGCAATGGGGCGAGCTGACCACACGGGTCGGCATGGCGGCCATGAAAAATCCGGATGAAGTGGGCGCCGCCTCGGTGGACTACCTGATGTACAGCGGCTACATCATCCTGGCCTACTTGTGGTTGCGCATGGCCTTGGTGGCCCAGGCTCAGCTCGACAGTGGCACTGCAGATGGCGATTTCTGCCGGGCCAAATTGGCGACGTGCGAGTTTTACTTCAAGCGCCTGCTACCAAGGACTGCCGCTCATCGGGCTGCCATCGAAGCAGGGAGCGATTGTCTGATGAAGCTGCCGGCGGAGTTGTTTGCACTCTGACTGATCCGTGGCGAGGGAGCTTGCTCCCGCTGGGCTGCGCCATAGCCCCTCTTTGTGAGCGCTGCGCACTCAAGCGGGAGCAAGCTCCCTCGCCACGGTAAATCATCCTGACTTCTATGGTGACTAAAAATAACAAAACAGTCATGGGTTGACCCTATGTGTCGCAAAAGTTGTTGAGGTACACTCAGGTCATTGCGAAAACCGTCTCTTACGAACCAATTGTTTAGATCTTGCGAGGTTTGCCATGACTGACTACAAAGCGCCCCTGCGCGATATGCGCTTCGTCCTCAATGAAGTGTTCGAGGTCGCGAAACTCTGGGCTCAACTGCCGGCGCTGGCCGACACCGTAGACGCTGAAACGGTCGAAGCGATCCTCGAGGAAGCCGGCAAGGTCACCAGCAAAAGCATCGCCCCCCTCAGCCGCGCCGCTGATGAAGAAGGCTGCCACTGGGCCGACGGCGCCGTCACCACGCCAGCAGGTTTCCCACAGGCCTACAAGACTTACGCTGAAGGTGGTTGGGTCGGTGTCGGCGGTGATCCGGTGTACGGCGGCATGGGCATGCCCAAGGCCGTTTCGGCCCAGGTCGAGGAGATGGTCAACTCCGCCAGCCTGTCCTTCGGTCTGTACCCGATGCTGACCGCCGGCGCTTGCCTGTCGATCAACGCCCATGCCAGTGAAGAACTGAAGGCGGCGTACCTGCCGAACATGTACGCCGGCGTCTGGGCCGGTTCCATGTGCCTGACCGAGCCTCACGCCGGTACGGACCTGGGGATCATCCGCACCAAGGCCGAACCCCAGGCCGACGGCTCCTACAAGGTCAGTGGCACGAAGATTTTCATCACCGGTGGCGAGCACGACCTCACCGAGAACATCATTCACCTGGTACTGGCGAAGCTGCCGGACGCGCCGGCAGGCCCCAAGGGTATCTCGCTGTTCCTGGTGCCCAAGTTCATGGTCAATGCCGATGGCAGCCTGGGCGCGCGCAACGCGGCCAACTGCGGGTCGATCGAACACAAGATGGGCATCCAGGCGTCCGCCACCTGCGTGATGAACTTCGACGAAGCCGTGGGTTACCTGGTGGGGGAACCGAACAAAGGCCTGGCGGCGATGTTCACCATGATGAACTACGAGCGCCTGGGGGTTGGCATCCAAGGCCTGGCCTCCGGTGAGCGTTCCTACCAGAACGCCGTCGAATACGCCCGTGACCGCCTGCAAAGCCGTTCGCCCACTGGTGCGCAGAACAAGGACAAGGTCGCTGACCCGATCATCGTCCACCCCGACGTACGTCGGATGCTGCTGACCATGAAGGCCTCGAACGAAGGGGGCCGGGCATTTTCCACCTACGTGGCGATGCAACTGGACACCGCCAAGTTCAGCGAAGACCCTGTCACCCGCAAGCGCGCCGAAGACCTGGTGGCGTTGCTGACCCCGGTGGCCAAGGCTTTCCTGACCGACCTGGGCCTGGAAACCACCGTCCATGGCCAACAAGTGTTTGGCGGCCATGGTTACATTCGTGAATGGGGCCAGGAGCAACTGGTGCGTGACGTGCGCATCACCCAGATCTACGAAGGTACCAACGGTATCCAGGCGCTGGACCTGGTTGGGCGCAAGATCGTCGGCAGTGGCGGTGCGTTCTACCGGTTGTTCGCCGATGAAATCCGCCATTTCACCGCCACTGCGAGCAGCGACCTGGAGGAATTCGTCAAGCCGTTGAACAGCGCGCTCGACACGCTGGACGAGTTGACCGACTGGTTGCTGGACCGGGCGAAGAACAACCCGAATGAAATCGGCGCGGCGTCGGTGGAGTACCTCCAGGCGTTCGGCTACACCGCCTATGCCTACATGTGGGCACTGATGGCCAGGGCGGCCTTGGGCAAGGAAAGCCAGGATGATTTCTACGCGAGCAAACTGGGCACGGCGCGGTTCTATTTCGCCCGCCTGCTGCCGCGTATTCATTCGTTGAGCGCGTCGGTCAAGGCGGGCAGCGAGTCGCTGTTCCTGCTGGAAGCCAGCCAGTTCTGAAACGATGACGATGTGTAAGCATTTGCTTACACATCGTGCTGGCGTTTTCCCTCTATCGGTGGATTGGATCCAGGGCTAATCTAGCTTCCATGGACGTAGCGCAGGACGCGCAAAGGCAACAACACGGACACGTAGGATTCTGCCAGGACGGCGGAGTGAAATGGATGTCAGGGAAACAGTCTGCAAAGCCCCGCTTCGGCGGGGTTTTCTTTTGGTGCGCCCAGCATGGGCGCAATCTTGTGGGTGAAAGTCCCGCCGTAAGCTGACCACAGCGAATGAAGTGAAGCGCAACTGCATGAGGGCGACCGAGTGTGGGGAGGAAGCGTGGAGCGAAGCCGTGAGCCGATGAACAAGAACCGGATATAAGGCGAAGCCGACCAGGGTGAGCGGGCCAAAAACCGCGAAACTCTTGTGGTCAAAGGGCGGCTGCGTAGATCCGGCGGCTGTGCGGTGAAGGATTGCGTTCTTACCTGGGGAGATCTCGCCTTATGCCTGAAAGGGCGACGGTGCAAACCGGAGCGAGAAGTCAGCAGAGGCCGTAGTAGTCTTTTTTTCTTTTTTTGACGAAGGGCCGAACGAGAGAAAGCGTCATAGGCCATGTTGATGCGAAAGACCGGAAGTCAGATGCCTGCCAAACGCGGGGCGGATGGGAGGGACGCGAGCGGTGAAGCCGTGAGTGCCTCCATCAGCGACGAGGTCAATTGCCCGCAAGATGAATCCTACAACGCAGGGCAAGGGCTGCTGGAACGGGCCTTTGCGAGAGCGAACCTGAAACGGGCTTGGAGACGAGTCAGGGCCAACAAAGGAGCTGCTGGAGTCGACGGTTTGGACATTGAACAGACCGCCAAACTTTTGCAGTCCCGATGGCCTGTGATCTGCGAACAGCTTCTTTCAGGCGTCTACCGGCCCAGTCCGGTACGGCGCGTGGTCATTCCCAAGCCTGACGGCGGTGAACGCGAGTTAGGCATTCCAACGGTCACCGACCGGTTGATTCAACAAGCGCTGCTGCAAGTCCTGCAACCACTGCTCGATCCAACCTTCAGTGAACACAGCTACGGCTTTCGTCCGGGGCGCAGTGCGCAGGACGCCATCCTGGCGGCTCAGCGCCATGTGTCTGCGGGGCTCAAGGTGGTAGTGGATGTTGATCTGGAGAAGTTCTTCGACCGGGTCGACCACGACATCTTGATGGATCGCTTACGCAAACGGATAGCAGATCAGGCGGTCATTCGCCTGATCCGTGCGTATCTGGATGCGGGAACGCTGATCAATGGCGTGGTCGAGAAAAGCCGCCTGGGGACGCCGCAAGGCGGCCCGCTGTCGCCGTTGCTGGCGAACGTGCTGCTGGACGAAGTGGATCGAGAGCTTGAACGCCGAGGTCATAGTTTTGTGCGCTATGCCGATGATGCGAATGTGTACGTTCGCAGTCAGAAGGCCGGGCAGCGAGTGATGTCCTTGCTCAAGTGTCTGTATGAAAAGCTGCACTTGAGCGTCAACGAGAGCAAGAGTGCGGTGACGAGTGCGTTTGGTCGCAAGTTTCTGGGATACGCCTTCTGGGCCTCTCAGGGCGAAGCCAAGCGAGCCGTCTCATTTAAAGCGCAAAAGCAGTTCAAGCAGCGAATACGCTGGCACACCCGACGCTCATGTGGCCGTAGTTTGCAGCAGATCGTCGATGATCTGCGCCCTTACATTCTGGGTTGGAAAGCTTATTTCGGACTGTCGCAAACCCCAGCCGTCTGGCGCGAGCTGGACGAATGGATACGGCACCGATTACGAGCAATCCAGCTCAAGCAATGGAAGCGCGGAACGACGACCTACCGGGCGTTGCGGGCACTGGGGGCGAGTGTGGAAGTCGCGAGGAAGATCGCGGGGAATGCTCGCCGTTGGTGGAGCAACAGCCGGTATGAGCTGAACCGTGTGCTGAGTATCGCCTGGTTCGACAGCTTGGGTTTACCGCGTCTCTCCTGACCTCAATCTCTCGAACCGCCCGGTGCGGACCCGCATGCCGGGTGGTGTGGCAGGGGAACGGCCTATGAAGGCCGTCCCCTATGCCGATCCTGCGTTTTTTTGTCGTGAGTGGATTTGGCCGTTCGGCCGCCAGCCTGATTGTTTTTTTCACTGAACCCTGACGAGCGGTCGTGGGTCAATGAGCTATATGGCAACGTAGCCATCGCCAATCAGGAGTCATCCATGGATATCATTCGAATCATCATCGCCATTCTGCTGCCGCCATTGGGGGTATTTCTGCAAGTCGGTTTCGGCGGGGCGTTCTGGCTGAATATCCTGCTGACGCTGTTGGGTTACATCCCGGGCATCGTGCATGCGGTGTACATCATCGCCAAGCGCTGAATTCATCGGTCATGAAATTCCCCCTGTGGGAGCGAGCTTGCTCGCGATAGCCATGGTCCAGTCAACATATCCATAGACTGACACACCGCTATCGCGAGCAAGCTCGCTCCCACCGTTTTTCTGGCTTGCTACAGATCACCGTCCATCACTTTGCGATAGAACAACCACTCATGCTCCAGCGCATGCGCCTGGTTCGCGGCCTTGCGAAAACCGTGGCGCTCATCCGGATAGTAATGCGCCTCGACCGCCACGCCGTTGGCCTGTAAGGCACTGACCATATCGCGGGTTTGCTGCGGCACCACCACAGCGTCCAGCTCGCCCTGGAAAAAGATCACCGGTACGCGAATATTTCCGGCGTGCAGCAGCGGGGTGCGGGCGCGGTAGCGTTCGACGTCCTGTTGCGGATCGCCGATCAGCCAGTCCAGATAATCACCTTCGAACTTGTGCGTGGCCCGGCCGAGGGCGACTGGGTCGCTCACGCCATAGAGGCTGGCGCCGGCACGGAATACCTCATGGAACGCCAAGGCGCAGAGCGTCGTGTAGCCACCGGCACTGCCGCCCCGGATGAACGCATGACGGCCGTCGATCAGGCCTTGTTCATCCAGGTAAGCGACCACCGCGCAGGCATCCTCGACATCCACCACGCCCCAATTCAAATGCAACGCCTGCCGATAGGCCCGGCCATAGCCGCTGCTGCCGCGGTAATTGAGATCGGCAACGGCAAAGCCACGCTGGGTCCAATACTGGATACGGGGATCGAACAGGGGATAACAGGCCGAGGTGGGGCCGCCGTGAATGAACACCACCAATGGCGGCTTTGCGGGTGCATTCATGGCCGGGTAAAAGAACCCGTGGGCCTCTCTTGACCCGGATGGATAGCGCAGGGTTCGAGGACAGCTGATCTGTTCGACGGGCAATGGCGCGACGCCGCCGACCAGCACCGCCACTTCATGACTCTGTCGCTCGATGGCAATGACCGCCGATGGGCGGGTCGGCGAAGCGGCAATGGCGTAGATGAACCGCTCATCCAGCGCCAGGCTGCGAAAGCGGCTATAGGTGCCGGTGAAGTCCTCACAGGCCTGGTCATCGCGACACAGACCCAGGCGCCCGAAACCCGCTTCGGTCCAACTCGCCAGGTACATGTGTTCACCCAGCGGCAGCCAGGTACAGCCCCCCAGTTGCCATGGCGCCGGGGCATGATCGGCTGCGGCGGCGGGCAACGGTTCCAGGCCTTGGGCCGACGCCCTCCAGGGCTGCCAATAACCACCGCGATCAGTCAGGCAGTAAAGGCGATTGGCCGCGTCGAAGCGCGGCTGCTGAATGGACGTTTGCTCACCGTCGCCGGCCACACAGCGTGGCTCGCCCCAACCCGAAGCATTACGTTCGGCCAACATCAACCGCGTTGCTGTCCAGGGTTGATGCGGGCGGCTCCACTCAATCCAGGCGAACCGCTGGCCGTCCGGGCTCAGGGTTGGCGAAGCGTAGAAATCGGCGCCTTCGGCCAGCAGATGCCGCTGATGATCCGCCAACCCGATCGATACCAGGCGATGCTGGTTGGCCTGTTCTTCCACCGCCAACACCTGGCCGTCGGCGAAGCCAAGATCCCCATAGCGGCATTCACCAGAGGTCAGCGCCACGGGCCGTTCGCCGTTCAGCGATTGGTGATACAGCTGCTGGTCGGCCTCATTGACGAACAGCACGCCGTCATGGCTCAGGCAGAACGATCCGCCGCCGTATTCATAGACCCGGCTGCGCGCGCTGAACCCGTCCGGCGTCAGGCAGCGGGCCTTGGCGTCTTGCCAATGCCAGATCCGGCAGGCGCCGTCCGCGGGGCGGTATTCATTCCAGAACAAGCCCAGGGGCCCGACCTGCAGTTCGGCGAAGTCGGTGCCGGCGGCAACGGCTTGGGCGGCGCTGAAAGGCTCAGCCTTTAGCGATGAGGCGCGAGTTTCGTTCATTGCGAAAGGCCAACTGTTCAATGGTTTGCGTGGCGTGCTCGGCGTCTTCACGCGCCTTGAGAATCACCCCGTGGTGTTCGGATTTGCTGCACACCGGGTCGGCATTGCTGGCATCCCCCGTGAGCATGAACGCCTGGCAGCGACAGCCGCCGAAGTCCTTTTCCTTTTCATCGCAGGAGCGGCACGGTTCGGGCATCCAGTCATAACCGCGGAAACGGTTGAAGCCGAACGAGTCGTACCAGATGTGCTGCATGCTGTGGTCGCGCACATTGGGAAATTGCACCGGCAACTGCCGGGCGCCGTGACAGGGCAATGCCGTGCCGTCCGGCGTGACGGTGAGGAAAATGCTGCCCCAGCCGTTCATGCAGCCCTTGGGGCGTTCTTCATAGTAGTCCGGCGTGACGAAGATCAACTTGCACGGATTACCTTCAGCTTCCAGCTTGGCACGGTATTCATTGGTGATGCGCTCGGCACGCACCAATTGTTCCCGCGTCGGCAGCAGGCCGACGCGGTTGAGCTGCGCCCAGCCATAGAACTGGCAGGTGGCGAGTTCGACGAAGTCGGCCTCCAGGGCGATGCACAGCTCGATGATGCGGTCGATCTTGTCGATGTTGTGCCGATGGGTCACGAAGTTCAGCACCATCGGGTAGCCGTGGGCCTTCACCGCCCGGGCCATTTCCAGCTTTTGCGCGAAGGCTTTCTTCGAGCCGGCCAAGAGGTTGTTCACCTGCTCGTCGCTGGCCTGGAAACTGATCTGGATATGGTCCAGGCCAGCCTTTTTGAAGTCGCTGATTTTCTGTTCGGTCAAGCCGATGCCGGAGGTGATCAGGTTGGTATAGAAACCGAGCCTGCGCGCCTCGGCGATCAACTCGGCCAGATCCTGGCGCACCAACGGCTCGCCACCGGAAAAACCCAGCTGCGCGGCGCCCATCTCACGAGCCTCGCGAAACACCTTGAACCACTGCTCGGTGCTCAGCTCCTTGCCCTGCTCGGCGAAGTCCAGGGGGTTGGAGCAGTACGGGCATTGCAATGGGCAGCGATAGGTCAGTTCGGCCAGCAGCCACAGCGGCAGGCCGACTTCCGGCTTGGGTGGCAGGCCGGTGGTGTCAGGCAAGTTCGATCCAGTGCTCTGCACGGGCGACCTCCATGAATTGCTCGATGTCATCACCGAGTTCCGGCACGTCGGGAAACTGCTTGGCCAACGCGTCGATGATCGCCGCGACATCCCGTTCGCCGTCGATCAGGCCACCGATCAGCGCAGCGCTGTCGTTCAGCTTGATCATGCCTTCAGGATAGAGCAGCACGTGGCCTTTCTGGGCCGGTTCGTACTGGAAGCGATAGCCGGGGCGCCAGCGCGGGGTTTGGCTGCGATCGAAACTCATAAGCTAATTCCTTTGTGCCAAACCCGTTGGTCGGTCACGCTGTGATAGGGCGGGCGGTTCAATTCGTAGGCCATGGTCATGGCGTCGAGCATGCTCCAGAGGATGTCCAGCTTGAACTGGAGAATCTCCAACATGCGTTCCTGCCCTGCGCGGGTGGTGTAGTGCTGCAGGGTGATCGCCAAGCCATGCTCCACATCACGCCGGGCCTGGCCCAGGCGGGTGCGGAAATATTCATAGCCGGCCGGGTCGATCCACGGGTAATGCTGGGGCCAACTGTCCAGGCGTGACTGGTGGATCTGCGGCGCGAACAGTTCGGTCAGCGAGCTGCTGGCGGCTTCCTGCCAACTGGCCCGGCGGGCGAAGTTGACGTAGGCGTCCACCGCGAAGCGCACGCCGGGCAGCACCAATTCCTGGGAGCGCAGTTGGTCGGGGTCCAGGCCCACCGCCTGGCCCAGCCGCAGCCAGGCCTCGATGCCGCCGTCTTCTCCCGGCGCGCCGTCATGGTCGAGCAGGCGCTGGATCCACTCGCGGCGGACTTCCCGGTCCGGGCAGTTGGCCAGGATCGCGGCGTCCTTGAGCGGGATATTCACTTGATAGTAGAAGCGGTTCGCGACCCAGCCCTGGATCTGCTCGCGAGTGGCACGGCCTTCATACATCGCCACGTGATAGGGGTGATGGATGTGGTAATACGCGCCTTTGGCACGCAGGGCCGCTTCGAACTCGGCGGGGGACAGGGGGGTGTCAGTCATTTCGGTTCTCCGGGAAATGCCCTTGGGTTCTGTGGCGTCAGGGCTGGCCTCATCGCGAGCAGGCTCGCTCCCACACTGGTTTTGCTGTGACTCAGATATCGAGTACGACTCGGACGACTGTGGGAGCGAGCTTGCTCACGATAGCGTCCGGTCAGCCAGCATCAATGTTGGCTGAGACGCCACAACCCCACTCCCAAAATCGTTCCAGCCTTCCTACAACTCAATACTCATTCCGTCGTAAGCCACTTCAATCTTTCGACGTACAAGCTCGGCCCGCTCGGGCGAGTCTTCGTCCAGGATCGGGTTGGTGTTGTTGATATGAATAAGGACCTTGCGCTGCTCGGGCAGTTGCTCCAGCACTTCCAGCATACCGCCGGGGCCGTTCTGAGCCAGGTGGCCCATTTCCCGGCCGGTGCGGGTGCCGACGCCACGGCGCTGCATTTCATCGTCGTCCCACATCGTGCCGTCCACCAACAAGCAATCGCTGCCGGCCATGATCGCCAGCAACGACTCGTCGACCTTGCCCAGGCCCGGGGCATAGAACAGTTTGCCGCCGGTGCGCAGGTCTTCGACGATCAGCCCGATGTTGTCCCCCGGGTGCGGGTCGAAGCGATGGGGTGAATAGGGCGGTGCGGCGCTGCGCAGGGGTAGAGGGGTGAAGCGCAGGTTCGGGCAGGCGGCGATGGTGAAGCTCTGGTCGAGCTCGATGCGATTCCAGCTCAACCCGCCATTCCAATGAGTCAGCATGTTGAACAGCGGAAAGCCGGTGCTCAGGTCTTCATGGACCATGTCGGTGCACCAGACTTGATGTGGGCAACCTTCGCGCAGGCTGAGCAGGCCGGTGGTGTGGTCGATCTGGCTGTCCATCAGGATGATCGCGCCAATGCCGGTGTCGCGCAGGGCCCGGCCAGGTTGCATCGGGGCGAAGCCTTGGAGCTGGGCGCGAATGTCCGGAGAGGCGTTGCACAGCACCCAGTTCACCCCGTCATCGGACAGGGCGATGGACGACTGGGTACGCGCCTGGGCCCGCAGGCTGCCGTTGCGAAAACCTGCGCAGTTGGCGCAGTTGCAGTTCCACTGGGGGAAACCGCCACCGGCGGCGGAACCTAGAATCTGGACGAACATGGCTGCTCCATCTGCAAACCGAAATAAAAACGCCTCGGCTGGCCGAGGCGTAGTGCTGCGTGCTTAACCGCCTGCAGCAATCAGCGGCTGGCGAAGTACATGGTGACTTCGAAACCGATACGCAGGTCGATATATGCGGGTTTGGACCAGGACATGGGAATACTCCTTTGGTTGGGGGGATTGGGTTCGATGGAACGGTGCAGACCTATACATATAGTCCACCTCCGTTCGGAGATGTTCAGATGCTTAGGCGCCTATGTTACTAAATCTGACAAATTCGTTCGCCGCGATTCTCAAAGAAAGCTCATTACAGCGGCTGCAACGATCATTGCGCCGCTTGCCAGTGTTCTGGCGGGCAGGCGCCATTGCTCAGGCAATGCCATCCCCCTTGCGCGTCGATCAAACCCTGGGCGGCTGTTTCTAGCTGGGCGCGGTCCAGGCACTGGATGGCAGCGGCCAGTTGCTCAAGATAATCCGACGGGCGGCCGGCCAGCTTGCCCTGCCAGAGCAATTCGGCGGCCTGGGCGAAGGGCAGGGCGGTGCTTTGGAGCTGGGCAGCGAGCGCCTGCCGCTGGTCGGTCAGGAATGAATCATCGAACTGCTCGACCAGCGCCGGTAACCCGGCCAGGAATTGCTCGATGTGGGCGATCAGTTGTGCCGCCGAGAGGCTGGGCGATTGGACGCCGAACAACACCCCGGTTTGTCCATTGATCTGCTTCAACCCACTGAACACCGCATAACCCAACTGCAACTCGACGCGCAGGCGCTGGTAGAACGGCGTCTGGCACAGCTGTGCCAGCCAGCGCCAGGCGGCTTCGTCGGCCAGCGCCAAGGTGGCCGTCGGGCAAAACAGCAACACGGCCGCTTCTTCGTCGTGGGTCTTGAGCGTATGCCAGATGCGTTGCCCGCGCGGTGCCATTGTCAGGCTGACGTCCTCGCCGGCAATGCCCGGTACACGGGCCAGCACCGGGCCAAGCGCCCCTTGGGTGGTGGCCGACAGACCGATGGACAGCCCGTCCCATCGAGCCGTTGCCCACACGTTTTGATCGCTGTCGGACATTGGCAACGCTGATGATTGCCGGCAATGATTCGGCAAGACCTTCAATAGCTGTCGAATCGGCATCGACGGGGGGTCTTCACCGGCCTGGGCCATTGGCAGCGGTTGGGCAAGCTTCGCCAGAACGTGTTCAAGCACCAACGGTATCGGCGCCTGCAAGCCGACCAGTTTCAGCAGGCATTGATGGCTGGAGGGTTCGACACTGACGTCCACGCCGGCCTGTCGAGCCTCTTCGCGCACATCCTCCAAGTGTCGGTCGAGCCTGGATTGAACGTCGGGCGGTGCCTGGGTCGTCAGTTGCCAGCGCAGGTACACCGCGCCGTCACGACCGTTGTCCGGCAGTGCCTGGCTGAACTGCATGGGCGAGCGTTCCCGCCGGCCCCGGGAGCGATCCTGGGCGAAGGTGCGCAAGCCGCGGTGGGCGCTGGTTTGACCGCGTATCAGTCCGGCGCGAGGCGCTTCGCCTGGTGTTTGCAGGAACGGATTGGGCGCGGGCAGTTGCCAGGGTTCCACGACGCTATCGGCGGGATGAAGTTGCTTGAGGATTCCCCTGAGCCTCACGAGGTCGTTTTCCAGCAGCGGCGCGTCACGTCCTTCACCGTCCCAGCGGGCCAACTGCAAGGCCGATCCTGTCTCCTGACGGCGTTGCAACAACGCGGTGAACGCCTGGCGCAACGGTGCCCAGTCGTCTTGGACGGCAAAGAAGCCCAACCAGTCGTGCAGCAATGGCTGGACTTGCGCCGCTGCCTGAGCGTTGTGGTGCTTGAACTCGATGTGCAGCAGCGCCTGGTCGGCATACTCATACAGCGCGGTGGCCTTGAGGCTGTCCGCCAGGCCGCGCTGACGCAACGTGGCAAGCAGGCCACCCGGTTTGCTGGAGTTCAGCCACGTACAGAGAAAGTCCAGGGCTTGGGGCGAGGCGGCGGGCAACGCTTCGAAGGCGAACAGCAGGTCGAGACAACCTTCACCAGCCTGTTGATAACTCGTTTGGGACGATGCCATCAGTTTTGGCGGTGCCGGTCTGGCCACCGTTTCAGCGCTCGGTACATGGCTGCCGAACTGTTCCGCCAGCGCTTTCAAGGCATCGATGCTTTGCGGGCCGGCCAGGCTCAGGGTCATCTGGCCGCTCTGGTAGAAACGGCGGTAGAAGTCGTGCAATGCAGTTTGGAATTCTGCCTGCTCCACCGCGAGACTGTCGCGATTGCCGGCATGAAAACCCCGCAGCGGGTGGGACGCTGACACGCCGTCGTACAAGGCCAGCTGTCGCTGGGCGGCCGCATCCTGGGACCAGGCGATGAACTCTGCGTGCAGCACTTCCCGTTCTCGCAACTGATCAGCTTCATCCAGGCGTGGCTGGGCGAGCATGTCCCACAGCCGTTCCAGCCCGTCGGCGAAGGTTGCGGGAGGCAGTTCGAAGAAAAAATCCGTGGTGCGTTCGCTGGTACGCGCATTGACCTGACCGCCGTGCCGCTGCACGTAGGCCATCAGGTTCTCCCCGGCGGGAAACCGTTGGCTACCGAGGAAGAACAGATGTTCGAGCAAGTGCGCCATGCCCGGCCAGGCCAGGGGGGCATCATGGCTGCCAGCGGCGACGCGCAGTACCGCGGCGCTGCGCTTGAGGCCCGGGACATGACGCAATGTCACCCGCAAGCCGTTGGCCAGGATTTCAGTGTGGGGGCGGAGGGAGTCGGGGACCGGCATGGGCGCTTCCAGAACAAGGATGCGCCCATGCTAGCGGATCAGGGCCCTTTCTCAATCCTCAATCAGTGTTTGTGCAGGTCGTCGTAAAGCTCGGGGCGGCGATCGTGCAGGTAGTTGTAGGCCGCGCGGGAGTCGTCCAGCAGTTGTCGATCCAGTTCGCCGACAATCAAGGCCTCGTCCAGTCCCGCAAGTGCCGGGCGACTGCCATTCGGTGCGGCGATGCTGCTTTGGCCGCAATACTGCAGTTCACCTTCGTGGCCGCAATAGTTGGCGTAGGCCACGAAACACTGGTTCTCGATGGCCCGGGCACGCACGGTGACGTCGGCGATGAACTCGTAGGGCTGCATGTTGGCGGTCGGCACCAGGATCAAATCGGCGCCGGCGAGGGCCAGGCGTCGGGCGTTTTCCGGGAACTCCAGGTCGTAACAGATCAAGAGGCCGAGTTTCCAGCCGTTGAACTCGACGATAGGCAGCGCGGAGTCGCCGGCGCTGAACATGGCGTGATCGAGGTCGCCGAACAGGTGGCTCTTGCGGTAGTTGGCCAGGCGCTCGCCCTGGGCGTCGATCAGTTGCACGGCGTTGTAGATCTGGCCATCTTCACTGCGTTCAGGATAGCCATAGACAATCGCCAGGCCGGCCGCCTTGGCAATGCGGGCGATCTGTTGCGCCCACTCGCCGTTGTAGACCTCGGCCAATACATTCACCGCATCGACGCCGATGTTGTAGCCGGTCATGAACATCTCCGGCAGCACCAGCACATCGGCGCCCCTGGCTTCCAGCGCCACCTGGTGCAGGCGTTGCAGGTTGCCGGCCGGATCCAGTGGCAGCGGTGGGCATTGGTAGAGGGCTACACGCATCGAAAACTCCTTTTATTCGGGCAGGGCGATCGGACCGATCTCGTGGAACACATCACCTGGACCCGGGTTCTCGGCGTGAGTTTCACCGCCGAAGTGCTTCATGATTCCCCACACGGCATTGAGTGAGGTCTGTACCGCGCCTTCGACCCAGGCGGGTGTCCATGAGACGTCATCGCCGGCGATAAAGATCCCGCGTTGTTCGGCCGGCATGTCGTCTTGCATGAAATGCGCGTACATGCGCTGGTTATAGCGATAGTGGCCGGGCAGGGCGCCCTTGAAGGCACCGAGGAAATGCGGGTCGGCTTCCCAGGACACGGTGATCGGATCGCCGATGATCCGGGCGGCGATATCCACCTTGGGGTAGATCTTCTTCAGGGCATCGAGGGCCAGCTTCACGCGTTTTTCCACCGGATGCGGGAGCATTTTCAGCGCATCGCTCATCCAGGAATACGACAGGCAAATCACCCCTGGCTTGTCGTCTCCGTTGTCGAACAGATAGGTGCCACGGGTCAGGCGGTCGGTCAGGGTCATGCTCATCAGGTCGCGACCGGTTTGCGGATCCTTGTCCTTCCAGAACGGCCGGTCGACCATCACGAACGTCTTCGACGATTGCATGTAGCGGGTACGGTCCAGGGCCATCCACATTTTTTGCGAGAACAGCGCTTCTTCACATTCGATCTGGGTGGTCAGCAGCCAGCTCTGGCACGTGACCAGCACGGCGGCGTACTCGCGGGTATTTTCCCACACGTCCGTCACGCTGAAACGGCCATCGGCCGCACGGGCAATACGCTTCACGCCGCTGCGGGGGGCGCCCAGGTGCAGCGAGTTCAGGCTGGTCCCTTCGGGCCAGTGAGCACAGCGTTCCGGCACGTGGTTCCAGATGCCGTGGGGCACCTGCTCGACGCCGCCGACCACCAGATGCTGATGGTCGTCGCAGTTGGTCATCACGACGCGGAAGATCTCCAGCATCGAATTGGGGAAATCCGAATCCCAGCCGCCCGTGCCGAAACCGACCTGGCCGAACACTTCACGGTGCTGGAACGACAGCTTGGCGAACGCCTTGGAGGTGGCGACGAAGTCGTAGAAGGTGCGGTCGTCCCACAGCGGCACCAAGGTGTTCCACAATTCCTTGAGGCGTGGCACGTCGCGGTCGCGGATCGCCTGCTGGATGTCGCCGAAGCGCGAACCATCTTCCAGCGCATCGGCCCAGGCGTCGGCGACTTCCTGGAACAGTGCGGGAAGGTCCGCCAGTTTCTGTGCGTAATAGGTCTGGCCTTCCAGGTCGATGACCGTGCTCCCGGACGCCGGGGTCAGCGGGTTGGGGAACGGTCTGGTCTCCAGGCCCAGCTTGTCGACGTAATGGTAGAACGCGGTGGATGACACCGGAAAACGCATGCCGCCCAGCTCGGCAATCACCCCTTCGGCGCCGTTGAACGCCTGTGAGCGCAGGCGCCCACCCATCTTCGATGCCTCGTAGACCACGGGCTTGAGCCCCAGCTTCATCAGTTCGTACGCCGCCACCAGGCCGGCAATACCGGCACCGACAATCGCCACTTCCGTACCGTGGTTATGGGCGGGAATGCTGCCCAGGCCAGCCGGGTGTTCGATCCAGTCGTCAAAGGCGAAAGGAAAGTCCGGCCCCAAAATGGTGATGGGCTTCTTACCGTCTGCTGGGTGGCGATTGTGCTTGTTCATGGCTGACCTTGCTGGGCGACTCGACGCGGTGTTCGCGTCTGAGTATAGGAAAGATGCCAGCCATTCTAGGGAGGGTGGGACACGTTAATAAGACACAATATGTCGTCGTTTTGAGTGTAATCCAGTCATTTTGACCTGTTCCTCAATCGTAATGACGAAACCTGTTCCTCGGTGGGAGCGAGCTTGCTCGCGATAGTGTCGCTTCAGTCAGCGCTTCCATGGACTGACAGACCGCCATCGCGAGCAAGCTCGCTCCCACAGAAACTCTCCTTAACAATTGCCAGCGCGATCAACAGGAGCGGATGCTCGCCGAAACTCCTATGGTTATTCCCTTGAGGTTATATAACCTGGGTGGCATATTTGTATGAAATGGGACGTTGAATACACTGACGAATTTGAGAGGTGGTGGAACCGTCTCTGTGAGTCAGAGCAAGACTCGGTACAGGCCTCGGTAATGCTGCTCGGCGACACCGGGCCGTACCTGGGCTTTCCTCACACCAGTGATATCAAAGATTCGCGTCATGGCAACCTTCGTGAGTTACGAGTGCAACACGCAGGTAGGCCTTATCGTGTGCTCTATGCGTTTGATCCACGCCGCTGCGCCATTCTGCTGATCGGGGGAGACAAAACTGGCCAGGACCGTTGGTATCAGGTGTATGTGCCTTTGGTCGAACGCCTCTATGACGAGCATTTGGAAGTATTGAAGAAAGAGGGTTTTGACAATGGCTAAGAAATTTTCCGACTTGATGGCGCGTCGTTCGCCTGACTCCCAGGCTCGGGCGCAGGCTCTGTATCAGAAGTTGCGTGCAGAAATGCCGTTGCACGAGTTGCGCCAGGCGCAGGAGTTGAGCCAGGAGGCCTTGGCCAAGGCACTGCATATCAACCAGGCGGCGGTCTCGAAAATGGAGCGCCGTACGGACATGTACGTCAGCACGTTGCGAAATTACATCCGGGCCATGGGGGGCGAGTTGGAGATTATCGCGACCTTTCCGGAGGGACAGGTCAGGATCGAAAACTTTGCCCATCAAACACCGTAACTGGCGGTGTTCCTGTGGGAGCGAGCTTGCTCGCGATAGCGTCGGTTCAGTCACATGTCCATGGACTGACGGGCCGCCATCGCGAGCAAGCTCGCTCCCACAGGGTAAGTTGCGCAGGACTTAGACCGGCTGGCCCCGATCGATCTTGCTGCTGAGGATGATCGAGGTGGTGGTCTTCTCCACGCCGTCCACGCTGCCGATCTGGTCCAGCAACTGATCCAGTTGCTCCGGTGATTCCGTGCGCAACCAGGCGACGTAGTCGAACTCCCCGCTGACCGCACACAGCTGTTGCACCTGGGCCATGGCGCTCAGGCGTCGCAGCACGTCCTTGCCGGAGCGCGGCTGGACCTTGATGCCGACGTAAGCCTGCAAGCCGCCGTCAATCACCCGTTGACCCAGGCGTACGCCATATCCGGTAATCACCTTGGTCTTTTCCAGGCGCGCCAGCCGCGAGGTCACGGTCGTGCGGGCGATACCCAGTTGCCGGGCAAGCATGGCGACGCTCTCTCGGGCGTTGATTTGCAGCGCCGCGATCAGTTGCCGGTCGATTTCGTCGAGGACGGGGGGGCGGGTATCAGTCAAGGTGGGCTCCGGCGCAGGCATCGATGGCGGGCATGT
This sequence comes from Pseudomonas sp. FSO-7, assembly GCF_059579345.1. Lineage (NCBI taxonomy): Bacteria > Pseudomonadati > Pseudomonadota > Gammaproteobacteria > Pseudomonadales > Pseudomonadaceae > Pseudomonas > Pseudomonas sp. FSO-7. Next base: position 6,027,658 of record NZ_CM184193.1, on the reverse strand, counting down.
TACAGGCTCCCGCGCTCGAAATAGCGAATGGCGGGTAACGCCAGTGCATGCCAGGCAAAGGCGAGGTCCGCCTGGGACGACCTGAGCCAGATACCTTCCCGGCAAATCAGTTGTTCAGCGGGCAATTGCAACAAAGCGTCCAGCAAGAACGATTGCACCGAGCCTTGATCCTCGCTGCTTTCGGTTTCCCAGTCGTGCTCGAAACACCGTATCTGCACGTGTTCTTCGTCGAAGCTTTCGAACTGAGGCCGATTGCCCAACCATTGCGGATGTATCCGCAGCGTATGCGCTTGGACATCGAGGAGCAGCAATTGCCAGCCCCGGTAGCTTCCACACTGTTCTGCCACATCGGTTGCCATACAGGTCAGCGCCAGATAGCGACCGTTTGGTGACCAGGCCATCGAGGGTGCCAGATCAACCAATGCGCAACCCGAGGCCGTTAGCAGGTGCCCGCCGAGACGGGGCGTACCGGCACGTACCCAGCTGTCGGCGTATTCCGTTTCGCTGCCGAACAGCCAGGCGGCATCCTGATCATTCGGCGCAGGCTGGATGAAATCACCCTCGGCGGTGGCTGCTTGCGGGCCGTCCACCAGGCGCCAGGGCTCGACGGTGCTGAGCTGTGACGCTGTCGGTTGCAACTGCACCGTGTTGTAGAACAGTCGGGATTGTTCGTTTGGACGAAAAAAGGACGAGTCACTGCCAACCTCCGGCGCGGCGACGTTGAATCGCTGCAACGGGCTGCTTTCCCTATCGTTATCCAGCCGACCTTGAACGACCGCCAGGCTCAGCCGGCCATCGCGAAAATCGAGTATTCGCTCTATCCACATTGCAGGTCCTTCCAGCAAGCGTTGCTCCTGCAAGTCGGCTACCACCGCGTGGGTTGTAACGGTCGTTGAACCGTCGAAGGGCAGCAGCGCCAGGTAGCGCCCACATTCGGAGACTCGATGATCCAGCAACCAGGTTCCAGGCACGGACCAGTCGCCGATCCTGCAGCGATAGCCACCCAAGCCTTCGCGATTGTCACCGAGCCAGGTCAGGACAGCACGCACGTTGCCCTGCAATGGTTGTTGCGTCTCGATGCAGGAATCGCCTCGCCGGCCCTTGCTGTCCAGCGGCATCGCAATCGCCATGCGGGTCAGCTTGAACTCACCGACCTGCATACGCCCCTGGGCGTCATGCCCGGTCTGGGTTTCGGTATCGCCATGGATACTGTCCAGGCGATAGCCATAACGGCCGGATCCTGGGCGCGGATAGTCGAGGTACGCGCCGATACGCACATGGTCGGCGTCGAGGCCCAGCAGTTCATGCCAGTAGAAGGACGGTTCCGCGGCGCTCTTGACCCAAGGCGAGGGCAGGACGCGCCAGCCGGTGTCGAGCTGCCACAACCAATACCGGTCGCCCTCCCCTTGACCGCCTTGTTCCTGGGCCAGGCACACCAAGGCCCGTTGATCGGTGCTCCATATCAGCGGTGCGTCTGCCGCCATCAGCAGGTCGGACGGTTGCCCGTTGACGCTGACGGTATAGCGCGGCGAAAGCAGGGGATCCAGTGGCTGGGCCAAGTCACGAAAGGTCGAGGGTAATGAGATATTGCCCTGCAGGCATTGCAGGCCATCAGCGGAGCGCCGTTCAAAGGTCTGCTCAGGATGCCAACCGGATTCCAGCCACAGGTCGGCGACAGGCAGCAGATGGGTGACGCTGGCCGTTTGCAGCAGCTCATCGAGGCGGGTTTCGCGAACGCTGTTATCCACCAGCGGGCTATGGCGTCCGCTCAACCGGTCGAGGTCAAAAGTGTCCAACTCCCAGAGCTCGCTGTCGGCGCAGCGGTACAGCAGGCGTTGCTGACGGTCGAGGACCACCAGTCCCCATGCCTGTCGGGACGGTACCGGTGCAGCAAAGTAGCGCCCGTCGGTGGAGAACACTGCCGAGGAGCCAATGCCTTGCAAAAGCACACCGTCGGGGAACAGATAGTCGCAGTACGTCGGGCCGCCCATGGCGATTTCGCCGTGGTTGAAGACCCGGATCGGCTCGCCTTCAGGGGTCAGCAGCGGCTCGTTTCCACCCCAGGCACTCGGCCCTTTGCCGGAAGCGGGCGCCAACCCAAGGCGCCGCTCCCAGCGACTGACGCAGGCGAGCCCGATGATGATGCCGACGATCGCCACCAAGATGCCCCACCACTCAGGCAGCGCCCGGCCCAGGCTGAAACCCAGGCCAAACACGGCACCGACCGTCAACCGCGCGACGCCTCGGCCCATCGCCAAAAAGCCCAGGCGAGCGGCCAGGCCCATCAGCAGCCCGAGGCACACCACCGCCAGCAAAGCCAACGGGGGCGGCAGTATGGTGACGAAAAAGGCCGGCACCAGAAGGATGCCGAGTTGCCAGAACAGTTCAAGAAACAGTCGGGGGAGGCTGGGGCTGGCGATGATGGGAATCTCGGTGATAGAGGTTGAGTGACGGGTATGGGCGTGAGATGAGGCGCGAACTCATCGTTGTAGCGTCAAGTCCTTGGCTGCAATCGTCAAATCAGGAATTCAAATCTGGAGAGCAATTTTACAGTTTCGGGGAGTTTTTGTTGGAGTAGCTTATCGAGGTATTGCCGCGCACTGTGCGGCGGATTTTTCAAGGATGCTCGCTGCCGCTGTGCTGCTTCGAGAACAGCCGCTTGGTCAATATCCCAAAGATCGGCAACGAAATCGTCAGGGTGCAAAGGCTCGATATCAACATAACATGGACTACACCCTAATCACCCTGCGTCTAGGCCAACAAGTTCGGCAGCACCGCCTGAATCGCGGACTGACCCAAGCTCAGCTCGCGGCCTTGGCATGTGTCACCCGGCAAAAGGTCATCGCTGTTGAGAAAGGAGACCTATCGGTGGGTATGCTTGCCTATGCGCGAGTTTTGGGGGCCTTGGACTGTGAGTTCGCTGTGGTGCCAGCGGTAATGCCCACATTGGAGGAAATCCAAGGAATGTTCGATTGATGGCGACGTCGACTTGATGGGCGTTGGAGATTATTGCGACGTTTCCAGATAGGCAGACCAGAACCCCAATTTTCTCTTATCAAGCATGGCAATTGGTGATCCCCAACGCTCAATGTGGACATTTTTGGTCATTTAGGCTGAGGGTGCTTTAACGCTAGATACGCAAAAGCCGCGCAATGCGCGGCTTTGGAGTTGGTGGGCCCACACGGACTCGAACCGTGGACCAAAGGATTATGAGTCCTCTGCTCTAACCAACTGAGCTATAGGCCCTCAGTAGGTCGCGGATTATAGCGACGGTTTCTCGGCTGTGCTATCCGAATAATCCGATACGGTCACACGAAGAAACGTTGCGGCGAACTCGTCGGCGCACAGGGGCAGGCTGACGATGTAGCCCTGGATCTGTTCGCAACCTTCTTCAGCCAGGAATTGCTGCTGGGCCAGGGTTTCGACGCCCTCGGCGATGATGGTGAATTGCATGCTGCGGCCCAAGGCGATGATTGCCCGCACGATGGCCGCGTCGTGCGGGTCGTCGGGCAGGCCGCGGACGAAGGATTGGTCGATCTTGAGGATGTCCAGCGGCAGGCGCTTGAGGTAGCTCAGGGAGGAGTAGCCCGTGCCGAAGTCGTCGATGGCCAATTGTACGCCGAGGTTCTTCAACTGGTGCAACACCGTCAGGGCTTCTTCGGCCTGGCTCATGATGAAGTTCTCGGTAATTTCCAGTTGCAGTAAGCCGGGCCGCAGTTGGTGTTCGCGCAGCAGTTGTTCGATACGCCCCAGCAGGTTGGGCTGGCGCAGTTGGGCACCGGCCAGGTTGACCGACAGAGGGCCGAGGCTTTCGTAGATGCTGTTCCATTCGCACAGTTGCCGGCAGGCGCTTTCCAGTACCCAGTCGCCAATTTGCAGGATCATGCCGTTTTCTTCCGCCAGCGGGATGAAGTGTTCGGGCGGAACGTCACCAAATGTCGGGTGATACCAACGAATCAGTGCCTCGGCGCCCACCAGTCGGTTGTCGGCGAGGCTGATTTTCGGTTGAAAGGACAGTGACAGCTCGTTGCGTTCAATCGCCCGGCGAAGCTCGTGCTCCAAGGCCACGCGCTCGCTGGCCTGGGCGGTGAGGTCGCGGGTGTATTTCTCCACCCGGTTGCGCCCCTTGGCCTTGGAGCGGTACATCGCCGCGTCGGCATTCTTGACCAGCGTGGCGACGTCGCAGCCATCCTGCGGGTAAAGGCTGGTGCCGATGCTGGCGCTGATGAAGAATTCATGCTCACCGGCCTGGAACGGTGCGGTAAAGCAGTTCAACAGTTTCTGGGCGATGTGCTCGGCATCGCTGGGCTGTTGCAGGCCCGGCAGCAGGATAATGAACTCGTCGCCGCCCAGGCGCGCCACGGTGTCGATGTCGCGCAACTGCTCGCGCAAGCGCACGGCAATGCCCTTGAGCAGCAGGTCGCCGACCGGGTGCCCGAGGCTGTCATTGATGTGCTTGAAGCGGTCCAGGTCCAGGAACAGCACGGCACCCTGGCCGCCGTTTTCCTGCTGGCTGTTGAGAGCCGTCAGCAAGCGGCTTTCGAACAGCGTGCGATTGGGCAGGCCCGTCAGCGGGTCGTGGTGAGCCTGGTAATCGAGCCGGGCCTGGGCGTGCTTGAGGCTGGAGATATCGGCGAAGACCGCGACGAAATGGGTGATCTGTCGGCCCCGATTGCGCACGGCGCTGATGGTCAGCCAACTGGGGTACAGCTCGCCGTTCTTGCGCCGATTGGAGATCTCTCCCTGCCAGTGTCCCTCCGCCGTCAACTGGTGCCACATTGCCGCGTAAAACGCGCTGTCATGCAGGCCGGAAGCCAACAACCGAGGTGTGTGGCCCAAGGCTTCGGTTTCGCTGTAGCCGGTAATTTCGGTGAAGGCCCGGTTCACGGCGCTGATGTGCTGTTGCGTATCGGTGATCAGCACGCCTTCGGCAGTGCTTTCGAATACGGTGGCGGCCTGTTGCAGTTTTTCCTGCATCAGGTGGCGTTCGGTGATATCCCGGGCGATGGTCAGCATGCAGTCTTCGTTGCCGATGGGCAGTGGGCGGCTGGACACTTCGCAGAGCCGTATCTGCCCATCGTTGCGACGGATATGGCAGCTAAAGTCCCTGACGAAGCCGTCCCGTTTCAGCAGGTCGAGCATCTGCTTGCGCTCGTTGAGATTGACCCAAATGCCCAGGTCCAGGGTGGAGCGGTCCACCGACAGGGCGCTGTTGAAGCCGGTAATGCGGCTGAAGCCTTCGTTGACTTCAATCAACAAGCCGTCGCTTTGCCGGGACAGCAGCAGGCCATCGGGCGAGGCGTGGAACGCCTTGGCGAACTTTTCTTCGGATGTCTGCAATTGCTGTTGGGTTTCCTTGAGCTGGCTGATGTCTCGCACCACCACGACCAGGGCTGGCGTTGTGTCGAGGTCGAAGGGTTCAGCGGAGATCAGTCCGGTGAATACCTGGCCGTTGCTACGGCGAAAGGGCATTTCCAGGTTGCGAATGCTGCCGGCCTGCAAACGCTGCAACAGGCTCGGCCCCACGCCTTGGATGCCCCAGATATTCAGTTCGGTTGCGTTGCGCCCCACCACTTCTGCGGCACTCAGGCCGATCTGCTCTTCGAAGGCCTTGTTGACCTCCAGCAGGCAACCGTCCAGCAGCCGTGCAATTACCAGGATGTCCGGGCACTGGCGGAACACCGAAGCAAATTTCTGCTCCGAAAGACGCAGTGCTTCTTCGGTGCGCTTGGCTTCACTGATATCGATCATCAACCCGCGCATCAGCGGTTCGTGCCCGTGTTCGATCAGGCTGACAATGTCGCGTACCCACAGGCAGCGACCATCGGCCGTGATCACCCTGTAATCGATGCAGTGGTCGCGGCCCGCCAGCACTTCATGGTCGCAGTAGGTCTGGGCGCGGATCAGGTCGGCCGGATGAATGATGTTGCGCCAGAAGCCGGGGACCAGCCAATGGGAGAGGGGATAGCCCAAGAGGTCTTCGGCGTGAGGCGACACGTAGCTGTAGGTGAAATCGCTGACCCTTGCTTCCCAGGCAATGGCCGACAGGCTCTCCACCAGCCCACGGTAATGGTATTCGCTGCTGCGCAGCTCCTGCTCAAGCTCGACCCTGCGGGCGATTTCCGAGCTGAGCCGGCGGTTGATGCGAATCACCACCGCCAGTATGCCGACCAGGAGCAGCAGCGCAGGCAGGCCGTAAAACAGTAAGTCTGACCAGAGCTGGCGATAGTCGTGCACATTGCCGATCCACTTCTGCTGGATCTCGGCGACCTCGGCCGGGCTCATGTCTGCCAGGACTTTGTCCAGGATGCCCACCAATACCTTGTTGTCGCGAGGGACGGCCATTGCCAATTGATAGCGATAGGGCGTTTCCCCGCTGACATAAAGACCTTCGAGCTTGAGCTGGCGCAGGCTCCAGACACTGGAAGCCAGATCGCCCACTACCGCGTCCACTTCATCGGTTGCCAGCGCTTGCAGGGCTGAACTGACGTTGGGCAGCGCCACGAGGTTCAGGTCAGGATGATGGTTGCGCAGCAATTCATGGGGGGCATAGTTCTCCACCACGGCGATTTTCAGCCCGTATAGCTCCTTGAGGCTGTGGGGCTGGGCGCCACCGCGATGGGCCAGGATGACAATGGGGAAATCCAGGTAGGGGCGGGTAAATGCCAGGTAATTCTGGCGTTCCGGGGTGGACATGATGCCCGGCAATAGGTCGATCTTGCCCTGTACGACCTGCTCCAGCACGGCAGTCCAGCTGGCCGGCTCGACGGGCGTGAGCCTGATGGCCAACCGTTCACGGATGATCTCGATGTAGTCGGCGGCCAGGCCCTGATAGCGGCCTTGATCGTCGCGAAACTCAAACGGTGGCCATGAGGCGTCGACGCCCAGGCGCAGGTCGGGATGGTCCTTGAGCCAGCGGAGCTCCTCATCTGTGAGCGTCAACGCGCCAGCTGTTGCGGTCCAGGTGATCAATGACAGCAAAAGCGCGGCCGTCAGTCTGGGCATCACTGTCTCGTCATGGCTTGGGGAGGATGTTTCGAGTGTAGACGGGCAACAGGGGGGTGAGGAGCGTAACGAAGGGGATTTTATCTGCGCATAACAAAACCCCCGGCAGGGCCGGGGGTTTTGAAGGTCACTCGTCGAGGAAGGAGCGCAGATGCTCGCTTCGCGTCGGGTGGCGCAGTTTGCGCAACGCCTTGGCTTCGATCTGGCGAATCCGCTCACGGGTTACATCGAACTGCTTACCGACTTCCTCAAGGGTGTGGTCGGTATTCATGTCGATGCCGAAGCGCATGCGCAGTACCTTGGCTTCACGGGCAGTGAGGCCGGAGAGTACTTCGCGAGTCGCTTCCTTGAGACTCTCGACAGTGGCGACATCGATCGGAGACTGCATGGTGGAGTCTTCGATGAAGTCCCCCAGATGGGAGTCTTCGTCATCGCCGATCGGGGTTTCCATGGAGATCGGCTCTTTGGCGATCTTCAATACCTTGCGGATCTTGTCCTCAGGCATTTCCATGCGTTCGCCCAGCTCTTCCGGCGTCGGTTCGCGACCCATTTCCTGCAGCATCTGCCGGGAAATGCGGTTGAGCTTGTTGATCGTCTCGATCATGTGCACCGGGATACGGATGGTGCGGGCCTGGTCGGCGATCGAGCGAGTGATCGCCTGACGGATCCACCAGGTGGCATAGGTCGAGAACTTGTAGCCGCGACGGTATTCGAACTTGTCCACCGCCTTCATCAGGCCGATGTTGCCTTCCTGGATCAGGTCGAGGAATTGCAGGCCGCGGTTGGTGTACTTCTTGGCGATGGAGATCACCAGACGCAAGTTCGCTTCGACCATCTCTTTCTTCGCGCGACGGGCCTTGGCCTCGCCGATCGACATGCGACGGTTGATGTCCTTGATCTCGGCGATGCTCAGGCCAGTCTCGGCCTCCAGCGCACTCAGTTTCTGCTGGCAACGAACGATGTCCGGCTGCAGGCGGGCAATGGCTTCAGCGTATTTGCTCTTGCCCTTGGCCAATGCATCGGTCCAGCTTTCGTCGACTTCGTTGCCTGGGAACTGGCGCAGGAAATCAGCACGTGGCATGCGGGCGTCACGCACGCAAAGCTGCATGATCGCGCGCTCTTGCTGACGCAAGCGATCCAGGGCACTGCGAACACGCTCGACCAGGCCTTCGAATTGCTTCGGCACCAGTTTGATCGGCATGAACAGCTCGGCCAGTGCCAACAGCTCGGCAATCGCCTGCTTGTTGTTGCGACCGTGCTTCTTCAGCGCCTTGCGGGTGATTTCCATCTGGTCGGCCACAGCGCCGAAACGCTGTGCGGCGATGACCGGGTCCGGACCGCTTTCGGCTTCTTCCTCGTCGTCGCTCGCTTCGGCGTCGTCGTCATCGGTGTCGTCGTCGGCCTTGACGGCTTTCGCATCGATCGGCGGCGGCACTTCGGCGGCAGGCGGCGCAATGCCGTCGTCCGGGTCGATATAGCCGCTCAGGACGTCGGACAGGCGGCCACCTTCGGTGGTGACGCGGGTGTACTCGGAGAGAATATGGTCAACCGTGCCAGGGAAGTGCGCGATCGCGCCCATCACTTCACGGATGCCTTCTTCAATACGCTTGGCGATTTCGATTTCGCCTTCACGTGTGAGGAGCTCTACCGTACCCATTTCACGCATGTACATGCGCACGGGGTCCGTGGTGCGACCAATGTCGGTCTCGACCGCTGCCAACGCTGCGGCCGCTTCTTCAGCGGCCGCCTCGTCGGTATCGGCGTCGGCCAGCATAAGGGCATCCTTATCTGGAGCAACCTCGAATACGTTGATCCCCATGTCGTTGATCATGCGGATGATGTCTTCCACCTGTTCCGGATCTGAAATATCCTCCGGCAGGTGGTCGTTGACCTCCGCGTAAGTCAGGTAGCCCTGCTCACGACCCAATAGGATCAACTCTTTGATACGAGACTGCTGTTGCGCTTTTCCGGACATAACACCCTATCCACTGAAGGTCTTGGCGGGCAAAAAACAAGCCGAGGATTATACCTGAGCTGTGACCTCACGCGCCAGTTGAGGTCGGGTTTGATGCGCAAACATTGCGGCTGAGTAAGTCGCGCAATTGGTTTTTCTCTTCGCTGGTCAACTCGCTCTGGCGAGCTTTTTGCAGAAGTTGTTCCAGGTTTCGCTCGCGTTGGCGGGCGGACAAGCTAGTAATGGTGTCGAAAAACTGTTGTTCAAGGTTGTCTCCATCAATCAGCCATTCCTTCTCGGCCAGGGCCTTCAAGAGGCGTCCCTGTTCGGTCCCGTGCCACCGTGCGATCAACTGGAAAGAGTTTAGCTTGGGGTTCTTCTGCACGGCTTCAAGGAGGGCGACCAGCAATTGCGTATTGCTGTGGTCCTCGGCGGCGAAGTGCCCCGCATCCTCTACTTTTTCCGCCAGTTGCGGGTGATGCAGCAAGGTGCGCAAGGCGGCCAGTGTTGGGGGTTCGACGGCGGCCGGCACGCGCGGGGCACGTGGCTGGTCGCGATCACCGCGCTTGCCGTTCTTGTCCCAGGGTTTCTTGTCCCATTTCTTGCCGCCGCTGCCGGGTTTTTTCGGCGTCCACTCCTGCTGCGGGGCGTAATCCTGCTGGGGTTGATGATAGTCGGCGAAATCCGGCATCGCGTCGTAATCGATGCCCGGGTCATACGCCGGCGGCGCCTCCAGGGGGGCGCTGTGCACCAGTTGATTGACCGCTTCGCTGTTGAGGCCGGTGATCTCGGTCAGGCGCTGGCGCATGAGCGTGCGCAGGTTGGCGCCGGGCACCTTGTCGATCAGTGGCGCCGCAAGGGTGGCCATGTGGGCCTTGCCTTCGAGGGAGCGTGGATCGGCTTCTTCGGTCAACTGCTGGAAAAAATAGTCGGCCAACGGTTGTGCGTGCTGGTTGATCCGCGCACGGAACGCGTCGGTTCCTTCGGAGCGTACCAGGGTATCCGGATCCTCGCCCTCGGGCAGGAACAGGAAACGTGCCCGCCGGCCGTCCTGCAGGCACGGCAAGGTAGCTTCCAGCGCACGCCAGGCGGCGTTGCGGCCAGCCTGGTCGCCGTCGAAACAGAACAGCACATTGGGCACAACGCGAAACAGGCGCTTCATGTGCTCTTCGCTGGTGGCCGTGCCCAGGGTCGCGACGGCGTTGCGCAGGCCTTGCTGGGCCAGGGCTATCACGTCCATGTAACCCTCGACGACGATGATTTCGTCGAGGTTGCGGTTGTTCTTGCGCGCTTCGTACAGGCCGTAGAGTTCCTGGCCCTTATGGAACACCGGGGTTTCCGGGGAGTTCAGGTACTTGGGCTTGTCGTCACCCAGTACCCGGCCACCGAAAGCAATGATCCGCCCGCGCGTGTCGCGGATCGGAAACATGACCCGGTCGCGGAAGCGGTCGTAACGCTTGCCGGTTTCGGCATTCTCGATCAGCAGGCCTGCGTCGATCATGGCGCGCTGCTGCAGCGTATCGCTGCTTAGATGCTTGTACAGGTTGTCCCAGCCGGGCGGGGCGAATCCGAGGCCGAAGTCTCGGGCGATTTCGCCAGTCAGGCCGCGGCCCTTGAGATAATCCACCGCAGCCTTGCGCGCCGGATGGCTCTTGAGGGCCTGGCGATAGAAATCGGCCGCCGCCGTCAGTAGCGGGTACAGCGGTGAATCGGTCGGTTGGCGCGGTTTGTGCGGTCGACCGCTTTCCTCGCGGGGAATTTCCATGCCGGCGGCTTTGGCCAGTTCTTCGACGGCCTGGGGAAAGTCCAGGTTGTCGTGGTCCATGATGAAGCCGAGGGCATTGCCGCCCGCGCCGCAACCGAAGCAATAGTAGAACTGCTTGTCGGGGCTGACGCTGAAAGAAGGCGTTTTCTCTTTGTGAAACGGGCAGCAGGCCGTGTAGTTCTTGCCTGCTTTCTTCATTTGCAGGCGAGAGCTGACCACGTCGACGATGTCGGTGCGGTTCAGGAGGTCGTCAATAAAGCTCTGGGGAATCAGCCCGGCCATGGCGTTCTCATCATCACTGCGCGAAATATGGACCCGAAGTCGGCAGGCGTAACCGGGTCTGGGTGTGAGGCACGCTGAATCGGTGGCTCGACCGGGTCGTCTGCATCATCGCTGTCGGGAAGTGTATCTGCCGATAATCCACTGACGTTAGTAACTATCAGTATTCGACTGTTTGAATGTGTTGCGCTGAGTCCGGTAACGGCCGGTCAGGCCTCGGATAGCTCATGAAGCGGGCACGCAGGCAGGTGCCTTGGGCTGATCGTCGTTAGAGGAATCAGGGTGTGCTCGTCGGTAGCCTTGGAAGGCTCGTCAGGAAAGACGTGCACCGCTGGCAAAAGAGCCAGGTCTGACGCGGTGAAGCGGGTTGTCTTGGTCGCGTCTGCGACTTTGACGGTGAAGCATCAAGCGTTATTCCGCAAATGCCATAAGCCCGGCTTGAAGGCCGGGCTTGGCAGAAGCTTGCTACGGACGTCTGTGTATTAGTACAGACGTACGGCGCGGCGCTGTTCGCGCTGAACTTTCTTGGCGTGACGCTTAACAGCGGCTGCTGCCTTGCGCTTACGCTCAGAAGTCGGCTTCTCGTAGAATTCGCGGCTACGAACTTCAGCCAGAACACCGGCTTTTTCGCAGGAGCGCTTGAAACGACGCAGAGCTACGTCGAAGGGTTCGTTCTCTTTTACTTTGACGGCTGGCATCCAGAGCTACCTTCATTCATTACCGGGGTCAACATCCTCGCGGCAAAAGAGCACTTGAAGACGTCGGTTTTTAAGGGTTGCGGATGTTAACCCCTCAACGCTCGGAATGCAAAGCCTCTGATCGAAAACCGCTGGTCGGGGCACAACGCGGCGACTATTATGCGCGCCTTCGAATTCAGCCTCTACAAGGCGCAAACCCATGCTAGTACTGGGATTAGAAACTTCCTGCGACGAAACCGGTGTCGCACTTTACGACAGTGAGCGCGGCCTGCTGGCCGATGCGCTGTTCAGCCAGATCGACCTGCACCGTGCCTACGGCGGGGTGGTGCCAGAGCTTGCCTCCCGCGATCACGTCAAGCGCATGCTGCCCTTGATCCGCCAGGTACTGGCCGAAGCCGGCTGCGTGCCGACCGAGATCGACGGCATCGCCTACACCGCCGGCCCGGGCCTGGTGGGCGCGTTGCTGGTCGGCGCTTCCTGCGCCCAGGCGCTGGCCTTTGCCTGGGGGATTCCGGCCCTGGGCGTGCATCACATGGAAGGCCACCTGCTGGCACCGATGCTGGAGTCGCAACCGCCACAATTCCCGTTCGTCGCTTTGTTGGTGTCGGGCGGCCATACGCAGCTCATCCGGGTCGATGGCATCGGCCAATACGAGTTGCTCGGCGAAACCCTCGACGATGCCGCCGGCGAAGCATTCGACAAAACCGCAAAAATGATGGGGCTCAATTATCCAGGCGGGCCGGAAATTTCCCGGCTTGCGACGCAAGGGGTCGATGGGCGTTTCGTGTTTCCGCGGCCGATGTGCGACCGCCCCGGCCTGGATTTCAGTTTCAGCGGGCTGAAGACCTTCGCCCTGAACACCTGGCAGCAGTGCGTCAGCGCCGGGGACGACAGTGAGCAAGCCCGTTGCGACATCTCGCTGGCGTTCCAGCAGGCCGTGGTGGAGACTTTGACCATCAAGTGCAAGCGTGCCCTGAAGCAGGCCGGCCTCAAGCGCCTGGTGATCGCCGGGGGCGTGAGTGCGAACAAGGCCTTGCGCACATCATTGGAGAAAATGCTCGGTGACATGAAGGGCGACGTTTACTACGCCCGGCCGGAGTTCTGCACCGATAACGGCGCGATGATTGCCTTTGCCGGCTGCCAGCGTTTGCAGGCCGGCCAGCAGGAAAGCCTGGCAATCAGTGTGCAGGCGCGCTGGCCCATGGAGCAGTTGGCACCCCTGTGAAACGGCATTTAAAAATGCCGTTCGCGCCCGGCGAACAGGTCGCGTAGATTGCCCCGGTGGCGCCAGACGATCAGCGCAACCAGCGCGGTCATTGGCAGCAAGGCCGCCGGTTCCTGCCAGGCCAGCAATGGCAGGGTCAGCGGCGTGGCGATCAGCGCGGCAAGGGAACTGGTGCGGGTCAGGTAGAACGTCAGCAGCCAGGCACAGACCGCCAGCAGGGCGGCGGGCGGGTACAGGCCCAGCAGCATGCCGGCGGCGGTGGCGACACCCTTGCCGCCACGGAAGCGAAAGTACAGCGGGAATAAGTGGCCGATGACGGCGCAGACGCCGATCCAGGCCTGTTGCTGCAACGAGAGCCCTGCAAGGCTGGCGATCAATACCGGGACAAGGCCTTTGCAGAGGTCGCCCAGCAGGGTCAGGATGGCGAGTTTGCGTCCGGCCAGGCGCAGCATGTTGGTGGCGCCGGCATTGCCTGAGCCACTCATTCGCGGATCCGGGCGACCGGTCAGGCGGCTGAGCAAAATGGCGAAGGACAGCGAGCCGAGCAGGTAGGCGAAAATCGCCAGTAACCAAAACATGCTAACTATTCCGGGCGAGGACGCCCTGATTCTAACGGGGCATCGCGCCCTTGTCGTGCTGCGGAGAAGAGTGCTTGGACAGAGTGTTTATCGAGGGCCTGGAAGTCGACACGGTAATCGGTGCCTACGACTGGGAGCGAGGCATCCGACAGTGCCTGCGGCTTGACCTGAGCTTCGCCTGGGACAACCGCCCGGCCGCCGCGGGCGACGACCTGACCCTGGCGCTCGACTACGCCAGCGTGTCGTCGCGCATCCAGGCATTTGCCGAGCAGGCGCAGTTCCAGTTGGTCGAGACCTTTGCCGAGCGGCTGGCCCAGGAGCTTATGGACGAGTTCAAGATCACCTGGCTGCGTCTGAAAGTGACCAAGCCTGGCGCCGTACCGGCGGCCAGCGGCGTTGGCGTGGAGATCGAGCGCGGATGTCGCTGACTCAGGTTTTTCTCGGACTCGGCAGCAATATCGAGCGCGAAACCCATCTATGCGCCGGTCTTGAGGCCTTGGCTGGATTCCTGGTGGACATGCGCTGTTCGGCCGTGTTCGAGAGCCAGCCGGTTGGGATCAAGAGCGGGCCGTTCTTCAACTTTGTCGTCTCGGCCTTCACGGATCTGCCGCTGATGGAGTTGGATCGTCGCCTCAAGTTCATCGAGGCGGACAACGGTCGCTATGCGCCGGACCGCAAGGGACTGCCACTGGATATCGACGTGTTGTTGTATGGCGAACAGGTCGGTAACTTCGATGGGCTGATCCTGCCGCGCGCGGAAATCCTCAAGAACGCCTTCGTCCTGTGGCCTTTGTCGTTGATCGCGCCGGATCGGATTCACCCCGGTGTGGGCAAAAGCTTTGCCACCTTGTGGGAAGAAGCGCAGATCGACCAGGTGCTGGCGCCGGTGGCTTTCGAATGGCGAGGCCAGCCGCTTACACCGTCGAATCTGCTGTGAGGCGCCTGCCGTCATCGCGAGCAAGCTCGCTCCCACAGTGGATCTCGGTTGAACACAAGATATGTGTTCGCTGAAATTCTAATGTGGGAGCGAGCTTGCTCGCGATGACGGCGGTGCATTCGGCACAAATGCAAGCTGACCTCAAACTTCCCTCAGCTCGCCGCCTCCTTGTAGGCCTTCAACGCCCGGAGACGCTCACGCTTGATTGCCTCTCCCAGCTCCGGCCCCTTGAAGCCCTTTTCCAGCAAAGGCTGCACCGCCACTGCACGAGCCGCTGCTGCGGCGCCCCGCAGATAATCAGCCTGTGGATAACTTCGCTGCTCCAGCCCCTTGCGCCCTCGCGCATCCATCTCGCATGCCGCAATGAATTCCTCGAAGCGCTGGGGGCGACGGTACACATCAAAACTTTGTAGCAGCTCAAGCAAAGTAGATGCCTTCAGTTCAAGCGCGCGATGACCATGGGTATGGTATTGGCCCACCAATAACGCCAGTTCCTGACAGTCGCGGGGCGCCTTGAAGCGCTCGCTGACGGTTTTGATCAGCTTCAAGCCCGTGTGCTCATGGGCGATGTGCCGCGGCCATTCGTGTTGGGGGGTCAGGCCTTTACCCAGATCATGGAGCAGGCAGGCCCAGCGGACCGTTAGCGGTTGTTGATGCAGTGCCGCCTGCTCCAGCACGCTCAGGGTATGGACGCCGGTATCGATTTCCGGGTGATGGGCTTCAGGCTGCGGCACGCCGAACAGCGCGTCGACCTCGGGCATCAAGACCTTGAGGGCCGTGCAGTCGCGCAAGACCTGGATAAATACCTGTGGTTGTTTTTCCATGAGGGCGCGGGAAATCTCTTTCCAACTGCGCTCAGCCGTCAACGCCTCCAATTCGCCGGACGCGCTGAGCTGGCGCATCAGTTCGAGGGTTTCGTCCGCCACCTTGAAACCCAGCGGCGCATAACGCGCGGCAAAGCGGGCAACCCGCAGGACCCGGAGCGGATCTTCGGCGAAAGCGGGGGATACGTGACGCAGCACCCGGGCTTCCAGATCGCGCTGGCCGTGGTACGGGTCGGTCAGGTTGCCATGGTCATCTTCAGCCATGGCGTTGATGGTCAAGTCCCGGCGGACCAGGTCTTGCGCCAAGGTGACTTCAGGGCTGGCGTGGAACACGAAACCGCCATAGCCGCGGCCGCTCTTGCGCTCGGTGCGTGCCAGGGCGTATTCCTCGCCGGTCTTCGGGTCGAGGAATACCGGAAAGTCAGCCCCCACGGGGCGAAAACCCTTGGCGAGCATTTCCTCGGCGGTGGCTCCCACGACGACCCGATCGACGTCGGTGACGGGAATGCCCAGCAGGCGATCGCGTACGGCGCCGCCAACTTTATAGATCTGCATAAAAAACCTCCGTTGGTCCGACAGGATAACCTTTGCGTCAGACGTCCGGAGGCGAAAACGGGATCAAAGATGAATGACGGCCAGGTCCAGGCGGCCATAGTCGCCTTCGGCTTGTTCGCCTCTGGGCGGTACATGATGGGTTTTCATCACTTGGTCGCCTTGCAGGGTTTCCAAGTGGATGTCGAAGCCCCAGAGGCGATGCAGGTGCTTGAGCACTTCATCGGTGGAGTCACCCAACGGTTTGCGGTCGTGCGCCTGATGGCGCAGGGTCAGTGAGCGATCTCCCCGGCGGTCGATGCTGTAGATCTGCACGTTGGGCTCGCGATTGCCCAGGTTGTATTGCGCCGCCAGGGTTTCGCGGATGATGCGATAACCGCCTTCGTCATGGATGGCAGGCACCAGTAGGTCGTCTTTCTGGTCGTCATCGAGGATGCTGAACAATTTCAGGTCGCGGATCACCTTGGGTGAGAGGTACTGCAGGATGAAACTCTCGTCCTTGAAGCTGCTCATGGCGAATTTGATGGCGGACAGCCAGTCCGAGCCGGCGATTTCCGGGAACCAACGACGATCTTCCTCGGTAGGGTTTTCGCACATGCGCCGAATGTCGCGGTACATGGCGAAACCCAGCGCGTAAGGATTGATGCCGCTGTAGTACGGGCTGTCGAAACCAGGCTGGAACACCACGCTGGTGTGGGACGTCAGGAACTCCATCATGAAGCCGTCGGTGACCAGGCCTTCGTCGTACAGGTCATTCATCAGCGTGTAGTGCCAGAACGTGGCCCAGCCTTCGTTCATTACCTGGGTTTGGCGCTGTGGGTAGAAATACTGGGCGATCTTGCGCACGATGCGCACGATTTCCCGCTGCCAGGGCTCCAGCAGCGGCGCATGTTTTTCAATGAAATAGAGAATGTTCTCCTGGGGCTCGGCAGGGAAGCGGGCGTTGTCTTTTTCATTGTACTTGTCCGCACCCTTGGGAATGGTGCGCCATAGATCGTTGATCTGTTTTTGCAGGTGCTCTTCACGGTCCTTCTGGCGCCGGCGTTCCTCTTCGGCGGAAATCGGATACGGTCGTTTGTAGCGGTCCACGCCGTAGTTCATCAGGGCATGGCAGGAGTCCAGCAGGTCCTCCACCGCGTCGATACCGTGGCGCTCCTCGCATTGCATGATGTACTGCTTGGCGAACACCAGGTAATCGATGATCGAGCTGGCATCGGTCCACGTGCGGAACAGGTAGTTGCCCTTGAAGAAGCTGTTGTGGCCGTAGCAGGCATGCGCCACCACCAGGGCCTGCATGCAGATGGTGTTTTCTTCCATCAGGTAGGCGATGCAGGGGTCGGAATTGATCACGATTTCATAGGCCAGCCCCATCTGACCGCGGCTGTAGGATTTTTCGGTGCTGAGGAAGTGCTTGCCGTAGGACCAGTGGTGATAGCCCAGCGGCATGCCGACCGACGCGTAGGCGTCCATCATTTGCTCGGCGGTGATCACCTCGATCTGGTTTGGGTAGGTGTCGAGGGCATAACGGTCCGCGATACGGCTGATTTCGCGGTCGTAGGCCTTGATCAGCTCGAACGTCCATTCGGAGCCGGTGGAAATGGGCTGGCGCTTCTGCTCTTTTTTGGCGGTCATGTCACTAACCTGCGCTGGAAGAGTTCACGGAAGACCGGGTAGATATCCCCGGCCGAGACCAGTTGCTGTTGGGCAAATGTGTCGGAAAATGCTTCGGCAATCCGTTCGTATTCGTACCACAAGGCCTGGTGTTCGCGTGGGGTAATTTCCACATAGGTGTAGTACTGGACGAACGGCATGATCTGGTTGATCAGGATGTCACGGCAGATCGGTGAATCGTCATTCCAGTTGTCACCGTCCGACGCCTGGGCCGCATAGATGTTCCATTCACTGGCGGGGTAGCGTTCGGCCATGATTTCCTGCATCAGTTTCAGGGCGCTGGAGACAATGGTGCCGCCGGTTTCCCTGGAGTAGAAGAACTCCTCTTCGTCCACTTCCCGCGCGCTGGTGTGGTGGCGGATGAACACCACATCGATCTTGTCGTAGTTCCGCTTCAGGAACAGGTACAACAGGATGAAGAAACGCTTGGCGATGTCCTTGGTGGCCTGGGTCATGGAGCCGGAAACGTCCATCAGGCAAAACATCACCGCCTTGGAGCTGGGGTTGGGTTGTTTCACCAGCAGGTTGTACTTGAGATCGAAAGTATCGAGGAACGGCACGCGGTGGATGCGTGCGCTGAGTTTCTCGATTTCCGCTTCAAGGTCCTGAATGTCGCCGAAATTGTCGGGTTCTTCGCGTTTCAGGCGGGCTAGTTCTTCCTTGGCTTCGCGCAGTTTGGCCCGGCTGCTGCCCGACAGTGCGATGCGCCGGGCGTGGGCCGAACGAAGGGTGCGGATGATGTTGATGCGCGATGGGTTGCCTTCATTGCTGATACCGGCACGCACGGTCTTGAAGGTGTCGGTACCGGTCAGGTTGCGCTTGACCAGGTTCGGCAGCTCCAGGTCCTCGAACATGAACTCCAGGAATTCCTCCTGGGTGATCTGGAAGACGAACTCATCCATACCTTCGCCGGAGTTGCCGGCCTTGCCGGGGCCTTTGCCGCCACCGCCGCCCTGGGGCCGGGGGATGTGCTCGCCACTGGTGAATTCCTTGTTGCCAGGGTGCACGACGGTCTGTTTGCCGCCGCGACCATGGTGAAGCACCGGCTCGTCGATGTCGCGGCCGGGGATGCTGATCTGTTCGCCGTGTTCCATGTCGGTAATGGAGCGCCGGCTGACCGCCTCTTCGACGGCCTTCTTGATGTGGTCACGGTAACGCCGCAGAAACCGCTGGCGGTTCACCGTGCTCTTGTTCTTGCCATTAAGGCGTCGGTCGATCACATAGCTCATAGGCCCCTCCAGGGGAGCTTCAAGTCGTAAGCCTCAAGCCGTAAGGGGCGTGGCGTCGAGCCTTGGGCTCGACGCCGCTCCCTTGCGGTTGTAGCTAGAAGCTTGCCGCTGCTTACTGCGATTTCCGGACCCGCAGGTACCACTCGGAAAGCAGTCGTACCTGTTTGTCGGTGTAGCCACGTTCGACCATGCGTGTGACGAAATCGTTGTGTTTTTGCTGGTCCTCCTTGCTGGCCTTGGCGTTGAAGCTGATGACGGGCAGCAGGTCTTCGGTGTTGGAGAACATTTTCTTCTCGATGACCACCCGCAGCTTTTCATAGCTGAGCCAAGTTGGGTTCTTGCCGTTGTTGTTGGCCCGGGCGCGCAGCACGAAGTTGACGATTTCGTTGCGGAAATCCTTCGGATTGCTGATGCCTGCCGGTTTCTCGATTTTTTCCAGTTCTTCGTTGAGGGCTACGCGATTGAGTATCTCGCCGGTTTCCGGGTCGCGGTATTCCTGGTCCTGGATCCAGAAGTCTGCGTACAGCACATAGCGGTCGAAGATGTTCTGGCCGTATTCGCTGTAGGACTCCAGGTACGCGGTCTGGATTTCCTTGCCAATGAACTCGATGTAGCGCGGCGCCAGGTATTCCTTGAGGAAACGCAGGTAACGCTCGCGGGTTTCGGCCTGGAATTGTTCCTGCTCGATCTGCTGTTCCAGCACATACAGCAAGTGAACCGGGTTGGCGGCGATCTCGTGGGGGTCGAAGTTGAAGACCTTGGACAGGATCTTGAACGCGAAGCGTGTGGACAGCCCGTTCATCCCTTCATCGACGCCGGCGTTGTCGCGATATTCCTGGATCGACTTGGCCTTCGGATCGGTGTCCTTGAGGTTTTCACCGTCGTACACGCGCATCTTCGAATAGATGTTGGAGTTTTCCGGCTCCTTGAGGCGCGACAGCACCGTGAACTGGGCCAGCATCTTCAGGGTGTCGGGGGCGCAATGCGCCTTGGACAGCGAACTGTTGAACAGCAGCTTGTCGTAGATCTTCACCTCGTCGGTCACGCGCAGGCAGTACGGCACCTTGACGATATAGATCCGGTCGATGAAGGCTTCGTTGTTCTTGTTGTTACGGAAGGTGTGCCATTCCGACTCGTTGGAGTGCGCCAGCAGGATGCCGGTGAACGGAATG
This sequence comes from Pseudomonas sp. FSO-7, assembly GCF_059579345.1. Classification (NCBI taxonomy): domain Bacteria; kingdom Pseudomonadati; phylum Pseudomonadota; class Gammaproteobacteria; order Pseudomonadales; family Pseudomonadaceae; genus Pseudomonas; species Pseudomonas sp. FSO-7. The sequence continues at coordinate 6,007,769 of NZ_CM184193.1, read as the reverse complement.
GCCCCCAGGCCCTCGGTGCTGTTGTAGTTGCCTTCCTGGGTGGCGGTCAGCAGTGGGTGCAGCACCTTGATGGGCGCCTTGAACATTTCGACGAATTCCATCAGGCCCTGGTTGGCCCGGCACAGCGCACCCGAATAGCTGTAGGCGTCGGCGTCGTTCTGTGGGAATTCTTCCAGTTTGCGGATATCGACCTTGCCCACCAGGGCCGAGATGTCCTGGTTGTTTTCGTCCCCCGGCTCGGTCTTGGCTACCGCGATCTGGTTGAGGATCGAGGGGTAGAGCTTGACCACCCGGAACTGGCTGATATCGCCGCCGAACTCGGCCAGGCGCTTGGTCGCCCATGGCGACATGATGGTATTGAGGTAGCGGCGTGGAATACCGAAGTCTTCCTCGAGGATTTCGCCGTCCTCGGTGGCGTTGAACAGCCCCAGGGGCGATTCGAACACCGGCGAGCCCTTGATGGCGTAGAAGGGCACTTTTTCGATCAGTTGCTTGAGTTTTTCGGCCAGGGACGATTTACCGCCACCCACGGGGCCGAGCAGATAAAGAATTTGCTTCTTCTCTTCCAGGCCTTGGGCGGCATGGCGGAAGTAGGACACGATCTGTTCGATGCATTCTTCCATCCCGTGGAAGTCCGCAAAGGCCGGATAGCGGCGAATCACCTTGTTGGAGAAGATGCGCGAGAGCCTCGAGTTGGTCGAGGTATCCAGCAGCTCCGGTTCTCCGATGGCCAGCAACAGACGCTCCGCAGCCGACACATAGGCACTGCGGTCCTGCTTGCAGAGTTCGAGGTATTCCTGCAGCGAGTATTCCTCTTGCCGCGTGGACTCGAAACGTTGCTGGAAGTGGCTAAAAATGCTCATGACGTCACCTCGCTCGATACGTGGAGCCGGTGTCGGATCAATCAGTCGATGCTGGACAGCCGCTGGGAACCCAGCTGCCGTTTACCCCCCAGAATGCTTTCAAGAATGCAGGTTCCTGAAAGCTGACTCCCGATGACCCGCGCGCCGGTGTACCGGCTCTCCCCTGTTTTGGATGGCCTGAGGCTAAGGATAGTTCGGAATCACGGAGGTAAAGGTGGAATACGTAATTAGTTGTGGCAGACCGTTCGTCTGCCAGTGCTCAAGCCCACGGTTCTCGCGGGCTTGGGACGGCATAAAAAATTATTCGCGAGTGCCTTGCGCTATTTCTGAAGGATAAGTCGTACGCCACAACTCAAAACCGCCGTCCATGCTGTAGACATCACTGAAGCCCTGGCTGACCAGGTAGGCGGCTGCGCTCTGGCTGGAGTTGCCGTGATAGCAGACCACCACGGTAGGTGCGTCGAGGTCGGCGGCCCGGATGAAGTCGGCGATGGAGTGGTTATCCAGATGCCTGGAACCACTGATATGCGCAGCCGCAAAAGTGGCTGGGTCGCGGACGTCGACGATGACCGCGCCTTGCTCGCGCAGGGTCTGGGCTTTTTCCGGGGGGATGCGTTTGAATTCGGTCATGAGGACTCCTGTAGCGCTGGAACGCAACGCCGGTCAAACGGCAGTGCCGGCCGGCGATGGTGCAGTGGTCGGGTGATGGATTTTAGCGTGGCCCTGTTCGTCGCAATCGCAACGCAGTTGCTCGAAAGTATCGACGTTCATCAGCGTCATGGCGCTGCCCCACACGCAGCCGGTATCGAGAGCGAAGACGCCGGGCTCGTCGGATTGGCCTTCCAATGCCGCCCAGTGCCCGAAAATGATCTTCAGGTGACGGGTCTTGCGCTCGCTGTGCTTGAACCAGGGGGCATAGCCGGGCGGTGCGGTCTCGATGCCTTCCTTGCCCTTGAGATCGAGCTTGCCGTCGCGGGTGCAGAAGCGCATGCGCGTAAAGTAATTGGTGATGACCCGAAGACGGGCGCTACCGGTGAGGTCGTTGTCCCATTTGACCGGCTCGTTACCGTACATGCCATCCAGGTAGGGCGCGAACAGATTGTCGTCGCGCAAGGCCTGCTCTACCTCGCCGGCGCATTTAAGTGCCTTGCGCAGGGACCACTGGGGCGGGATGCCGGCATGGACCAGCGCCAGGTTGCGTTGCTCGTCGTAGTGCATGAGCTTTTGCTGGCGCAGCCACTCCAGCAGTTCAACGCAGTCGGGGGCAGCGAGGATTTCGCTCAAGGTATCGGACTTTTTCAGGCGCTCGATGTTCTGCCAGGCGGCCAGCAGGTGCAGGTCGTGGTTGCCGAGCACGCATACCAGTGACTGGCGGATGCTGTAGAGAAAGCGCAGGGTCTCAAGGGACTGCGGGCCACGGTTGACCAGGTCGCCCACCAGCCACAACGTGTCTTTTTGCGGATCGAAGGCGACGCGTTCCAGCAGGCATTTGAGCGGGTCGAGGCAGCCTTGCAGGTCGCCGACCGCATACGTAGCCATTAGTGCAGCGCCCCGGGTACGGCCAGGCGAAAGGGCTTGATGACGGCGTCGAAGCGTGTGCCATCCTCGGCCAGCATCTGGTAGGTACCTTGCATGGTGCCGACCTTGGTGGTCATCACCGTCCCGCTGCTGTAGCTGTGGCTTTTACCAGCGTCGATCAACGGCTGCTGGCCGACCACGCCTTCTCCGCGAACTTCTTCGACATGGCCGTCGCCGTCGGTGATGACCCAATGCCGCGACAGCAGCCTGGCCGGCAAGGAGCCGTTGTTGCGCACAGTAATGCTGTAGGCGAAGGCGAAGCGGTCATGCTCGGGTTGCGACTGTTCTGCCAGAAAACGGGTGGTGACGCTGACGTCGACCTGGTAACGAGGATCAGACATGCAAATAAGGCCTTAAAAACGAAGCGGGACGCGGGCGCGACTCAGGAGATCAGTCTAGGCCAAGTATCGGGTAGTAGACCAGACTGGCGTACTGCCCGATAGCGATCGTCACCCGTTCAGTTGGCGTCGGCTTGCGGGGCGGCCTGTTCGCTGAGCTTGTCGGCCAGGCGTACGAAAGCCGCCAGGTCCAGTTGCTCGGGGCGCAGGCTGCCATCAACGCCGGCGGCTTCGATTTCGGCGCTGCTGAGCAGCAGTTTCAAGGTGTTGCGCAAGGTTTTGCGGCGTTGGTTGAACGCTTCACGCACCACCCGTTCCAGCAGGCGATGATCCTTGGCCGGGTGCGGCAGCACGGCGTGGGGTACCAGGCGGACGATGGCCGAATCGACTTTCGGCGGCGGGTTGAATGCACCCGGACCGACGTTGAACAGGTGTTCGACCCGGCAATGGTACTGGACCATGATCGACAGGCGACCCCAATCGCCACCGCCAGGGCCGGCGGCGAGGCGCTCGACCACTTCTTTCTGCAGCATGAAGTGCATGTCGCGGATCAGGCCGGCGTTGCTCAACAGATGGAAGATCAGCGGCGTGGAGATGTTGTACGGCAGGTTGCCCACCACCCGCAGGCTGTTTGGCGCGGCGTTCAGGCTATTGAAGTCGAACTTCAGCGCGTCGCCCTGGTGCAGGTTGAAGTTGCTCTTGCCGGCGAACTGCTGGTTCAGGATCGGGACCAGGTCCTTGTCCAGTTCCACCACGTCCAGTTGCGCGCCGCTGTCGAGCAGGCCCTCGGTCAGGGCGCCCTGGCCTGGCCCGATTTCCAGCAGGCGGTCGTCGGGTTTGGCCCGGATGGCGCGCAGGATGCGATCGATCACGCCGGCGTCATGCAGAAAGTTCTGGCCGAAGCGCTTGCGCGCGCGGTGTTGGTATTGCTCGGTCATAAATGGGTCTCGGCCATCTGGTAGGCGGTTTCCAGCGCGACTTGCAGGCTGCCGGTATCGATCTTGCCGCTGCCGGCCAGGTCCAGGGCGGTGCCATGGTCCACGGAGGTACGGATGATCGGCAGGCCCAACGTCACGTTGACGGCCGCGCCGAAGCCTTTGTACTTCAGCACGGGCAGGCCCTGGTCGTGGTACATCGCCAGCACCGCATCGCAGTGCTCCAGATATTTGGGGGTAAACAGAGTGTCGGCAGGCAGCGGGCCACGCAGGTCCATGCCCTCGCTGCGCAAGCGCTCCAAGGTGGGTTCGATGATGTCGATTTCTTCACGGCCCAGGTGCCCGCCTTCGCCGGCATGGGGGTTGAGCCCACAGACCAGGATGCGTGGCCGGGCGATGCCGAACTTTTCCTGGAGGTCGGCGTGCAGGATGCGCGTGACCCGTTCCAGGCGTTCCGGGGTGATGGCGTCGGCGATGTCCCGCAAGGGCAGGTGAGTGGTCACCAGGGCCACACGCAGGCCACGGGTGGCGAGCATCATCACCACTTGCGCGGTGTGGGTCAGCTCCGCCAGGAATTCGGTGTGCCCGGAAAAGGCAATCCCGGATTCGTTGATCACGCCCTTGTGCACCGGTGCGGTGATCATGCCGGCGAACGCCCCGTCCAGGCAGCCTCGACCGGCGCGGGTCAGGGTTTGCAGGACGAACGCGGCGTTGGCCTTGTCCAACTGCCCGGAGACGACCGGGGCGCCCAACGGCGTATCCCAGACATACAGGCTGTTGGCGGGCGCCGGAGCATCCGGCCAGGCCCGCGGCGTCACCGGCAACAGGTCGACGACCACCCCCAGTTGCGCGGCCCGCTCAAGGAGCAGGTCGCGACTGGTGATGGCAATCAGGGGATGTGGCTGGGGTTGCGAGGCGAGCAGCAGGCACAGGTCGGGACCGATGCCGGCTGGTTCGCCGGGTGTCAGCGCGAAACGCTTGGGTTTCACTGCGCTGCCTGGTCTGCACCAGGAAGTTTGATTTCAACGTAGGCTTCGTCGCGAATCTGACGCAGCCAGGTTTGCAGCTCTTCGTCGTATTTGCGGTTACGCAATACGGTCATCGCCTGCTGTTCGCGCGCCTGGGTGGTGCTGTCGGTGGCGCGACGGCCAAGGACTTCCAGTACGTGCCAGCCATAAGGGCTCTTGAACGGCTTGGACAACTGGCCTTGCGGCGTATCGGCCATGACCTGGCGGAATTCGGGAACCAGTGCATTCGGGTCAACCCAGTTCAGGTCGCCGCCGTTGAGGGCCGACCCCGGGTCTTCCGAGAAGCTCTTCGCCAGTTCGGCGAAGTCTTCGCCCGCTTCGATGCGGTCGTAGAGCTTCTCCGCCAGGCGCTTGGTCTCGGCTTCGCTGCGAATCTCGCTTGGCTTGATCAGGATGTGGCGAACATGTACTTCGTCACGGACCTGGGTTCCGCCACCGCGCTTTTCCAGCACTTTCAGGATAATGAAACCGCCTGGCGTGCGTGCTGGCTGGGTGATGTCGCCCACGGCCATGGCGCTCAGTTCGCGGTCGAACGGAGGCGGCAGTTGAGCGGGTTTGCGCCAGCCCATGTCGCCGCCTTCCAGGGCGTTGTCGCTGCCCGACTTGGCAATGGCCATCTGGCCGAAGTCAGCGCCTTGCTTGAGCTGCTGGTAGACATCCATTGCCTGGCGATAAGCGCTCTGGATCGCTTCGGAGTTGGCGCTTTCCGGGGTCGGAATCAGGATGTTCGCCAAGTGCAGTTCTTCGGAAAGCTGCATCTTGCCCAGGTCGGAGGCGAGGAAGTTCTTCACTTCCTGTTCCGACACCTGGATGCGTTCGGCGACACGGCGCTGGCGCACACGGCTGATGATCATTTCGCGACGGATCTGATCGCGGGCGTCCTCGTAGGAGAGGCCGTCGCGAGCCAGGGCGGCACGGAACTGGTCGATGCTCATGTTGTTGCGTTGGGCAATGGTGCCGACGGCCTGGTTCAGTTCTTCATCGGTAATGCGAATGCCGGAACGTTCGCCGATCTGCAATTGCAGGTTTTCGACGATCAGGCGTTCGAGCACTTGCTGGTCCAGCACGCCCGGTGGCGGCAGGCCACCGCCGCGCTTGGCGATGGTTTGCTGCACTTCATGGACGCGCTGGTCCAACTGGCTCTGCATGACCACGTCGTTGTCGACAATGGCCACCACTTTATCGATGGACTGTACCGCAGCGTTGGCCGCGGTACCCAGGAACAGCGCGCCCAGCATCAGCGGGCGCAGACAATCAGAAAGCTTGCTCTTCACGTTCACGATAACCTTGGATGCCTTTGTCGAGGAAGCTCTCTACCTTGGCGCCGGTGAGGCCGCCGAGTCCCTTCAGAACAATTTGGAGGAAGATGCCGTGGTCGCCTTTTTCGTTTTCCGGGGCGGCTTGACTGAACTCTTCGTAGTCGACCCAGTAACGGTTGATCAGGCGCAGTTTCCAGCAGCAGTTGTCGTATTCGAAACCACCGAAGGCTTCCAGGGTACGGTTGCGGTTGTAGTCGTACTGCCAGCGGCTGATTGCGTTCCACTGCGGCACGATCGGCCAGATGACCGAGAAGTCGTGCTGCTTGATCTTGTAGTAGTCCTTCACGTAGCCAGGTTGGCCCGGGGTGCCGTAGTCGCCACCGCCCACTTGCCACCGGCCAGTGGTCTGGTCGTAACGAACCAGGTCGTTGCGATAGCGATAACCGGCGTTGATGACCTTGTTCGGGTTGTCTTCCGGCTGGTAGTGGAACATCGCACTGCCCGAGCGAGGGCTGTGGGTGTCCGGGTCCCAGTTGTAGTCGGCGGTGGTGCGCCAGTCGCGGTTCCAACGGTATTCGTATTCCAGCGCGTAAGGCGAAACGCTAGAGTGCGCATCTTCGCGGGTCTTGTAGTCGATACCTGGCAGTTGAACTTCGCGGTCCTTGAAGTAGAAGGCTTGGCCGACGCTGATGCGCTGGCGTTCGAAGCCATCTTCCTGGATCCAGCGGTTGGTCACGCCCAGGGACAGCTTGTTCTCGTCGCCGACACGGTCGGAGCCGGTGAAACGGTTGTCCCGGAACAGCGAAGAATAGTTGAACGTGCTTTCGCTGGTATCGAAGACCGGAATGTCGCTCTGGTCTTTCTCTGGCACATAGAGGTAGTACAGGCGCGGTTCCAGGGTCTGACGGTAATTTTTGCCGAACCACTGGGTATCGCGGTCGAAATACAGGCCGCTGTCGATGCTGGCGATTGGAACGCCACGGCTCTGATTCCTGCTGTAGGTGCCGTTCAGGCGATCGCCTTCAGCGTCCTGGCCGGCGATGTCTCGTTTACCTTGGCTATCCAGATCCAGGTCGTATTGGGTGTACTGGTACTTGAGCGACGGCTTGATGAAACCGTAGCTTGCATTCATCGGCAGGCTGACAACGGGTGCCAGATTCATCCGATCGCCGGTAGCGCGAGCCAAGCCCCGGACGTTCTGATCCAGGAACGGCTCGGTGTCACCGTTTTCATCCGTATAGTCTCCGGTTCTCAAGTCACGATCGAACCGCACGAACTCGGTGTTATAGGCAAAGTCCAAACCACCCGGATGCTGTGGCAGTGCACCGTTGAAGGTGATCTGTGGCAAACGGTCATAAGGCGTGATGTTCGAAATCGAGGCCATTTGATAGGCCTGGACGTTCAAGCGCGCCGCATACGTATCACCACGATAGCTGACCGCACCCTGCTGATTTACAAAATCCCTGGATTCCACGCCAATCTGGTCGGTCTGCAAATCCTGGAAGTAGTAAGGGTCGCTGATCTTGGTGTAGTCGACTTCCGTCAGCACACGCGAATCGAGCCCGCCCTTGTGCTGCCAGTTGTACATGTAGCGAGTCTTGCTGTAGTCGGTCTGCTTGGCGCGTTCGTCTTCTTCATCGTTGAGGTACGCCGCGCCGAACTGACCTTCGCTGGACTTGGTCAGGTAGCGGAACTCGCCTTCCATCAACAGGCCACGCTTGCTCATGTAGCGCGGGTACAACGTGGCATCGTAGTTCGGCGCCAGGTTGAAGTAGTACGGTGTGACCAGCAGGAAGCCGGTGTCGCTGCCGCTGCCGATGGTCGGCGGCAGGAAGCCGGACTGGCGACGGTCGTCGATCGGGAAATAGATGTACGGCGTATACAGGACCGGGAAGTCCTTGACCCGCAGCGTCACGTTGGTCGCGGTGCCGAAGCCGGTAGCCGGGTTCAGGGTGATGTTGTTGCCCTTGAGCGTCCAGGCGTTGCTGCCCGGTTCACACGTGGTGTACGTACCGTCCTTGAGACGGATGATCGCGTTTTCGGCGCGCTTGGCGTACAGCGCGTTACCGCGGATGCGCGACTTGTGCATCACGTATTCGGCGTTGTCGACCTTGGCTTCGCCGGTGTCCAGCTGTACATCGGCGTGGTCGCCGACGATCAGCGCACCGTTGTCGCGAACCCGCACGTTGCCGCTCAGCTCGCCACGGTTCTCGGCCTGGTACAGGCTGGCCTCGTCGGCCTCGACCTGCATGCTGCCCTGGCGCATGACCACGTCACCGGCCAGGGTCGCCACCTGTTCTTCCTGCTGATAGCGTGACGCCTTGGCGCCGAGGAACGTGGGCGCATCGCTCTTGGCGGTCTTGTCATTCATGCCAGGACGCGTCGGCTCGATATAGGCGCCGGCGCAGTAAGGACCGGTTTCAGCCAACTGCGCCGGGGTGAGGTTCTCTCGTGGAACCCAATCCAGGTGGCTGTAGTCTGCACTGCGCGACTTCAGGCCGCGGCCCTTGGCTTCGGTAACGAGCATCGGCTTTTCGCCGGCTTCCTCGCCCGAACGGTTGTCGGCTGGCGCCGCGCCGCTGTCGGAAACCGCACTGCCGTCGTGCACAGGGCGCGGCGGCAACGCGGCGGCCGGTGTCTTGGGCGCACAGTCCCAGGCACCCGAAGCGGAGACGGAGCAGTCATACTGCTGCGCCGCGACGACGAATGAAGAGGCCAGGGGTTGCAGGGCCAGCAGACTGCCGGTGACCAGCAACGGAAATTTTTTACGAAACGCGGGGGATTTCAATGCCATCTTATTAGTCCGGGCTTCCTGCGTGCCATCTGCCCGCGGTGTGGGCCGCACGCCTCTCGATGGTCTGAAAAAGATGCTGGATAATAAAGCATGACCCGCTTGACGGCTAGCGCCGTCGGAGACCCTTGCAATGCCCGACCAAGATGTACGCTTGCAACACCTGAAACTTTGGCTCGATGAACAACTGCCAGCCCTATTCACTCAACAGGACTGGGGCGCCGTACCCCCGGCCACGTTGACCGCCGCCAGCAGTGATGCGAGTTTCCGGCGGTACTTCCGCTGGGAAGGCGAGGGCCGCAGTTTGATCGTAATGGATGCGCCACCGCCCCAGGAAAACTGCAAACCCTTCGTGGATATTGCTTTTTTACTGGCGAAATCCGGCATCAACGTGCCGAAAATTTATGCCGAAGACCTCGAACGCGGCTTTCTTTTGCTCAATGACCTGGGCAATCAGACCTACCTGGATGTGATCGACGGCGAAAATGCCGACGATTTATTCGGTGATGCCCTGCAAGCCTTGTTGGCTTTCCAGCAGTTGCCGATGGTCGCGCCGTTGCCGAGCTACGATGTCGCGTTGCTGCGTCGGGAGCTGGAATTGTTTCCCGAGTGGTACGTCAAGCGTGAGCTGGGCATCGAGTTCGATTCGGCCCAGCAGCAACTCTGGCAACAGGCCAGCGAGCTGTTGATCGACAGCGCCCTGGCCCAGCCCAAAGTGCTGGTGCACCGCGACTACATGCCGCGCAACCTGATGCTCAGTGTACCGAACCCCGGTGTGCTGGACTTTCAGGATGCGGTCTATGGCCCGGTGACCTATGACGTGACCTGCCTGTTCAAGGATGCTTTTCTCAGTTGGCCCGAAGCCCGTGTGCGCGGCTGGCTGGAGACTTACTGGCAACAGGCCGGCGCCCTTGGCATTCCCGTCCAGCCGGATTTCGAAGATTTCCTGCGGGCCAGCGACTTGATGGGCGTGCAGCGTCACCTCAAGGTCATCGGAATCTTCGCACGCATTTGCCACCGTGACGGCAAGCCACGTTACCTCGGTGATGTGCCGCGTTTCTTTGCTTATATAGAAGCGGTCATCGCCCGACGTCCTGAGCTGGCGCCGCTCGAAGAGCTGCTTGGCAGCCTGCGCCAATCGGCCGGAGCAACGGCATGAAGGCGATGATCCTGGCGGCGGGCAAGGGCGAGCGCATGCGCCCCTTGACCCTGACCACGCCAAAGCCGTTGATTCGCGTGGGCGGTATTCCCTTGATCGAATACCACTTGCGGGCGCTCGCCAAGGCCGGGTTCACCGAGATCGTGATCAATCACGCCTGGCTCGGCCAGCAGATCGAAGATCACCTGGGGGACGGTTCAGGTTTTGGCCTGAGCATTCGGTTTTCGCCCGAAGGCGAGCCGCTGGAGACCGGCGGTGGAATTTTCCGGGCTTTGCCGTTGCTGGGCGATGAGGCGTTTGTGGTGGTGAACGGCGATATCTGGACCGACTACGATTTCAGCGCCTTGCGCGAGCCGCTAAACGGGCTGGCGCACCTGGTGCTCGTCGACAATCCCGAGCATCACCCGAACGGCGATTTCATCCTGGCCGACGGAAAGGTTCACGATGGGCAAACACCTGCCGACAACCTGACCTATAGCGGCATCGCCGTCCTGCACCCGCGGTTGTTCGACGGTTGCACAGGCGGTGCTTTCAAGCTCGCACCGCTGTTGCGCGCGGCCATGGCCGAGGGGCGCGTCAGTGGCGAGCACCTGAAAGGGCATTGGGTCGATGTCGGCACCCATGAACGGTTGGCGCAGGTCGAAACCTTGATAGAAGCGAGCGGTTGATATGTGGTGGCCAGGGACTCTGATTGGAGCCGGGGCGGGCTTTGCCATAGCCAGCATTCCGGGGGCCATGCTTGGCGCGTTGTTGGGACAGGCGTTGGACCGGCGCCTGAACCTGCAGGGCTGGGCACAAATACGTGAGCGTCTGGGCGGCCGTCCGGCATTACGCAACGATGAGTTGTTGTTTGTATTGCTCGGGCGCCTGGCCAAATGCGATGGGCGCGTGGTCGACGGCCACATCCAGCAGGCTCGTCAGGAGATGCGGGCGCTGGACTTGAGCGAGTCGGCGCAACGCCGGGCGATCGCGGCATTCAACCGGGGCAAGTCCGGAAACGATCGCTTGCGCGGTTACATGCGTCGTCTGGCCGTCCAGCCCCATGCGGCTGAAGGGGTATTGCGCGCCTGTTGGCGGATGGTCTGGGCCGATGGACGTGCCGGTGTCGGTGAGCGAGAACTGGTGGCCCAATGGGGCCGCTGGCTGGGCTGGACGCCGCAACAGGTCCAGGCGCTGGCGGCCGATTACGAACCGCAGAAATTGTCGCGGCCCAACGCCAGCGTGACCTATCAGGAAGCCCTGCGTCTGCTCGGGGTTTCGGCCACCAGCGAACCGTCGCAGATCAAGCGCGCGTACCGGCGGCTGCTCAGTCGTCATCACCCGGACAAGATTGCCGGCAGCGGGGCGACGCCTTTGCAGGTGCGTGAAGCCACCGACAAAACCCGAGAGCTGCATAACGCCTATCGACTGATTCGGGAACGGCGGGATTTTCGCTAGCGCTGCAGGGAGCATTTGTGGCGAGGGGATAAATCCCCTCGCCACAACAGTGCTTCACTTGAGGTGTGAGCCGGCCCTTACTCCCCCGGCTTCTGCGGATTCAACCAACCCCGTACCCGACGAAACAATTGCTCCTGCTCCGCCGACGGGTTCGGCAGGGCCTTGAGGGACACTTGGCTGAAGGTCGAACCTTTCAAGCGTTTGCTCCCCTGCAAACGCTCCAACGCCGCGTTGCGATCCAGCGATTTGTCCATGTAGAAGATATCGGCAGTCGCCAGCTTCAAGGTCGGGGTCAGTTCGGCCAGGCCGGGCTTGGCAGTGACCGGCGTCTGTGCAGCCACCATCACGAAGCGTTCGACTTGCGAGGGCTGCTTTTCACTCAAGTAACGCGCGGCCCAATAGGCGCCGGTGCCATGGCCCAGCAGTACGATGCGGCGTGCGCTTTGCTGTTCGGCGTAGGCCAGCGCCGCATCGATGCGTGCAAAAATGCGCTCGGCGTCAGCCTTGGCGTGCTCTTCATCGGTTTGCGCAACGACCGGATCCAGCGCATCGGCTTCGCCGCCGGCGACCTGTTCGATCGGCGCCGAAGTGGTGGCGTCCGGTGCCGCGGCAGCGGTGTCGGCCGGTTTGCTCTCGGGCGCGGCTTCCACCACGCGCGGTGCAATGACGTCGCTTTGCAGGTCCGGCAGGGTGATACTCAGGCTGCTCCATTCAACGTCGGGCAACTTTTTACGCAACGGGCCGACGACTTGAGGCCAGTCAGCGGTTTCACCGGCCCCGGGGATGATGATGACCGCGCCCCTGGGTTCACTGGTATTGGCCGGTTTCCACAGTGCCAGGAAGGTGTCGCTGCCGGTCTGCAACTGTTGCTGTTCCTGGGGCGGGATTTTTCGTCCAAGTGCAGCCGCTTCTTCCTGGCTACGCTCGAGCAAAGGCTGGCGCTCGACGGGTTTTTCTTCAGCCGGTTGCTCGGCGGCGGGGGCCGTCTCGCTGGCCTGGACAGAAAAGGCACTTGGCAGGATCAGCGACAGGCACAATGCTGGCAACGCCAGGCGATAAACAGAGGGCATCGGATATTCCATGACCAGAAGTATTTCCGGCAGCCTAATGGGTTGGTCAGTATTTGTCAGTGCATGAGACTTCGATGATGCGTTTTTGCTGCCTGTGGGTTATCGGCTGTTTATGGCTTCCCTTGATGGCGTGGGCCGCGCCCGCGCCGTCGGCGCCTGGGGTGCAATTGAATGCAGGGCAACGCCAATGGCTGGTGCAACATCCGCAATGGCGGGTCGGCCTGGTCTTGCAGGCGCCCTATGCGCAATACGACCGGCGCTTGCAGCGGTTGTCCGGTACCAACGTCGAGTTGATGCAGTGGCTGGGCAAGGCCTTGAACGTCGAGCTGACCTGGCGCAACTTCCAGGATGTGGCGCAACTGGAAGCCGCGGTGCGTGCCGGCGAGGTGGACGTCGCGCCAGGCCTGACCCAGTCCCCGGGCGGGCTCAAGCTCTGGCAGTTTTCCGATCCCTACATGCGCGTGCCGCAATTGATCGTCGGCGCGCAGAAAGGCGCCGAGGGGGTGGAGTTGGAAAAACTCGACGCCCAGGCCCGTGTTGCGGTGCGCATGCCCAGCGCCACGGCCGATTACCTGCGCAGCAACTACCCGACGCTGAACCTGCAAGGCGTGCCGATGGAACGTGAGGCCCTGCAATTGCTGCTGACCCAGCAGGCCCGGTACGCGGTGGTCGACGAGGCGCAACTGGGGCGGCTGATGGTCGAACACGAATTCGCTGAGCTGGCGGTGGTGGGCGACATTGGCCTGCCGCAGTTGCTGCGGGTGGCTACACGCCGGGACTGGCCGGAGCTGGCGGAAATCATCGACATCGGTTTGCAGGCCATCCCGGCCAAGGAGTTGGAGCAACTGCACAGCCGTTGGCTCAAGCCCAAATACCCGCGCCTGACCGAAACCCCGGGTTTCTGGCAGAACCTGACCCTGTTGATCCTGGCCCTGCTGCTCAGCAGTGTCGCCATCGTGTTCTGGCAGCGCCGCCAGCAACGTGGACTGGAGCGCCGTCTGCGTGCCGCGAAGGAGGACATTGCCCAGCGTACCGCCAGCGAAGAAGCCTTGCGCCTGACGCAGTTTTCCATCGACCAAAGCACGGTCGGCATCCTGTGGGTCAATTGGGACAGCCACGTGCGTTATGCCAACCGAGCGGCCGAAACCATGCTTGGCTACGCCTCGGGCGCCATCATCGACCGGCCCTTGATCGACTTCGAGCCGGGCTTGCACATGGACCGCTGGTTGAACCTGTGGAAGCGCGCCCGGGCCAGTGAAGAGGGGCCGCAGAGCTTCGAAACCGAGTGCGTACGAGCCGACGGCAGCATCCTGCCGGCCGACGTTTCCCTGAGCTTCCTGCGTTTTCGCGACGCCGAATACCTGGTGGTCTACCTCAATGATGTGACCGAGCGCCGACGTGCGCTGGCGGCGTTGCGCGAAAGCGAGGCGCGGCTGCAAGGCATCGCCGCCAATGTGCCGGGCCTGGTCTTTCGCCTGGAGCGGGCGCCAGTGACCGGCCAGATCGACTTTGCCTACATCAGCGAAGGCAGCGAAAGCCTGGTGGGCTATTCCCCTGCAGTCCTGGCCCGCAGCGACACCGGGCTGCGCAGCCTGGTGCATCCGCAGGACAAGGCCGATTATCACCGCACCCAGGACCAGGCGCTGGATACCGACAGTGACTGGTCATGGCAGGGCCGCATCCTGACCCGCGACGGCCAGGAGCGTTGGGCCGAGATCAAGGCGATCACCCGTCGTCTCGAGGATGGCGCCTATGTCTGGGACGGTATCGTCTGGGACATCACCAACAGCAAGCGCATCGAACTGGAGCTGGCCAGCTCCCGCGAGCAGTTGCGCGAGTTGTCGGCGCACCTGGAAAGCGTGCGGGAAGAAGAAAAGGCACGCATTGCCCGGGAAGTCCACGACGAGCTGGGCCAGATGCTGACGGTGTTGAAGCTTGAAACTTCCATGTGTGAATTGGCCTACGCGCAACTCGACCCGGGCCTGCATGAGCGACTTAACAGCATGAAGCGCCTGATTGCCCAGTTGTTCCAACTGGTGCGGGACGTGGCGACGGCGTTGCGCCCGCCGATCCTGGATGCCGGCATCGCCTCGGCCATCGAATGGCAGGCCCGGCGCTTCGAGGCGCGGACGCAGATTCCTTGCCTGGTGCAGGTGCCGGACAACCTGCCGCCCTTGAGCGACGCCAAGGCCATCGGCCTGTTCCGGATTCTCCAGGAGGCGCTGACCAACGTGATGCGCCATGCCCAGGCGCATACCGTGGAGTTGACGCTGGTTCAACAAGGCGCTGATTTATGCCTGACGGTCAGCGACGACGGTGTAGGATTTATTGCCGATACGAGCCGGCCAACGTCCTTTGGCCTGGTCGGCATGCGTGAGCGGGTGCTGATCATGGGCGGTCAATTGACCCTGGACAGTGAGCCGGGGGAGGGGACGACCCTGGCGGTGCGGGTGCCGCTGAGTGAGGCCTGATCGGGGTGGGTCGCCTGGGCGGGCCCTATCGCGAGCAAGCTCGCTCCCACATTGTCGAGGGGTGGATCAACACCTGTGTTTATCACCGGTCCAGTGTGGGAGCGAGCTTGCTCGCGATTGCGATCGGGCTGTTAGCGTAACGTAGCCATTGCGAACCCGTTCGCGATGAGACCCTGAATCTGGAGAGCAATGTGATCCGTGTACTGGTAGCCGAAGACCACACCATCGTCCGCGAAGGCATCAAGCAGTTGATCGGCCTGGCCAAGGATCTGGTGGTGGTGGGGGAGGCGAGCAATGGCGAACAGTTGCTCGAGACCTTGCGGCATGTGCCCTGCGAAGTGGTGCTGCTGGATATTTCCATGCCGGGGGTCAATGGCCTGGAGGCGATCCCGCGGATCCGGGCGCTGAACAATCCACCGGCCATCCTGGTGCTGTCGATGCATGACGAGGCGCAAATGGCTGCCCGTGCATTGAAAGTCGGGGCCGCCGGCTACGCGACCAAGGACAGCGACCCGGCCCTGCTGCTCATGGCGATTCGCAAGGTCGCGGCCGGCGGGCGCTACATCGACCCGGACCTGGCCGACCGCATGGTCTTCGAAGTCGGCCTGACCGACACCCGACCGCTGCACTCGCTGCTGTCCGAGCGCGAATTCTCAGTCTTCGAACGCCTGGCCCAGGGCGCCAACGTCAACGACATCGCCCAGCAACTGGCCCTGAGCAGCAAGACCATCAGCACCCACAAGGCGCGGCTGATGCAGAAGCTCAACATCACTTCATTGGCGGAGCTGGTGAAGTACGCGATGGAGCACAAGCTGCTCTGAACTTCACCACTCCCCTGTGGGAGCGAGCTTGCTCGCGATGGCGTCGGACCATCAGCATCGATGTTGGCTGACACACCGCAATCGCGAGCAAGCTCGCTCCCACAGGTCTTGTGTCGGCATATCCATTTGCGACACGCCCCAACACGGCTTCTTGCCCCTACTTGCCGCTTGCCGCTCAAGACTCGTCACCGCATTTACCCAATCCCGCCATCCTTGTAGGGCGATCCCTACCCCGACTCTTCCATCCGGCTGAGGCGATTCTCTCCTGTGCCCCGATTTGCGCAGGCCCCAGGGTCCACTAGGCTTGATTTCACAAGCAGTCATCAAAACAAAAGGTGCGGGTATGAGCCAGGTCGATTCAAGCGCGGGGGCCAGCGATGTGCTGGTCAGCTTTCGTGGTGTGCAGAAGAGCTACGACGGCGAGAACCTGATCGTCAAAGACCTCAACCTGGACATTCGCAAAGGCGAATTCCTGACCCTGCTCGGGCCTTCCGGCTCCGGCAAGACCACCAGCCTGATGATGCTCGCCGGGTTTGAAACCCCAACCGCCGGCGAGATCCTGCTGGCCGGGCGCTCGATCAACAACGTGCCGCCGCACAAGCGCGACATCGGCATGGTGTTCCAGAACTACGCCTTGTTCCCCCATATGACCGTCGCCGAGAACCTCGCTTTCCCGCTGACAGTGCGAGGCCTGAACAAGAGCGACGTGAGCGATCGGGTCAAGCGTGTCCTGAGCATGGTCCAGTTGGACAGCTTCGCCCAGCGCTACCCGGCGCAATTGTCCGGCGGCCAGCAACAACGGGTGGCCCTGGCCCGGGCGCTGGTGTTCGAGCCGCAGCTGGTGCTGATGGACGAACCCCTGGGTGCGCTGGACAAGCAATTGCGCGAACACATGCAGATGGAAATCAAGCACCTGCACCAGCGCCTTGGCGTGACTGTGGTCTACGTGACCCACGACCAGGGCGAAGCCTTGACCATGTCCGACCGTGTGGCGGTGTTCCATCAGGGTGAAATCCAGCAGATCGCCCCACCGCGCACCCTGTATGAAGAGCCGAAAAACACCTTCGTCGCCAACTTCATCGGCGAAAACAACCGCCTCAACGGCCGCCTGCACAGCCACACCGGCGATCGTTGCCTGGTGGAGCTGGCGCGCGGCGAGAAAGTCGAGGCCCTGGCGGTGAACGTCGGCCAGCCCGGCGAGCCGGTGACCCTGTCGATCCGTCCGGAGCGGGTGAGCCTCAACGGCGTCAGCGAACACTGTGTCAACCGCTTCTCAGGGAGGGTGGCGGAATTCATCTATCTGGGCGACCACGTCCGGGTTCGCCTGGAAGTCTGCGGCAAGAACGACTTCTTCGTGAAACAGCCGATTGCCGAGCTCGATCCCGCGCTCGCCGTCGGGGACGTGGTTCCGCTTGGCTGGCAAGTCGAGCATGTGCGTGCGCTCGATCCCCTTTTAGAGGCGAATTGATCGCCCCCTGCTGTACCAACACCAACCCTGCACGTGGAGAGAACAATAAATGTTGAGATCCCTGAAGTTCACAGCCCTGACACTGGGCATGATGGGTGCGGCAAGCGCGATGGCGGCGGGCCCGGACCTGACCGTGGTGTCTTTCGGTGGGGCGAACAAGGCGGCTCAGGTCAAAGCCTTCTACGCACCGTGGGAAGCGGCCGGCAACGGCAAGATCGTGGCTGGCGAGTACAACGGCGAGATGGCCAAGGTCAAGGCCATGGTCGATACCAAGAGCGTTTCCTGGGACCTGGTGGAAGTCGAGTCTCCGGAATTGTCCCGTGGTTGTGACGAGGACATGTTCGAGCAACTGGACCCGGCCCTGTTCGGCAAGGCCGAAGACTACGTCAAGGGCGCCATCCAGCCTTGCGGCGTAGGTTTCTTCGTGTGGTCGACCGTGCTGGCCTACAACGCCGACAAACTCAAGACCGCGCCGACCAGTTGGGCGGACTTCTGGGACACCAAGCAATTCCCGGGCAAGCGCGGCCTGCGCAAAGGCGCCAAGTACACCTTGGAATTCGCCTTGATGGCCGACGGCGTAGCGCCGAAAGACGTCTACAAGGTGCTGGCTGGCAAAGACGGCCAGGACCGTGCGTTCAAGAAGCTCGATGAGCTCAAGCCGAACATCCAGTGGTGGGAAGCCGGTGCCCAGCCGCCGCAGTACCTGGCGTCCGGTGACGTGGTCATGAGCTCGGCCTACAACGGTCGGATCGCCGCGGTACAGAAAGAAAGCAATCTGAAAGTGGTGTGGAACGGCGGTATCTACGACTTCGACGCTTGGGCCATCCCGCGCGGCCTGGACAAGACCCGTGCCGAAGCGGCGAAGAAATTCATCGCCTTCTCGGTGGCACCGCAGCAGCAAAAGACCTACTCGGAAAACATCGCCTACGGCCCGGCCAATACCCAGGCGGTCCCGTTGTTGGCCAAGGATGTCCTGACCAACATGCCGACCACCCCGGAAAACATCGCCAACCAGGTGCAGATCGACGTCAGCTTCTGGGCTGACAACGGTGAGCAACTGGAGCAGCGCTTTAACTCCTGGGCTGCGAAGTAACCGACGGTCTGAAACCGGATGAGATCCATGTGGGAGCGAGCTTGCTCGCGATAGCGGTCTGTCAGGCACATCAATCTTTACTGTGCCGCAGTCATCGCGAGCAAGCTCGCTCCCACAGGTTCTTTCATCGACCCGGGTGTTTCAAAAGAACAGAGGCGGCCCGCCGCCCCTGTAACGATAAAAAGATTTGCGGAGTTCGCCATGGCCATCGCCGTTCCACTGAACGCGGGCACCAGCCCCACCCTCAAGCAGCGGCTCAAGCGTGCCGAGCGGGTCAACCGCTGGAAGGCCCAGGCCTTGATCGCGCCGCTGGTGCTGTTTCTGTTGCTGGTGTTCCTGGTGCCGATCGTGGCGCTGCTGTTCAAAAGCGTCAGCAATCCGGAAGTGGTGGGCGCCATGCCACGTACCGTCGCTGCCGTCGCGGCCTGGGACGGACGCGGTTTGCCAGGCGAACCGGTGTACAAGGCTGCCAGTGAAGACCTGGCCGAAGCCCGCAAGAACCAGACCCTGGGCGATCTGTCCAAGCGCCTGAACATGGAACTGGCCGGCTATCGCAGCCTGCTGACCAAGACCGCTCGGGCGTTGCCGTTTGCCACCGAACCGGCCTCTTATAAAGAAGCGTTGGAAAACCTCGATGAGCGCTGGGGCGACCCGGCGTACTGGCAGGTGATCCGTCGCAATACCAGTAATGTCACCCCGTATTACCTGCTGGCGGCCGTCGATCACCGCATCGATGACCTTGGGGAACTGGCCCCGGCCACTCCTGACCAAGCGATCTACCTCGACATCTTCGCCCGCACCTTCTGGATGGGCCTGGTGATCACTGCGATCTGCCTGGTGCTGGCCTACCCGCTGGCCTACCTGTTGGCGAACCTGCCGTCGCGCCAAAGCAACCTGTTGATGATCCTGGTGTTGCTACCGTTCTGGACCTCGATCCTGGTGCGAGTCGCCGCGTGGATCGTGCTGCTGCAATCGGGTGGCCTGATCAACAGTGGCCTGATGGCCATGGGCATCATCGATAAGCCCCTGGAGCTGGTGTTCAACCGCACCGGTGTGTACATCTCCATGGTCCATATCCTGCTGCCGTTCATGATCCTGCCGATCTACAGCGTGATGAAGGGTATCTCGCCTACCTATATGCGTGCGGCGATTTCCCTGGGCTGCCATCCGTTCGCGAGTTTCTGGCGGGTGTATTTCCCGCAGACCTATGCCGGTGTTGGCGCCGGTTGCCTGTTGGTGTTCATCCTTGCCATCGGCTACTACATCACGCCAGCGCTGCTGGGCAGCCCGAACGACCAGATGGTCAGCTACTTCGTCGCGTTCTACACCAACACCAGCATCAACTGGGGCATGGCCACGGCGCTCGGCGGGCTGCTGTTGCTGGCGACCATCGTGCTTTATCTGATTTACAGCTGGCTGGTGGGCGCCAGTCGCCTGCGCCTGAGCTAAGGGGAGATCGAAAATGGTGAGTCCTTACATGTCCCCCATCGAGCGGGTGTGGTTCTACAGCCTGCGCATACTCTGCGGGTTGATCCTGTTGTTCCTGATCCTGCCGGTGCTGGTGATCATTCCGCTGTCGTTCAACTCCGGCAGTTTCCTGGTGTACCCGCTGCAAGGCTTCTCGCTGCAGTGGTACCACGATTTCTTCGCCTCGGCCGAATGGATGCGGGCGTTGAAGAACAGCATTATCGTGGCCCCGGCGGCGACATTGCTGGCGATGATCTTCGGCACCCTCGCAGCCATCGGCCTGACCCGCGGTGATTTCCCAGGCAAGGCGCTGGTGATGGCTCTGGTGATTTCGCCCATGGTGGTGCCGGTGGTGATCATCGGCGTTGCCAGCTACCTGTTTTTCGCACCGTTGGGGATGGGCAACAGCTTCTTCTCGCTGATCGTGGTCCACGCCGTGTTGGGTGTGCCGTTCGTCATCATCACGGTGTCGGCGACCTTGCAGGGGTTCAATCACAACCTGGTTCGCGCCGCCGCCAGCCTCGGGGCTTCACCACTGACGGCATTTCGTCGGGTGACCCTGCCGTTGATCGCCCCAGGCGTGATCTCCGGCGCCCTGTTCGCCTTCGCGACGTCGTTCGATGAAGTGGTGGTGACCCTGTTCCTGGCCGGCCCCGAGCAGGCCACGTTGCCACGGCAGATGTTCAGCGGCATCCGCGAAAACCTCAGCCCGACCATCGCGGCGGCGGCGACGCTGCTGATCGCCTTCTCGGTGATATTGCTGCTGACCCTGGAGTGGTTGCGTGGGCGCAGCGAGAAGCTGCGTACTGCGCAGGTCTGAGGCCCAACGCAAAACCAATGTGGGAGCGGGCTTGCTCGCGAAAGCGGTGTTAAGATGCCGAATGTTGATCCGCTGTCGCGAGCAAGCTCGCTCCCACAGGGGCTCATCTACAGGCTCCTTTACTGCATTCATGGGCTGAATGGCAGACAACCCTCAATACCGAGCTATCCTTGTGCCAGCCCATACTCGAATAAGAGGCCGCGCACATGAGTCTTTCTTCATTCAAGATCGCCCATAAACTGATCACCGGTGCCGCTGCCATCGAGCAACTGGCCGCCGAGTTGACGCGCCTGGACGTCGACAATCCGCTGATTGTGACCGACGCGGCGCTGGTCAAGTCCGGCACCGTGGAGCTGGCCCTGCAACATCTGGGTGGGCGCGACTACGAGATTTTCGACCGGGTCATGCCGGACCCGGAAATCGCCATTGTCGAGGACTGCATGCAAGCCTACCGCGACGGTGGTCACGATGGCCTGATCGGCCTGGGCGGCGGCAGTGCCATCGACATCGCCAAGTGCGTGGGCGTCTATGCCGGCTACCACGGCGAGCTGCAAGATATGTTCGGTGTCGATCAGGTACCGCGCAAAGGCCCGCCCATGATTGCCATCCCCACCACGGCGGGTACCGGTTCGGAAGTCACCAACGTGGCGATCCTCTCCGACAAGGCCGCGCAACTGAAAAAAGGCATCGTCAGCGATTTTCTGTTGCCGGACGTGGCGTTGGTCAGCCCACAGATGACCCTCACTTGCCCGCGCAGCGTCACGGCTGCCAGCGGCGTCGATGCGCTGGTGCATGCGATCGAGGCCTACCTGTCGCTGAATGCTTCGCCGATCACCGATGCCCTGGCCATCGGCGCAATCAAACTGATCACCCGCGCCTTGCCCAAGGCCTATGCCAACCCCGCGCACCTGCAAGCCCGTGAGGACATGGCCACGGCCAGCCTGATGGCCGGCATGGCATTCGGCAATGCCGGGGTCGGGGCGGTGCATGCACTGGCCTATCCGTTGGGCGGGCGCTTTCACGTGTCCCATGGCGTCGCCAACGCCTTGTTGCTGCCGTATGTCATGACGTGGAACAAGATGGCCTGCGTCGAGCGCATGCGCGATATCGCTGAAGCCATGGGCCTCAAGACCGCTCACCTGAGTGATCTGGAAGCGGCCGACGAAGCCGTGGAGGCCATGGTCGCGCTGTGTGCTGCCGTGGAAATTCCCAAGGGCCTGAGCGGCCTGGGCGTTACCGAGGACGTGATTCCCTCGATGGCGTTGGAAGCGGCGGGGATCGAGCGTCTGATGCGCAACAATCCGCGCCAACTGAGCGCCGCCGATATCGAGAAGATCTACCGCGCGGCGTATTGATCGACGGTCACGGTGGGCGCGCCAAATCTTGAGGTATACAATGCGCGCCATCGTGATTTCGCTCAAAACAGGTGCGTCATGCAGCCCTTCGCTATTGCTCCGTCGATTCTCTCCGCCGACTTCGCCCGCCTGGGCGAGGAAGTGGACAACGTTCTGGCCGCCGGGGCCGACATCGTGCACTTCGATGTCATGGACAACCACTATGTGCCCAACCTGACCATCGGCCCGATGGTTTGCGCGGCGCTGCGCAAGTACGGCGTCACCGCGCCGATCGACGCGCACCTGATGGTCAGCCCGGTGGACCGCATCGTCGGTGACTTCATCGAAGCCGGTGCCACCTACATCACCTTCCACCCAGAAGCCACGCTGCACATCGACCGCTCCTTGCAGTTGATCCGCGAGGGCGGTTGCAAGGCCGGCCTGGTGTTCAACCCGGCGACGCCCCTGGACGTGCTCAAGTACGTGATGGACAAGGTCGACATGATCCTGCTGATGAGCGTCAACCCTGGCTTCGGCGGGCAGAAATTCATCCCGGGCACCCTCGACAAGTTGCGCGAAGCTCGGGCGCTGATCGATGCCTCGGGCCGTGACATCCGCCTGGAAATCGACGGTGGCGTGAACGTGAGCAATATCCGTGAAATCGCCGCGGCTGGCGCCGACACGTTTGTCGCGGGCTCGGCGATCTTCAACGCACCGAACTACGAAGAGGTGATTGCAAAAATGCGCGCCGAACTGGCCCTGGCGCGCCCATGAGCGGCTTCGAGCAGCTGTTCCCCGGCAGCTTGCCGCGTCTGGTGATGTTCGACCTCGATGGCACATTGGTCGATTCGGTCCCGGACCTCGCGGCGGCCGTGGACAGTATGCTGCTCAAGCTCGGACGCCCGCCCGCCGGCCTCGACTCGGTGCGACACTGGGTCGGCAATGGCGCGCCGATGTTGGTGCGCCGGGCCCTGGCCAATGACATCGATGCCCAAGGGGTCGACGATGCCGAGGCCGAACGGGCGCTGGCATTGTTCAATGAAGCTTACGAAGGCAATCACCCGCTGACGGTGGTCTACCCCGGCGTACGGTCCACCCTCAAGTGGCTGAAAAAGCAGGGCGTGGAAATGGCCCTGATTACCAACAAGCCGGAACGCTTCGTTGCGCCGTTGCTGGATCAGATGAAAATCGGTCGCTATTTCCGCTGGATCATCGGCGGCGATACTTTGCCGCAGAAAAAACCTGACCCGGCGGCGCTGTTCTTCGTGATGAAAATGGCCAACATCCCGGCTTCCCAGTCTCTGTTTGTCGGCGACTCGCGCAGCGATGTGCTGGCGGCCAAGGCGGCAGGGGTCAAGTGCGTGGCGCTGAGTTACGGCTACAACCACGGCCGGCCCATCGCCGAAGAGTTTCCGACGCTGGTGATCGACGATTTGCGCCTGTTAATTCCCGGTTGCCTGGACCCGGCCGCTGAGATAACGTTGCCCGACGCTGTTCAATCCTCTTCTGGAAACGCCATCGTGGTGGTCACTCGCAAACTCTGGATGAAAGTCATGAAGGCCCTGGCCCGTTGGCGTTGGCGCGCCTGACGTGATCCTGGCCGGTTATCCGGCGCGTTTGCATACCTGACTTTCAGCTCCTCTTGCCACGAGGCACCCCATGATCCGCGAAGAATTCCTGCGTCTAGCCGCTGCCGGCTACAACCGCATCCCCCTTGCCTGTGAAACCCTGGCCGACTTCGACACGCCGCTGTCGATCTATCTCAAGCTGGCCGACCAGCCCAACTCCTACCTGCTCGAATCGGTGCAAGGCGGGGAAAAGTGGGGCCGTTACTCCATCATCGGCCTGCCGTGCCGCACGGTGCTGCGGGTCCATGACCATCGCATCAGCGTGACCCACGACGGCGTCGAGATCGAAAGCCTCGAAGTCGAAGACCCACTGGCGTTCGTCGAAACCTTCAAGGCCCGCTACAACGTGCCGACCATCCCCGGTCTGCCGCGTTTCAATGGTGGCCTGGTGGGTTATTTCGGTTACGACTGCGTGCGCTACGTGGAAAAGCGCCTGGGTACCTGTCCGAACCCCGATCCGTTGGGCGTGCCGGATATTTTGCTGATGGTGTCCGACGCGGTCGTGGTCTTCGATAACCTCGCCGGCAAGATGCACGCCATCGTCCTGGCCGATCCGGCCCAGGAAGATGCCTACGAGCAGGGCCAACAAAGCCTGCAGGCACTGCTGGAAAAGCTTCGTCAACCGATCACCCCGCGTCCCGGCCTGGACTTCAGCAAGCAGTCGGCGGCCGACCCGGTGTTCCGTTCCAGTTTCACCCAGGACGATTACGAACGGGCCGTCGATACCATCAAGGAGTACATCCTCGCTGGCGACTGCATGCAGGTGGTGCCGTCGCAACGGATGTCCATCGACTTCAAGGCCGCGCCCATCGATCTCTACCGGGCGCTGCGCTGCTTCAACCCGACGCCCTACATGTACTTCTTCAACTTCGGCGACTTCCATGTCGTGGGCAGTTCGCCGGAAGTGCTGGTGCGGGTCGAAGACAACCTGATCACCGTGCGACCGATCGCCGGCACTCGCCCCCGTGGTGCCACGGAGGAAGCTGACCGGGCGCTGGAAGAAGACCTGCTGTCGGACGACAAGGAAATCGCCGAGCACCTGATGCTGATTGACCTGGGGCGCAACGATACCGGGCGGGTCTCGGAAATCGGTTCGGTGAAACTCACCGAGAAGATGGTCATCGAGCGCTATTCCAATGTGATGCACATCGTTTCCAACGTCACCGGCCAGTTGAAGGCCGGGCTGACCGCGATGGATGCCCTGCGGGCAATCCTGCCGGCGGGCACTTTGTCCGGCGCGCCGAAAATCCGGGCGATGGAAATCATCGACGAACTGGAACCGGTCAAGCGCGGGGTGTACGGCGGGGCCGTGGGTTATTTCGCCTGGAACGGCAACATGGACACCGCGATTGCCATTCGCACCGCGGTCATCAAGAACGGTGAACTGCACGTGCAGGCCGGCGGTGGCATCGTCGCCGACTCGGTGCCGGCATTGGAATGGGAAGAAACCCTGAACAAACGCCGGGCCATGTTTCGCGCCGTGGCGTTGGCCGAGCAGACCTCGAACGACTGAAGGCCTGCTACAAACACCTGTGGCGAGGGAGCAAACTCCCTCGCCACAGTTCTTTCAGGCAACTCGATCCGTGTGGGAGCGAGCTTGCTCGCGATGAGGCCGTCACATTCAACCTATGAGTCGACTGATCCTCCGCTATCGCGAGCACGCTCGCTCCCACAGGTTTTCCTCGATCAGAAGTCCAGGCTGACCCCCAGGCTCACCCCTTGCTGGGTCAGGTCATCATCCTTGCGCAACGTATAACCGCCCCGCAGCGCCAAGTCGTTGGTCAACTTGTGGCTGACCCCCAGGCTCAGGCGATTGAGGTGGCTCTGTGGCGTGTAGCCTTCCAGCGTGAAGTCGTTGGCCGGCAGGCTGTTGAGGGCGATGTTGACCTTTTGCGTATCGTCTTCGTACTCGCGTTCGTGGGCATATTCGCCGAACACCTGGGTCTGCCGGGTGATGTTGTATTTGCCCTGCAAGCCAATGCCCAGGCGTTTCGAGTCGCGGGTCTGGTCATCGAAGGTCAGTGCCGTGGAGCGGTTGCTCTTTTCCGAGTAACCATCGACTTCCACCTTCGCATAGTCCGCGCTGATAAACGGCGAGAGGTGCCATTCGCTGCCCGGCTGGGCGATGTCGTAGCCCACCCGCGTGCTGAAGGCCCAGAGATGGCCGTCCGTGTCGCCCTTCTCCTGCGCTTCGTTGACGCCCAGGTCGAACTTGCGTTCCAGGTTGTCGTAATCGAGCTTGCCGCCGGTCAGCGCCGCGTCGGCCCACCAGCGGTTTTGCTGGAACTGGGCGAAAGCGGTCGCCAGGTAACTGTTGAGCTTGTACTTCGAATCGTTATGGCCTGCCTCCATGTCCTGGTGGTAGAGACCGGCGGCGACACCTACACGCCATGCCTCGTTGAGGCGATAGCTGCCGCCGACGTTGAGGCTGTAACCGCTGCCGTCGGCGCTGGCGCCGCTGTCCTGGCTGTCCATGTCCAGATGCTGGCCGCCACCTGCCACGAGGGCTCGCCACTGGCCGACCGCCTGCCAGTCCTCCCAGTCCGATTGCCATTGGCTGCGCAATTCATCTTGGTGAGCACGCAGGGTCGAGTGGGCCATTTCCGGCAGCAGCGTCAGCTCCCAGGGCGCCGCGAGCAGGGAAAAGGCGTAGTCGGCGATCAGTTTTTGCCCGGTTTCGGTTGGATGGACCGCGTCGTTGTAGATCAGCTTGGTGGGATCAGGCGTGGCACTGTTGATGCCATAGGTGGCGTTTTCCGTGCAGCCGTTGCCGCTGAAACAGGTCGCGGTGAGATTCTCGCCGGTGGCGAGGCCGAATCTTGCCGGATCGGCGAAGCTTTCCTTCAGCAAAAGCGGAATGTTCAGTGGAATGATTTCAGCGTCGATGCCTTGCAGGCGCGTGATCAGTTGTTGGTTGAACTGATTGCCCAATTGCGAAAAGGTGTCCTGCAAGGGGCCGCCGTTGAGGGCCGGGGTCAGGCCCAGGTCGGGCAACAGCCAGACCATCACATAGCGGGCACCGGCCGTTTGCAGCACCTGGACGCTGTCGGCCAGACGGTCCGCGGCGGCGTTCGCTTGCTCGGGGGTCAGCACCCTGCCTTGCAGGAAGTCGTTGCCACCACCGGAAAGGTAATACAGCGCATTCGGATCGGCGCGCAGGCCATTGGATTGCAGGTAGCCGGGACGGCTGCGCTCGCCGGTATCGGACACACCGGTAATCGATTCGAGGATCTGGTCGGTACGATAACCGCCTACCGCCCAGTTATTGCCATCTGCCAGCCCTTCGTTGGCGCGGACCGCCGAAGTGGAGGCAGCGGTCTCGTCGGCGGAATAGCCCAGGCGCCCACCGAGCAGTTGGGTGGAGTTGGCCGAATAGGCTTCTCCGCTACCGTCCGTGTAGATCGGACCGGTTCGGTTGGTATAGCGCTCGGTGGAGCCGGGCGGGCCATTCGGGTCGGCGAACTGGCCAGCGTCGTTGAGGCTGTCACCGAACACGATGAACTTGGAGTACGGGTTGGGGGCGGCGCTCGCCTGGGCGCAGGCCATCGCCAACAGACAACCGGCAATCGGTACGAACAACGTCTTTTTGATCATGGGAAAATCCGTTTTTATTTTATTGTTGTTAGAAAACGAAACGACAGTACCAAAAACTTCCGGCGTTTTGCCATCTGTCCGGAACGTCGCGATTGTTTCAAAGCCCTTCGGGAACGGTCATATTGCGTGCTCCGCCCAGCTAAGCTACTGTGCCGGAACGTATGAACGAGACTTCCCCTGTGTCGATTGTCAGCAAACTTCTGGATCAAATGATCAAGGCACACGCCCGTTGGCGTTGGCGCGCCTGAACATTCTCCGCCGGCTTCGCCGGACCTGTACCGATTTGCCTTCTTTACCCGCTGTAGAACCGCTTCGCCGGGGCATCAATCGCCTTGCCAAGCGCAGCAGCGTGCGGGTCACTCTCTGAAGGCTGTGTTTAAAGTCAGTGAATTCAATAGGTTGCTTACGCCATGTTGCTGATGATCGATAACTACGACTCTTTTACCTACAACGTT
The DNA here is from genome assembly GCF_059579345.1 of Pseudomonas sp. FSO-7. Taxonomy (NCBI): domain Bacteria; kingdom Pseudomonadati; phylum Pseudomonadota; class Gammaproteobacteria; order Pseudomonadales; family Pseudomonadaceae; genus Pseudomonas; species Pseudomonas sp. FSO-7. Next base: position 5,980,160 of record NZ_CM184193.1, on the reverse strand, counting down.
GTGCAATACCTTGGCGAGCTGGGCTCCGAGGTCAAGGTCGTGCGCAATGACGAACTGACCATCGCCGAAATCGAAGCCCTCAAGCCTGAGCGCATCGTGGTTTCCCCCGGCCCGTGCACGCCGACCGAAGCGGGCATTTCCATCGATGCCATCAAGTATTTCGCCGGCAAGCTGCCGATCCTGGGCGTCTGCCTGGGGCATCAGTCGATCGGCCAAGCGTTCGGCGGCGATGTCGTGCGCGCCCGACAAGTCATGCACGGTAAGACTAGCCCGGTATTCCACGAGGACAAGGGCGTGTTCGAGGGACTCAATCGTCCGCTTACCGTAACCCGCTACCACTCGCTGATCGTCAAGCGCGAAACGCTGCCTGACTGCCTGGAGCTGACAGCCTGGACCCAGCTTGAAGACGGCTCGGTGGATGAAATCATGGGGCTGCGCCACAAGACATTGAATATCGAGGGTGTGCAATTTCATCCCGAGTCTATTCTCACCGAGCAGGGCCACGAGCTGTTTGCCAACTTCCTCAAACAAACCGGCGGCACGCGCTAAGGACTTTTCATGGATATCAAGACAGCCCTGAGCCGTATCGTCGGCCATCTCGACCTGAGCACCGACGAGATGCGCGACGTGATGCGCGAAATCATGACCGGCCAATGCACGGATGCGCAGATCGGCGCGTTCATGATGGCCATGCGTATGAAGAGCGAGAGCATCGACGAAATCGTCGGCGCCGTGTCGGTGATGCGCGAACTGGCGGACAAGGTCGAACTCAAGACGCTGGACGGTGTGGTCGATGTGGTCGGCACCGGTGGTGACGGCGCCAATATCTTCAACGTTTCCACTGCCTCGTCGTTTGTGGTCGCGGCGGCCGGTTGCACCGTTGCCAAGCACGGCAACCGCGCCGTCTCAGGCAAGAGCGGCAGTGCCGACCTGCTGGAGGCGGCCGGCATCTATCTGAACCTGACGCCGATTCAAGTCGCGCGCTGTATCGACAATGTCGGCATTGGTTTCATGTTTGCCCAGACCCATCACCGCGCCATGAAACACGCTGCCGCGCCGCGCCGTGACCTGGGGTTGCGTACGCTGTTCAACATGCTCGGCCCGCTTACGAATCCGGCCGGCGTGAAGCATCAAGTGGTTGGGGTGTTCAGCCAGGCGTTGTGCCGGCCGCTGGCCGAAGTGCTGCAACGCCTGGGCAGCAAGCACGTGCTGGTGGTCCATTCGAAGGATGGCCTGGATGAATTCAGCCTGGCGGCGCCCACATTCGTGGCCGAACTAAAAAATGATCAGATCAGCGAGTATTGGGTCGAACCTGAAGACCTGGGCATGAAGAGCCAGAGCTTGCACGGCCTGGCGGTCGATGGCCCGGCCCAGTCGCTGGCGTTGATCCGCGATGCCCTGGGTCGCCGCAAGACCGAGAACGGCCAGAAAGCCGCTGAGATGATCGTGCTCAATGCCGGCGCTGCGTTGTACGCCGCCGACCACGCCAGCAGCCTCAAGCAAGGCGTGGAACTGGCCCATGATGCACTGCACACTGGCCTGGCCAGGGAAAAACTCGAAGAGTTGGGTGCATTTACCGCCGTATTCAAAGTGGAGAACGAAGGATGAGCGTGCCAACGGTTCTGGAAAAAATTCTGGCTCGCAAGGCCCAGGAAGTGGCAGAGCGCAGTGCTCGCGTCAGTCTGGCCGAGCTGGAAAACCTAGCGCGTTCAGCGGATGCGCCGCGCGGTTTTGCCCAGGCGCTGATCGATCAGGCCAAGAAAAAACAGCCGGCGGTGATTGCCGAAATCAAGAAGGCCTCTCCCAGCAAAGGCGTGATCCGTGAACACTTCGTTCCGGCCGACATCGCACGCAGCTACGAGAAAGGCGGTGCGACCTGCCTCTCGGTGCTGACCGACGTCGACTTTTTCCAAGGCGCCGACGACTATTTGAAGCAGGCACGGGCGGCGTGCAAGTTGCCGGTGATCCGCAAGGACTTCATGATCGACCCGTACCAGATCATCGAGGCTCGGGCGCTGGGCGCCGATTGCGTGCTGTTGATCGTTTCCGCCCTGGATGACGTGAAAATGGCCGAGTTGGCGGCCGTGGCCAAGAGTGTCGGGCTGGATGTCCTGGTGGAAGTCCACGATGGCGACGAGTTGGAGCGAGCTCTGAAAACCCTCGATACCAAACTGGTCGGCGTGAACAATCGTAACCTGCACACGTTTGAAGTCAGCCTGGAAACCACCCTGGACCTGTTGCCGCGCATTCCACGCGATCGCCTGGTCATCACCGAAAGCGGCATCCTCAACCGGGCCGATGTCGAACTGATGGAAGTCAGCGATGTGTACTCGTTCCTGGTGGGCGAGGCATTCATGCGAGCCGAGAACCCGGGTGCGGAATTGCAGCGACTGTTCTTTCCTGAGCGAGGCCTGCCGGTGAGCGGCTCGACGCTGGACTGATCCATGTCGCCAGTGATTTCCCTGACCGTCGAAGCTGGCCTGCAAGCCGAACAGGATCTGTTGGCCAGCATCTGTGCGGGCGATGCCGAGTTCGGCCTGCTGTTCTGGCAACCCAATGACCGTGCGCTGGTCATGCCGCGCCGCTTGAGTCGCCTGCCAGGGTTCGAACAGGCCTGTGAAGTATCGGCCGCCCACGGCTGGCCAGTCCTGCTGCGCGAAACCGGCGGTGAGCCGGTACCGCAGTCGGCCACCACCGTCAATATCGCCCTGGTCTACGCCCCGCCGCGCAGCGAAGGCGACCACGGTCGCATCGAAACCGGGTACCGTCGGTTGTGCGACCCCATCTGCCAGTTGTTGGACGAATTGGGCGGGGTGGCTTCGCTGGGAGAAGTGGAAGGGGCCTTTTGCGACGGGCGCTTCAACGTCAACCTCGACGGCCGGAAAATGGTCGGCACCGCTCAGCGCTGGCGCCAGAGCAAGGGCGGTCAACGTCCGGTGGGTCTGGTCCATGGTGCGCTGTTGCTGGAGAATGAGCGCGAGTCTATGGTCGCGGCGGTCAATCGCTTCAATGAGGCCTGTGGCCTGGAGCACCGAGTGCGTGCCGAAAGCCACATTGCCTTGCACGAAAAATTCCCGGCGCCTCACGCGTTGGCGCGACTCGAGGTGCTGTACCGGGAACGGCTGACCCAGCTGCTGGGGGCTTAACGCGTTCCGAACACCACCATGGTCTTGCCTTTGACGCTGACCAGGTTGCGCTCTTCCAGGTCCTTGAGTACGCGACCGACCATTTCACGCGAGCAACCGACAATCCGGCCAATCTCCTGGCGGGTCACCTTGATCTGCATGCCGTCCGGGTGGGTCATGGCATCGGGCTGCTTGCACAGTTCCAGCAGGCAGCGTGCGACACGTCCGGTGACGTCGAAAAACGCGAGATCGCCGACCTTGCGCGTGGTATTGCGCAGGCGTTGTGCGATTTGTCCGCTGAGGACGTAAAGAATGTCCGGGTCTTGCAGGGACAGTTCTCGGAATTTGGCGTAGCTGATTTCCGCAACTTCACATTCAATCTTGGTCCGCACCCAGGCACTGCGTTCCTGCTCCTTGCCCGCCTGTTCGAACAACCCCAGCTCGCCGAAAAAATCGCCGGAATTGAGGTAGGCGATGATCATTTCCCGACCGTCATCATCTTCTATCAGGATAGTGACCGAGCCCTTGATGATAAAAAACAGCGTCTCGGAACGATCTCCCGCACAAATGATGTTGTGTTTGGCTGGATAGCGGCGGCGCTGGCAATGCATCAAGAGTTTGTCGAGATTCTTGATCTTGAACGTGGGAGTAATGGCAACCATGGTTGTATCCCGAAAGACTGCGCGGTGTGGTGGTTTGGTTTTTTATGGAGGCGAATGACTATCGCTAAAAGCTGGCCATACGCCAGCGAGTTGGCGCCAGCTTAACAGAGGCGTCCTTAATAGATTTGAGAATTTACCTACATGCCAGCAGGTAACGTCTCTTCAGACGGAGAGCGGTCATGCCAGAGCGCTGTGCTAAGCTGGCGACCCTTTTTTAACAGTGGAGTCTTGGCGATGAAGGCACGCATCCAATGGGCTGGCGAAGCCATGTTCCTCGGTGAATCAGGCAGTGGTCATGTGGTCGTCATGGACGGCCCGCCAGAGGCCGGTGGTCGGAACCTGGGTGTTCGGCCGATGGAAATGCTCCTGTTGGGCGTAGGCGGTTGCAGCAATTTCGACGTGGTCAGCATTCTTAAAAAGTCCCGCCAGGCCGTCGAAAGCTGCGAAGCGTTCCTGGAAGCGGAGCGTGCCACCGAAGATCCAAAGGTATTTACCAAAATCCACATGCACTTCGTGGTGAAGGGGCGAGCCCTGAAGGAAGCCCAAGTCAAGCGGGCCATTGAGCTGTCCGCCGAGAAATACTGCTCGGCTTCGATCATGCTCGGCGCCGCCGGGGTCGAAATCACCCACGATTATGAAATCATCGAATTGGGTTGAGTCGATCTCAATGGCGAAACCCGCAATTCGCCGCATTGAAATCCTGAGCTAAAGAAAAAGGCGACTTCCGCTGGAAGTCGCCTTTTTCATTGGCGTTGCAATGGGGAGCGTTATCCAGTCCCCCATCGCCGTCAAATCCGATAAGTGCTCTTGGTCATGACCTTGGCCAGCAGGCTCATGCCGAACTTCACCGGGGCCGGAAAACGGAAGCCACCGGCGTCGAGTGCACTTTCGGCATGGTGTTCCTCATCCTCGCGCATCTGCTCGAGGATCGCCCGGGACTTTTCATCCTCGGCCGGCAGTTGCTCCAGGTGTTCGTTCAAGTGCTTGCACACTTGATGCTCGGTTGCCGCAACGAAGCCGAGGCTGACTTTATCGCTGATCAACCCGGCGACCGCGCCGATCCCGAATGACATCCCGTAGAACAGCGGGTTCAGGACGCTGGTATGGCTGCCGAGCTGGCGAATGCGTTGCTCACACCAGACCAGATGGTCGATTTCTTCCTCGGCGGCGTGCTCCATGGCCTCACGCACCTGGGGCAGCTTCGCTGTCAGCGCCTGGCCCTGGTACAGCGCCTGGGCACAGACTTCGCCGGTGTGATTGATACGCATCAATCCAGCGACGTGGCGGGTTTGCTCGTCACTCAGTTGCGCGTCCGGCTGCACGATAGCCGGTGAGGGGCGGTACGGCTGGCCACTGAAGGGCAGCAGGGTGCGCATCGCGGTATCGGCTTGCAGCAACAGACGGTCAATCGGCGAGTAGTGACGTTGGGTAGTCATGCTTACCTCCGGGAAAAATCACAGCGGCCAGTTTACCCCAATCGGCCGTCGAAGATTTGCGTTGGGTCAGGGGTATCAGCCCGGCGGCCAATGCATCTGGCGCTGCCCTAGCACATGCATATGAATGTGATAGACCGTCTGCCCACCCAGTTCATTGCAATTCATCACCACGCGAAAACCTTCTTCACAGCCCAATTCCAGCGCCAGGCGCTGGGCAGTGAACAGAATGTGCCCGGCCAGGCCCTTGTCTTCTTCGGTCAGGTCATTGAGCGTGCGGATCGGTTTTTTCGGGATGACCAGAAAATGCACGGGTGCCTGCGGGGCGATGTCGTGGAAGGCCAGTACCTGGTCATCCTCGTAGATGATCTTTGCCGGGATTTCCCGGTTGATGATCTTGGTAAACAGAGTATCCACAGCTGTTTCTCCGTTGGGTTCGTTAAGGTCGAGTGTTGTGACGGCTCCAGTTGAGGCGCCTGGTTGTTCGACGTGAAGGAATCAACGTGGGCAATAGGCCTTGTTGATCATGCCGGCGATGGTCCGGACCAGCCATCGCGATCCCAATCGCGGCAGTACGGCCAGCCAGCGATTGCGGCGTCCGGGAATGATAATGGCGCGGTTCTTGTCCAGTGCGCGCACGGCGTACAGGGCAACTTCCTCCGGGCTCATCAGCAACTTGCTGTCGATGAGCTTCTGTTCGTCCATCTGTGCCCTGGAGAAAAAGCCGGTCCGGGTCGGGCCAGGGCAAAGCACCGAGACCTTGATCGCGCATTTCTTCAGTTCAACTCGCAGGGCTTCGGAGAAGTGCAGTACATAGGCCTTGCTGGCGTAGTAAGTACTCATCCAGGGGCCGGGTTGGAATGCAGCGATCGAGGCAACGTTGAGGATCTGGCCGCCACCGAGCAGTGCCATGCTATTACCGATGGCATGACAAAGCCGTGTCAGGGCGAGGATGTTGACTTCGATCAGGTCCTGCTCGGTCATCCAGTCCTGGCCCAGGAACGGCCCGCTGGTGCCGATGCCCGCACAATTGACCAGCAGATCGATCTGTCGCTCGCCTTCCTCCAGTTCCAGCAGAAAGCCTGAAAGCCTCAGCGGTTCGCCCAGGTCACAAGCCCGGAACAATACCTCCACGCCAAACCGCTGAGTCAGTTCGATTGCAATACTTTCCAGCCGATCACGCTGTCGAGCCACCAGTATCAGGTTGCGGCCACGCCGGGCCAGCGCTTCGGCCATGGCCAGGCCGATACCGCTGGAAGCGCCAGTGATCAGTGCGTAACGGGTCATGCAGTTCTCCATCGCAACAGCCCGCCGCCAGTCGACTGGGCTGTCACCGGCATGAAGCGCGCTTATTGTTCCTCTTCTTCTTCATAGTCTACAGAAGGCGGAGCGGGCTCGGCTGCCTCGACGGCGGGCTCTTCAGAGGTTTCGTCGCTGGACTCGCTGCTTTCATAGCTGCTCAGGCTGCTGCTGTCGTAGTCCTCCTGAAGGGCCCCGAAGATGCCGGCAAAGGTGGCCATGAAAATCAAGACGATCATCACCAGCCAGAGCGACGCCAGCAATTTGACCGCTGTGGTGTTGCGCGGCGGTGGCGGACCGTACTGGTTTGCGCCGGTATTGCCTGGAGCGATGATGAGGACGAAGGGGAAGATGCTGCCCACGAATGGAACCAGGTTGATCAGCCACAACCACCCCGACCAACCGAGATCATGCAGGCGCTGGACGTTGAACTGGATGCTCACGAAGGCAAAGGCGAGCACGACGACTGCGGCGAGCAGGCCGCCGACGATGAGTCCCGCGATCGAGTCGGACGCCAGCAGCCAGGTCGAGGCCAGCCAGAAGCCCACGCCGACCAAGGGCAGTAAGGCCAGGGTCAACACCATGGTCCAGGCCAGATAGCGCAAGCGCCCGATACGCCCGTCGAAGCTGAAGGGCTTGAGTGTGCTGTACTCGGCAAGCGCTTCACCGACTTCGGCGCGGGGAGGCGCGTAGGGCGAGGCAGGCTCGACGATCGAATCGGGATGGCGTCCACTGGGTTGCCGTGGCGCGTCCTGTACTTCGCCAAGGCTCAGTTGGACGACGGGTTCGGCTTCGATCCTGGCGTCGATTCCGCTCTTGTTGAGCGCTTCCAGGTACTGCTGCGCCTCGCTCTGGGAGAGGTTGCTTTTGAGGGCTACCTTGCGACCGGTGAACAGTCGTTCAATGGCGGCGACGTCGCTCTTGAACAGCTCGGCGAGGTTGAGTTTGGCGGTGGTGGTATCGACGCCCGGCATCAGGCCGCCGTCGAATACGATGTTGAAACGGGTTTCGCTCATGCCCGGCATCCTTGTCTCTGAAAGTTAACTGGTTGTTTTGTTCGGGCTGGTTCAACGGGGCCATTGCCCGCCAAGCTGCGCCGCCCGGGCTTGTGCCTGACGGTATTCTTCATTCAAGCGTGCCACCAACTGATCGACGCTGGGCAAATCATCGATTTCACCCACACCCTGGCCTGCGGACCATACGGTTTTCCAGGCCTTGGCTTCGTCGTTCAGCGGTTTGAGTTTCGAGCCGAAATCCACCTCGCCTTTGTTCTGCAGAGCGGCGAGATCGAAACCGGCGTTCTCCAGGCTCTGGCGCATGAAACTGGCCGGTACCCCGGATACAGCAGGAGTATGCACGATGTCTGCGGCTCTGGATGTGAGCAACATCTCTTTATAAGCGTCAGGTGCGTGGCTTTCGCTCGTGCCGATAAAGCGCGTACCGAAGTAGGCCAGATCCGCGCCGAGCAATTGTGCGGCCAGAATCTGATGGCCGTGATTCAGGCATCCCGCCAGCAGCACGGTCTTATCGAAAAACTGCCGGATCTCGGCAATCAGTGAAAACGGGCTCCAGGTCCCGGCGTGCCCGCCTGCGCCGGCGGCTACGGCGATCAAGCCATCGACACCGGCTTCGGCGGCTTTCTCGGCATGCCGTCGGGTGGTCACGTCATGGAACACCAGGCCGCCGTAACCGTGAACCGCGTCCACCAGCTCCTTCACCGCACCCAGGCTGGTGATGACAATCGGCACTTTGTGTTCGATGCAGATGGCCAGGTCGGCCTGAAGTCGCGGATTGCTGTGATGAACAATCAGGTTTACCGCGTAGGGCGCCGGATTTTCCAGGGTCGCCAGGCCTGCTTCGATTTCTTCCAGCCAGGCCTTGAAGCCGCTGCTTTCGCGCTGGTTCAACGCCGGAAAGCTGCCGACAATGCCGTTGCGGCAGCAGGCCAGCACCAGTTGTGGATTGGAAATCAGGAACATGGGCGCCGCCACGACAGGCAGGCGCAAGCGTTGTTCGAGCGGAGCGGGCAACGACATTGGAAGTACCCCGGATAATGGATGCTGATTGGAGATTAGAACGGTCGGACGACGACCAGAATTACAATAGCCAGCAATATCAGAACCGGCACTTCATTGAACCAGCGATAAAAGACATGGCTGCGGGTGTTTTCGCCACGGGCGAAGCGCTTCACCTGGGCGCCGCACATATGGTGGTAACCGATCAGCAACACGACGAGGGTCAACTTGGCGTGCATCCAGCCTCCCTGGGTGAAGTAGGCACCGGCATTGAGGCTGAGCAACCAGATGCCGAATACCAAGGTGGCAATCATCGCCGGGCCCATGATGCCGCGGTACAGTTTGCGCTCCATGACGCTGAAGCGTTCTTTGCTGACGCTGTCTTCGCTTTGGGCGTGATAGACAAACAGGCGAGGCAGGTAGAACAGGCCGGCGAACCAGCAGACCATGCTGACAATGTGAAGTGCTTTGAGCCACAGATAGAGCATTTTTAGTTATTCCAAGAATTCACGGTAGCCCGATAGTAGAGGTTGGAGCGGCCACACGTCACCTTGACGGTTGTCGCCACGCCCTGCGGCCCCTATCATCGACGGCTTTCCAGTGGGTTCGTTGAGGGCAGGTTTATGGTCAAGGTCGGTATCGTCGGCGGCACGGGTTACACCGGTGTCGAACTGCTGCGTCTTCTGGCACAGCATCCGCAGGCTGAAGTGGTGGTCATCACTTCCCGATCCGAGGCCGGCCTGGCCGTCGCCGACATGTATCCGAACCTGCGGGGCCATTACGACGGTCTGGCGTTCAGCGTCCCGGACGTCAAGACCCTCGGCGCCTGCGATGTGGTGTTCTTCGCCACCCCCCACGGTGTCGCCCACGCCCTGGCCGGTGAACTGCTGGCCGCCGGGACCAAGGTCATCGACCTCTCGGCGGACTTCCGTCTGCAGGACGCCGATGAGTGGGCCAAGTGGTACGGCCAGCCCCATGGTGCGCCGGAGTTGCTCGAAGAGGCGGTCTACGGCTTGCCGGAAGTCAATCGCGAGAAGATCAAGCAGGCTCGACTGATCGCCGTACCGGGTTGCTATCCGACCGCTACACAGTTGGGGTTCTTGCCGTTGCTTGAGGCCGGTCTTGCCGATGCTTCGCGCTTGATCGCCGACTGTAAATCCGGTGTCAGCGGTGCCGGGCGTGGCGCCAGTGTAGGCTCGCTGTATTCCGAGACATCGGAAAGCATGAAGGCGTACGCGGTCAAGGGGCATCGCCACCTGCCGGAAATTCGCCAGGGGTTGCGCCGGGCAGCGGGCAAGGACGTCGGCCTGACATTCGTGCCGCACCTGACGCCGATGATTCGTGGCATCCATTCCACCCTGTATGCGACCGTCGTCGATCGTTCGGTGGACCTGCAGGCATTGTTTGAAAAGCGTTACGCCGATGAACCGTTCGTCGACGTAATGCCGGCTGGCAGCCATCCGGAAACCCGTAGCGTGCGCGGTGCGAACGTTTGCCGGATCGCGGTACATCGTCCGCAGGACGGTGACCTGGTGGTGGTGTTGTCGGTCATCGATAACCTGGTCAAGGGCGCGTCGGGCCAGGCGGTGCAGAACTTGAACATCTTGTTCGGGCTGGATGAGCGCCTGGGGCTGTCCCATGCGGGGATGTTGCCTTAAGAACACTTACAAGCTGCAAGCTTTAAGCTACAAGCTTGCAGCTTTGGACGTGTAGCTTGCCGCTGCTTCGCAAATAGTTGACCAATTTTCTAGGAGAAGCGGATAATGCCCGCCATCACGCATTATGGCGGCGTAAGCGCCGGGAGATATTCAGCATGAGCGTCGAAACCTTCACCCCCACGGCTTTGCAATTCACCCACGGTGCCGCGCACAAGGTGAAGAGCCTGGTCGATGAAGAGGGCAATGATCGTTTGAAGCTGCGCGTATTTGTTACGGGTGGCGGTTGTTCCGGTTTCCAGTACGGCTTCACTTTCGATGAGGACGTGGCCGAAGATGACACCATCGTCGAGCGCGAAGGGGTCAGCCTGGTGGTCGATCCGATGAGCTTCCAGTACCTGGCAGGTGCCGAGGTGGATTATCAGGAAGGTCTGGAGGGGTCGCGTTTCGTGATCAAGAACCCTAACGCCACTACTACCTGTGGGTGCGGTTCTTCGTTCTCGATCTGAGTGCTTCAATAAAAACGCCGCAGTGTGCCTTACGGCCCTGCGGCGTTTTTTTGTCCGTAATTTGATCTCAGGCCGGGTAGATGGCGCCGAGTACGCGCAAGCCACGGGCGCCAGTGACACTCGGACGATTGCCTGGAATGCCTTCAAGGCAGCAATGGGCGAGCCAGGCGAAAGCCATGGCTTCGACCCAGTCCGGGTCCACGCCATACATCGCCGTACTGCTGACTTTGGTATCCGGCAGCAACTCAGCCAGGCGTTTCATGAGCGTCAGGTTGTGCGCGCCGCCGCCGCAGACCAGCAACTCCTGGGTATTCGACTGGGCATGCTGCAGTGATTCGACGATGGTCAGGGCGGTCAGTTCGAGCAACGTCGCCTGTACGTCCTCGGGGGCGAAGGCTGGCAACTGTGACAAATGCTGGCTCAGCCAAGGCAGGTTGAATACTTCGCGGCCGGTACTTTTCGGACCCTTGGTGACGAAGAAGGGATCGCTGAGCAGTGCCTTGAGCAGGGCAGGCTCGACTGTCCCGCTGGCAGCCCATTGGCCGTCACGGTCGAAATCGTCGCCTCGTTGTTGATGTATCCAGGCATCGAGCAATACGTTGCCTGGGCCACAGTCGAAGCCGGCTACAGGTTTTGCGGGCTCTATCAGGCTGAGATTGCTGAAACCGCCGACATTCAACACGGCACGATTACCCGCTCGTTCTTCGAACAGTGCCTCGTGAAAGGCCGGTACCAGCGGGGCGCCTTGTCCGCCAGCGGCGACATCGCGGCTGCGGAAATCGCTGACGACGGCAATGCCGGTCAATTCGCTCAGTAGGGCCGGATTACCGATCTGCACGGTAAACCCACGGGCGGGTTCATGGCGAATGGTCTGGCCATGGCTGCCAATCGCCGTGATGTCTTCAGGCTTGAGTTTCTGTTCATCGAGTAGGGTGTGGATGCCCTGTGCGGCCAGCTTTACCCAGCTTTGCTGGGCAATGGCGGAGCGGGCAATCTCATCGGGCCCGCTGCTGCACAATCCGAGCAATTCAGCGCGCAGAGCGGCGGGCATGGGAATGTAGTGCGTGGCGATCAATTTGATCGCCGGGGCCAGTTCGATCAGTGCGATGTCCAAGCCATCCAGGCTGGTCCCGGACATCACGCCGATATAGAGCGCCATGGCTTAGCGCTTGCTCGAGGCCAGCATGGTAGCTTTCTCTTGATCCATGCGAGCCATCAAGGGTTGGCTTTGAGCCAGGAAGCGCGCGCGTTCGCCCTTGGCGATCGGATCGGCCATCGGCAACTTCTGGCCAAGGGGATCGACGTGGACGCCGTTGACCTGGAACTCATAGTGCAAGTGCGGGCCGGTGGACAGGCCGGTGGTTCCGATGTAACCGATCACCTGGCCTTGCTTGACGGTGCCGCCAGTCTTCACGCCTTTGGCGAAGCCCTGCATGTGGCCGTACAGCGTGCGGTAGGTATTGCCGTGCTGGATGATCACGGTATTGCCATAACCGCCGCGACGTCCTGCGAGCAGCACCTTGCCGTCGCCGGCCGCCTTGATTGGCGTACCACGGGGGGCGGCGTAGTCGACACCTTTATGGGCGCGGATCTTGTTCAGGATCGGATGCTTGCGGCCGGCGGAGAACTTCGAACTGATGCGGGCGAAATCAACCGGTGTACGAATGAATGCCTTGCGCATGCTGTTGCCGTCGGCGGTGTAGTAGCTGCTGTTGCCTTGCTTGTTGGTGTAGCGCACTGCGGTGTACGTCTTGCCGCGGTTGGTGAAGCGCGCGGAAAGGATCGGGCCGTTGCCGACGCTCTTCCCGTTGACCACTTTCTGTTCATAGATGACGTCGAATTCGTCACCCTGGCGAATGTCCTGGGCGAAGTCGATGTCGTAGCCGAAGACACCGGCCATGTCCATGGTCAGGCTATGGGAAAGACCTGCGCGTGCAGCTGACTGGGACAATGAACTGTTGATGACGCCATGGACGTAGGCCGAGCGAACGGTAGGCTTGGCGGTGACGCGGTTGAATACATAACCCTTGTCATTTTTGGTCAGGGTGATGCTTTCCAGGTCGCTCAGCTTGGTGTGCAGAGTGGTCAGTTGTCCGCCTGGATCGAGTTCGAATTCGAGTTTCTGGCCCCGTTGCAGCTGAGTGAATTGCTTGGCTTGCTTGTCGCTGGCCAGGATTTCATGGACCGACGTCGAGGGCAGGCCAACCTTTTCGAAAAGGGTGGAAAGCGTGTCGCCCTTGGCAACAATCACTTCGCGATGGTCCGGTCCTTTCTTTTCTTGCACAACAGGCGCTTCTACCTGAGCGGCGGCCTGGGCAGTGTCTTCCGGGCTGTTTTCAATCTGCGCAAAAGGAGAGGCGGCCGGTTCGTTTGTGGCTTGAACGGCTTCGGCGGCGTCTTGTTCTTGTGTCAGTTGTTCAGCAGGGCTTTCCAGTTCAAGACTCAGAGTCGTCTTTTTGGCTTCAACATCGCTGGAGGGAAACACCAGCAGCGCCAGGCTTAGGAGGGCTGCGATGCCACTGGCGGCAAGCAGGTGGGTCTTTGGGTAAAGCGGCGGCGCTTTAGACGGTTCTGTGGTCATAAGTAATTTTGACTTTTGAAAAGATGAATTGGAAAAGATGAATGACATGATGAAGATGAAATAACTGTATAAAATATAACCAAAACCCCTGCGAAGCAAGCCCGCGAACGCTCTGTTCTGTGGATTGGCGTCCGTGCGCCGGGCAAACCTTGTATTTGGTGCGCGATCTTGTATGGTTGGGGCCCTTTGAATCTGAGCCTTACGGGTCTGTTATGAAGTCGGTTGAAGAGCAGCTAGCGCTGATCAAACGTGGTGCGGAAGAACTGTTGGTCGAGTCCGAGCTGATCGAAAAGCTCAAGCGCGGGCAGCCGCTGCGTATCAAGGCTGGCTTCGATCCGACGGCGCCCGATCTGCACCTGGGTCACACCGTGCTTATTAATAAGCTGCGCCAGTTCCAGGATCTGGGGCACCAGGTCATCTTCCTCATAGGGGACTTCACCGGCATGATCGGTGATCCGAGCGGGAAGAGCGCTACGCGCCCACCACTGACCCGCGAGCAGGTTCTCGATAACGCCGAGACCTACAAGACTCAGGTTTTCAAGATTCTTGATCCGGCCAAGACCGAAGTGGCGTTCAACTCCACTTGGATGGATCAGATGGGGCCGGCGGATTTCATTCGCCTGACGTCCCAGTACACTGTGGCTCGCATGCTCGAGCGCGATGATTTCGACAAGCGCTATACAACCAATCAGCCAATCGCCATTCATGAGTTCCTCTATCCGCTTGTACAGGGTTATGACTCGGTCGCGTTGCGCGCGGACGTTGAGCTTGGCGGTACCGACCAGAAGTTCAACCTGTTGATGGGGCGTGAGCTGCAGCGTGGTTATGGTCAGGAGGCGCAGTGCATCCTGACGATGCCATTGCTGGAAGGTCTGGATGGTGTCAAGAAGATGTCCAAGTCCCTGGGCAACTACGTGGGCATCCAGGAAGCGCCGGGCGTCATGTATGGCAAGCTGGTCTCCATTCCAGACGTGCTGATGTGGCGTTACTTTGAGTTGTTGAGCTTCCGGTCCATGGATGAGATCAATGCGTTCCGTGCTGATGTAGAGGCCGGGGCCAATCCGAGAGACATCAAGATCAAGCTGGCTGAAGAGATCGTTGCGCGTTTCCATGGTGAGGAGGCTGCGGCCAACGCTCATCGTGCGGCGGGTAATCGTATGAAGGATGGCGAGCTGCCGGATGATCTGCCTGAGATCGAGTTGACTGCTGCCGAGGATATGCCAATTGCAGCGGTCCTTAATAAGGCGGGCTTGGTCAAGAATGCGGCGGTGGCGCGAGATCTGTTGGGTTCGGGTGGTGTGCGTATAGATGGTGAGGTTGTGGATCGCACCTATATATACAAGCTGGGCTCTACTCATGTGTGCCAGGCTGGGAAGAAGGCTTTCGCACGTATTACGCTGAAATCTGAATAAAGCGAAATTAAGGGTTGACGGCAAATTCTGGACGTCTATAATTCGCCCCACTTCCGGCGCAGTCGAAACGGAAAACTCCTTGAGATTCAACGAGTTAAGTGGGTTTCGACGGTGCAGGACTTCAGTTCATCGAAGTCCGGAAGAAGCAGATAGCGCAGTGTTGTTTGGCTCTATCGGCGGTTCGATCTTCTCGGTCGAAAGCGGTGAAAAAGAGGTGTTGACAGCAGCGACTAACGCTGTAGAATTCGCCTCCCGCTAACGAGAGATCGGAAGCGCAAGTGGTTGAAGTTGATAAGGAAACTTTGAAAACTTCTGAAAATAACCGCTTGACAGATGCACGGGGCGCTGTAGAATGCGCGCCTCGGTTGAGACGAAAGACTCAGCCAACCGCTCTTTAACAACTGAATCAAGCAATTCGTGTGGGTGCTTGTGGAGTCAGACTGCTAGTCAACAGATTATCAGCATCACAAGTTACTCCGCGAGAAATCAAAGATGTAACCAACGATTGCTGAGCCAAGTTTAGGGTTTTCTCAAAACCCAAAGATGTTTGAACTGAAGAGTTTGATCATGGCTCAGATTGAACGCTGGCGGCAGGCCTAACACATGCAAGTCGAGCGGTAGAGAGGTGCTTGCACCTCTTGAGAGCGGCGGACGGGTGAGTAATGCCTAGGAATCTGCCTGGTAGTGGGGGATAACGCTCGGAAACGGACGCTAATACCGCATACGTCCTACGGGAGAAAGCAGGGGACCTTCGGGCCTTGCGCTATCAGATGAGCCTAGGTCGGATTAGCTAGTTGGTGGGGTAATGGCTCACCAAGGCGACGATCCGTAACTGGTCTGAGAGGATGATCAGTCACACTGGAACTGAGACACGGTCCAGACTCCTACGGGAGGCAGCAGTGGGGAATATTGGACAATGGGCGAAAGCCTGATCCAGCCATGCCGCGTGTGTGAAGAAGGTCTTCGGATTGTAAAGCACTTTAAGTTGGGAGGAAGGGCATTAACCTAATACGTTAGTGTTTTGACGTTACCGACAGAATAAGCACCGGCTAACTCTGTGCCAGCAGCCGCGGTAATACAGAGGGTGCAAGCGTTAATCGGAATTACTGGGCGTAAAGCGCGCGTAGGTGGTTCGTTAAGTTGGATGTGAAAGCCCCGGGCTCAACCTGGGAACTGCATTCAAAACTGTCGAGCTAGAGTATGGTAGAGGGTGGTGGAATTTCCTGTGTAGCGGTGAAATGCGTAGATATAGGAAGGAACACCAGTGGCGAAGGCGACCACCTGGACTGATACTGACACTGAGGTGCGAAAGCGTGGGGAGCAAACAGGATTAGATACCCTGGTAGTCCACGCCGTAAACGATGTCAACTAGCCGTTGGGAGCCTTGAGCTCTTAGTGGCGCAGCTAACGCATTAAGTTGACCGCCTGGGGAGTACGGCCGCAAGGTTAAAACTCAAATGAATTGACGGGGGCCCGCACAAGCGGTGGAGCATGTGGTTTAATTCGAAGCAACGCGAAGAACCTTACCAGGCCTTGACATCCAATGAACTTTCCAGAGATGGATTGGTGCCTTCGGGAACATTGAGACAGGTGCTGCATGGCTGTCGTCAGCTCGTGTCGTGAGATGTTGGGTTAAGTCCCGTAACGAGCGCAACCCTTGTCCTTAGTTACCAGCACGTTATGGTGGGCACTCTAAGGAGACTGCCGGTGACAAACCGGAGGAAGGTGGGGATGACGTCAAGTCATCATGGCCCTTACGGCCTGGGCTACACACGTGCTACAATGGTCGGTACAGAGGGTTGCCAAGCCGCGAGGTGGAGCTAATCCCACAAAACCGATCGTAGTCCGGATCGCAGTCTGCAACTCGACTGCGTGAAGTCGGAATCGCTAGTAATCGCGAATCAGAATGTCGCGGTGAATACGTTCCCGGGCCTTGTACACACCGCCCGTCACACCATGGGAGTGGGTTGCACCAGAAGTAGCTAGTCTAACCTTCGGGGGGACGGTTACCACGGTGTGATTCATGACTGGGGTGAAGTCGTAACAAGGTAGCCGTAGGGGAACCTGCGGCTGGATCACCTCCTTAATCGACGACCGCAGCTGCTTCATGAGCTCCCACACGAATTGCTTGATTCATTGAAGAAGACGAAAGAAGCAGCCCGAAATTGGGTCTGTAGCTCAGTTGGTTAGAGCGCACCCCTGATAAGGGTGAGGTCGGCAGTTCGAATCTGCCCAGACCCACCAATTTTGTGTGGGAAACGCCTGTAGAAATACGGGGCCATAGCTCAGCTGGGAGAGCGCCTGCCTTGCACGCAGGAGGTCAGCGGTTCGATCCCGCTTGGCTCCACCACTACTGCTTCGATTGTATAAAGCTTAGAAATGAGCATTCCATCGGTTCGATGGTGAATGTTGATTTCTAGTCTTTGACTAGTTCGTTCTTTAAAAATTTGGGTATGTGATAGAAAGATAGACTGAGCGTTACTTTCACTGGTAACGGATCAGGCTAAGGTAAAATTTGTGAGTTGCTCTTAGAGCAAGATCGAATTTTCGGCGAATGTCGTCTTCACAGTATAACCAGATTGCTTGGGGTTATATGGTCAAGTGAAGAAGCGCATACGGTGGATGCCTTGGCAGTCAGAGGCGATGAAAGACGTGGTAGCCTGCGAAAAGCTTCGGGGAGTCGGCAAACAGACTTTGATCCGGAGATGTCTGAATGGGGGAACCCAGCCATCATAAGATGGTTATCTTGTACTGAATACATAGGTGCAAGAAGCGAACCAGGGGAACTGAAACATCTAAGTACCCTGAGGAAAAGAAATCAACCGAGATTCCCTTAGTAGTGGCGAGCGAACGGGGACTAGCCCTTAAGCTTCTTTGATTTTAGCGGAACGCTCTGGAAAGTGCGGCCATAGTGGGTGATAGCCCTGTACGCGAAAGGATCTTAGAAGTGAAATCGAGTAGGACGGAGCACGAGAAACTTTGTCTGAATATGGGGGGACCATCCTCCAAGGCTAAATACTACTGACTGACCGATAGTGAACTAGTACCGTGAGGGAAAGGCGAAAAGAACCCCGGAGAGGGGAGTGAAATAGATCCTGAAACCGTATGCGTACAAGCAGTGGGAGCCCACTTTGTTGGGTGACTGCGTACCTTTTGTATAATGGGTCAGCGACTTATTTTCAGTGGCGAGCTTAACCGAATAGGGGAGGCGTAGCGAAAGCGAGTCTTAATAGGGCGTCTAGTCGCTGGGAATAGACCCGAAACCGGGCGATCTATCCATGGGCAGGTTGAAGGTTAGGTAACACTGACTGGAGGACCGAACCGACTACCGTTGAAAAGTTAGCGGATGACCTGTGGATCGGAGTGAAAGGCTAATCAAGCTCGGAGATAGCTGGTTCTCCTCGAAAGCTATTTAGGTAGCGCCTCATGTATCACTGTAGGGGGTAGAGCACTGTTTCGGCTAGGGGGTCATCCCGACTTACCAAACCGATGCAAACTCCGAATACCTACAAGTGCCGAGCATGGGAGACACACGGCGGGTGCTAACGTCCGTCGTGAAAAGGGAAACAACCCAGACCGTCAGCTAAGGTCCCAAAGTTATGGTTAAGTGGGAAACGATGTGGGAAGGCTTAGACAGCTAGGAGGTTGGCTTAGAAGCAGCCACCCTTTAAAGAAAGCGTAATAGCTCACTAGTCGAGTCGGCCTGCGCGGAAGATGTAACGGGGCTCAAACCATACACCGAAGCTACGGGTATCACGCAAGTGATGCGGTAGAGGAGCGTTCTGTAAGCCTGTGAAGGTGAGTTGAGAAGCTTGCTGGAGGTATCAGAAGTGCGAATGCTGACATGAGTAACGACAATGGGTGTGAAAAACACCCACGCCGAAAGACCAAGGTTTCCTGCGCAACGTTAATCGACGCAGGGTTAGTCGGTCCCTAAGGCGAGGCTGAAAAGCGTAGTCGATGGAAAACAGGTTAATATTCCTGTACTTCTGGTTATTGCGATGGAGGGACGGAGAAGGCTAGGCCAGCTTGGCGTTGGTTGTCCAAGTTTAAGGTGGTAGGCTGGAATCTTAGGTAAATCCGGGATTCTAAGGCCGAGAGCTGATGACGAGTTACCCTTTGGGTGACGAAGTGGTTGATGCCATGCTTCCAAGAAAAGCTTCTAAGCTTCAGGTAACCAGGAACCGTACCCCAAACCGACACAGGTGGTTGGGTAGAGAATACCAAGGCGCTTGAGAGAACTCGGGTGAAGGAACTAGGCAAAATGGCACCGTAACTTCGGGAGAAGGTGCGCCGGTGAGGGTGAAGCACTTGCTGCGTAAGCCCACGCCGGTCGAAGATACCAGGCCGCTGCGACTGTTTATTAAAAACACAGCACTCTGCAAACACGAAAGTGGACGTATAGGGTGTGACGCCTGCCCGGTGCCGGAAGGTTAATTGATGGGGTTAGCTAACGCGAAGCTCTTGATCGAAGCCCCGGTAAACGGCGGCCGTAACTATAACGGTCCTAAGGTAGCGAAATTCCTTGTCGGGTAAGTTCCGACCTGCACGAATGGCGTAACGATGGCGGCGCTGTCTCCACCCGAGACTCAGTGAAATTGAAATCGCTGTGAAGATGCAGTGTATCCGCGGCTAGACGGAAAGACCCCGTGAACCTTTACTATAGCTTTGCACTGGACTTTGAATTTGCTTGTGTAGGATAGGTGGGAGGCTTTGAAGCGTGGACGCCAGTTCGCGTGGAGCCATCCTTGAAATACCACCCTGGCAACTTTGAGGTTCTAACTCAGGTCCGTTATCCGGATCGAGGACAGTGTATGGTGGGTAGTTTGACTGGGGCGGTCTCCTCCTAAAGAGTAACGGAGGAGTACGAAGGTGCGCTCAGACCGGTCGGAAATCGGTCGTAGAGTATAAAGGCAAAAGCGCGCTTGACTGCGAGACAGACACGTCGAGCAGGTACGAAAGTAGGTCTTAGTGATCCGGTGGTTCTGTATGGAAGGGCCATCGCTCAACGGATAAAAGGTACTCCGGGGATAACAGGCTGATACCGCCCAAGAGTTCATATCGACGGCGGTGTTTGGCACCTCGATGTCGGCTCATCACATCCTGGGGCTGAAGCCGGTCCCAAGGGTATGGCTGTTCGCCATTTAAAGTGGTACGCGAGCTGGGTTTAGAACGTCGTGAGACAGTTCGGTCCCTATCTGCCGTGGACGTTTGAGATTTGAGAGGGGCTGCTCCTAGTACGAGAGGACCGGAGTGGACGAACCTCTGGTGTTCCGGTTGTCACGCCAGTGGCATTGCCGGGTAGCTATGTTCGGAAAAGATAACCGCTGAAAGCATCTAAGCGGGAAACTTGCCTCAAGATGAGATCTCACTGGGACCTTGAGTCCCCTGAAGGGCCGTCGAAGACTACGACGTTGATAGGCAGGGTGTGTAAGCGCTGTGAGGCGTTGAGCTAACCTGTACTAATTGCCCGTGAGGCTTGACCATATAACACCCAAGCAATTTGCAACTCCAAGCCTAAAGGCGAAGGAGACCAGATTGCGGTGTGTGAAGACGAAACGAACCGAAAGTTCGAGATACTCACAAACAGCACCAAACTATCGCATACCCATTCGCTGGAACGTGACCGCAAGGCACGCGCTGGCTACCGAATTTCTTGACGACCATAGAGCATTGGAACCACCTGATCCCATCCCGAACTCAGCAGTGAAACGATGCATCGCCGATGGTAGTATGGGGTTTCCCCATGTGAGAGTAGGTCATCGTCAAGATTAAATTCCGAAACCCCTATCTGCTGATGCAGGTAGGGGTTTTGTTTTGCCCGCAGTAAAGTCATTTTGTGTTTCTATGCAACAGTCTTGCGCATGGCTATCATGCGGGCCTCATTATCAGGGCGCAGTCCGCATGCTCACGTTGCTAAAACTTCTGAAGGATGGTCGCTTTCATTCGGGGCAGGCGCTGGGTGCTGCCCTGGGTATCAGTCGCAGTGCTGTATGGAAGCAGTTGCAGCACTTGGAGGCGGACTTAGGATTGTCTGTTCATAAAGTTCGAGGTAGGGGTTATCAGTTGGCTAAGCCCCTGTTGCTTTTGGATGCGACAGAGATCTGCGCAAAAGGCCTTCATGGGTGGCCTGTCCATATATTTGACTCTATCGATTCTACTAACGCCGAGGCGCTGCGTTTCGTCGAGCGCGGAGAGGCGGCGCCGTTCATGGTTTTGGCTGAGCGACAGATAGCGGGTCGTGGTCGTCGAGGCCGTAAATGGGTCAGCCCATTTGCCGAAAACCTCTACCACAGTCTGGTGCTACGCATTGATGGAGGCATGCGACAGATTGAGGGGCTGAGCCTGGTCGTCGGGCTTGCCGTCATGCACGTACTTCGTGATATGGGGATCGTGGGGGCGGGGCTGAAATGGCCTAATGATGTCCTGGTGGGTGAAAAAAAAATCGCCGGCATTTTGCTTGAGTTGGTGGGAGATCCCGCGGACGTTTGCCATGTGGTCTTGGGCGTAGGGATCAATGTGAACATGCAATCGACTGAAGAGGTCGACCAGCAGTGGACATCCATGTGTCTTGAAACGGGCAGGGATTTTGATCGAAATGAGCTGGTGGCACGATTGGGTGCGAAGTTGCAGCAATATCTGGAGCTTCATCACGTATCGGGGTTTGCTGCGATTCAATCGGAATGGGAGCAGTACCATCTTTGGCAAGGGCGGGCTGTGTCGCTGATTGCCGGTGTTAATAAAATTGACGGCATTGTGCTGGGCATTGATCACCAGGGTGCCCTGCGTTTGAAGGTAGATGGCGTGGAAAAAAACTTTAGCGGTGGTGAGCTCAGTTTGAGGTTGCGTGATGATTCTTGAGCTCGACTGCGGCAATAGCTTTATCAAATGGCGTGTTCTGTGCCCTGACGGGATAACGCCGGTCGAAGGTGGTGTGGTCGGCTCTGACGGCGATTTGCTTGCGAGCCTGAGTGATGCGAAGAAGTTCCAGCTCAAGAAGTGTCGTCTTGTCAGTGTGAGAACCCAGGCGGAGACGGATTCACTGGTCACTTCGCTGGTGGATGTGTTCGGGGTATCGGTCGTTCGTGCTGTACCTGCCAGGGAAATGGCGGGTGTGAGAAACGGCTACGAGGATTACGAGCGGCTAGGCCTCGATCGATGGCTGGCTCTGCTTGGCGGTTTTCATCTCGCTTCGGGGGCGTGCCTGGTACTGGATTTTGGTACTGCCGTTACAGCCGATTTCGTGGCTGCGGATGGTGGGCATCTGGGGGGGTTCATTTGTCCTGGCATGCCTCTGATGCGCAATCAATTGCGTACCCATACGCGGAAAATTCGCTATGACGATGTAGCGGCCGAGCGAGCCCATGAGAGCCTCGCCCCAGGTCGTGCGACTGTCGAGGCGGTCGAGCGTGGTTGCATGCTGATGCTCAGGGGGTTTGTCCTGACCCAGCTTGAATTGGCGCAGCAATATTGGGGAAAGGATTTCGTGGTGTTTCTTACTGGGGGGGATGCCAATCTGGTTTCCGGGGTCGTTCCAGATGCCAGGGTGGTGCCTGACCTGGTTTTCGTCGGTTTGGCGATGGCCTGTCCTTTGTCTTGAGGTTTCTATGCGGTGGCTGTTTTTGTTGTTGCTGGTTTTGAATGTCTTCTACTACATCTGGCATCAGCAGGAGGCCCCGCTTCGCGCCAAGGATGTCACGCCGCTGAGTTTGTATCGTGGTTCGCAGCAGGATATTCATCTCTTGAGCGAAACGGCGGATGCCCTTGTCAGGCGCGATTCAGCCAAGCCTGGTGAGGCGGCCAAAACGTGTATCTACCTGGGTGGTTTTGCCCGTCCGGAGCAGGCTAGACAGCTGGAGCAGCGCCTGGCCGCTTCGGGGGTCGCAGGTCGTCCTGCGGCGTCGAGCTCGCAAAGTCTCCCTGAGGGAGGAGGGTTCTGGGTTCTGGTTTCCCAGGAAGGCGCGGGAAAGGTGAATGAAACACTGCTTCAAAACCTTTCTAAAGAATTCAATGAGTTAAAACATAAAATAATGCCATGCGAAGGGGTTGCACCCGCAGGGTAGTTTGCATAGAATGGCGCCCGCTTCGCAGCGAAGACCTTTAAAGGTAAGCGATACGAAGCGACGTCAACGCAGCTAACCTCAGGTTTTTAATGAGAAAATGCTTGACAGAAGGCTGGCATGATATAGAATGCCGGCTCGCTTAGGAGGGGTTCCCGAGCGGCCAAAGGGATCAGACTGTAAATCTGACGTCTACGACTTCGAAGGTTCGAATCCTTCCCCCTCCACCATTTTTAGCGTGAGCTGCAAGCTCCGCGGGTATAGTTTAGTGGTAGAACCTCAGCCTTCCAAGCTGATGATGCGGGTTCGATTCCCGCTACCCGCTCCAAGTTTGCAGGTTGTGCAAAGTGTTTCGCTCTTGTAGCTCAGTTGGTAGAGCACACCCTTGGTAAGGGTGAGGTCAGCGGTTCAAATCCGCTCAAGAGCTCCATATTACAAGGCAGATATGCAAATATCTGCCTTTGTTTTAATGGCTTGTGTGACTCGCTAAATTCTTCTCCTAGGGGTGATTTCGATGGCTAAGGAAAAGTTCGAACGTAATAAGCCGCACGTCAACGTTGGTACCATCGGTCACGTTGACCACGGTAAAACCACGCTGACCGCTGCTCTGACCCGTGTCTGCTCCGAAGTTTTCGGTTCGGCCAAGGTTGACTTCGACAAGATCGACAGTGCCCCGGAAGAGAAAGCTCGCGGTATCACCATCAACACCGCTCACGTTGAATACGATTCGGCCGTGCGTCACTACGCACACGTTGACTGCCCAGGTCACGCCGACTACGTAAAGAACATGATCACCGGTGCTGCCCAGATGGATGGCGCGATCCTGGTTTGCTCGGCCGCTGATGGTCCGATGCCGCAAACCCGTGAGCACATCCTGCTGTCCCGTCAGGTAGGCGTTCCGTACATCGTTGTCTTCCTGAACAAGGCTGACATGGTTGATGACGCTGAGCTGCTGGAACTGGTTGAGATGGAAGTGCGCGACCTGTTGAGCACTTACGATTTCCCAGGTGATGACACTCCGATCATCATTGGTTCGGCTCTGATGGCTCTGAACGGCCAAGACGATAACGAAATGGGTACCACTGCTGTCAAGAAGCTGGTGGAAACTCTGGATAGCTACATCCCAGAGCCAGAGCGTGCCATCGACAAGCCGTTCCTGATGCCAATCGAAGACGTATTCTCGATCTCTGGTCGCGGTACTGTTGTGACTGGTCGTGTTGAGCGTGGCATCGTCCGTATCCAGGAAGAAGTTGAGATCGTCGGTCTGCGCGACACTCAGAAAACTACCTGCACCGGCGTTGAAATGTTCCGCAAACTGCTCGACGAAGGTCGTGCTGGCGAGAACTGCGGCGTGCTGCTGCGCGGCACCAAGCGTGACGACGTTGAGCGTGGCCAGGTTCTGGTCAAGCCGGGCACTGTCAAGCCGCACACCAAGTTCACCGCGGAAGTTTACGTTCTGAGCAAGGAAGAAGGCGGTCGTCATACTCCGTTCTTCAAAGGCTACCGTCCACAGTTCTACTTCCGTACAACTGACGTGACTGGTAACTGCGAGCTGCCAGAAGGCGTTGAAATGGTAATGCCAGGTGACAACATTCAGATGACTGTTACCCTGATCAAGACCATCGCGATGGAAGACGGTCTGCGTTTCGCTATCCGTGAAGGCGGTCGTACCGTCGGCGCTGGCGTCGTAGCTAAAGTCATCGAGTAAACAGTTGTAATGTCTTTTTCGGGCCGGCATAATGGTCGGCCTGATTTTGTTTTAGGTCAGTAGCTCAATTGGCAGAGCGACGGTCTCCAAAACCGTAGGTTGGGGGTTCGATTCCCTCCTGACCTGCCAGATTCACTCGGTGTGTCTGGCTTTCTTTTCACAGGATCTTCATAGATGACTCCTAAAGCTGAAGCTCAAGGCTCTCGCTTCGATCTGCTCAAGTGGCTAGTGGTAGTCGCTTTGGTGGTTATTGGCGTTGTTGGCAATCAGTATTATTCTGCTTCGCCGATCCTGTACCGCGTACTTGCATTGCTCGCCATTGCTGCTGTAGCTGCCTTTGTAGGCCTGCAGACAGCCAAGGGCAAGTCTTTCTTTGTACTCGCTAAGGAAGCTCGCACCGAGATTCGTAAAGTCGTATGGCCGACTCGCCAAGAAACCACGCAGACCACGTTGATCGTTGTGGCTGTTGTTCTGGTAATGGCGTTGCTGTTGTGGGGGCTTGATTCCCTGCTCGGCTGGCTTGTTTCCTTGATTGTTGGCTAAGGGTGTCCCGTGGCTAAGCGTTGGTACGTTGTGCATGCTTACTCGGGTTACGAGAAGCATGTCATGCGCTCGCTGGTAGAGCGCGTAAAGCTGGCTGGCATGGAAGACGGCTTTGGCGAGATTCTGGTCCCCACTGAAGAAGTGGTTGAGATGCGTAATGGCCAGAAGCGCAAAAGTGAACGTAAGTTCTTTCCGGGTTACGTGCTGGTACAGATGGACATGAACGAAGGGACTTGGCACTTGGTCAAGGATACCCCTCGGGTGATGGGTTTCATTGGCGGTACTGCCGACAAGCCTGCGCCGATCACGGATAAAGAGGCAGAAGCGATTCTGCGTCGCGTCGCTGATGGTAGCGACAAACCGAAGCCGAAGACATTGTTTGAGCCAGGTGAGGTTGTACGTGTCACCGACGGTCCATTCGCTGATTTCAATGGCACGGTTGAAGAAGTTAACTACGAAAAGAGCCGGATCCAAGTGGCAGTGCTCATTTTCGGTCGCTCTACTCCGGTAGAGCTAGAGTTCAGTCAGGTCGAAAAGGTCTGATTGAGCAGGCATCCCAACCCCGCAGCCCAAGGCTGTGGGGTTTTGTCGTCACTGGGATAAACGCGCAAGTAACCGGGGAGCCTTTCGAGGCGTTCGAACCCGTAATTGGAGTGCCTCATGGCCAAGAAAATTACCGCTTACATCAAGCTGCAAGTGAAGGCCGCTCAGGCTAACCCAAGCCCACCTGTTGGTCCTGCACTGGGTCAGCACGGCGTGAACATCATGGAATTCTGCAAGGCCTTCAACGCCCGTACTCAGGGTCTTGAGCCAGGTCTGCCGACTCCAGTGATCATCACTGTCTACAGCGACCGTAGCTTCACCTTCGAAACAAAAAGCACCCCTGCTTCGGTTCTGCTGAAGAAGGCTGCAGGTTTGACCAGCGGTTCCGCTCGTCCAAACACCGTTAAGGTTGGCACCGTTACCCGTGCTCAGCTGGAAGAGATCGCGAAAACCAAAAACGCGGATCTGACTGCAGCTGATATGGATGCAGCCGTGCGTACTATCGCCGGTTCTGCTCGTAGCATGGGCCTTAACGTGGAGGGTGTGTAATGGCTAAGCTGACCAAGCGTCAAAAGGCTATCGCCGGCAAAATCGAAGCAGGCAAGGCCTACAACTTTGTAGACGCCGCCGCTCTGCTGGCTGAGCTGTCGACTGTCAAGTTCAGCGAGTCGTTCGACGTTGCTGTAAACCTGGGCGTTGACCCACGTAAATCCGACCAGGTCGTTCGTAGCGCTACCGTGCTGCCACATGGCACTGGCAAGACCGTTCGTGTAGCTGTCTTCACCCAGGGTCCAGCAGCTGAAGCTGCTCTGGCTGCTGGTGCTGATCGCGTAGGCATGGACGATCTGGCTGCTGAAATGAAGGGCGGCGACCTGAACTACGACGTAGTGATCGCATCCCCGGATGCCATGCGCGTTGTGGGTCAGTTGGGTCAGATCCTCGGTCCACGTGGTCTGATGCCTAACCCTAAAGTCGGCACCGTAACGCCAGACGTAGCCACTGCGGTTAAAAACGCCAAGGCTGGTCAGGTTCGTTATCGCACCGACAAAAACGGCATCATCCACACTTCCGTTGGCAAGATCGGCTTCGACGCCGTCAAGCTGAAGGAGAACGTTGAAGCCCTGATCGCTGATCTGAAGCGTATCAAGCCTGCTTCTTCGAAAGGTATCTACGTCAAGCGCGTTACCCTGAGCACCACTATGGGCCCAGGTCTGGTCATCGATCAGAGCTCGCTCGACGCGTAAGACTCAGGTTGGCGCGAGCAATCGCGCCAATCAAAAAATTGGGGTCCCTGCCTGGCGGGGGCTGTCCAAGACCGTAGGCGACGCAAGTCTTAAACCACAAGCCTACGCAGATGGTGCTCCCGGTTCCTTACCGAATCAGACACCAAAACGACATTCGGTTTCGACCGGATGAAACGGTAACAAGCAGGAGTTAAACCCGTGGCAATTAATCTCGAAGACAAGAAGGCCATCGTCGCTGAAGTCAACGAGGCTGCCAAAGTCGCTCTGTCCGCTGTCGTGGCTGATGCCCGTGGCGTAACAGTAGGCGCAATGACCGGACTCCGTAAAGAGGCCCGTGAAGCTGGCGTTTACGTACGTGTCGTACGTAACACCCTGCTCAAGCGCGCTGTTGCTGGCACTGAATACAGTGTTCTCAACGACGTGTTCACCGGCCCGACCCTGATCGCGTTTTCCAAGGATCATCCAGGCGCTGCTGCCCGTTTGTTCAAGGAATTCGCCAAGGGTCAGGACAAGTTCGAGATCAAGGCAGCTGCGTTCGAGGGCAAGTTCCTCGCAGCTAATCAGATCGATGTACTGGCAACACTGCCGACCCGCAACGAAGCCATTTCGCAGCTGATGAGCGTGATTCAAGGCGCCACCAGCAAGCTGGCTCGTACCCTGGCTGCAGTTCGCGAGCAAAAAGAAGCTGCCGCAGCCTAAGGCTGAGCACTTTCTCTCGCGCTTTTTTGTTTATTTCGATGGCCGCGTAGGCCGTCCCCCAATTCAGGAAATACAGTAATGTCTATCTCCCAAGACGATATCCTCAACGCCGTAGCTGAAATGTCGGTTCTGCAGGTTGTTGAGCTGATCAAAGCTTTCGAAGAAAAATTCGGCGTTTCCGCTGCTGCTGCTTCCGCTGGTCCAGCTGCTGCTGCCGCTGTTGTTGAAGAGCAAACCGAATTCAACGTCATGCTGACCGAAGCTGGCGAGAAGAAAGTAAACGTGATCAAGGCAGTACGTGAACTGACCGGTCTGGGCCTGAAAGAAGCCAAGGCTGTAGTTGACGGCGCTCCTGCCATGGTTCTGGAAGCTGTTGCCAAAGACGCAGCTGACAAAGCCAAAGCAGTTCTGGAAGAAGCAGGCGCTAAAGTCGAGCTGAAGTAAGCATCGACTTTGCGTCTCCAGCCCGAGCGTTAAGCGACAGGCTGATGGCTGGTGGCTCTTGCCACCGGCCTTTTTCCGTTATTGGCAGCCGACTGGGTCGGTGCTGATCGCGAGCTGTAACCACCCGATGTGGTGGCGCAAACCATGGGGTTTGCACGATTTTCTGGCTGCTCCCGTCGGGAGGGGCCAAACAAGCAGGTGACCAAGCTGGGGAACGCTGATGGCTTACTCATATACTGAGAAAAAACGTATCCGCAAGGACTTTAGCAAGTTGCCGGACGTCATGGATGTGCCGTACCTCCTGGCCATCCAGCTGGATTCGTATCGTGAATTCTTGCAAGCGGGAGCGACTAAAGATCAGTTCCGCGACGTGGGCCTGCATGCGGCCTTCAAATCCGTTTTCCCGATCATCAGCTACTCCGGCAATGCTGCGCTGGAGTACGTCGGTTATCGCCTGGGCGAACCGGCATTTGATGTCAAAGAATGCGTATTGCGCGGTGTGACTTACGCCGTACCTTTGCGGGTAAAAGTGCGCCTGATCATTTTCGACAAAGAATCGTCGAACAAAGCGATCAAGGACATCAAAGAGCAAGAAGTCTACATGGGTGAAATCCCCCTGATGACTGAAAACGGTACCTTCGTAATCAACGGTACCGAGCGTGTAATCGTTTCCCAGCTGCACCGTTCTCCGGGCGTGTTCTTCGACCACGACCGTGGCAAGACGCACAGCTCCGGCAAACTGCTTTACTCCGCGCGCATCATTCCTTACCGCGGTTCGTGGTTGGACTTCGAGTTCGACCCGAAAGACTGCGTATTCGTGCGTATCGACCGTCGTCGCAAGCTGCCTGCATCGGTACTGCTGCGCGCGCTCGGCTATACCACCGAAGAAGTGCTGGACGCGTTCTACACCACCAACGTCTTCCACGTGCAAGGTGAAAACCTCAGCCTGGAACTGGTGCCTCAGCGCCTGCGCGGTGAAATCGCTGTCCTCGATATCCAGGATGACAAAGGCAAGGTTATTGTCGAGCAAGGTCGTCGTATCACCGCTCGCCACATCAACCAGCTGGAAAAAGCCGGGATCAAAGAGCTGCAGGTGCCTCTGGACTACGTCCTGGGCCGCACCACGGCCAAGGTCATCGTGCATCCGGCCACCGGCGAAATCCTGGCAGAGTGCAACACCGAGCTGAACACCGAGATCCTGGCAAAAATCGCCAAGGCCCAGGTCGTACGCATCGAGACGCTGTACACCAACGACATCGACTGCGGTCCGTTCATCTCCGACACGCTGAAGATCGACTCCACCGGCAACCAACTGGAAGCCCTGGTCGAGATCTATCGCATGATGCGTCCTGGCGAGCCGCCAACCAAGGATGCCGCCGAGACCCTGTTCAACAACCTGTTCTTCAGCCCTGAGCGCTATGACCTGTCTGCGGTCGGCCGGATGAAGTTTAACCGTCGTATCGGTCGTACCGAGATCGAAGGTTCGGGCGTGCTGAACAAGGATGACATCGTTGCGGTCCTCAAGACCCTGGTCGACATCCGTAACGGCAAAGGCATCGTCGATGACATCGACCACCTGGGTAACCGTCGTGTTCGCTGTGTAGGCGAGATGGCCGAGAACCAGTTCCGTGTTGGCCTGGTGCGCGTAGAGCGTGCGGTCAAGGAACGTCTGTCGATGGCTGAAAGCGAAGGCCTGATGCCGCAAGACCTGATCAACGCCAAGCCAGTGGCTGCGGCGGTGAAGGAGTTCTTCGGTTCGAGCCAGCTGTCCCAGTTCATGGACCAGAACAACCCACTGTCCGAGATCACCCACAAGCGTCGTGTCTCCGCACTCGGCCCGGGCGGTCTGACCCGTGAGCGCGCAGGCTTCGAAGTTCGTGACGTACACCCGACGCACTACGGTCGTGTCTGCCCGATCGAAACGCCGGAAGGTCCGAACATCGGTCTGATCAACTCCCTGGCCGCCTATGCGCGCACCAACCAGTATGGCTTCCTCGAGAGCCCGTACCGTGTGGTGAAAGACGCCCTGGTCACTGACGAGATCGTGTTCCTGTCCGCTATCGAAGAAGCTGATCACGTGATCGCTCAGGCTTCGGCCACGATGAACGACAAGAAAGTCCTGATCGACGAGCTGGTCGCTGTTCGTCACTTGAACGAGTTCACCGTCAAGGCGCCGGAAGACGTCACCTTGATGGACGTATCGCCGAAGCAGGTAGTTTCGGTTGCAGCGTCGCTGATCCCGTTCCTCGAGCACGACGACGCCAACCGTGCGTTGATGGGTTCGAACATGCAGCGTCAAGCTGTACCCACCCTGCGCGCTGACAAGCCGCTGGTCGGTACCGGCATGGAGCGTAACGTAGCCCGTGACTCCGGCGTTTGCGTCGTGGCTCGTCGTGGCGGCGTGATCGACTCCGTTGATGCCAGCCGTATCGTGGTTCGTGTTGCCGATGACGAAGTTGAAACTGGCGAAGCCGGTGTCGACATCTACAACCTGACCAAATACACCCGCTCCAACCAGAACACCTGCATCAACCAGCGCCCGCTGGTGAGCAAGGGTGATCGGGTTCAGCGTAGCGACATCATGGCCGACGGTCCGTCCACCGATATGGGTGAACTGGCGCTGGGTCAGAACATGCGCATCGCGTTCATGGCATGGAACGGCTTCAACTTCGAAGACTCCATCTGCCTGTCCGAGCGTGTTGTTCAGGAAGACCGCTTCACCACGATCCACATCCAGGAACTGACCTGTGTGGCCCGTGACACCAAGCTTGGCCCAGAGGAAATCACTGCGGACATCCCGAACGTGGGTGAAGCCGCACTGAACAAGCTGGACGAAGCCGGTATCGTTTACGTAGGTGCTGAAGTAGGCGCAGGCGACATCCTGGTGGGTAAGGTCACTCCGAAAGGCGAGACCCAGCTGACTCCGGAAGAAAAACTGCTGCGTGCCATCTTCGGTGAAAAAGCCAGCGACGTTAAAGACACCTCCCTGCGCGTGCCTACCGGCACCAAGGGTACCGTCATCGACGTACAGGTCTTCACCCGTGACGGCGTTGAGCGTGATGCTCGTGCACTGTCCATCGAGAAGACCCAACTCGACGAGATCCGCAAGGACCTGAACGAAGAGTTCCGTATCGTTGAAGGCGCAACTTTCGAACGTCTGCGCTCCGCTCTGGTTGGCCATAAGGCCGAAGGCGGCGCCGGCCTGAAGAAAGGTCAGGAAATCACCGACGAAGTTCTCGACGGTCTTGAGCATGGCCAGTGGTTCAAACTGCGCATGGCTGAAGATGCTCTGAACGAGCAGCTCGAGAAGGCCCAGGCCTATATCGTTGATCGCCGCCGTCTGCTGGACGACAAGTTCGAAGACAAGAAGCGCAAACTGCAGCAGGGCGATGACCTGGCTCCGGGTGTGCTGAAAATCGTCAAGGTTTACCTGGCAATCCGTCGTCGCATCCAACCGGGCGACAAGATGGCCGGTCGTCACGGTAACAAGGGTGTGGTCTCCGTGATCATGCCGGTTGAAGACATGCCGCACGATGCCAATGGCACCCCGGTCGATGTGGTCCTCAACCCGTTGGGCGTACCTTCGCGTATGAACGTTGGTCAGATCCTTGAAACCCACCTGGGCCTCGCGGCCAAAGGTCTGGGCGAGAAGATCAACCGTATGATCGAAGAGCAGCGCAAGGTCGCTGACCTGCGTAAGTTCCTGCACGAGATCTACAACGAGATCGGCGGACGCAACGAAGAGCTGGACACCTTCTCCGACCAGGAAATCCTGGATCTGGCGAAGAACCTGCGCGGCGGCGTTCCAATGGCTACTCCGGTGTTCGACGGTGCCAAGGAAAGCGAAATCAAGGCCATGCTGAAACTGGCAGACCTGCCGGAAAGCGGCCAGATGCAGCTGTTCGACGGCCGTACCGGCAACAAGTTCGAACGCCCGGTTACCGTTGGCTACATGTACATGCTGAAGCTGAACCACTTGGTAGACGACAAGATGCACGCTCGTTCTACCGGTTCTTACAGCCTGGTTACCCAGCAGCCGCTGGGTGGTAAGGCGCAGTTCGGTGGTCAGCGTTTCGGGGAGATGGAGGTCTGGGCACTGGAAGCGTACGGTGCTGCATACACTCTGCAAGAAATGCTCACAGTGAAGTCGGACGATGTGAACGGCCGGACCAAGATGTACAAAAACATCGTGGACGGCGATCACCGTATGGAGCCGGGCATGCCCGAGTCTTTCAACGTGTTGATCAAGGAAATTCGTTCCCTCGGCATCGATATCGATCTGGAAACCGAATAACACGTGACGCGAATCGAGAGCGGGGCTGTTTTGCCCGCTCTCTGCTCCGCCAGGAGGAAAGGCCTTGAAAGACCTACTGAATTTGCTGAAAAACCAGGGTCAAGTCGAAGAGTTCGACGCCATCCGTATTGGATTGGCCTCGCCTGAGATGATCCGTTCGTGGTCGTTCGGTGAAGTTAAAAAGCCGGAAACCATCAACTACCGTACGTTCAAACCTGAGCGTGACGGCCTGTTCTGCGCCAAGATCTTTGGCCCGGTCAAGGATTACGAGTGCCTGTGCGGTAAGTACAAGCGCTTGAAGCACCGTGGTGTGATCTGCGAGAAGTGCGGCGTTGAAGTCGCGCTGGCAAAAGTTCGTCGTGAGCGCATGGCGCACATCGAACTGGCCTCGCCAGTTGCCCACATCTGGTTCCTGAAATCGCTGCCGTCCCGTATCGGCCTGCTGATGGACATGACCCTGCGTGATATCGAACGCGTTCTCTACTTTGAGAGCTACGTCGTTATCGATCCAGGCATGACCACCCTTGAAAAAGGTCAGTTGCTCAACGACGAGCAGTACTTCGAAGCGCTGGAAGAGTTCGGCGACGATTTCGATGCCCGCATGGGTGCCGAAGCTGTCCGCGAACTGCTGCACGCTATCGACCTGGAACACGAGATTGGCCGCCTGCGCGAAGAAATTCCGCAAACCAACTCCGAAACCAAGATCAAGAAGCTGTCCAAGCGTCTGAAGTTGATGGAAGCCTTCCAGGGTTCCGGCAACCTGCCAGAGTGGATGGTGCTGACCGTTCTGCCGGTTCTGCCGCCAGACCTGCGTCCACTGGTCCCGCTCGATGGCGGTCGCTTCGCGACTTCCGACCTCAACGATCTGTATCGTCGAGTGATCAACCGTAACAACCGCTTGAAGCGCCTGCTCGATCTGTCCGCTCCGGACATCATCGTGCGCAACGAAAAGCGTATGTTGCAGGAAGCGGTCGACGCACTGCTCGACAACGGTCGTCGTGGCCGCGCTATCACCGGTTCCAACAAGCGTCCTCTGAAATCCCTGGCTGACATGATCAAGGGTAAGCAGGGTCGTTTCCGTCAGAACTTGCTCGGTAAGCGTGTTGACTACTCCGGTCGTTCGGTTATTACCGTAGGCCCGACCCTGCGTCTGCACCAGTGCGGTCTGCCTAAGAAAATGGCTCTGGAGCTGTTCAAGCCGTTCATTTTCGGCAAGCTGGAAATGCGTGGTCTGGCGACCACCATCAAAGCCGCCAAGAAAATGGTCGAGCGCGAGCTGCCAGAAGTCTGGGACGTTCTCGCTGAAGTGATTCGCGAACACCCGGTTCTGCTCAACCGTGCACCGACCCTTCACCGTCTGGGTATCCAGGCATTTGAACCGGTACTGATCGAAGGTAAGGCTATCCAGCTGCACCCGCTGGTCTGTGCTGCGTACAACGCCGACTTCGACGGCGACCAAATGGCCGTGCACGTTCCGCTGACGCTGGAAGCCCAGCTGGAAGCGCGTGCGTTGATGATGTCGACCAACAACATCCTGTCGCCAGCCAACGGTGAGCCCATCATCGTTCCGTCGCAGGACGTTGTATTGGGTCTGTACTACATGACGCGTGAAGCGATCAACGCCAAGGGCGAAGGTCGTGTGTTCGCCGATCTGCAGGAAGTTGACCGTGTGTTCCGTGCCGGCGAAGCCGCACTGCACGCCAAGGTCAAGGTGCGGATCAACGAAACCGTGAACGATCGTGATGGCGGCAGCGTGACCAACACTCGTATCGTCGACACCACCGTCGGCCGTGCGCTGTTGTTCCAGGTTGTGCCAAAAGGCCTGTCCTTCGACGTCGTCAACCTGCCGATGAAGAAAAAGGCGATCTCCAAGCTGATCAACCAGTGCTACCGCGTGGTTGGTCTGAAAGAGACCGTGATCTTCGCTGACCAGTTGATGTACACCGGTTTTGCCTATTCGACCATTTCCGGCGTTTCCATCGGTGTTAACGACTTCGTTATCCCGGATGAAAAAGCCCGCATCATCGGTGCTGCCACCGAAGAAGTGAAAGAGATCGAAAGTCAGTACGCCTCCGGCCTGGTAACCCAGGGCGAGAAGTACAACAAGGTGATCGACCTCTGGTCCAAGGCGAACGACGAAGTCTCCAAGGCGATGATGGCCAACCTCTCGAAAGAGAAAGTCATCGACCGTCATGGCAACGAAGTCGACCAGGAGTCCTTCAACTCGATGTACATGATGGCCGACTCGGGCGCACGGGGTTCTGCCGCGCAGATCCGTCAGCTCGCCGGTATGCGTGGCCTGATGGCCAAGCCGGACGGTTCCATCATCGAGACCCCGATTACCGCGAACTTCCGTGAAGGTTTGAGCGTACTCCAGTACTTCATCTCCACTCACGGTGCTCGTAAGGGTCTTGCGGATACCGCGTTGAAAACGGCGAACTCCGGTTACCTGACTCGTCGTCTGGTAGACGTTGCCCAGGATCTGGTCGTGACCGAGATCGATTGCGGCACCGAACATGGCCTGGTAATGACGCCGCACATTGAAGGCGGTGACGTTGTAGAGCCGTTGGGTGAACGCGTATTGGGTCGTGTCATCGCCCGTGACGTATTCAAGCCGGGTACCGAGGACGTGATCGTTCCTGCCGGCACGCTGGTTGACGAGAAGTGGGTCGAGTTCATCGAGCTCAACAGCATCGACGAAGTGATCGTACGTTCGCCGATCAGCTGCGAAACCCGCTACGGCATCTGCGCCAAGTGCTACGGTCGCGACCTGGCCCGTGGTCACCAGGTGAACATCGGTGAAGCGGTCGGCGTTATCGCTGCCCAGTCCATCGGTGAGCCGGGTACCCAGCTGACGATGCGTACGTTCCACATCGGTGGTGCGGCAAGCCGGACCTCCGCTGCTGACAGCGTCCAGGTGAAGAATGGCGGTACTGTCCGTCTGCACAACCTCAAGCACGTAGAGCGCGTGGATGGCCACCTGGTGGCAGTGTCGCGTTCCGGTGAGCTGGCCATCGCCGACGACTTCGGTCGCGAGCGCGAGCGCTACAAGCTGCCTTACGGTGCTGTGATTTCGGTCAAGGAAGGTGACAAGGTCGACGCTGGCGCCATCGTGGCCAAGTGGGACCCGCACACCCACCCGATCGTGACCGAGATGAAAGGTACCGTGACCTACGTGGGCATGGAAGAAGGCATCACGATCAAGCGTCAGACCGACGAATTGACCGGTATGACCAACATTGAAGTACTCGACGCAAAAGATCGTCCAGCTGCCGGCAAGGACATCCGTCCTGCTGTGAAGATGGTCGATGACAACGGCAAGGATCTGTTGCTGCCAGGCACTGACGTAATCGCTCAGTACTTCCTGCCAGCCAACGCCCTGGTCGGTGTTGCGGACGGTGCGCGGATCGCGATCGGTGATGTTATCGCCCGTATCCCGCAGGAAACTTCGAAAACTCGCGACATCACCGGTGGTCTGCCGCGTGTTGCCGACTTGTTCGAAGCTCGTCGTCCGAAAGAAGCCTCGATTCTGGCTGAAGTCAGCGGCACCATCGCGTTCGGTAAAGAGACCAAGGGCAAGCGCCGCCTGGTCATTACACCGAACGATGGTAGCGATCCGTACGAAGAGCTGATTCCGAAGTGGCGTCACCTGAACGTCTTCGAAGGCGAACAGGTAAACCGCGGCGAAGTTATCTCGGACGGCCCGAGCGATCCACACGACATCCTGCGTCTGCTGGGTGTGAGTGCGCTGGCCAAGTACATCGTGAACGAGATCCAGGACGTTTACCGTCTGCAAGGCGTGAAGATCAACGACAAGCACATCGAGACCATCCTGCGTCAGATGCTGCGTAAGGTCGAGATCGCTGAATCCGGCGACTCGAGTTTCATCAAGGGCGACCAGATGGAACTGACTCACGTGCTGGTGGAAAACGAGCGCCTGGCGACCGAAGACAAGTTCGTCTCCAAGTTCACTCGCGTGCTGCTGGGTATCACCAAGGCGTCGTTGTCCACCGAATCGTTCATCTCGGCGGCTTCCTTCCAGGAAACCACCCGCGTACTGACCGAAGCGGCGGTAACCGGCAAG
Organism: Pseudomonas sp. FSO-7; assembly: GCF_059579345.1. Taxonomy (NCBI): domain Bacteria; kingdom Pseudomonadati; phylum Pseudomonadota; class Gammaproteobacteria; order Pseudomonadales; family Pseudomonadaceae; genus Pseudomonas; species Pseudomonas sp. FSO-7. The sequence goes on along the minus strand of NZ_CM184193.1, from coordinate 5,943,850 downwards.
CGCGATTACCTGCGTGGCCTGAAAGAAAACGTGGTCGTGGGTCGTCTGATCCCGGCCGGTACCGGTTTGGCCTATCACAGCGAGCGCAAGCGTCGCCGTGATGCCGACAAGCCGTTGCGCGTAAGCGCCAGTGAAGTGGAAGCTGCACTGACCGAAGCACTGAACTCGAGTGGTAACTGAGTTCTGCGGTAATTGAGTGCCTGGCCCTGGTCGCCCCGTTCGACGGATCGAGACAAATTGTCGAGATCCGGCGGGCGGGGAGGTCGGGGCCTTGCCTTGACTGGGGACAAGATCCTCTTTAGACTCTTGATCCCCTAAATTTGGCGGGAATTCGTTCCTGCCATTTTGCTTTTCTTGTAAGACAATAGCGTCGCAAGACAACAGTGGAGCTAGTAGATGGCAACTATCAACCAGCTGGTACGTCAGCCGCGTAAGCGTATCGTCGAGAAATCCGACGTGCCTGCGCTGCAGAACTGCCCGCAACGTCGTGGCGTATGCACCCGTGTGTATACCACCACGCCGAAAAAACCTAACTCGGCACTGCGTAAAGTATGCCGTGTGCGTCTGACCAACGGTTTCGAGGTTTCCTCGTACATCGGCGGTGAAGGCCACAACCTGCAAGAACACAGCGTGGTCCTGATCCGCGGCGGTCGTGTAAAAGACTTGCCAGGTGTTCGTTACCACACCGTTCGCGGCTCTTTGGATACTTCCGGCGTTAAAGGTCGTAACCAAGGTCGTTCGAAGTACGGTACCAAGCGTCCGAAATAATCGGCCGTTTAGCAGTTTTTAATTTTATTGAGTCGATAAGAGTAAGGTCGGGCACGCATCTGCTGTCCCGGGCTAACCTGAAGACCGTTTGAGGGCTTATCAATGCCAAGACGTCGCGTAGCAGCCAAACGTGAGATTCTGGACGATCCGAAATACGGAAGCCAGATTCTCGCCAAGTTCATGAACCACGTAATGGAAAGCGGCAAGAAAGCCGTTGCCGAGCGTATCGTTTATGGCGCACTGGACAAAGTTAAGGAACGCAAGAACAGCGATCCCCTGGAAATCTTCGAGAAAGCTCTCGACGCCATCGCTCCGCTGGTCGAAGTGAAGTCGCGCCGTGTAGGCGGTGCTACTTACCAGGTTCCGGTCGAAGTTCGTCCGTCCCGTCGTAACGCCCTGGCAATGCGCTGGCTGGTAGACTTCGCCCGCAAGCGCGGCGAGAAGTCCATGGCTCTGCGTTTGGCTGGTGAACTGTTGGACGCTGCTGAAGGTAAAGGTGCTGCAGTTAAGAAGCGTGAAGACGTGCACCGTATGGCTGAAGCCAACAAGGCTTTCTCGCACTACCGCTTCTAATTTTAGCGTCACTCAATTTGCGAGGGCTTTATGGCTCGTACTACACCGATTAACCGCTACCGTAACATCGGTATCGTTGCTCACGTGGATGCTGGTAAAACCACCACCACCGAGCGCGTCCTTTTTTACACCGGCAAGAGTCACAAAATGGGCGAGGTGCATGACGGCGCCGCGACCACAGACTGGATGGTGCAGGAGCAGGAGCGTGGTATTACCATTACTTCTGCTGCTATCACCGCCTTCTGGAAAGGTTCCGAGAAGCAGTACCCGCACGAGCACCGCTTCAACGTTATCGATACCCCGGGCCACGTAGACTTCACCATCGAAGTTGAACGTTCCCTGCGTGTACTCGACGGCGCTGTCGTTGTGTTCTGTGGTACTTCGGGTGTTGAGCCTCAGTCGGAAACCGTATGGCGTCAGGCCAACAAATACGGCGTTCCACGTCTTGTTTACGTAAACAAGATGGACCGTGCTGGTGCCAACTTCCTGCGCGTGATCGCTCAGATCAAGCAGCGCCTGGGTCACACTCCGGTGCCGATCCAGCTGGCTATCGGTTCCGAAGACAACTTCCAGGGTCAGATCGATCTGATCAACATGCAAGCTGTCTACTGGAACGATTCCGACAAGGGCATGGTCCCTGTTCGCAAGGAAATTCCTGCCGAACTGTTGGAAGAAGCCGAGCAATGGCGCAGCAACATGGTTGAGGCTGCGGCCGAAGCCAGCGAAGAGCTGATGAACAAGTACCTCGAAGGTGAAGAACTCACCAACGAGGAAATCAAGGCCGCTCTGCGTCAGCGTACTATCGCTGGTGAGATCGTTCTGGCTGTTTGCGGTTCTTCCTTCAAGAACAAGGGTGTTCCCCTGGTTCTCGACGCCGTTATCGACTTCCTGCCTGCTCCAACCGACATTCCTGCTATCAAGGGTTCCAACCCGGATAACGAGGAAGAGGAAATGGAGCGTCACGCAAGTGACGACGAGCCGTTCGCGGCTTTGGCGTTCAAGATCGCTACCGACCCATTCGTGGGTACCTTGACCTTTGTTCGAGTTTACTCGGGCGTGTTGGCCTCCGGCGACGGCGTGATCAACTCGGTAAAAGGCAAGAAAGAGCGTGTGGGTCGTATGGTGCAGATGCACGCAAACGCCCGTGAAGAAATCAAGGAAGTACGCGCTGGCGACATCGCGGCCTTGATCGGCATGAAGGATGTCACCACGGGTGAAACTTTGTGCAATGCTGACAAGCCAATCATCCTGGTGCGCATGGACTTCCCGGAGCCGGTTATTTCGGTTGCCGTTGAGCCTAAGACCAAGGACGACCAGGAAAAAATGGGTATCGCTCTGGGCAAGCTTGCTCAGGAAGACCCGTCTTTCCGCGTCAAGACTGATGAAGAGACTGGTCAAACGATCATCTCTGGCATGGGCGAGTTGCACCTGGACATCCTGGTTGACCGGATGCGCCGTGAGTTCAACGTCGAAGCCAACATCGGTAAGCCTCAGGTTTCCTATCGTGAGCGCATCACGAAGAGCTGTGAAATCGAAGGTAAGTTCGTTCGCCAGTCCGGCGGTCGTGGCCAGTTCGGTCACTGCTGGATCCGTTTTGCACCGGCTGACGAAGGTCAGGAAGGTCTGCAATTCCTGAACGAAGTCGTAGGTGGTGTGGTTCCTAAGGAATACATCCCGGCGATCCAGAAGGGTATCGAAGAGCAGATGAAGAACGGCGTTGTTGCCGGCTATCCGCTGATCGGCCTGAAGGCAACTGTGTTTGATGGTTCTTACCACGACGTCGACTCCAACGAGATGGCGTTCAAGGTGGCTGCTTCCATGGCGACCAAGCAACTGGCCCAGAAGGGCGGTGGTGAGTTGCTCGAGCCAATCATGGCGGTAGAAGTCGTTACGCCTGAAGACTACATGGGTGATGTCATGGGCGACCTTAACCGTCGTCGTGGCATGATTCTGGGTATGGAAGATACGGTTTCCGGCAAGGTCATTCGTGCCGAGGTTCCGTTGGGTGAAATGTTCGGTTATGCAACCGACGTTCGTTCCATGTCTCAGGGTCGCGCAAGCTACTCTATGGAATTCAAAAAATACAATACAGCTCCGTCGCATATCGTCGAGACTGTTACCAAAAAGCAAGGCTGATTCAGCCCTTTAGGCAAGGAGTTAATTGTCGTGGCTAAAGAAAAATTTGATCGTTCCCTACCGCACGTCAACGTTGGCACCATTGGTCACGTTGACCATGGTAAAACCACTCTGACTGCTGCTCTGACTCGCGTCTGCTCCGAAGTTTTCGGTTCGGCCGTTGTTGCTTTCGACAAAATCGACAGCGCTCCGGAAGAAAAGGCTCGTGGTATCACCATCAACACCGCGCACGTTGAGTACAACTCTTCGATTCGTCACTACGCTCACGTTGACTGCCCAGGTCACGCTGACTATGTGAAGAACATGATCACTGGTGCTGCCCAGATGGACGGCGCGATCCTGGTTTGCTCGGCCGCTGATGGTCCGATGCCACAAACTCGTGAGCACATCCTGCTGTCCCGTCAGGTAGGCGTTCCGTACATCGTTGTCTTCCTGAACAAGGCTGACATGGTTGACGACGCTGAGCTGCTGGAACTGGTTGAGATGGAAGTGCGCGACCTGCTGAGCACTTACGACTTCCCAGGTGATGACACTCCAATCATCATCGGTTCGGCTCTGATGGCTCTGAACGGCCAAGACGACAACGAAATGGGTACCACCGCTGTCAAGCGCCTGGTAGAAACTCTGGACAGCTACATCCCAGAGCCAGTTCGTGTTATCGACAAGCCGTTCCTGATGCCAATCGAAGACGTATTCTCGATCTCCGGTCGCGGTACTGTTGTGACTGGTCGTATCGAGCGCGGTATCGTCAAGGTTCAGGATCCACTGGAAATCGTTGGTCTGCGTGACACCACTGTCACCACCTGCACCGGTGTTGAAATGTTCCGTAAACTGCTCGACGAAGGTCGTGCTGGCGAGAACTGCGGCGTTCTGCTGCGTGGTACCAAGCGTGACGACGTTGAGCGTGGCCAGGTTCTGGTTAAGCCGGGTTCGGTCAAGCCGCACACCAAGTTCGAAGCTGAAGTGTACGTTCTGAGCAAAGAAGAAGGCGGTCGTCACACTCCGTTCTTCAAAGGCTACCGTCCACAGTTCTACTTCCGGACCACTGACGTGACCGGTAACTGCGAACTGCCGGAAGGCGTTGAAATGGTAATGCCAGGCGACAACATCAAAATGGTTGTCACCCTGATCAAGACCATCGCAATGGAAGACGGTCTGCGTTTCGCTATCCGTGAAGGCGGTCGTACCGTCGGCGCTGGCGTCGTAGCCAAAATCATCGAGTAAGCTCTTTTGAGTCAGCTTCGATGAGCTGAAAAAGCCCCCGCCCAGCGGGGGCTTTTTTATTGGGTTGACACCTATATGGGGCGTCTATAGAATTGCGCCTCCTTTTAACGGGCGTATTGCGCTCGGTGGGAATAGCAGCCGGAGTCTGAAATCCAATGCAAAATCAGCAAATCCGTATCAGGTTGAAGGCTTTCGACCATCGCCTGATCGACCAATCCACCCAGGAAATCGTGGAAACCGCGAAACGTACTGGTGCTCAAGTGCGTGGTCCAATTCCACTGCCTACCCGTAAAGAGCGGTTCACCGTTCTGGTCTCCCCGCACGTCAACAAAGACGCGCGTGACCAGTACGAGATCCGTACTCATAAGCGCGTTCTGGACATCGTCCAGCCAACGGATAAAACCGTTGATGCACTTATGAAGCTCGATCTTGCGGCCGGTGTGGAAGTGCAGATCAGCCTCGGCTAAGACTCGGTCTTAGTCGTGTAACGCTCTGAAATGGGCGGCCATAGCGGGTGAAAGCCCCGTACACTCATGAGGTTTACAACATGACTATTGGTGTAGTCGGTCGTAAATGCGGTATGACCCGTATTTTCACCGAAGAAGGTGTCTCCATTCCGGTCACGGTCATTGAGATCGAGCCGAATCGCGTCACCCAGTTCAAAACTGAAGAGACCGATGGCTATCGTGCAGTGCAAGTCACTGTCGGCGAGCGTCGTGCTTCGCGTGTAACAGCAGCTCAGGCTGGCCACTTCGCCAAGGCGAACGTTGCCGCTGGTCGTACCGTAATGGAATTCCGTCTTGAAGAAGGCGAGTACCAGGCCGGCGATCTGATCAACGCTGAAATCTTCGCCGCTGGCCAACTGGTTGATGTAACCGGTCAGTCCAAAGGTAAAGGCTTCCAGGGTACGATCAAGCGTTGGAACTTCCGCGGGCAAGATAACACCCACGGTAACTCCGTATCCCACCGCGTTCCAGGCTCTATCGGCCAGTGCCAGACTCCTGGTCGTGTATTCAAGGGCAAAAAAATGTCCGGTCATATGGGCGCTGAGCGCGTGACCGTGCAGTCCCTCGAAGTAGTGCGCGTGGACGCTGAACGCAATCTGTTGTTGGTCAAGGGCGCTGTTCCTGGCGCTACTGGCGGCAACTTGGTTGTACGTCCAGCAGCCAAGGCTCGCGGTTAAGGGGAAGCTGACATGCAATTAAATGTAAATGACGCTCAAGCGATCGAAGTTTCCGAACTGACATTTGGCGGCGAATTCAACGAGACGCTGGTTCACCAAGCAGTCGTGGCCTACATGGCTGGCGGCCGTCAAGGTAGCAAGCAGCAAAAGACCCGTTCCGACGTTTCCGGTGGCGGCAAGCGCCCATGGCGTCAGAAAGGTACTGGCCGTGCTCGTGCCGGTACTATCCGTAGCCCAATCTGGCGTGGCGGCGGTACCACTTTCGCAGCTCGTCCTCAGGATCACTCCCAGAAGCTGAACAAGAAGATGTATCGCGCAGCAATGCGTTCCATCCTTGCTGAGCTGGTGCGTACTGATCGTCTGGTCGTGGTTCAGGACTTCGCTGTTGAAGCACCGAAAACCAAAGATCTGCTGAACAAGCTGAACGGCATGGGCCTGACTGACGTCCTGATCGTGTCTGATGCTGTTGATCAGAACCTGTACCTGGCTGCTCGCAACCTGCCACACGTCGACGTTCGTGACGTGCAGGGTTCCGATCCGGTCAGTCTGATCGCATACGACAAGGTGTTGATCACCGTGTCGGCCGTGAAGAAATTCGAGGAGCTGCTGGGATGAACCAGGAACGCGTATTTAAAGTTCTGCTTGGCCCGCACGTTTCCGAGAAGGCTACGGTTCTGGCAGACAAGAAAGGCCAGTTCGTTTTCAAGGTTGCTACCGACGCAACCAAGCTGGAAATCAAGAAGGCCGTCGAAAGCCTGTTCAGCGTGAAAGTAGAGCGCGTGACTACCCTGAACGTTCTGGGTAAAAGCAAGCGCACTGCTCGCGGTCTGGGCAAGCGTAATGACTGGAAGAAGGCAGTTATCTCCCTTCAGCCAGGCCAAGATCTCGATTTCAGCAGCAGTGCTGAGTAAGGAAGGGGTGCATCATGGCAATCGTTAAATGCAAACCGACTTCCCCTGGCCGCCGTTTTGTGGTCAAGGTGGTCAACCAGGAGCTGCATAAAGGCGCTCCTCACGCACCGCTGCTCGAGAAAAAATCGAAGTCTGGTGGTCGTAACAACAATGGCCGTATTACCACTCGTCACATCGGTGGTGGTCATAAGCAGCATTATCGTCTGGTCGACTTCCGTCGCAACGACAAGGATGGCATCGCTGCCACCGTCGAGCGTATCGAATACGATCCAAACCGTACTGCTCACATCGCTCTGCTGCTGTACGCAGATGGCGAGCGTCGCTACATCATCGCCCCTAAAGGCGTGAGTGCTGGCGACCAGCTGATCGCAGGTGCCTTGGCACCGATCAAGCCGGGCAACGCTCTGCAACTGCGTAACATTCCAGTTGGTAGCACCGTACACGGCATCGAATTGAAGCCAGGTAAAGGCGCACAGATCGCTCGTTCCGCTGGTGCTTCGGCTCAGCTGATCGCTCGTGAAGGTGTCTACGTGACCCTGCGTCTGCGTTCTGGTGAGATGCGTAAAGTACTGGCTGAATGCCGTGCGACCCTGGGCGAAGTCTCGAACTCCGAGCACAGCCTGCGTTCGTTGGGTAAAGCTGGTGCCAAGCGCTGGCGTGGCGTTCGCCCAACCGTTCGTGGTGTTGCCATGAACCCGGTTGACCACCCACATGGTGGTGGTGAAGGTCGTACCTCTGGTGGTCGTCATCCGGTATCGCCATGGGGCTTCCCGACTAAGGGCGCGAAGACTCGTGGTAATAAGCGTACCGACAAAATGATCGTCCGTCGTCGCAAGTAAATAGAGGGATACGACAGTGCCACGTTCTCTGAAAAAAGGTCCTTTTATTGATCTTCACCTACTGAAGAAGATCGAAGTGGCGGCGGAAAAGAACGATCGCAAACCAGTTAAGACCTGGTCGCGTCGTTCGATGATCCTGCCACAAATGGTCGGTCTGACCATCGCAGTACACAACGGTCGTCAACACGTCCCAGTTCTCGTTAACGAAGACATGGTCGGCCACAAACTGGGCGAGTTCGCCGGTACCCGCACTTATCGCGGGCACGTGGCAGACAAGAAAGCCAAGCGTTAAGGGGTTAGGAAATGGAAGTAGCCGCTAAGTTGTCGGGCGCTCGAATCTCCGCCCAGAAAGCCCGCTTGGTCGCCGACCAGATCCGCGGGAAGAAGGTGGGCGAAGCGCTCAACCTGTTGGCTTTCAGCAGTAAGAAAGCCGCCGAGATCATGAAGAAAGTGCTGGAGTCGGCCGTAGCCAACGCCGAGCATAACGAAGGCGCAGACGTTGATGACCTGAAGGTCAGCACCGTTTTCGTCAACGAAGGGCGTTCGCTGAAGCGCATCATGCCACGTGCCAAAGGCCGTGCTGATCGCATCGTCAAGCGGTCTTGCCATATCACTGTCAAGGTTGCTGACAAGTAACGGAGTCGAAGAGATGGGTCAGAAAGTACATCCCATTGGCATTCGCCTGGGAATCGTCAAGGAGCACACCTCCGTCTGGTACGCAGACGGTCGGACTTATGCGGACTACTTGTTCGCTGATCTGAAGGTGCGTGAGTATCTCCAAGACAAACTAAAAAGCGCGTCCGTAAGCCGTATCGATATCCATCGTCCGGCGCAGACTGCACGTATCACCATCCACACCGCTCGTCCAGGTATCGTTATCGGGAAGAAAGGTGAAGATGTTGAGAAACTGCGTCAGGACCTGACCAAGCAAATGGGTGTGCCTGTGCACATCAATATCGAAGAGATCCGCAAGCCGGAGCTCGACGGTATGCTGGTTGCGCAGAGCGTAGCTCAGCAGCTGGAGCGTCGCGTCATGTTCCGTCGCGCTATGAAGCGCGCTGTACAGAACGCCATGCGCATTGGTGCCAAAGGCATCAAAATCCAAGTGAGCGGTCGTCTCGGCGGTGCTGAAATCGCACGTACTGAATGGTATCGCGAAGGTCGTGTGCCATTGCACACCCTGCGTGCCGACATCGACTATGCCAACTACGAAGCTCACACCACTTACGGTGTGATCGGTGTAAAGGTTTGGATCTTCAAAGGCGAAGTAATTGGTGGTCGCCAAGAAGAACTGAAACCACAAGCACCAGCGCCTCGTAAAAAAGCTGCTAAGTAAGGGGTACGCCAAATGTTGCAACCAAAGCGTACGAAGTTCCGCAAGCAGATGACCGGCCACAACCGTGGCCTGGCATTGCGCGGTAGCAAAGTCAGCTTCGGCGAGTTCGCGCTGAAGTCTGTTGCTCGTGGTCGTCTCACCGCTCGTCAGATCGAGTCAGCGCGTCGTGCTCTGACCCGTCACGTAAAACGTGGCGGCAAGATCTGGATCCGTGTATTCCCGGACAAGCCTGTCACCAAGAAGCCACTCGAAGTTCGGATGGGTAAAGGTAAGGGTAACGTGGAGTACTGGGTTGCCCAGATTCAGCCAGGCAAAGTCCTGTATGAAATCGAGGGTGTTTCTGAAGAGCTGGCGCGTGAGGCTTTCGCCCTGGCTGCTGCAAAGCTGCCGCTCGCCACCTCCTTTGTTAAACGGACGGTGATGTGATGAAAGCGAATGAACTTCGTGAAAAATCAGCACAGCAGCTGAACGAGCAACTGCTCGGCCTGCTGCGCGACCAGTTCAATCTGCGTATGCAGAAAGCAACTGGCCAGTTGGGGCAGTCTCATCTGCTCTCGCAAGTTAAGCGTGACATCGCTCGCGTGAAAACTGTGCTCAACCAGCAGGCAGGTAAGTAATCATGGCTGAAGCCGAAAAAACTGTCCGTACGCTGACTGGCCGTGTTGTCAGCGACAAGATGGACAAAACCATCACCGTTCTGATCGAGCGTCGCGTTAAGCACCCGATCTACGGTAAATACGTTAAGCGTTCGACTAAGCTGCACGCGCACGACGAAACCAATCAGTGCCACATCGGCGACAAAGTCACTATTCGTGAAACTCGTCCGATGGCCAAGACCAAGTCTTGGGCGCTGGTTGATGTTCTCGAACGCGCTGTGGAAGTCTAAGGGCTAGGGGTCGGAGAAATTATATGATTCAGACTCAATCCATGCTCGATGTGGCCGATAACAGCGGCGCTCGCCGTGTTATGTGCATCAAGGTGCTGGGTGGCTCCCATCGTCGTTACGCTGGTATCGGTGACATCATCAAGGTTACCGTCAAGGAAGCAATTCCTCGCGGTAAGGTGAAAAAAGGCCAAGTGATGACTGCTGTCGTAGTCCGCACTCGCCATGGCGTTCGTCGTGCTGACGGCTCCATCATCCGCTTTGATGGCAACGCTGCTGTTCTGTTGAACAACAAGCAAGAGCCGATCGGCACCCGTATCTTTGGGCCAGTGACCCGTGAACTTCGTACTGAGAAGTTCATGAAGATCGTCTCGCTCGCCCCAGAAGTGCTGTAAGGAGATCCGACATGCAAAAGATTCGTCGTGACGACGAGATCATCGTGATCGCCGGCAAAGACAAAGGTAAGCGCGGTAAGGTGCTGAAGGTTCTTGCTGACAACCGTCTGGTTGTGGGTGGTCTGAACCTGGTCAAGCGTCATACCAAGCCTAACCCGATGTCGGGCGTACAGGGCGGTATCGTCGAGAAAGAAGCGCCACTGCACGCTTCCAACGTCGCCATTTTCAACGGCGAAACCAACAAGGCTGACCGCGTTGGTTTCAAAGTAGAAGACGGTAAGAAAATTCGTGTCTTCAAGTCGACCCAAAAAGCGGTTGATGCTTGAACACTGCTAGGTAGAAGACCATGGCACGACTAAAAGAGATTTACCGGAAGGAAATCGCACCGAAACTTAAGGAAGAACTTAAGCTTTCGAACGTGATGGAAGTTCCGCGCGTTACCAAAATCACCCTGAACATGGGTCTGGGCGAAGCGATCGGCGACAAAAAAGTCATCGAGCACGCTGTGGCTGACCTGGAAAAGATCACCGGTCAGAAAGTCGTCGTGACTTACGCTCGGAAATCCATCGCTGGCTTTAAAGTCCGTGAAGGTTGGCCGATCGGCGTCAAAGTGACCCTGCGCCGTGAGCGTATGTACGAGTTCCTGGATCGTCTGCTGTCGATCTCCCTGCCTCGGGTTCGCGACTTCCGCGGCCTGAATGCCAAGTCCTTCGATGGTCGTGGTAACTACAGCATGGGCGTTAAAGAGCAGATCATTTTCCCGGAAATCGATTACGACAAGATCGACGCTCTCCGCGGTCTGGACATTACCCTGACCACCACTGCTCGGACGGATGACGAAGGTCGCGCACTGCTGCGCGCTTTCAAATTCCCGTTCCGCAACTGATTGGAGTAGGAAAATGGCCAAGAAGAGCATGAAGAACCGTGAGCTGAAGCGTCAGCTCACCGTTGCCAAGTACGCCACCAAGCGTGCAGCGCTGAAAGCTATCATCGTTGATCTGAACGCAAGTCCAGAAGCGCGTTGGGAAGCTACCGTAGCCCTGCAGAAGCAGCCACGTGACGCAAGCGCCTCGCGCATGCGTAACCGCTGCCGCCTGACTGGTCGTCCGCACGGCGTGTACCGCAAGTTCGGCCTTGGCCGTAACATGCTGCGTCAAGCTGCAATGCGTGGTGACGTTCCAGGTCTGGTTAAAGCCAGCTGGTAAGCACTGTCAAAGTCGCGGCGTTCGGGATCGCAAGATCCTGACCGTCGGTGACCTTGAACTTGAATCAAGCCCCTATTGGGGCTTGATTCATTTGTGGGGTGTGTCTAGAATACCCGGCTCGCCTGAGCCCGTGTTTTTATTGCACGGATGCGCTCGGCGACACGTACTAGCCGAAAGGCTAATTTTTTGTGTATTAGGAGCGTCTAGCCCATGAGTATGCAGGACCCGTTAGCGGACATGCTAACTCGTATCCGTAATGCCCAGATGGCTGAAAAGTCCGTCGTAAGCATGCCATCTTCTACGTTGAAGGTAGCTGTTGCCAAAGTCCTGAAGGACGAAGGTTACATTGCGGGTTATCAGATCAGCAGCGAAATCAAGCCTCTGCTGTCCATCGAGCTGAAGTACTTCGAAGGCCGTCCGGTCATCGAGGAAGTGAAGCGCGTTAGCCGTCCAGGCCTGCGTCAGTACAAGTCCGTCGATGATCTGCCAAAGGTTCGTGGCGGTCTCGGTGTGTCTATCGTCTCCACCAACAAAGGTGTGATGACGGATCGTGCTGCGCGCGCTGCCGGTGTCGGCGGCGAAGTTCTTTGCACTGTGTTCTAAGGGGGGATAAGCATGTCACGCGTCGCTAAGAACCCCGTTAAGCTGCCAGCCGGTGTCGAAGTCAAATTCGCAGGCCAACAGCTTTCGGTGAAGGGTGCCAAGGGCACTCTGCAACTGAACATCCATTCGTCCGTTGAGATCGTTGAAGAAGCTGGTGAGTTGCGTTTCGCTGCTCGCAATGGCGATCAACAGACTCGCGCAATGGCTGGTACCACTCGTGCGTTGGTAAACAACATGGTCCAAGGCGTAAGCCAAGGCTTCGAGCGCAAGCTCCAGCTGGTCGGTGTTGGTTACAAAGCGCAAGCAAAAGGCACAGTGCTGAACCTGGCTCTTGGCTTCTCGCACCCAGTGGATTATGAACTGCCGGAAGGCATCACCGCTGAGACTCCTAGCCAGACCGATATCCTGATCAAGGGCATCGACAAGCAGCTGGTAGGTCAAGTGGCCGCCGAGATCCGCGACTTCCGTCCACCAGAGCCGTACAAAGGCAAAGGTGTGCGCTACGCGGACGAAGTCGTCCGTCGTAAAGAAGCCAAGAAGAAGTAGGGCATAGCAAATGACCGACAAAAAAGTTACTCGACTGCGTCGCGCTCGCAAAGCACGCCTGAAAATGCACGAACTCGAAGTCGTGCGTCTCTGCGTGTTCCGCTCGTCGCAGCACATCTACGCCCAGGTCATTTCGGCCGACGGCAACAAAGTCCTGGCAAGTGCCTCGACTTTGGATAAAGAACTGCGTGATGGCGCCACTGGCAACATCGACGCGGCCACTAAGGTTGGCCAGCTGGTCGCTACGCGTGCTAAAGCCGCTGGCGTCTCGCAGGTGGCTTTCGACCGCTCTGGCTTCAAGTACCACGGCCGCGTCAAGGCGCTGGCTGATGCTGCTCGTGAAGCTGGGCTGGAGTTCTAAGTTATGTCAAATAACGACCAAAAGCGCGACGAAGGCTACATCGAGAAGCTGGTTCAAGTTAACCGCGTAGCCAAAACCGTTAAAGGCGGCCGTATCTTCACTTTCACTGCGTTGACCGTAGTGGGTGATGGTAAAGGCCGTGTTGGCTTCGGCCGTGGCAAGTCGCGTGAAGTGCCTGCTGCGATCCAGAAGGCAATGGAAGCTGCTCGCCGCAACATGATCCAGGTTGATCTGAACGGCACCACTCTGCAGTACGCAATGAAGTCCGCCCATGGCGCTTCGAAGGTGTACATGCAGCCTGCTTCTGAAGGTACCGGTATCATCGCTGGCGGCGCTATGCGTGCTGTCCTCGAAGTTGCTGGCGTTCAGAACGTTCTGGCCAAGTGCTATGGCTCGACTAACCCAGTAAACGTGGTTCACGCCACTTTCAAGGGTTTGAAAGCAATGCAGTCTCCTGAATCCATTGCCGCCAAGCGTGGCAAAAGCGTCAAGGAGATCTTCTGATCATGGCTACCGTAAAAGTTACGCTGATCAAAAGCATGACCGGCCGCATCCCTAACCACAAACTGTGCGTTAAGGGTCTGGGTCTGCGTCGCATCGGTCACACTGTAGAAGTCCTGGATACTCCCGAGAATCGCGGGATGATCAACAAGGCTTACTACATGCTGCGTGTCGAGGGTTAATCGATGAAACTCAATGATCTGAGTCCAGCGCCGGGTTCCCGTCGCGAAAAGCATCGTCCGGGCCGTGGTATCGGTAGTGGTTTGGGCAAGACCGGTGGCCGTGGCCACAAAGGTCAGACCTCCCGCTCCGGTGGCACTATTGCTCCAGGCTTTGAAGGCGGTCAACAGCCGCTGCATCGTCGCCTGCCGAAGTTCGGTTTCGTTTCCCTGAAAGCCATGGATCGCGCAGAAGTGCGTCTGTCCGAGCTGGCCAAAGTGGACGGCGACATCGTCACCGTGCAGTCCCTGAAGGATGCCAACGTGATCAACCAGAACGTTCAGCGTGTGAAAATCATGCTGTCGGGCGAAGTTGCTCGTGCTGTCACCATCGGAAAGGGAATCGGCGCCACCAAAGGTGCGCGTGCGGCTATCGAAGCAGCTGGCGGCAAGTTCGAGGAATAAATGGCTAAGCAAGGTGCTCTCTCTGCGCTCGGCAAAGGCGGTATGTCTGAACTCTGGGCTCGTCTGCGTTTTCTGTTCCTGGCGATTATCGTCTACCGAATAGGCGCACACATCCCGGTTCCAGGTATCAACCCGGACCGACTCGCGGACCTGTTTCGACAGAATGAGGGGACCATTCTTAGCTTGTTCAACATGTTTTCCGGCGGCGCGCTGGAGCGGATGAGCATCTTTGCACTGGGGATCATGCCGTACATTTCGGCATCGATCATCATGCAGTTGATGTCCGCTGTCAGCCCGCAGCTGGAGCAGTTGAAGAAGGAAGGTGAAGCTGGCCGTCGCAAGATCAGCCAGTACACCCGCTACCTCACTGTCGTCCTCGCTCTCGTTCAAGCTGTTGGCATGTCCATCGGCTTGGCGGGGCAGGGCGTAGCGTTCACTGGTGACTTTGGCTTCCATTTCGTCGCGGTAACCACTTTTGTGGCGGGTGCGATGTTCATGATGTGGCTGGGTGAGCAGATTACTGAGCGTGGTGTTGGCAACGGTATCTCGATGTTGATCTTCGCAGGTATCGTCGCCGGTCTTCCGAGAGCGATCGGGCAGTCTTTCGAGTCTGCGCGTCAGGGTGATATCAATATTTTTGCCCTGGTTGCCATCGGTTTGCTGGCAGTAGCGATTATCGGTTTCGTGGTGTTCATTGAGCGTGGCCAGCGTCGTATTGCTGTTCACTACGCCAAGCGTCAGCAGGGCCGCAAGGTTTTTGCTGCGCAGACCAGCCACTTGCCGTTGAAGGTGAACATGGCCGGCGTTATCCCGGCTATTTTCGCGAGCAGCATCTTGCTGTTCCCGGCTTCGTTGGGTGCCTGGTTCGGCCAGTCTGAAGGTATGGGCTGGTTGCAGGACATCTCGCAGTCGATCGCTCCTGGTCAGCCGTTGAATATTCTGCTGTTTAGTGCAGGGATTATTTTCTTCTGCTTCTTCTATACGGCGTTGATGTTCAATCCGAAAGACGTAGCGGAAAACCTGAAGAAGTCCGGTGCCTTTATTCCGGGCATCCGTCCAGGTGAGCAGTCGGCGCGCTACATTGATGGCGTTCTGACTCGTTTGACCTTGTTCGGTGCTCTTTACATGACGGCCGTCTGCTTGCTTCCCCAGTTCCTGGTGGTTGCGGCAAACGTACCGTTCTACCTTGGCGGGACCTCGTTGCTGATCGTGGTCGTGGTTGTGATGGACTTCATGTCCCAAGTACAATCGCACCTCGTTTCGCACCAGTACGAATCCCTGATGAAGAAAGCCAACCTGAAGGGCTACGGCAGCGGCATGTTGCGCTGAGTAGCGTCCATAAGGTTCGAGGAGTTGGTGATGAAAGTTCGTGCATCGGTGAAAAAGCTGTGCCGTAACTGCAAGATTATTCGCCGCGAAGGTGTTGTTCGGGTAATTTGCAGCGCGGAACCGCGTCACAAACAGCGCCAAGGCTGAGTGTGATTGTGCTTTAAGCCCGGCAGCTAGTGCGCTGCCGGGTTGATTATTTGTTATTACAGCGATATTATCTCGCGCCCTATTTCTTGGCTTCCGGGGCGTAGGTAGCTGTCAATTGGAGTCCCACTGAATGGCCCGTATTGCAGGCGTCAACATTCCAGATAACAAGCATACTGTTATCTCGCTGACCTACATCTATGGTGTTGGTCGCACTACTGCACAGAAAATTTGTGCAGTGACTGGGGTCAACCCAGCGGCAAAGATCAAAGATCTGAGCGACGAGCAGATTGAACAGCTGCGTGGCGAAGTGGCGAAGTTCACCACTGAAGGTGACCTGCGTCGCGAAATCAACATGAAAATCAAGCGCTTGATGGACCTCGGTTGCTATCGCGGTCTGCGTCATCGTCGTGGTCTGCCAGTACGCGGTCAGCGTACCAAGACCAACGCGCGTACCCGTAAAGGTCCGCGTAAGCCGATCCGCAAGTAATCGCCCCAGCGAATCGACAGGAATTTAATCATGGCAAAACCTGCTGCTCGTCCTCGTAAAAAAGTTAAAAAGACAGTGGTTGATGGCATCGCCCACATCCATGCTTCTTTTAACAACACCATCGTGACCATTACCGACCGTCAAGGTAACGCTCTTTCCTGGGCTACCTCCGGTGGTTCGGGTTTCCGCGGTTCCCGCAAGTCCACCCCGTTCGCTGCTCAAGTAGCTGCTGAACGTGCTGGTCAAGCTGCGCTGGAATACGGCCTGAAAAACCTCGACGTCAACGTCAAGGGTCCAGGTCCAGGTCGTGAATCCGCAGTCCGCGCTTTGAACGGCTGTGGCTACAAGATCGCCAGCATCACCGACGTGACGCCAATCCCGCACAACGGGTGCCGTCCGCCGAAGAAGCGCCGCGTGTAATCCAGGAGATTGTAAAGAATGGCTCGTTACATTGGTCCAAAATGCAAACTCGCTCGTCGTGAAGGCACCGATCTTTTTCTGAAGAGCGGCGTGCGCGCGATCGAATCGAAGTGCAACATTGAAGCAGCACCTGGTATCCACGGCCAACGCCGCGGTCGCCAGTCCGATTACGGCACCCAACTGCGTGAAAAGCAGAAGGTCCGTCGTATCTACGGCGTTCTCGAGCGTCAATTCAGCGGCTACTACAAAGAAGCAGCTGGCAAGAAAGGCGCAACCGGCGAAAACCTGTTGCAACTGCTCGAATGCCGTCTGGACAACGTTGTATACCGTATGGGTTTCGGTTCTACTCGTGCCGAATCCCGTCAGCTGGTATCGCACAAGTCGATCAGCGTTAACGGTCAGACCGTAAACGTTCCGTCCTACCAGGTTCGTGCTGGTGACGTGGTTGCTGTTCGCGAGAAAGCAAAGAACCAACTTCGCATTGTCCAAGCTCTCGATCTGTGTGCCCAACGTGGCCGCGTAGAATGGGTAGAAGTAGACACTGAGAAGAAGTCGGGCGTTTTCAAGAACGTTCCTGCTCGCAGTGATCTGTCCGCCGACATCAACGAAAGCCTGATTGTCGAGCTCTACTCCAAGTAAGGGCTAGAAAATAGGTGCATCCATGCAGATTTCGGTAAATGAGTTCCTGACACCCCGCCATATTGATGTGCAGGTTGTCAGTCCAACCCGCGCCAAGATCACACTCGAGCCTCTCGAGCGTGGTTTCGGCCACACCCTGGGCAACGCGCTGCGCCGCATCCTGTTGTCCTCAATGCCCGGCTGTGCAGTAGTCGAGGCCGAGATTGACGGTGTGCTCCACGAGTACAGCGCCATCGAAGGTGTACAGGAAGACGTAATTGAAATCCTGTTGAACCTGAAAGGTCTGGCTATCAAGCTGCACGGTCGTGACGAAGTTACGCTGACCTTGTCGAAGAAGGGTTCGGGGGTGGTTACCGCTGCCGATATTCAGCTGGATCATGATGTCGAGATCGTTAACCCCGATCACGTAATCGCTAACCTGGCGTCTAACGGCGCCCTGAACATGAAGCTCACCGTAGCTCGTGGTCGTGGTTATGAACCGGCAGACTCGCGTCAGAGCGATGAAGACGAAAGCCGCAGCATCGGTCGCTTGCAGCTTGACTCTTCGTTCAGCCCCGTTCGCCGTATCGCATACGTGGTGGAAAACGCCCGTGTCGAACAGCGTACCAACCTGGACAAGCTGGTTATTGATCTGGAAACCAACGGTACCCTGGATCCTGAAGAGGCTATCCGCCGTGCTGCAACCATCCTGCAACAGCAGTTGGCTGCGTTCGTCGACCTCAAGGGTGACAGTGAGCCAGTGGTTGTCGAGCAGGAAGACGAGATCGATCCGATCCTGCTTCGCCCGGTTGACGATCTGGAACTGACTGTACGTTCGGCTAACTGCCTTAAGGCGGAAAACATCTACTACATCGGCGACCTGATTCAGCGTACCGAAGTAGAGCTGTTGAAGACTCCGAACCTTGGCAAGAAATCCTTGACTGAAATCAAGGACGTTCTGGCCTCCCGCGGTCTGTCCCTCGGCATGCGCCTCGACAACTGGCCGCCTGCAAGTCTTAAGAAGGACGACAAGGCGACTGCCTGATCGTCGTAATCACCGAACGTTGTGTTTGGTAAGGAATGAACCATGCGTCATCGTAAAAGTGGTCGTCACCTGAGCCGCACCAGCTCGCACCGCAAGGCCATGTTCCAAAACATGGCGGTGTCGCTGTTCGAGCACGAGCTGATCAAAACTACACTGCCGAAAGCCAAAGAACTGCGTCGCGTTGCTGAGCCGCTGATCACTCTGGCCAAGACAGATAGCCTGGCTAACCGCCGTCTGGCTTTCGACCGTACCCGTTCGAAAGCTATCGTTGGTAAGCTCTTCAACGACCTGGGCAAGCGTTACGCTACCCGTGAGGGTGGCTACCTGCGCATCCTCAAGTGCGGTTTCCGCGCTGGCGACAACGCGCCTATGGCGTACGTCGAGTTGGTTGATCGTGCTACCAGCGGTGAAGCTGTATCCGCTGAGTAAGTAGGCAACAAACAAAAAACCGGGCCTTGTGCCCGGTTTTTTTGTGCCTGCTGAAAAAGTACCAAGGCCGTTTCGCCTGGCTTGGCTATTGGCAAGTCTTCATCGTTAGATAATGACTATCGATGTCCATGATTTAATGAATTTGGATGCTGTCATTAATATGATCAATACTCCTTTCCAGCCGATTAGCCGGCAGTTTGAAGACCGACCTAGGAAGATTGAGCATGAGCCAGATCAAAACGCTTACGACCGCCAGCGGCGCTCCTGTCGCCGATAACCAGAACTCTCGTTCCGCCGGCCCGCGCGGCCCGCTGCTGCTCGACGATTTTCACCTGATCGAAAAGCTCGCTCATTTCAACCGCGAGAACATTCCCGAGCGTCGTGTGCACGCCAAAGGGTCGGGGGCTTACGGTACCTTCACCGTCACCCAAGACATCACCCAGTACACCAGCGCCAAGTTGTTCGACTCGATCGGCAAGCAGACCCCTACCTTCCTGCGGTTTTCTACCGTGGGTGGCGAGCGTGGTTCGGCCGACACTGAACGCGATCCACGCGGTTTCGCCCTGAAGTTCTACACCGAGGAAGGCAACTGGGACATCGTCGGCAACAACACGCCGGTCTTCTTCATCCGTGATCCGTTGAAATTTCCAGATTTTATCCACACCCAGAAGCGTCTGCCGCAAAGCAACCTGAAAAGTGCCCAAGCGATGTGGGATTTCTGGTCGCATTCGCCTGAGGCGCTGCACCAGGTCACCATCCTGTTTTCCGACCGCGGCATTCCGGATGGCTATCGCCACATGCACGGCTTTGGCAGCCACACCTACAGCCTGATCAACGCACAGGGTGAGCGGCATTGGGTGAAGTGGCACTACAAGACCCTGCAAGGCATCAAGAACCTCGCGCCGGCAGAAGCGGTACGTCTGGCGGGTACCGACCCGGATTACGCCCAGCGTGACTTGTTCGAGGCCATCGAGCGTGGTGACTTCCCGAAATGGCGCGTTTGCATCCAGATCATGAGCGAGGCCCAAGCGGCGGCTCATTACGAGAATCCGTTCGACGTGACCAAGACCTGGTCGCAGAAGGAGTTTCCGTTGATCGAAGTGGGTGTGCTCGAACTCAACCGTAACCCGCTGAACTACTTCGCCGAAGTCGAGCAGGCGGCGTTTGGTCCGAGCAACATGGTGCCAGGGGTTGGCCTCTCGCCGGATCGCATGCTGCAGGGTCGTGTCTTCGCCTACGCCGATGCGCACCGCTACCGGGTGGGCACCAATCACCAGCAATTGCCGGTGAATGCGCCACGTAGCCCGGTTAACACTTACCAGCGCGACGGCGCCATGGCGTTTGGCAGCAATGGCGGGGCGGCACCGAACTACGAGCCTAACAGCTATGTGGAAGCGCCGAAGCAGGCCCCGCGTTATGCGGAGCCGGCACTGGCCCTCAGTGGCGCGGCGGACCGTTACGACCATCGCGAAGACACCGACTACTACAGCCACGCCGGTGCGTTGTTCCGCTTGATGAGCGATGAGCAGAAAGCCCTGCTGATCAACAACATCGCAGGGGCGATGGGCGGTGTGTCGGCGGATGTGGTTGACCGTCAGTTGCAGCATTTCTTCAAGGCAGATGTCGCCTACGGAGAAGGCATCGCAAAAGCCTTGGGCGTAGCGCTTAACTAAGTCTAAACGAGAAGCAGAACCGCCCTCATTAGGGCGGTTTTTGCGTTATTTAGCTTGGTTTTCTCGGATTTTCTTCGCTTTTATTGCGTTGAGGCCGTGACCTTGCGGTCAGCTTGGTTCAAACTACAACCTTTAAAAGCTTGTGGAGATGTAGGGCGATGCAAGGTCACCCAGACGTAATCGATTACCTCAACACGTTGCTGACCGGCGAGCTGGCAGCCCGTGATCAATATTTCATCCATTCGCGGATGTACGAGGATTGGGGTTTTACCGAGCTCTACGAACGTATCAACCACGAGATGGAAGAAGAGACCCAGCACGCCGATGCACTGATGCGCCGGATCCTGATGCTGGAAGGTACGCCACGCATGCGCGCCGATGACCTGGATGTCGGGACCACCGTGCCCGATATGTTGGCCGCGGACCTGCGTCTGGAATACAAAGTCCGCGCCGCGCTGTGCAAAGGCATTGAGCTCTGCGAGCAGCACAACGACTACGTGACCCGCGAGATCCTGCGGATCCAGCTCAACGACACCGAAGAAGACCACACCTACTGGCTGGAGAAGCAGTTGGGTCTGATCAAGCTGATCGGGTTGGAGAACTACCTGCAATCGCAGTTCTGACGTACTCATTGTGGGAGCGAGCTTGCTCGCGATAGCAGTGGATCAGCCAGCACAAACGTGACTTATATACCGCTATCGCGAGCAAGCTCGCTCCCACAGAAAAACAAAAAGCCCCTGCCATCGATGAGATGACAGGGGCTTTTTCGTGCTCGGGTGGAATCAGTCCCGATCACGCTCCAGCAGCGGCTTGAGGTAGTAACCGGTGTGGGACTGCTTCATCTCGGCCACTTGTTCAGGCGTACCCACGGCGATGATCTGACCCCCCTTGGAACCGCCTTCCGGCCCCAGGTCCACCAGCCAGTCCGCGGTCTTGATCACGTCCAGGTTGTGTTCGATCACCACCACGGTGTTGCCGTGGTCGCGAAGGCGATGCAGCACGTCGAGCAATTGCTGGATATCGGCGAAGTGCAGGCCGGTGGTCGGCTCGTCGAGGATATACAGGGTCTTGCCGGTGTCGCGCTTGGACAGCTCGCGGGACAGCTTGACCCGCTGGGCTTCACCACCGGACAGCGTGGTTGCCGACTGCCCCAGCTTGATGTACGACAGGCCGACATCCATCAGCGTCTGGAGCTTGCGCGCCAGGGCCGGAACCGCGTCGAAGAACGCCCGGGCCTCTTCGATGGTCATCTCGAGGGTTTCGTGGATGTTCTTGCCCTTGTATTTGATCTCCAGGGTTTCGCGGTTGTAGCGCTTGCTCTTGCACACATCGCACGGCACGTAGATGTCGGGCAGGAAGTGCATTTCCACCTTGATCAGGCCATCGCCCTGGCAGGCCTCGCAGCGTCCGCCCTTGACGTTGAACGAGAAACGCCCCGGGCCATAACCCCGTGAACGGGACTCCGGCACGCCGGCGAACAGTTCACGGATCGGTGTGAACAGCCCGGTATAGGTCGCCGGGTTGGAGCGCGGTGTGCGGCCAATCGGGCTTTGGTCGATGTCGACCACCTTGTCCAGGTGCTCCAGGCCCTTGATGCTGTCGTGAGCGGCGGCTTCCAGGGTGGTGGCGCCGTTCAGGGCCGTGGCGCTGAGGGGGAACAGGGTGTTGTTGATCAGCGTCGACTTGCCGGAGCCGGATACACCGGTAACGCAGGTCAGCAGGCCAATGGGGATTTCCAGGTCGACGTTGCGCAGGTTGTTGCCGCGAGCGCCCTTGAGGGTCAGCGACAGCTTTTTGTTGCGCGGCGTACGCTTGGCCGGGACCTTGATCTTGACCCGGCCCGACAGGTATTTGCCCGTCAGCGAGTCAGGGTGCGCCATGACTTCGGCGGCCGTGCCTTGGGCAACGATATGCCCGCCATGCACGCCCGCGCCGGGACCGATATCCACCACATAGTCGGCCAGGCGGATGGCATCCTCGTCGTGCTCGACCACGATCACCGTGTTACCGATGTCCCGCAGGTGTTTCAGGGTCCCGAGCAACCGGTCGTTATCCCGCTGGTGCAAGCCGATGGACGGCTCGTCGAGGATGTACATCACCCCCACCAGGCCGGCGCCTATCTGGCTGGCGAGGCGGATACGCTGAGCTTCGCCGCCGGACAAGGTGTCTGCGCTGCGATCGAGGGTCAGGTAGTCCAGGCCGACGTTCACCAGGAACTGCAGGCGCTCGCGGATTTCCTTGAGAATCTTGTCGGCGATTTCGCCACGACGACCGGTGAGCTTCAAGCCGCCGAAGTAATCGGTGGCGTCGCCAATCGGCAGGTTGGTCACCGCTGGCAGCGTCTTCTCGCCGACCCACACATGCCGCGCTTCGCGACGTAGTCGGGTGCCACGGCAATCGGGGCAGGGCTGGGTACTGAGGAACTTGGCCAGTTCTTCGCGCACGCTGGCCGATTCGGTCTCGCGGTAGCGTCGCTCCAGGTTCGGCACGATGCCTTCGAACGGGTGGGAGCGCTTGACGATGTCGCCACGGTCGTTGAGGTATTTGAAGTCGACGTTCTGCGAGCCGCTGCCGTGCAGGATGAATTTCTGCTGGTCGGCGGGCAACTCGTTGAATGGTTTGTCCAGGCTGAACTTGTAATGGGCCGCCAGCGAACCGAGCATCTGGAAGTAATAGACGTTGCGCCTGTCCCAGCCGCGAATCGCCCCTTCGGCCAGGGTCAGCTCGCCATTGACCAGCCGCTTGGTGTCAAAGAACTGCTTGACCCCCAGGCCGTCGCAGGTCGGGCAGGCGCCGGCCGGGTTGTTGAAGGAGAACAGCTTGGGTTCCAGCTCGCTGATGGCATGGCCGCAGATCGGGCAGGCGAAGCGTGCGGAGAAAATGATCTCTTCGCCGGGCTCGTCGTCCATCGGTGCGACCAGGGCGATGCCGTCGGCCAGTTTCAGCGCGGTCTCGAAGGATTCGGCCAGCCGCTGTTGCAAGTCGGCCCGGACCTTGAAGCGGTCCACCACCACATCGATCGAATGCTTCTTCTGTTTATCCAGCTTCGGCAGTTCGTCCAGCTCGCACAGCTTGCCGTTGACCCGGGCCCGCACGAAGCCTTGGGCGCGCAGTTCTTCGAACACCATCAGGTGTTCGCCCTTGCGCTCGCGAATCACCGGCGCCAGCAGCATCAGCTTGCTGCCTTCCGGCTGGGCCAGCACCAGGTCGACCATCTGGCTGACGGTCTGGGCTTCCAGGGGAATGTCGTGGTCGGGGCAGCGGGGAATGCCGACCCGCGCATACAGCAGGCGCAGGTAGTCGTAGATCTCGGTGATGGTGCCGACCGTCGACCGGGGGTTATGGGAAGTCGATTTCTGTTCGATGGAAATGGCCGGCGACAGGCCTTCGATGGTGTCGACGTCGGGTTTTTCCATCATCGACAGAAACTGCCGGGCGTAGGCCGACAGCGACTCGACATAACGTCGCTGGCCTTCGGCGTACAACGTGTCGAAAGCCAGGGATGATTTGCCGGATCCGGACAGGCCGGTGATGACGATCAGCTTGTCCCGTGGCAGGGTCAGGTCGATGTTCTTCAGGTTGTGGGTTCGGGCCCCACGAATCAGGATCTTGTCCAAAGTGGCCTCGCTCGGCGGGCGTCGAAAACGTAGGAGTATACGGGCAAACACTGGATGGATGCACACTATTGCAGACGCGATTGCAGCCATACATGAAGACTGCGCGGCAAACGGTCGCCATATACCCTCTCAATCGATGGGACTGGTAGAATCGCCGCCGGTTCACATGAGGTTTTTCCATGCAAGATCCCCACAGCGAACGCATGAGTCGTGGCGAGACACGCGCAGCAAGCGGTCTGGCCCTGGTGTTCGCCTTCCGTATGCTGGGCATGTTCATGGTGTTGCCGGTGCTGGCGACCTATGGCATGGACCTGGCGGGCGCGACCCCGGCCCTCATCGGGCTGGCGATCGGCGCTTATGGCCTGACCCAGGCGATCTTCCAGATCCCGTTCGGGATCATTTCCGACCGCATCGGCCGGCGTCCGGTCATCTACCTGGGGCTGATCGTCTTCGCCCTCGGCAGTGTGCTGGCGGCCAACGCCGACTCGATCTGGGGCGTGATCGCCGGACGCATCCTGCAGGGTGCCGGGGCTATTTCCGCGGCCGTCATGGCGTTGCTGTCAGACTTGACCCGCGAACAGCATCGGACCAAGGCCATGGCCATGATCGGCATGACCATCGGTCTGTCGTTCGCCGTGGCCATGGTGGTAGGTCCGTTGCTGACCCGTGCCTTTGGCTTGTCCGGCCTGTTCCTGGCGACCGGTGCCATGGCGTTGGTGGGGATCCTGATCGTGGCGTTCATGGTGCCGCGCGCCACCGGACCGTTGCAGCACCGGGAGTCCGGGGTGGCGCGCCAGGCATTGATCCCGACGCTCAAGCACCCGGACCTGTTGCGCCTGGACCTGGGCATTTTCGTGCTCCACGCCATGCTGATGTCCAGCTTCGTGGCCTTGCCGCTGGCCCTGGTCGAGAAGGCCGGCCTGCCCAAGGAGCAACATTGGTGGGTCTACCTGACCGCGCTGCTGATTTCGTTCTTCGCCATGATTCCTTTCATTATCTATGGCGAGAAACGACGCAAAATGAAACGAGTTTTGCTCGGCGCCGTCATGACGCTGATGCTCACTGAGCTATTCTTCTGGCAGTTCGGCGACAGCTTGCGGGCCTTGGTGATCGGCACGGTGGTGTTCTTCACCGCGTTCAACCTGTTGGAGGCGTCGCTGCCGTCGCTGATCAGCAAGGTTTCTCCGGCGGGTGGCAAGGGCACGGCGATGGGGGTTTATTCCACCAGCCAGTTCCTGGGTTCGGCGTTGGGCGGGATCCTCGGCGGCTGGCTGTTCCAGCATGGCGGTTTGTCGGTTGTGTTCCTGGGTTGCGCCGCGCTGGCTGCACTTTGGCTGCTTTTTGCTGTTACCATGCGCGAACCTCCCTATGTGACGAGCCTGCGCTTGCCCTTATCGCCCGAGGCGATTCGTGAGGCTGGCCTGACCGAGCGTCTGAAGGCCGTCGTTGGAGTAACCGATGCAGTGGTGGTCGCCGACGAGGCGGCCGTGTATATCAAACTCGACACCGAATTATTGGATCGCGCGACGCTCGAGCGCCTGGTGAACAACCCGGCCCCGACCACGTGCGAAGCCTAGGAGAACGTTATGGCCCGTGGGGTTAACAAAGTCATATTGGTCGGTACTTGCGGCCAGGATCCCGAAGTTCGCTACCTGCCGAACGGCAACGCCGTGACCAACCTGAGTCTGGCGACCAGCGAACAGTGGACCGACAAGCAGACCGGCCAGAAGGTCGAGAAGACCGAATGGCACCGCGTGTCGATGTTCGGCAAGGTGGCCGAGATTGCCGGCGAATACCTGCGCAAGGGTTCGCAGGTGTACATCGAAGGCAAGCTGCAGACTCGCGAGTGGGAAAAAGACGGCATCAAGCGCTACACCACCGAAATCGTGGTCGACATGCAAGGCACCATGCAACTGCTGGGCGGCCGTCCACAGGGCGACCAGCAACAAGGTGGCAACAACTACCAGCAGGCGGCCCCGCGTCAGCAGGCACCTCGTCCGCAGTCGGCTCCACAGCCACAGCGCGAGCGCCCGGCGGCTCCACAACAGGCCGCGCCGCAGCCGGCTCCGGATTTCGACAGCTTCGACGACGATATCCCGTTCTGACCTGCATAAGATTCAGTGGTAAAGGCGCATGAGACGTTTTAGTCGATGAGGCTCCTCACTCGCTGATCCTTTAAAGTTCGATAAAAGCCCTCTTCGCTGCAAAGCCAGGAGGGTTTTTTTCGCCCTGTGTAAAGCCGAGGTATCGCGAGATGGACCCAGGTGATGAGCAGCGCGGATTAACGGACTATGCCGCGAATTGATTAGTCATAAATAATCTTCTGATAGACCGGCGTTTGCTTGGCGCTGTGCTTGATGCGTCGCACTGAGCTGCCGGTGATGAGTTGCCCACCGAGGAGAAGATTGCCACGAGGAGATCGCGGTTCGAAAAGCTGTTGTCTTAATACCCTTATCGCTTCTGCGCCTAATTCATCGCGGGGCACGTGAAGCGTGGTGAGCGGTATATCGTTGATGTCCGCCAGGTTG
Source organism: Pseudomonas sp. FSO-7 (assembly GCF_059579345.1). Classification (NCBI taxonomy): domain Bacteria; kingdom Pseudomonadati; phylum Pseudomonadota; class Gammaproteobacteria; order Pseudomonadales; family Pseudomonadaceae; genus Pseudomonas; species Pseudomonas sp. FSO-7. Next base: position 5,917,470 of record NZ_CM184193.1, on the reverse strand, counting down.
AACCCGTCCATGCTCATCACTGAAACATCGTGAGGAACCCTCAAACCAGCATTCTGGAGCGCTTTAACTGCCCCGGCAGCCATAAAGTCACCCCCGGCCAGGATGGCAGTCGGTCGGTCGTCAGGTGCGCAGTTTTCCATGAAGGCCGCTACCCGCGCTTCAGATTCAGCACTGCCGAAACCCTCGCAAACCATTAGGTGTCTTGCTTCGACAAATTCGAGATTCTGCTCCTTCCATGCATCACGAATTCCACGTATTCGCAGGTCCATCGTGTACCGCCTGAGGCACTGGAGGGTCAGTACATTTCGGTGCCCCATCTGAAACAGATAATTGATCGAATAATGACCGATTAAAAAGTGGTCGGGCGATATCGAGGGCAGGCGCATGTTGCGATCAATGCAGTTGATCAGCACCGTCGGCTTGCTGAGATCGGCGGCCAGTTGGTGTATGTGCGGATCATCAATACCAATCAGGATCGCCGCACCCGTGTCCTTCTGGTTCATCTTTTCCAAAAACAGCAATGCGTCGCTATCGACCTCTTCAAGCTCGCAGTAGCGGACTCGAACATCATGTTGCGCGACCGCCTGCGTGATGCCCTGGATCACTTTGTAGTAGAAGATATCAGAGCGTACGTTGAAGGCTCGCGAGGGCGCGAAGAGGGTCAGCCCGTCGAGCAGGAAACGACCGTTGGCGAGACCTTCCATCACGCCCTGCTGACGCGCCGCCGCTAAGACTTTTTCTCGCGTGGCCGGGCGGGTATTTGATTTGCCAGCAAGCACCCGCGACACCGTTGCGATGGACAGGCCCGTCTGTGCCGCGATTTCGGCAATGTGTAATTTCCCCACCGCGGCTTATCCATTGAGACAATTTATGTAAAAGCTTTCATAGCAGAAAAGGGCCACCAATCCTAGCGTCCTTGGGTATCTGCCTAGCTGCGGTAGAGCAGAATGTAAATTTATACACGCTTACTTCTGTACGAATCATGAGCAGGTGCCATAGCGTCAAGCCTCAAATAAAAACAAAACGCCGGAAAATCCGGTGACAGGCGAAGACTTGATGACTATCGATATCGAACGCAATGCTCGACTTTCGGCCAAGCTAAAATTCATCCCGCATCTGCGTTGGTGGATGCTTTCCCTGTTTTTGCTCGGCGTCACTGTCAACTATATAACCCGTAACTCATTAGGCATATTGGCGCCGGAACTGAAAACCACGTTCAGCATGTCGACTGAACAATACTCGTGGGTGGTCGCCTCTTTCCAACTTGCTTATACGGTTTTCCAACCCATCTGCGGGTGGCTGATCGATGCGATCGGGCTCAAGCTCGGCTTCGTGATATGCGCCGTCGTATGGTCAGTGATGTGCCTTCTTCATGCCGGGGCTGCGAGTTGGGTGCATCTGGCGATTCTGCGTTTTTTTATGGGCGCTTCGGAGGCCGCGGCGACACCCGCCAATGCCAAGGCGATAGGGGACTGGTTTCCAAAAAAAGAACGCCCTATCGCCGCGGGCTGGGCGGGGGTTGGCTTTTCTTTGGGGGCGATGCTCGCCCCTCCCATCATCTATCTGGCTCATGTATCGCTGGGCTGGCAGGGCGCATTTCTAATCTCCGGGGGGATCGGACTGGTATGGGCTGCCGTCTGGGGATGGCTCTACCACGCCCCTGATATCCACCCGCGCTTGTCGCCCAATGAGTTGAAGCATATCCAACAAGACGGCGAAAAAATCGGCCAGCAAATGCCATTTTTTAAAGCGTTGAGAAAGATTGGCCGGGACAAGCGATTTTACGGTATCGCGCTTCCCGCCTTCATGGCAGAACCGGCATGGGCCGTCATGAGTTTTTGGGTGCCGCTGTATCTGGCCAACGAAAGAGGAATGGACCTTAAGCAAATCGTACTGTTTGCCTGGGTTCCGTTTCTGGCGGCGGATCTGGGCAGTATCGCCAGCGGTTATCTATCACGCGCTTACCATCGTTTTTTCAAATGCACCCGGGTGAACTCGATCGTCGCCAGTTCAATCACCGGCGCGTTCCTGATGTTTTCGTTAGCCGTGATGACACAGGTGCAAGACCCTTATGTTGCGATTGCGCTTATTTCAGTCGGCGGTTTTGGCCACCAGATTATTTCCTGCATGTTAAGTGCACTGGTCGTCGAAACGTTTGATCGGGATGAGTTGGCGACTGTGAACGGAATGCGAGGCTCATGCGCCTGGATTGCCAGCTTTATTTTCTCGCTGATCATCGGTGTCAGCGTGGACAAAATAGGATTCAACCCATTGTTCATTGCGATGGGGCTCTTTGATTTTATAGGTGCGTTTTTCATGATTTTGTTTATCGCAGACAGAACGTCCAAACCTAAAGCGGTGCGTGCACAATGAAGTCACTTAAAGTCTGGACGCTACAGGCCCAGGAAAAAGGCTACATCGAGCTGCTGGTTGAGGGCCGGCATCTATTCCGAATCTATATTCTCGAAGACGGCTTGGCGCGTGTTCTGCTTATGCGTGCAGGCGCGTTGGCACTGGATCGGACCTGGAGCATTGCGCCCCGGGAGGACGTCGCCTGGAAGGGCCGGGCCCGCGAGTCGGTAGCGGATTTCTCTTTGCCCGCGTACCGGGTCGAAGAGCTTCAGGGCCGGCTGGTGATTACCACCCAAAAACTACGCATCACTGTGAATCAGCCGCTGTGGTTACAGTGGGAATACAACGATGGCCAGAGCTGGAAGCCGTTGGTCTCGGATCGGCCCACCGGTGCCTATTCGCTTGACGCTCATGGTGAAGGCCTGGAGCACTACCAGCTTCGCGCGCCTGAACATCGCTACTACGGGCTCGGCGAAAAAACCGGCGATCTGAACCGCGCCGGCAGACGTTTTGAAATGCGTAACCTGGACGCAATGGGATATGACGCTGCGTGCACCGACCCGCTGTACAAGCATATTCCCTTTGTCATCACGCACCAGGAACACGCCAGTTTCGGGATGTTTTATGACAACCTGAACACCAGTCTGTTTGATCTGGGTAACGAGCTGGATAACTATCACCGGCCCTATCGTCGGTACAAAGCGGAGGCCGGCGACCTCGACTACTGGGTACTGGCAGGCCCGCGCATACTGGATGTGACGAAGGCTTTCGTTCGTCTGACCGGACGCACCTTGTTTCTGCCTAAATGGAGCCTGGGTTACAGCGGCTCAACCATGCATTACACCGACGCCGAAAATGCTCAGGAACAGTTGCTGGAGTTTCTTGATCTGTGCCGTCAGCACGATATTCCTTGCGACTCTTTTCAACTGTCATCCGGGTACACCTCCATCGGCGAAAAACGCTATGTGTTCAACTGGAACCATGAAAAAGTCCCGGACCCCAAGGCGCTGGCCCAGGCTTACCGGGAGGCTGGCGTCAGACTGATTGCCAACATAAAGCCTTGTCTGCTGCAGGACCACCCGCGCTACGCCGAGGTAGCCAAGCAAAGGATGTTCATTACCGACTCTGAACACGACAGGCCAGAGCGGTCAGTCTTCTGGGACGATGAGGGCTCTCATCTGGACTTCACCAACCCGGACACTGTCAGTTGGTGGCAGTCAAATGTCACGTCACAGCTTTTGGAGCTGGGCATTGAATCTACATGGAACGATAACAATGAATTCGAAGTCTGGGACGGCGAGGCGCGCTGCCAAGGCTTTGGGCGCGAGATAGCAATCAAACATATCCGCCCCGTCATGGCATTGCTGATGATGAGAGCGTCTTTAGAGGCACAACGGCGCTTCTCCCCGGCAGAGCGGCCCTACCTCATCTCACGCTCAGGTTGTGCCGGCATGCAGCGCTATGTTCAGACATGGAGCGGTGATAACCGAACCAACTGGAAAACACTTCGCTACAACACCCGCATGGGCCTGGGCATGAGCCTGTCGGGGTTGTACAACGTGGGGCACGACGTGGGTGGGTTCTCCGGTAATAAACCGGATCCCGAGCTGTTTGTCCGTTGGGTCCAGAATGGTGTGATGCACCCGCGCTTCACCATTCACTCCTGGAACGACGATGGCACCGTCAATGAGCCATGGATGCACCCAACGGTCACCGATGCGGTCCGTGACGCCATTGGACTCCGATACAGGTTGATGCCTTATTTCTATACCTTGCTGTGGCAAGCCAGTCACGAAGATGAGCCCATTTTGCGACCTACGTTTCTTGACCACGAGCACGACCTTCAAACGTTCGAGGAAAACGACGAGTTCTTTCTGGGCCGAGACGTTCTCGTCGCCAGCGTGGTAGAGGAAGGCGCACGCGAGCGCGAGGTGTGGCTGCCCCAGAACGCGACGGGATGGTGCGACTGGCATACCGGTGACTGGTACGAAGGCGGCCAGTACGTTTCTCTGGATGCGCCTTTGGAGCGTTTGCCCTTGTTGGTGCGAGGGGGCGCTGCGATAGCGACCGGTGAGTGTCACAAGCTTAATGACCCTTCCCTCGATCGGCGTCGCGAGCTGGTGATTTTTCCTGCACCTTCAGGCACCTCCAGCGGCGTGTTATTTGAAGATGACGGCATCAGTCATGGCTGGAAAAACGGCAATAGTCTGGAGATCAGATGGACCATTGAATATGGCCTGGACTTCATTGATATGAAAATTTCTAAAACAGGGGATTTTCGTCCGGCGTGGGAGCAGCTCGAGGTGTCCTTGAAAGGAGCGGATGCGAGAACCCTGCGAATCAACGGCCATAGCGGCTGGGCTTTAAAGTTGGCCGACATTGCGGAGCATGAACTTCTTTGATCACCTGAGAAATCTTTGCCCTCCCAGGCCGGGAGGGCCGATCCAAGGGGTATCGGAGGCTTTCATTTCTTCGGTGGTTGGTCGGGCAGGGCGGCGCGGCGCTGGGTGAAGGTCAGGCGTTGCTGGCGCTCGTCAAAGCAGAAGCCAAGCACTTCAGGCCCGGAAGCGAGCCAGTTGAGTATGCAAATGGCCGCGAATGCGCTGATGAACATGAGCGCTAAAAACAGAGGATCTTCGATCACTCTTGTGTTCGCCCGCACGGGATGGAGTTGCGCAATCACCTTCTCGGTCTATGCGCGAGACAAAACCGCACTTCGGCGACGAAGCGCGGTTTTTTAAATGTAACGTGTGGTTAGTGATTGTCAGCCAGGAATTGCTCGGTACTCACCACACTCGCGTAGGCAAACCCCAGCGATGCCATGAACGCCGCATGCACCTGGGCGGCCGGGACGACGACCCCGTTGAATTCCAGGTCGAGGGTGGCGCAGGCATCATGGATCACCGTGACGCCGTAGCCCAGGTCCGCTGCCGCCCGCACCACGCCGTCGACACACATGTGGCTCATGCTGCCGACCACCACCAGTTGCTCGATACCGTGCTGGTCGAGGAGGGCTTGTAGTTCGGTTTCGCGAAACGAATTGACGAAGTGCTTGAGGACCACCGGTTCGTCGGCGCGGTTGAGCACCTTGGGGTGCAATTGTGCGCCTTCGGAGTCTGGGGTGAAGAAGGGCGCGTCGTCGGAGGTGAATTCGTGGCGGATGTGTACCACGTTGTTGCCAGCCTGGCGAAAGGCTTCGATCAACCGGGCGGCGTTATCAGCGGCGGCGTCGGCGCCGACCAACGGCCATTTGCCCTGGGGGAAGTAGTCGTTCTGGATATCGACTACGATGAGCGCTTGCTTGGACATGAGGGCTTCCTTGATCAGGTGAGGTAGGGCGCCAGTATTGGCGTTTACCGCCGGTTCGAGGATTGGCCGCAACGACAATAAGCGAGGGAAAACTGACAATGGCGCAGCAAAGGGCAGTCGCCGAGCTTGGGGTGCTCATCTACCCTGGCGCGCAGATGGCGGCGGTGCATGGCTTGACCGATCTGTTCGCCGTGGCCCAGCGGATCGCGGCCGAGCACGCCAGTGCACAATTGCCACGGTTGCGGGTCAGTCACTGGCGGACCGACAACGGTGAGGCGCCGTGGCGGGTGTTCGACAGCGAAACCGGCCCGGTGGGCCATTTGGTGGCGTTGCTGATTCCGCCGTCCCTCGCCGGCTTCGATGACGACCTGGCCTCGCCAACGCTGATGGATTGGCTGCGCGCGCAGCATGCGGGCGGCACCGTGTTGGGCGGCGTGTGTGTGGGCTCGATCCTGTTGGCCGAAAGCGGCCTGCTCGATGGGCGCAGCGCCACCACCCATTGGACCTCGGCCAAGGATTTCGCCGCCCGTTACCCGAAGGTCAAGCTCAACGCCGACAAACCCATTGTCGACGACGGCGACCTGATCACCACCGCCGGGCTGATGGCCTGGTCGGAGCTGGGGTTGCGCCTGGTGGATCGCCTGCTTGGGCCCAGCATCGCCACGCGCACCGCGCAATTCCTGGTGATCGAGCACAGCGACAGCGCGAGCCAGTGCGGCAGTAACTTCGCGCCCATCCTCGGCCATGGCGACGGGGCGATTCTCAAGGTCCAGCATTGGTTGCAAAGCAACGGTGCGGTGGAGGTTTCCCTCGGCGCGATGGCCGAACGGGCCGGGCTGGAAGAGCGCACCTTCCTGCGCCGGTTCCGTGCCGCCACCGGCCTCAAGCCCACCGAATACTGCCAGCACCTGCGGGTCGGCAAGGCCCGGGAAATGCTGGAGTTCACCAATGGCACCATCGACCACATAGCCTGGACCGTCGGTTACCAGGACCCCAGTGCCTTTCGTGCGACGTTCAGGAAAATCACCGGGTTGGCGCCGAGCGATTATCGGGCGCGGTTTGGGGTGAGTCCGCCGAGCGTTCCCAAGGGCTGACACTCACTCGCCACAAGGGGCTACGTCTGTAGCCCGCCATCGTGCAATTTGCGGGATGCTTGCCATGTGTCGTGCAGAATGAAACAGGCCAGGTGCTATCAACTGCGCACAATGCGCCCGCTTGGCTGACCCTCATCGCCCAGGCCACCGTTGGCCTGATCTCTGCACCTTCCCCTGTCTAAAGCCATCGAGCGCAGGAAAAAAGGGCACCGCATGACATCAGTCAATCGCAACAAACGGGTCGTGGCCTATTCGGTCAATCCACAAGCGCCACGCCATGAGGTCGAGACCAACCGCGCACTGGCCCAGTGGCTGGCACAGATCCTGGGATGGGAGTACGGCGACAGCCATGATCCCCAGGCTGGTCATGATCTTTATCTGTTGCCCACGCAAACCCTGATCGGCGCCGAAGCCTTGATGCGCCTGGGGGTCAAGGGGCCGGAGGACGTGTGGGGTGGGTATGTCGAGCATGATTTTATCTGCACCAAGGCGATTACCCACGGTCTGTTGAATAAGGACGCGGTGGCGCCCAAAGGCTGGTCGCCGCTGTTTGCCAAGCTCACCCGAGGCGCAGTGCTCGACGGCGTGACGGTGTTTTCGCTCAAGGACGCCCGCCCGGCCGCCGAACATTTGCTCTACACCGGGCCGATCCGCATCAAGCCGATCCATGCCTGTGCCGGGCGCGGCCAACGGCTCATCAAGAGCCTGGCGCAGTTCGATGAAATCGTCGCCGGACCTGACGCCCAGGCGCTGTTTCGCGAAGGGGTGGTGCTGGAACAGCATCTCAATGAGGTCAAGACCCAGAGCGTTGGCCAGAGCTTCATCAACGGCCAGGTCATGAGCTATTGCGGCGTGCAACACCTGACCCACGACAGCGAAGGGGTGGAAGTGTACGGCGGGTCGGACCTGCTGGTGGTGCAGGGCGGCTATATCGAGTTGCTCAGGCTCGAACTGCCCGACGATGTGCGTGAGGCGGTGCGGCTGGCGCAAGTGTTCGATGACGCCGCCAACCAGGCCTACCCGAGCTTTTTTGCGTCGCGGCGCAATTACGACATTGCCCAGGGCCTGGATGCCGCCGGCCAGCCCCGTGGTGGTGTGCTGGAACAATCGTGGCGCATGGGCGGGGCCAGCAGCGCCGAGCTGGCGGCATTGCAGGTGTTCGTCGAAACGCCCGAAACCAGCGCGGTGCGAGTGTCCTCGGTGGAGAGCTACCTCGACCAACCGCTGCCAGCCGGCGCCAGGGAGGTGTATCGCGGCGCGGCGGAAAAAGGTGATTTCCTACTCAAATACGTAACGGTTCAATCCTATGACGGCTAGAAGTGAAACGATCCAGATTGCGATTGATGATGAACATATGAACGGGACCTTCCTGAGTCCCAAGTCGAAGGTACCAGGCGTGTTGTTCGTACACGGCTGGGGCGGCAGCCAGGAGCGGGACCTGGAACGGGCCAAAGGTATCGCCGGCCTCGGTTGTGTGTGCCTGACCTTCGACTTGCGCGGGCACACCGGAGGGGCGGGGATTCCCTTGTCCCGGGTCACCCGCGAGGACAACCTGCGGGATCTGTTGGCGGCATACGACCGCCTGCTCGCCCACCCCGCCTTGGATACCTCGGCAATTGCCGTGGTGGGCACCAGTTATGGCGGTTACCTGGCCTCGATCCTGACGTCGCTGCGCCCGGTGCGCTGGCTGGCCCTGCGGGTGCCGGCGTTGTACCGCGACGAGCAATGGCACACGCCCAAGCGCGACCTGGACAAGACTGACCTGCTGGATTACCGCAGCACCCTGGTGCACGCCAGCACCAATCGCGCCTTGCACGCGTGCTCGCAGTTCACCGGCGATGTGTTGCTGGTGGAGTCCGAGACCGATACCTACGTGCCCCACGCCACGATCATGAGCTACCGGGCGGCGTGCCAGCAGACCCATTCCCTGACGCACCGGATCATCGACGGCGCCGACCATGCCTTGAGCGACCCCGTGTCACAACAGGCCTACACCTCGATCCTGGTGGACTGGATCACGGAAATGGTGGTGGGAGAGCGGTTGAGCATTATCCAGGCGCGGTGATCGTGGGGTGTCTGTGGGGGCCTCATCGCGAGCAAGCTCGCTCCCACAGGGAATGTGTAGTGATCGCGATATGTGTGTTCACTACAGATCCAATGTGGGAGCGAGCTTGCTCGCGATGGGGCCAGGCCAGGCAACCCATCACTTGAGCCCAGGCTTGACCCGCAACGCCTTGGCCTTCGCCTCGATCACCAGGTACATCACCACGGTAATCAGCAACGGCAAGATGAAGTAGATCGCCCGGTAAGCGATCAGCCCCGCCAGCAGGCTGCCCCGCGACACCTCATGTTGCAGCAGCGCGATGAACACCGCCTCCAACACCCCAAGCCCCGCCGGAATATGGGTAATGACCCCGGCAATGCTGCTGATCAGCAGCACCCCGAGCACCACCGGGTAATCCAGTTTGCTGGGCAGCAGCGTGAAGATCACCGCTGCCATCAACGACCAGTTCAGCGCCCCTAACGCCAGTTGCAGCACCGCCATGCGCAGCGACGGCAGGTTGATTTCCATGCCACGGATGGTCCAGGCCCGGCGCTTGGAAAACCGACAGGCCGCCAGGTACCCGGCACTCGCCAGCAACAACAGCACGCCCACACCTTGCAGTGCGCCGCTGCTGAGTTTCCAGCCCGGCGGCATGGTCACCAGGCCGCTGCTGAACACCACCCCGGCCAAGGTCATGTAGCCGAACCAGTTGGTGGCCAGGCTCAGGCCGAGGATCTTGGCGATGTTCCCGCTGCTGACCCCCAGTCGCGAATACAGCCGATAGCGCATGGCGATACCGCCGACCCAGGCGCTGAGGTTGAGGTTGAAGGCATAACTGATCACCCCCACCGGCAAGATCTGCCGCCAACCGAGTTTCTGGCGGATGTAGGTGCGTCCGATCAGATCGAAGCAGGCATAGGTGATGAAGCTGGTGACGGTCAGCGCGGCGGCGATGAGCAAGGTGCGTACCTTGAAATCGGCCAGGGTGGCCAACACTTCGGACCAATCGATGCGCCGGGCCAGGGCCGTGAACAGCACGATCAGCAACAGGAAAAACGCCAGGGTCAGCGGTCTTTTCCAGCGGCTCCAGCGGGATTTTGGCTTGGCCTGTTCCGGCGCATGGGTATCTCTCGGCGCGGTGTGCGCTTCAGAGTGGTTCATGGGGTTCGCTCCGGACCGCCGTCGGCGGCGAAAAAGGTTTCAGACGCGGTTTATGGGCCGGCAGCCAGCCGGCCCAGGCCGGGAAATGGCGCAAAAAGTGGAACACCATGAAGCCGATGGTCATGCGCCACAGCAGGCCTCGCGGCGCATGGTTTTCGGGCATGGCGGTGCAGTGTTCACGACTCAGGTGGTCGAGGCGCTCGAACAGCTCGCGGTTGAACGCCCGGTCGCGGATCAGCACGTTGGCTTCCAGGTTCAGCGACAGGCTCAACGGGTCGAGGTTGCTTGAACCCACCGTGCTCCAGTCCTCATCCACCAGGGCGACTTTGCCGTGCAGCGGCCGCTCGCAGTATTCGTAGATCACCACGCCGGCCTTGAGCAGATAGCTGTAGAGCATCCGCGCCGCGAGTTTGGCGATCATCATGTCCGGCTGTCCTTGCAGGATCAGCCGCACTTCCACGCCACGCCGGGCGGCGTTGCGGATCTCGCGCAGCAAGCGGTAGCCGGGGAAGAAGTACGCGTTGGCGATCACCACCCGCCGCTGGGCGCTGCGCAGCACCTGCAGGTAGACCTCTTCGATGTCGGTCTGATGCTCGTGGTTATCCCGGTAGACCAGGCGCACCTGGCCATCATGGTCGTTGAACGCCAGCTCGTTGCGACGGCTGCGGCGCCGTTGCCACCAGTATTTGGCCCGGGCGGGCCGGCCGCTCTGCAACAGCGCGAAGTGATGGATATCCACCACCGCCGGGCCTTTGACCTCCACGGAGTAGTCCTGCTTGGCCTCGGGGCCGAAATCCCCCAGGTGGTCGGCGGAAAAGTTGATCCCGCCGATGAACGCAATCACCCCGTCCACCACCACGATCTTGCGGTGCAGGCGGCGGAACCAATTGGTACGGATGCCCAAGTGCCGGGGCGCCGGGTCGAACATCTGCAAGCGCACCCCGGCGTCGCTCAACGAGGCCAGGAAATCGGTGGTCAACTCACCGCAGCCGAAGCCATCGAGGCTGACGGTGATGCGCACGCCACGCTGGGCGGCTTCCACCAGCAAGTCTCGCAGCTCGTAGCCGACCTTGTCCTCGAACAGGATGAAGGTCTCAAGGAGGATTTCATCCTGGGCGCGACGAATGGCCTCGAACACCCGTGGGAAATATTCCTCGCCATTTTCCAGCAGGGTGACGCGGTTGTTGCCGTGCCAGCCGTATTCGATATCGGCCAGCGCCGGGTTGCGTTCGGTGGGCGTCGTGTCGACCTGTTCCACCGTCGCCTTGTCCATCGTCGCGCTCATAATTCGATCTCCACCGACAGCGGTGCGTGGTCAGAAAGGTGCGACCAGGGTCGTACGTTCAACACCTTGGGATGATGGGCCTTGAGGTTGCGCACGTAGATGCGGTCCAGGCGCAGGATCGGCAGGCGCGCCGGAAAACTGCGGGCCGGCTTGCCCCACTGTTCGGCGAACACTTCCCGCAGGCCGCAGGGTTCGAGCAATTCACTGGCTTTGCCGCGCCAGTCGTTGAAGTCGCCGGCGACGATCACCGGCGCGTTGGGCGGCAGTTCCCCCAGGCGTTGGCAAAGCAGCTTGAGTTGCTCGATGCGATGGCCTTCGCGCAGCCCCAGGTGGACGCAGATGGCATGCACATCCTGCCCATCGCCGGGCAGGCGCAGCACGCTGTGGAGCATGCCGCGGTTTTCATGGCCGCTGATGGACACGTCCAGGTTGTCGTGGCGGATGATCTGGAATTTCGACAGCAACGCATTGCCATGGTCGCCCGCCGGGTACACCGCGTTGCGCCCATAGGCGAACTGTGGCCAGAGGGTGTCGGCGAGGAATTCGTATTGCGGCATGCTCGGCCAGTTGCTGTAGCGCTGGGGATGGTGTTCATGGGTGCCGTGGACTTCCTGCAGGAACACCACATCGGCGGACACACTGCGCACCGCTTCGCGTAGTTCCGGCAGGATGAAGCGCCGGTTCAGGGCGGTGAAGCCCTTGTGGGTGTTGACGGTCAGCACGGTGAAACGGTTGACCCGGTCGGGCGTCTGGGCCTGTTGCTGGGTCGGCCCGTGGGTCGCTTCAGTGATTTCCGGACGGTTCATGGCAACACCCCTTCGGCCGGTCGCTCGCCGGGCGTGGTGGCGAGGTCCTTGTCCAGGTGGAAGCGCTCCAGCAAGTGGCGTGCGTCATAGGGCGCGCGGACTTTGATGTCGTTGTCGAAATAGCAGAACACTTCCCGGCTCTTGCGTGCCCGGGGCTTCTTGTCCGGGTCGATCAGGTGCGCGTCGCTCGGCTGCTTGCCGTGGCTCCAGGCCTCGATCCGGTCACCCCAGCGCTTCAACGCCTCGTCGGTGTAGCCGCTGGCGTACAGCTCCTCGGCGCCGTGCAGGCGAAGGTAGACGAAATCGCTGGTGACGTCTTCACGATAGGGCCATTTACCGGCCGTGTCGGCGATCACCAGGGCCACGTCGTAGCGTTTGAGCAACGTGATGAAGTGCGGGTCGATAAAACTCTCATGACGGATTTCCACGGCGTGGCGCAGCGGCCGTTTTTTATCGGTCTGGGTGCTGGCGTGGCCGTCCAGGCGCGGCTCGTGCTCCCGGGCCAGGGCGGCGGCGCCTTCGGTGTCGTGGGGCAATTGCTTGAGGAAGTCTTCGAACAACTCGGGGTCGAATTTGAAGCTGGGCGGGAACTGCCAGAGGATCGCCCCCAGTTTCTCCTTGAGCTCCAGTACACCGGAGGCGAAGAAGTTGGCCAGAGGCTTGTGGATGTCCCGCAGGCGCTTGATGTGGGTGATGAAGCGCGGCGCCTTGACGCTGAACACAAAGCCGGGCGGTGTCTCGGCATACCACTGGGCATACCGTTCGGGGCGTTGCAGGGCGTAGAACGATCCATTGATTTCGATGCTGTTGACCGCTCGCGAGGCGAATTGCAGTTCCCGTTTCTGGGTCAGCCCCTTGGGGTAGAAATCCCCCCGCCAAGGCGTGTAGCGCCAGCCGGAAATGCCAATGTGGATCGCCGTCATGTATCCCTCCCGTGCCAATGACCTCGTACCGCCTGTGTCTTTTGATGACCGCCGCGCGAGCTGGAAAGTTTCGATGGAGTGCCCGGCGGCAGTGAACAAGGTTTTGTATTGACCTTCGGAGCGAACTTGCCGGCCCAATATTGATCAGTTCCTTACCAATCCCGTGTGAAGGAGCCTCGCGTTTTGTCTCGATTGAGCACTGTATTGCTGCTGTTCTTGCTGGCGCTGTCCGGCACCAGCGCCTACGGGACCGCCGCCGTCCCTGGCACCACCAAGCCCGATGAACCGCCCGCCGAGCCCGCGCCGCTGGTGCAGGGCGGTCTATTGGGGGCCATCAGTTCGAGCATCGACGACGTCCAGGACAAACTCGAGCTCAACCAGAGCCTGGTGGATGCCTGGCGCCTGCGGGCGGACCGGGCGGCGGATGAGGTGGATCGGTTGGTGGACCAGACGTCCCGTTCGTCCTGGCGCGTGGCGGGGGATTTCCTGTTGCTCTCCGGTGTGTGGCTGGGGACGTTTGCGCTGCTATGGGCCGGCGCGCGATTGCTGGTGCGACGCCTCGGCCGGCGCCGTTGGCTACGTACCCGCCAGCGCATGCACGACCTGCTCGGTTATCTGTTGCCCTATACCTTGCCGGCGGTGGCCTGCCTGCCGCTGACCCTCTATGTCAGTCACTTTCTGCAAGTCTCGGTCGGTCGCGCCCTGGCGCTGTGCTTCGCCTACGCCACCAGCAGCGGTATTTTCTCCACCTCGGTGTTGCTGTGCGTGATCGTGATGTTCAACGCCGGCCACAAACGTCGAGCGGTGGCGATGATCCGGCGTTTCGCTCCCCGACCGTTGTTCCTGATCGGCTTTCTCGCCGCCCTCAGCGATGCCCTCACCAGCCCGCAGATCGCCCGGCAACTGGGCGGCAACATCACCAGCAGCATCGCGGTGTTCACCGGGTTGTCGGCGTCGATGATCTTTGGTTGGCTGGTGATTCACATGCGCCGCCCGGTGGCGCACCTGATCCGCAACCGCCCACTGGCCCAGCGCTTGAAACAACCGGCCTTGCAGGAGTCGCTGCGGATCTTTTCCGGGCTCTGGTACTGGCCGATCCTGCTGATGGTGCTGGTGTCGGCGGTGAGCCTGATCGGCGTCGGCGAGGACAACCAGAAAGCCCTGCGTTGCGCCTTGTTCACCACCATCCTGCTAATCGCCACGGTGTTCCTCAGCACGGTGTTCCAACATGTCTTCAAGTCGCCCAAGGCCGAGGCCATCCAGCGCAACAGCGCCTACAAGGGGCGGCTGTTGAGCTTGTTGCACGCCTTGTTGCGGATCGTCATGGCGGTGGCATTCATTGAAGTCCTCGGGCGGATCTGGGGCATTTCCCTGTTCGAGTTCGCCTCGCGCAATGCCATAGGCCGGGCGATCAGCGATTCCTTGAGCCGCATCGGCCTGATCTTCCTGGTGACCTGGCTCACGTGGGTGGTGCTCGACACGGCGATCCAGGAAGCCTTGAAGCCGCCACTGAACAAGCGCGGGGCCCGCCAGCCCAGCACCCGGGTCAAGACCATCCTGCCGCTGTTACGTAACGCGGCGAAAATCATCTTGGTGGTGATCTGCGCGATCACCACCATGGCCAACCTGGGTATCAACGTCGCGCCGTTGCTGGCCGGTGCCGGGGTGGTGGGGCTGGCGATCGGTTTCGGTTCCCAGCAACTGGTGCAGGACGTGATCACCGGCCTGTTCATCATCATTGAAGACACACTGTCCATCGGCGACTGGGTGGTGCTCAGCTCGGGCCACGCCGGTACCGTCGAAGGCCTGACCATCCGCACCCTGCGCCTGCGCGACGGCAAGGGCTTCGTGCACTCGGTGCCGTTCGGCCAGATCAAGGCCGTGACCAACCAATCCCGGCAATTTGCCTTTGCGTTCTTCTCCGTGCAGTTCACCTACGACACCGACGTGGACGAGGCCATCGAGTTGATTCGCGAGGCGGGGCGTTCGATTGCCGAAGACCCGTTCCTCAAGTTCAACCTGCAAGGGCCGCTGGATGTGTTCGGCGTGGACAAGATGGACCTCAACGGCGTGGTGCTCACGGCGCAGTTCCGCACCGTGTCGGGTGGGCAGTATGCGGTGAGCCGGGCGTTCAACCAGCAGTTGAAGAAGCTTGTGGATAACCATCCGGCGGTGCACTTTGCGCAGACTTATCCACAACAGGTGGTGATGCCAAGGCGGTTGGTCGAGGAGCCAAAGGCGGGGGATGAGCTGCCTGATCAAGCTCAATGACTGCCGAGGTTTGTGGTGGGGCTTATGGCCTCATCGCGAGCAGGCTCGCTCCCACATTCGATCGCATTCTTTCTGAAGGAACTCGGTCCACTGTGGGAGCGAGCTTGCTCGCGATGAGGCCAGTCCAGACACCCATTCAACTTTTCTGAATGAGCTTGTTCCTCACCTCAGCCATCCCCTGAGCATCCAACTCCACCCACAGATGCTGCTTGCCGGCAATCTGCGCCGCCACCGGCAACCCATCCCGATACACCAGCCGATTACTTGCCAGCGCCGGTACTTTCGCCCCCGGCAGCAAGGTGCCGGCCAGGTTCAGCGGGTCGACCCCGCACACCGCCACCAGGCTGCCGTCGGTGGGACGGCGACGGGTTTCGCGTAGCAGCGGGATGATTTCGGGCAGGGCGAACTGTTCGCCCGCCAGGCCGCTGACAAAACGCCCGCCGCGAATCTCGCCCCGCGCCTCCAGGCGATGAAAGGTGCGCAATAGCTCGCGCCAACTTGGCAGCCAGTCGGCCTCCCGCTCCAGCAAGCGCCAGAACACCACGCCGTAACGACGCAGCAGGGTCATGGCGATGTGTTCCAGAGTCTCCGGTGCGGTGGGTGCGGGGCGGTTGCCTTCCACTGGGACGGGTTGGCTGCGGCGCAACAAGGCCCAGCGACCGGCGTCGTCCATGCCGCCGACAAACGCGCCGCGCCCGCGTCGGCTGCTGCGGGCCTGACGTTTGCTGGCCGGGGTGATCAGCGCGCGCAAGCCGGCAAAGCTGTCGGCATTCACCAACCCGGCGCCCACCAACTCCTGCAAGGCGATTTCCAGTTCGCTGCGCAGCAGGTGGGCTTCATGGGCCAGCTCATCGAAAAACAGCGCGCCGTGTTCACTCAGGGCCTGATGGACTTTTTGCGTCTTGGGCGACAGTTCATCCACGGCCGTTTGCCCGGCCAGGCTGCTCCACAACGCCACCTGGTTGCGTGGCAGCAGCACCACCGGCGTACTGCGCAGCGCACTGGCGGAAGGTTTCTGGCGTGCGCTCAGGCGCGTCCATACCCACTTGCCGCTGCGGCACAATTCATCGAGCCAACTGGGCGAATAGTCCTTGATCCGCCCGGGCAGCAGGTCGCTGTCCCAGGCTGACGCGGCGGCCGGGTAGCCCTCGAACTGGCCGAGGATCGACGGCAGCACGGCATTGCCCCGGCCCTGGGTGGACGACGACAGGTGCTGCCAGTCGAACAGAAACCGCATGAAGTCCTGCAACATCACCGGCTCGATTTCCCGGCGCAGGCGCTTGACCGTGTAGCGATGGATCCGCGCCAGCAAATGCCGCTCGCACCATTCCTCCTGCCCGGTGCCCGGCGTGAAGCGCCCACGCAGCACGTAGCCTTGCTGTTCGAGTTGCGCCAGGGCCTGGGTGACCTGCGGCGTCGACAACCCCAGCGGGTAGGCGATGGCCTTCAATGGCAGCGGGCCAAAGGCACTGAGCCGGGCCCGAAGTATTTCCACCAACGCTTCGTCGCTGTCCCAGGCTTCATCGAAACCGGCCAGTGGGGCCAGCGCCGGTTGCCAGGGAGCCTGTGGATAAAGGGCTTGCAGGCAGGTCAGGCGTTCCAGCGGCACCCACAGACCGCGCTCGGCGCTGATCTGCATATGGCTGGCGCGACCACTCGCGGCCAGGGCCTGCAACCAATCCGGCCACGATGCGTGGGCGCAGGCTTCGCTGTCGGCGATGCAGGCCAGGCTCATCAAGGCTTCGTGCATCTCATCGAGATTGGCCGGCGTCGGCCAGGCCTCATCCCGGACCGACTGGATGGCTTCGGCGTCCAGCGCGCCAAGGTCGTCGGTGGCCTGTGGATCGCTCCAGCGCCGGTTGATCACCGCCTGGGTCCGCCGTTCTTCCAGCGGCGCGTCGTCGAGAAAGGTGTAGGGACGGGCGCTGAGAATTTCCGCCGCCAGGGGCGAGGGCGCCGGCAGGTCGCGGCTGATCAGGCGAATCTCCCCCGCTTCCATGCGCCGCAACAGCCTCAGCCAACCTTCGCTGTCCATGGCTTCGTGCAGGCAATCGTCGAGGGTCTGTTCCACCAGCGGGTGATCGGGGATCTCCCGCTCGCCGGCCAGGTTTTCCAGGCAGGCGATCTGGTCCGGGAACACGCTGGCGATCAGGTCTTCGCTTTTCATCCGCTGGATCTGCGGGGCGACTTTGCGCCCGCCGGTGTAGCGCGGCAAGGCCAGGGCCACGCCAGCGTTCCAGCGCCAGCGCACGCCGAACAGCGGCGCATCCAGCACCGCCTGGACCAGGATCTGTTCGGCGCTGTGGCTGTTGAGGTAGCGCCAGACCTCGTCCAGTTCGAAGCTGTGGCTGGTTGACAGCGAGAGCACGATGGCGTCTTCGCTGGCGGCGGCCTGCAATTCGAAGTTGAAGGTGCGGCAGAAGCGCTTGCGCAAGGCCAGGCCCCAGGCGCGGTTGATGCGGCTGCCGAACGGCGTATGGATGATCAGTTGCGTGCCGCCGGACTCGTCGAAAAATCGCTCCATCAACAGCGTGTCCTGGGACGGCAGGGCGCCGAAAGCCTGGCGCGCCGGGGCCAGGTAATCGACCAGTTGTTCGGCGCTGGCGAGGTTCAGGCGCAAGGTGCCGGTCAGCCAGTCGAGGGCCGGTTGCAGGTTGCCCGGCGTGGCACCGAGCAGGTGATCGAGCTGGGCTTGCAGGCGTGCCACGGCCCAAGACAATTCGTCGCTGCGCCCCGGGGCTTCGCCGAGCCAGAACGGGATGGTCGGCGGTTGGCCCTGGGCGTCTTCGACCCGCACGCGACCGGTCTCGACACGGATGATGCGGTAAGACGTATTGCCCAGTTGGAACACATCGCCGGCAATGCTCTCCACCGCGAAGTCTTCGTTGACGCTGCCGATGTTCAAACCCTGGGGTTCGAGCAGCACGCTGTAGTCGGCATTGTCCGGGATGGTGCCGCCGCTGGTCACCGCCGTCAGTTTGCTGCCCCGGCGCCCGCGCAGCGTCCGGGTCACGGCGTCGCGGTGCAGGTAGGCGCTGCGCACGCCCTGGCGACCGTTGAGGCCTTCGGCGAGCATCTGCAACAGCGCCTGGTAATGCCCTTCGTCCAGCTCGGCGTAGGGCGAGGCGCGGCGGAAGGTTTCCAGCAGCGCTTGTTCCGGCCATTCCTGGCAACTGACTTCGGCGACGATCTGTTGGGCCAGCACATCCAGCGGCGCCTTGGGGATGTGCAAAATGTCCAGCTCGCCACGGCGTACGCAGTCGAGCAGGGCGGCGCATTCGATCAAGTCGTCGCGGGTGGTGGCGAACAGACGTCCCTTGGGCGTGCCGCCGACCTGATGGCCGGAGCGTCCAACTCTTTGCAGGAATGCCGAGATCGAACGGGGCGAGGCAATCTGGCAGACCAGGTCGACATCGCCGATATCAATGCCCAGCTCTAGGGAGGCGGTGGCGATCAGCACCTGCAGTTCGCCGCGTTTGAGGCGTTGCTCGGCATCGAGGCGAAATTCCTTCGCCAGGCTGCCGTGGTGGGCGGCCACGGCGTCCTTGCCCAGGCGCTCGCTCAGATGGCGGCTGAGGCGTTCGGCCAGGCGCCGCGTGTTGACGAACACCAGGGTGGTGCGATGCTCCCGGGCCAGCTCGGCGAGGCGGTTGTAGACCAGTTCCCACACGTCATTGGCCATCACCGCCGACAACGGCACCGGTGGCACCTCGATGTCCAGGTCCCGAGGGCGAGCGTGGCCGATGTCGACGATTTCACAACTGCGTCCTTCGCCGACGAGAAACCGGGACACCGCTTCGATCGGCTTCTGCGTAGCGGACAGGCCGATGCGCATCAGCGGTTCGGCGCACAGGGCTTGCAGGCGCTCCAGGCTCAAGGCCAAGTGGCTGCCGCGCTTGCTGGCGGCGATGGCGTGGATTTCGTCGACGATCACCGTGCGGGTGCTGGCGAGCATCTGCCGGCCGGAATCGGAACCGAGCAGCACGTAGAGGGATTCGGGCGTGGTCACCAGGATGTGCGGCGCGGTCTTGCGCATCGCCGAGCGGTCTTTCTGCGGCGTGTCGCCAGTGCGCACGGCGGTGGTGATCGGCAAGGGCGGCAAGCCCATCTTTTGCAACTGCTCGGTGATGCCGGCCAGGGGATTCTGCAGGTTGATCTGGATATCGTTGCTCAGGGCCTTGAGCGGCGAGACGTAGACCACCAGGGTCTGGTCCGGCAGGCCGCCTTGTTCCAGGCCGCGGTGCACCAGGTCGTCGAGCACCGCGAGAAACGCCGTCAGGGTCTTGCCCGAGCCGGTGGGCGCCGCCACCAGCACCGAGCGACGCTGGCCGATCAACGGCCACGCCCGGGCCTGGGCGGCCGTGACCGCCGGGAATGTCTGGCTGAACCAGGCGCGGACGGCGGGGTGAAAGCCCGCCATGGCGTGGTCGGCAGGGAGAGGCAGATTCATGGGGGAGTTATGCGGGTGACTTGGGGAAGATGCAAGTACCGTCCGGGATCTCTATCGCCTGACAGTGCCCCTTCGCGGGCAAGCCCGCTCCCACATTTGGAATGCATTCCCATGTGGGAGCGGGCTTGCTCGCGAAAGGGTCCTAAAGAACAGTACAAATCCAGGATCTGCACTTTACGGATGACGGTTGCGCACTAAACCCGCAAAATGCAACGATTCCGACAACGCTTGCGGGCGTTATCGACCAAATTCTTGTGCCAATAGACTGGGCCTGCTGACTTTATGCGAATGCGCCTTATGTTACTGGGCGGCGGAAATGCCCTTGGGCAGGCGCTGATTCGCCTCGGTGCAGAAGAAGACATCGGTTTTCTTGCCCCCCGCCCGCCCGAAGACGGTTGGGATGCCGCGAGCCTGACGCAACTGCTCGACGACACCCGCCCGGACGCCTTGATCAACCTGGCGTACTACTTCGACTGGTTTCAGGCCGAGGCCGTCAGCGAGCAGCGCCTGGCCAGCCAGGAGCACGCTGTCGAGCGCCTCGCCGGGCTGTGCCAGCATCACAACATCATCTTGCTGCAGCCGTCGAGCTATCGGGTGTTCGACGGTTCCCGCGCCACGGCCTACAGCGAGAAGGACGAACCGGTGCCCCTGGGCGTGCGGGGCCAGGCGCTGTGGCGGATCGAACAAAGCGTGCGCGCCACCTGTCCTCAACATGTGCTGCTGCGTTTCGGCTGGCTGCTGGACGACAGCGTCGATGGCATCCTCGGCCGTTTCCTGGCCCGGGCCGAGCAGCCCGAAGAGCTGTTGCTGGCCGACGACCGCCGGGGTAATCCGACGCCCGTGGACGATGCGGCGCGGGTGATCATCTCGGTGCTCAAGCAACTCGATTGCGCGGCGCCGCTGTGGGGCACCTATCATTACGCCGGGCATGAGGCGACCACGCCGCTGGCGCTGGGCCAGGCGATCCTCACCGAAGCCCGCCCCTTGCATCCGCTGGCTATCGAGTCGCCCACGCCCCAGGCCCATGCCGCACGGCCGGACGCCGCGGAAGAACCGCAGCACGCGGTGCTGGCCTGCAAGAAGATTCTGCACACTTTCGGGATCAAGCCCCGCGCCTGGCGCGCAGCACTCCCGGGCTTACTGGATAGGTTTTATCGCCATGGCTGAAGGCCCTGTTTTAATCACCGGCGGCGCGGGTTTCATTGGTTCGCACCTGACCGACGCCTTGCTCGCCAAGGGGCATGCGGTGCGCATCCTCGATGACCTGTCCACCGGCAAGCGCAGCAACCTGCCCCTGGACAACCCGGCGCTCGAACTGATCGAAGGCGATGTCGCCGATGCGGCGTTGGTGGCCCGGGCCATGGCCGGTTGCAGCGCTGTGGCGCACCTGGCGGCAGTGGCTTCGGTGCAGGCCTCGGTGGACGACCCGGTACGCACGCACCAGAGCAATTTCATTGGCACCCTGAACGTCTGCGAGGCCATGCGCCAGGCCGGCGTGAAACGGGTGCTGTTCGCCTCCAGCGCAGCGGTCTATGGCAACAACGGCGAAGGCGAGTCCATCGACGAAGAAACGCCCAAGGCTCCGCTCACGCCGTATGCGTCGGACAAGTTGGCCAGCGAGTTCTACCTGGACTTCTATCGCCGCCAGCACGACCTGGAGCCGGTGGTGTTCCGCTTTTTCAACATCTACGGCCCACGCCAGGATCCGTCCTCGCCGTATTCCGGGGTCATCAGCATCTTCAGCGAACGGGCACAGAAAGGCCTGCCGATCACCGTGTTCGGCGACGGTGAACAGACCCGGGATTTTGTCTATGTCGAAGACTTGGTGGACTTGCTGGTGCAGGCCATCGAGAAACCCGAGGTGGAAGTGGGCGCGGTGAACGTCGGCTGGAACCAGGCCACGACCCTCAAGCAGATGCTCCAGGCCCTGGCCGCCGTGGTGGGCGACCTGCCGCCGATCAGCTACGGCCCGGCGCGCTCCGGCGACATCCGCCATTCCCGGGCCGACAACCATCGGTTGTTGCAGCGCTTCAGTTTTCCACAGCAAACACCGATGAGCGTGGGGCTGGCGCGGTTGTTGGGGCGCTGAGTTTCACATTCCCACAAATAAGGCGCCTTTCGGGGCGCCTTTTTCGTGAGTCATGCATCGCTTTTGTGGCGAGGGAGCTTGCTCCCGCTGGACTGCGAAGCAGGCCCAAAGCATTTGCGACCGCTTCGCGCTCGAGCGGGAGCAAGCTCCCTCGCCACAAGGTGTGTTGTCAATGTGCGATGGGGGGCGGGCTTAGAACTTGTAGCCCAACCCCACCATGTAGATGAACGGATCCACATCGACATCCACCTTGGCCCGGGTACCGCCGGCCACGGCGTTGTTGTCCACGTACGCGGTGGTGTCGATGTCGATGTAGCGGATCTGGCCGTTGATCATGATGTTGTCGGTCAGCATGTAGTCGGCACCGACTTGCCAGGCCATGCCCCAGCTGTTTTTCGCCCGGAAGTTGCTGAAGCCATTGGCGCTGGCTTCGCTGCCGACGTGTTCGTCGTAGATCCAGGTGTAGTTGGTACCGGCGCCGACATAAGGCTGGAACGCCGATTTGGCGTCGAGCGGGTAGTAGACCAGGCTCAGGGTCGGCGGCAGGTGCTTGAGGCTGCCGAGCTTGCCATTGGCCGCGCCGAGGGCGGTGCCTTTGATTTTCACGTCGTGCTCGAACGGCGAGGCCGCCAGCAGTTCGATACCCCAATTGTTGGTCAGCATGTAGGCGAAGTTCAGGCCCAGTTGCGTGTCGCTGCTCATGGTCGCCTTGCCGCCCAGGTCGGCGCCGGCCAGCGGGCCACGGTCGACCTTGACGCTGGAACTGTCGGCTTCCGGATTGACGGTGATAGCACCGGCGCGAACGATGATGTCGCCAGCGGTATGGGCCTGGGCGAGCGGGGCAGCGAGGGCGAGGGCAACGAGGGAAGCGCTGAGCAAGGACTTGTGCATGGGGGCTCCAGAGGACATTTCAAAATTGATGTCCTATGGTACGAAGGCGTATGTAGGCGGCTTTTGACTCAGCTCAATGAAAGTGTGATGAGCAACCTTGAGGGCCCCTTCGCGAGCAAGCTCGCTCCCACAGTGGGTCTGTCGTGAACACAAATCTCGCGCTCGACGCAGCACCCCTGTGGGAGCGAGCTTGCTCGCGATAGCTATCTCATCAACAACACATCACCACCGGCTTCACTCCGGCAGCTCATACACATAAATCTTCTCGGCCTCCATCTGATACCCGGCATCGGCCAGTTCACTGGTAGACGGCTTGACCTGCATCGGCCCTTCGACCCAGTACGGCTGGTACAACTCGTCGAGCTTGACCCCGATTTCACTTTTCACATGCACGATCTGATTCGACGGCGGTGGCGGTACGTGGATGCAAGCGCCGAAATACGGCACCAACAAAAAGTCCGTGGTGCGGCCTTCCTCGCTGACTTCCAGCGGCACGATGTAACCCGGCAAACGAATCTGCTGGCCGTCGAGTGCCTTGACCACTGGCGCGTTGGGCAAATCCTGCTTGGCCGCCGGCGCGGATTCGGCGGCCAGGGCGTCGCTCATCTTCGACAGGTCATGCAGCGGCGTCATGTTCGGCACTTCTGGCGGCGCGTCCGGTGGGATCATTTCCGACCAGGCCAGGTCCCTCGGCTCGGCCGCCCACAGCGGCAGGGCGACCATCATCAACAGCGCGAGCAGGGCGCGGGGCATCTTCAAGGTCCTCATAGACGGATCGACAGGCCGTCGGCCAACGATTGGCGATAGGCGCGCCAGGCCGGCACGCTGCCCATCAGCAGGGCGGCGACCAGGATGCCAGCCAGCAGCGTCCACTCATATTCGCTCGGCCAGCTCAGCGGCAAGTACAAACCGTAGGCCGACTGCACGTAATCCTGGGCGGCGGCGATGCCGATGTACAGCAAGGCCAGCCCGGCGGTGACCCCGGCCAGCGCCAGGGCAAAGGCTTCGAGCACCAGCAGCGTCGCAATATGCCATGGCCGCGCGCCCACCGAACGCAGGATCGCCATTTCCCGGCGCCGCTCGTTGAGGCTGGTGAGAATCGCCGTGAGCATGCCGATCAACCCGGTCAGGACCACGAACAATGAGATCACAAACAAGGCTTTTTCCGCCGTGCCCATCAGGCTCCACAACTCCTGCAGTGCTACGCCGGGGAGGATGGCCAGCAGCGGTTCGCCACGGAACTCATTGATCTCGCGCTGCAAGGCAAAGGTGGAAATCTTGCTGTTGAGGCCGAGCATGAACGCGGTGATCGCCTGGGGCGTGAGGTCCATGTTGCGGGCCTGGTCGGCGCTGATGCGGCCATTGCCCTGGGCCGGCACGCCGTTTTTCCAATCAATGTGGATCGCCTCCATGCCGCCGAGGCTGATGTGCAGCGTGCGATCCACCGGCGTGCCGGTGCGCTTGAGAATCCCGACCACAGTGAAGGGTTTGTCGTCATGCTTGACCAGGCTGATTGCCGCCACGCCGTGGGCCAGCACCAATTTGTCACCCAGCTTGTAGTGCAGCGCCTCGGCCACTTCGGCACCGAGCACCACTTCGAACGGATCGGTGGCGAACGCCCGGCCATCGGCCAGTTCCAGGTGCTGTTGGCGGCCGTACTGGTAATGCTCGAAATAGGCCTCAGTGGTGCCCATCACCCGATAACCACGATGGGAGTCGCCCAGGGACATGGGGATCGCCCACTTCACTTTCGGGTTCTTGGCGAACTGCTCGAAGCTGTCCCAGCGAATGTTGTTGGTGGCGTTGCCGATGCGAAACACCGAATACAGCAGCAGGTTCACCGAACCGGAGCGGGCGCCGACGATCAGGTCGGTGCCGCTGATGGTGCTGGCGAAACTTGCCCGCGCCTCGGTGCGCACCCGTTCCACCGCCAGCAGCAGGCACACCGACAGGGCGATGGCGAATGCGGTGAGGATCGCGGTGAAGCGGCGGTTCGCCAGGCTGGCCATGGCTAGACGGAACAAATACATCTCAGACCTCGAGTGGCGTGGCGGCGCGATTGAGATCGGCCAGCGAGAGGTGGCGGTCGAACAGCGGCGCCAGGCTCTGGTCGTGGCTGACGAACAACAGGCTCGAGCCGGCCTCGCGGCATTCAGCGAACAACAGCCGCAGGAAGTTTTCCCGAGCGTCGTAGTCCAGGGCTGAAGTCGGTTCGTCGGCGATCACCAGTTCCGGTTGGCCGATCAATGCCCGGGCGGCGGCGACCCGTTGTTGCTGGCCGATGGACAGCGAGTCGGCGCGACGCCCCAACAGGTTCGGATCGGTCAAGCCCAAGTGGGCCAGCAGCGTGGCGGCGGCTTGATCGACACTGCCGTGGCGCTGGATGGCCCGTTGCGCACGCAGCTTGGAAAAGTGGCAGGGCAGTTCGACGTTCTCGCGTACCGAGAGAAACGGCAGCAGGTTGAACTGCTGGAAGATGTAGCCGGTGTGGTCCACGCGAAAGCGGTCGCGGCGGCCGGCGCCCAGTTCGCTGAGTTCCTGGCCGAGCAGGCGGATGCTGCCGCGATCCGGCGTTTGCACCCCGCCCAGCAGCCCCAGCAGCGTGGTCTTGCCGCTGCCACTCGGGCCCTTGAGGAACAGGGTTTCACCCGCTTCCAGGCGAAACGCCGGGATATCCAGCAAAAGCGGATGCCCGGGCCAACTGAAGCCCAGGTCGGACAGTTCGATGAGTGCTTGGGTCATATCGCCGATTTCAGGGTAATGGAGGGCTCCTGTGGGAGCGAGCTTGCTCGCGATGAGGCCAGCACATCCAACACAGGTGTTGTTTGACGCATCGCTATCGCGAGCAAGCTCGCTCCCACATGGGCTTTGTAGTGTATTCAGAATTTCAGGGCTGGCGCCTTGGCCGTTACTTCCCCGCCTTGCTGGCCGCTCGGGCCGATCAGTTGCACCAGGATTTTCTGGGTGGCGGGAAATTCCTTGAACAGTGGCGCCAGGTCCAGATGGGTCAAGGAACCAGGCGCGACGCAACGGAATTGGTAGTGGGCGTGGATTTCGCTGTGTTCATGGTGCTCGTCGCCATCATCATCATCGGCATGGTCTTCGTGGTCCGGTTCGTCGCCGAACAGCGGGCTTTCCAGTTCCTGCTGCTCCAGGGTGCACTTGGCATCGGCCAGATTGATCAGCGCCGCGGGCTTCTCCAACTTCGCCCGGACAGCGGCCACCTTGGCTTTGTCGGCGTCACTGGTGGCGGCGTGTTCGAAACCCACGAGGTTCATCGCCGGACTTTCCAGTTCCAACTCCAGGATCTCGCCGTCCAGCGAGGCGTTGAGACGGGCCACACCGTGTTCGTGGGCCCCAAGGCTGCCGTGCTCATGGTCATGGTCATGTTCGACCGCGGCATGAGCGACAGCCAATGGCATCAGGGCGAACGGCAAAGCGAGAAGCAGACGACGCATGACGAGTCTCCGAAAAGGTTATGTAATCTTATAACGAAAGTACGGAGAGTTTGACCGTCTGCTTGGCGTCGCGCAAGGGCCATGGGAGCATGCGTACATGAAATATTCAGGAGCACGGTGATGTTGCGGATACGCGGAACCGTCGGCGAATGGCCGGTGGACTTGACGATCGAAATGGATGAGGGCGACTGGGCGCAGCTCGGCGCGCAGTTGCAAGTGGCCAAGTCCGAAGGCACGGCGGCACCGGCGGCCAAACCGGTGAACCCGGACGATGCCCAATGGCAGATCGCCAAGGAACTGCTGCGCAAGGCCGGGCAACTGAGCGGTCCGGACCTGCTGGAACAGCTCGAAGGCCTGACCGGCAGCGCCTCGGCGGGCAAGCGCCTGTTGGTACGCTTGCGCCATAGCCCGGATGTAAAAGTCATCAGTGGCGGCGACACACCGCTCTATAGCTGGCACGAAACCGCGTAGGAGCTGTCGAGCGAAGCGAGGCTGCGATCTTTACCCTGACGCTTGAATCTCAAGCGAAAGATCAAAAGATCGCAGCCTTCGGCAGCTCCTACAGGGGAATCAATACAACGCCGCGAACAGCTTGCGACGATAGGTCGTCACCAGCGGATGGTCGTTGCCCAGCAGTTCGAACACCTGCAACAAGGTCTTGTGGGGCAGGCCTTCGCTGTAGCTGCGGTTACGCACGAACAGCTTGAGCAGCGCATCGAGGGCCGCTTCGTACTGCTGGCGCGCCAGTTGCTGGATCGCCAGTTGGTACACCGCTTCATCGTCTTGCGGGTCTTTTGCCAGGCGCGCCTTGAGATCGGCAGCGTCCGGCAGATGCTTGGCCAGGCCGAGGAACTGGATCTGCGCCTTGGCGCCGGCGAGGGCGGCCTTGTGTTCGTCGCTTTTCACCGCGTCGAGCACGGTCTGTGCTTCGTCCAGCTCGCCGCGCTCGGTCAGGCAGCGGGCATACAGGATCAGGGCCTTGGCGTTGGTGTTGTCTTCACCCAGCAACACGGTGAGCACGGCTTCGGCGTCGGCGAAACGACCGTCGTCGAACAGCGCCTGGGCCTGTTCGAACGGGTCGGCGGCGGCCGGCGGTGGCATCTGCACATGGGGTTCGAGCATCGTCCGCACCGCCGATTCCGGCTGGGCACCGGCAAAGCCGTCAACGGGCTGGCCGTCCTTGAACAACACCACCGTCGGTAGGCTGCGAATGCCGAAGCGGGCCACAATGTCCTGCTCGATGTCGCAGTTGACCTTGGCCAGCAGCAATTCACCCTGATAGCTCTCGGCAATGGTTTGCAGCATTGGCATCAGCGCCTTGCACGGCGCACACCATTCGGCCCAGAAATCCACCAGCACCGGTTTGTGGAAAGAGTTGGCGATCACCGACTGGTCGAAATCGGCCGTGGTGGCGTCGAAGATGTAGGGCGTGTCCTGGGTCATGGGGGATCTCGTAGAACGCTTGAATGGGGCAACTATACGGCTTGGTGGGGGGTGGCTGAAAGCCGGGAAGCCGTGAGAGGTGTATTGATTGACAGGGCCTCATCGCGAGCAGGCTCGCTCCCACAACGGATCTCAAGTGTTCATGCGAGCCCTGTGGGAGCGAGCTTGCTCGCGATGCTTTTTAAGACCAGCGCCGCGCGTGGTACAGGCTTACATGCCGAAACTCTTCAGGCTCAGCCAAGTCCGGCAACGTCATGGCTTCAAGCATTTCAATGCGCCGGTACAGCGGATGCTGGAAATCCCGCACCCGGGAATCGGCCACCAACGCCTCGCGGCCACGGCTGAGGAACTGGTCGAGCAGCGGCAGGTTGGCCCGGTCGTAGAGCACGTCGGCGACCAGGATCAGGTCGAAACGATCAGCCTCGGCGAAAAAATCCGTCGAATAACCCAGCTCTACACCATTGAGCGCGGCATTGGCCTGGCACGCGGCAATCGCCAGCGGGTCGAGGTCGCAGGCCACCACTTCCAGCGCCCCGGCCTTGACCGCCGCGATGCCCGCCACGCCGGAGCCGGCACCGAAATCCAGTACCCGCTTGCCTTCGACCCACTGCGGCTGTTCGGCGAGGTAGCGGGCCATCGCCAGCCCGCTGGCCCAGCAGAAGCTCCAGTAGGGCGGCTCGTGAAGAATGCGCCGGGTTTCTTCCGGGCTGAAGGCGCGGTCCATGTTGTCGCCGTCGATCAGCCACAACGTCAAGTCAGCGCCGGGTAGCGGGCAGGCGACCAGGCGCGCGTCGCCCAGCAATTCACCCAACGCCCGTTGCAGGTCCTGCGGTGCACTCATGGCGCTTTGACGAACTGCAAGGTGCCCAATGCCTGGGTGGTCGGTTGGCTGATGCGTTGTTCCGGCAAGTGCAGGATCAACTGGCCGGACTGGCTGGCGCGGCCACGCAGTTCTACGCGGGCGCCCACGGGGAAGGCTTCCGGGTTGAAGCGCAAGCGGAAGGGCAGGGCCTGGTTGGTGCCGATCAGACTGGAACTGGCCAGCAGTTGCTGCGGACGGTCCTTGTCATCGATCACCAGCAGCGCCAGTTCCACCTCGGCCCCGGCCGGCACGCCTTGCAGGGTGCCGCTCAACTCGCGCTGGTGCGCCGGCAGCGGCCCCAGCTCGGTGGCCTGCCGGGCCTTTTCCTGGGCCTGTTTCGGCGCGGGGGCCGGGGCGGGAGCGGCGGGCTTGGGGGCATCGCTGCTGCACGCCATCAGCAGGCTGAAAAAACTGAGCAAAACGAGTGATCGTAGCGGCATGTGTGGCTCCAGCAAGGTGAATTCCATGGATCTGACGGTAAGCCCGTCTGTATACCGTAAACCCTATGGCTTGTCTTGCCAGTGGGATGCGCTACCATGGCCCTCCCTTTTTTTGTTGCCTGCCACCATGCACTGTCCCTTCTGCGGTGCCAACGACACCAAGGTCATCGACTCGCGACTGGTCGCCGAGGGCGAACAAGTCCGCCGCCGCCGCGAATGCCTGGCTTGCGGCGAACGTTTCACGACGTTCGAGACCGCTGAACTGGTGTTGCCGCGCCTGATCAAAACCGACGGCAGCCGTCAGCCGTTCGATGAAGAAAAACTACGCGCCGGCATGCAGCGCGCCCTGGAAAAACGCCCGGTGAGCGTCGAGCGCCTGGAAGCGGCGCTGGTGCATATCAAGCACAAGCTACGGGCGACCGGCGAGCGCGAGGTCAAATCCCTGGTGGTCGGTGAGCTGGTGATGGCCGAGCTGCAGAAGCTCGATGAAGTCGCCTACATCCGTTTCGCCTCGGTGTACCGGCGCTTCCAGGACCTGAACGAGTTCCGCGAAGAAATCGACCGCCTGGCCCGCGAACCGGTGAAACAATGACCGTCTCGGCGCAGCAGGCCGTCCTCGATGCCCACTACATGGCCCGCGCCCTGGAGTTGGCGCGGCGCGGTCACTACACCACTCACCCCAACCCCCGGGTCGGCTGCGTGATCGTGCGTGATGGACAGATTGTCGGCGAAGGCTGGCACATCCGCGCTGGCGAGCCCCATGCCGAAGTCCATGCCTTGCGCGCCGCCGGTGAACAGGCCCGGGGCGCCACGGCCTACGTGACCCTCGAACCGTGCAGCCATCACGGGCGTACGCCGCCGTGTGCCGATGCGCTGGTCAACGCCGGCGTGGCGCGGGTGGTGGCAGCGATGCAGGACCCCAACCCGGCAGTCGCCGGACGAGGTCTGCAACGCCTGGCCCAGGCCGGTATCGTCACCGAAAGCGGCGTGCTGGAGGGCGAAGCGCGCAAGCTCAATGAAGGTTTTCTCAAGCGCATGGAGCGGGGCCTGCCGTTCGTGCGGGTCAAGCTCGCCATGAGCCTCGATGGCCGCACCGCCATGGAAAGCGGCGAAAGCCAGTGGATCACCGGGCCGGCCGCACGCTCGGCGGTCCAACGCCTGCGCGCCCAGGCCAGTGTGGTGCTGACCGGCGCCGATACGGTGCTGGCGGACAACGCCCGGCTGACCGTGCGCGCCGATGAGCTGGGGCTCGATGCCGAGCAGACTGCGTTGGTCATGAGCCGTCCGCCGCTGCGGGTGCTGGTGGACGGACGCCTGCGGGTGCCGCTGGATGCGGCGTTTTTCAAGGCCGGCCCGGCGCTGGTCGCTACCTGCATGGCGGTGGAAGAACAATACGCCAACGGTCCTGAATGCATGATCGTGGCGGGCGATGACGGCCAGGTCGATCTGCATCGCCTGCTGGTGGAGCTGGCGGGGCGTGGTGTCAACGAGGTGCTGGTGGAGGCCGGTCCGCGCCTGGCGGGGGCTTTCGCCCGGCAAGGGCTGGTGGACGAGCTCCAGATTTTCATCGCCGGCAAGTTCCTCGGTTCTTCGGCGCGGCCCCTGCTGGACTGGCCGCTGGCGCAGATGAAGGACGCCCCCCCGCTGAAAATCACCGAAATCCGCGCCGTGGGCGATGACTGGCGAGTCATCGCCGTTCCCGTGCCACCGGCCAGCGTATAATTCCCGGCTTTCGCTCACGCGGCGGCCCGTTCTCGAGGAGGACTCCATGTTTACCGGCATCATCGAATCCATCGGCAGCATCCGTGCACTCACCCCCAAGGGCGGCGATGTGCGGGTCTACGTCGAAACCGGCAAGCTCGACCTGAGCGACGTCAAGTTGGGCGACAGCATCGCGGTAAACGGCGTGTGCCTGACCGCCGTCGAATTGCCGGGCAACGGCTTCCTGGCGGACGTCAGCCGCGAAACCCTCGACTGCACGGCCATGAACGACCTCAAGAGCGGCAGCCCGGTCAACCTGGAAAAAGCCCTGACCCCCACCACTCGCCTGGGTGGGCACCTGGTCAGCGGCCACGTGGACGGCGTCGGCGAAGTGGTCTCGCGCACGGATAACGCCCGGGCCGTGGAGTTTCGCATCCGCGCGCCCAAGGAACTGGCCAAGTACATCGCCCATAAAGGCTCGATCACCGTCGACGGCACCAGCCTGACGGTCAACGCGGTGGATGGCGCCGAATTCCTGCTGACGATCATTCCCCACACGTTGAGCGAAACCATCATGGCTTCGTACCGGCCTGGTCGCCGGGTCAACCTGGAAGTCGACTTGCTGGCCCGTTACCTGGAACGCCTGCTGTTGGGCGATAAGGCCGCAGAGCCTGCTGCGGGTAACATCACCGAAAGTTTTCTGGCCGCCAACGGCTACCTCAAATCCTGACCCAAGGGGGTGCCGCGTGGCGCTCAATAGCATCGAAGAACTGGTTGAAGACATCCGCCAAGGCAAGATGGTCATCCTCATGGATGACGAAGACCGCGAGAACGAAGGCGACCTGATCATGGCCGCCGAGTGCTGCAAGGCCGAACACATCAACTTCATGGCCAAGCACGCCCGTGGGCTGATCTGCATGCCGATGACCCGCGAGCGCTGCGAGCTGCTGAAGCTGCCATTGATGGCGCCGCGCAACGGCTCGGGCTTCGGCACCAAGTTCACCGTGTCCATCGAGGCCGCCGAAGGCGTGACCACCGGGATCTCCGCCGCTGACCGCGCACGCACCGTACAGGCTGCCGCCGCCCGGGACGCCAAGGCCGAAGACATCGTCAGCCCCGGCCACATCTTCCCGCTGATGGCCCAGGCCGGCGGCACCCTGGCCCGCGCCGGCCACACCGAAGCGGCGTGCGACCTGGCGCGCATGGCCGGTTTCGAACCCAGCGGCGTGATCTGCGAAGTGATGAACGACGACGGCACCATGTCCCGTCGCGCGGAACTGGAAACCTTCGCCGCCGAACACAACATCAAGATCGGCACCATCGCCGACCTGATTCACTACCGGATGATCCACGAACGTACCGTTCAGCGGATTGCCGAACAGCCGCTGGACAGCGAACTGGGCCAGTTCAACCTGGTGACCTACCGCGACTCGGTGGAAGGCGACGTGCACATGGCGCTGACCCTGGGTACCGTGTGCGCCGAAGAGCCGACCCTGGTGCGCGTGCACAACATGGACCCGTTGCGCGACCTGCTGATGGTCAAGCAACCGGGCCGCTGGAGCCTGCGGGCCGCCATGGCCGCGGTGGCCGAGGCCGGCAGCGGCGTGGTGCTGCTGCTCGGCCACCCGCTCGATGGCGACGTGCTGCTGGCGCACATCCGCGAAACCGGCGACCAGGCGGTGGTGAAAAAACCGACCACCTACAGCATCGTCGGTGCCGGTTCGCAGATCCTGCGTGACCTGGGCGTGCGTAAAATGCGCCTGATGAGCGCACCGATGAAATTTAATGCGATATCCGGTTTCGATCTGGAAGTTGTAGAATACGTGCCCTCCGAATAATGACCCGGAGATTTCGGCATTGTTGTTCACTTGAGGCTTGTTAGATTCATCGTGGCGAGGGAGCTTGCTCCCGCTTGGGTGCGCAGCACCCACAACAGGGCCGCTGCGCAGCACCCACAATAGGGGCCGCTTCGCAGCCCGGCGGGAGCAAGCTCCCTCGCCACAAAAGCTTGAAAATGAACAGCATGCTGGAATTTCCGATGCTGTATTCGTGGCTAATATCACTGAAGGAGCGCGTATAGAACGCGCTCTGGCTCTTTAAGAGATCTGACGAATGACCCTGAAGACCATCGAAGGTACCTTCATCGCCCCCAAAGGCCGCTACGCTCTGGTAGTGGGCCGTTTCAACAGTTTCGTGGTCGAGAGCCTGGTTGGCGGTGCGGTCGATGCCCTGGTTCGCCATGGCGTGAGCGAAAGCGACATCACCATCATCCGCGCCCCTGGCGCCTTCGAAATTCCGCTGGTTGCGCAGAAAGTCGCTCAAAAGGGCGAATATGCGGCGATCATCGCCCTGGGCGCGGTCATTCGTGGCGGTACTCCGCACTTCGAATACGTGGCGGGCGAATGCACCAAGGGCCTGGCCCAGGTGTCCATGGAATTCGGCGTGCCGGTCGCTTTCGGCGTGCTGACCGTTGATTCCATCGAGCAAGCCATCGAACGTTCCGGCACCAAGGCCGGTAACAAAGGTGCCGAAGCTGCCCTGTCCGCCCTGGAAATGGTCAGCCTGCTGGCGCAGTTGGAGGCCAAGTGATTAGCGACGAAAGCGATCGTTTCAACCCGCGCGATCCAAAGCCTGCTGATGCCGGCAAGCCGTCGAAGAGCGTCAAGCGTCGCGAAGCCCGTCAGCTCGCGACCCAGGCGCTGTATCAATGGCACATGGCCAAGCAATCGCTGAACGAGATCGAAGCGCAGTTTCGGGTCGATAACGATTTCAGTGATGTCGACGGCGCGTATTTCCGCGAGATCCTCCACGGCGTGCCGGCCCACAAGACCGAGATCGACATCGCCCTGGCCCCTTGCCTGGACCTGACCATCGAAGAGCTGGACCCGGTTGAACTGGCGGTGTTGCGCCTGTCCACCTGGGAACTGATGCAGCGCGTCGACGTCCCGTACCGTGTGGTGATCAACGAAGGGATCGAGCTGGCAAAAGTCTTCGGTTCCACCGATGGCCACAAGTTCGTCAACGGCGTGCTCGACAAGCTGGCCCCGCGTCTGCGTGAAGCTGAAGTGAAGGCGTTCAAGCGCTGATTGCGCTTGAAATCCCATGGGTGAGTTTGAGCTGATCCGCAACTACTTTGCCGCCGCGCCTTGCGCCCAGGGCGGCGAGGGCGTTGCGCTGGGGGTCGGCGACGACTGTGCCCTGCTGGCCGTTCCTCCCGGGGAACAGCTGGCGGTCTCCACCGACACGCTCGTGGCCGGTGTGCATTTTCCAGATCCTTGCGAGCCGTTCCTGCTCGGCCAGCGTTCGCTGGCCGTGGCGGTCAGCGACCTGGCCGCCATGGGCGCCAAGCCTTTGGCCTTTACCCTTGCCCTGACCTTGCCGACGGTGACCGCCGATTGGCTGCAGGCCTATGCCCGTGGTTTGAACCAGATGGCCCAGGCCTGTGGCGTGGCGCTGGTGGGAGGGGATACCACCCGTGGGCCGCTGAGCCTGACCATGACCGTGTTCGGCCACGTGCCGTCCGGCCAGGCCCTGACCCGCAGCGGCGCGCAACCCGGTGACCTGCTGTGTGTCGGCGGCGAACTGGGCAATGCCGCCGGCGCCTTGCCGTTGGTGCTCGGTCAGCGTCGCGCCGAACCTGCGCTTGCCGAGCCGCTGCTGGCTCA
The DNA here is from genome assembly GCF_059579345.1 of Pseudomonas sp. FSO-7. Lineage (NCBI taxonomy): Bacteria > Pseudomonadati > Pseudomonadota > Gammaproteobacteria > Pseudomonadales > Pseudomonadaceae > Pseudomonas > Pseudomonas sp. FSO-7. The sequence continues at coordinate 5,883,226 of NZ_CM184193.1, read as the reverse complement.
TTATTGGTCGCCCCAACCGCAGATCGCCTTGGGCCTGGCGTTGCGGGGCAAGGCCAGCGCGGCGATGGATATTTCCGATGGCCTGCTGGCCGATTGTGGGCATATCGCCCTGGCGTCCGGGGTAGCCTTGCAGGTTGAACGGGACCGACTGCCGCTGTCCAACGCTCTGGTAACCTTTCTTGGCCGCACGGATGCCACGCAGGCCGCCCTGAGCGGCGGTGACGATTACGTGCTGCTGTTCGCCCTGGCACCGAGCCGATTGTCGGCGTTGCAGGCCGAAGGCTGGCCGATCCATGTGATCGGCAGTGTACTGGCCGGGCAAGGCGTCAAGCTGGTCGACAGCGACGGGCACGACATCACCCCGCAGGTACGGGGCTATCAACATTTTCGGGAGACACCGTGACAGATCATCCCAACCAGGTCCCGGCAGAGTTCGTTCCGCCTTCGGTCTGGCGCAATCCCTGGCATTTCCTGGCATTTGGCTTCGGTTCGGGCACTTTACCTAAAGCGCCGGGCACCTGGGGCTCGCTGGTTGCGCTACCCTTCATACCGTTGTGGCAGATGTTGCCGGACTGGGGCTACTGGTTGATGCTCGGCATCACCATGCTGTTTGGCTTCTGGCTGTGCGGCAAAGTGGCGGACGACCTGCGGGTGCACGATCATGAAGGCATCGTCTGGGACGAAATGGTCGGCATGTGGATCACCCTGTGGCTGGTACCGGAAGGCTGGTATTGGTTACTGACGGGATTTCTGGTGTTCCGTTTCTTCGATATCCTCAAGCCGTGGCCGATCCGCTGGATCGACCGACATGTGCACGGAGGCGTCGGGATCATGCTCGACGATGTATTGGCCGGGGTTTTCGCCTGGCTGGCAATGCAAGGATTGGTGTGGTGTTTCACCTGAAGGAGCCAGGCATGGGCGTAAAACGCGCACTACTGCTGTTGCTGTGTTTAGGAGCCTGTGTGGGGGCAGGGGTGGCCGAGTCGGCGCCACTGCCCGACAAGGTCCGCGCGGCCAGCGAGGAGTGGGTCGACTACACCCAGGCCGATGGCCAGGGCATGGGCTGGGACATCTTGCGCGCGGTGTTCGAGCCTGAAGGCATCCGGCTGGAAATCCGTAGCGTGCCCTACACCCGCTCGATCGGGTTGGTGCAGCGCGGCGAGGTCGACGTGCAGGTCGGCGCCTATCGGGATGAGTCCGAAGGCGTGCTTTACCCGAAGTGGCACTACGACGTCGATCACATCTATGCCTTGGGGTTGGCCTCCAAGCCGACGCCCACCCTGGCGACGATTGGCAACTATCGGCTGGTATGGATGCGCGGGTACGAATACAACAACTACCTGCCCAACATCCGGCGTTTCAATGAGATCCACCGGGCGGTGGGGATCTTGCCGATGTTGATTCATGAGCGAGCGGATTTTTACATCGATGCGTCGATGGAAATCGAAGAAGTGCTGGCCAAGGCCGATAACCCGAAGCAGTTCAAACTCTCGCCGCTGATCAACTTGCCCCTCTACCTGGGCTTTGCCAACAACGCAAACGGAAAGGCATTGATGGAACTGTTCGACGAGCGGATGAAAGTGCTGGTAGAAACCGGCAAGCTCAAGCCGATTTTCGAACATTGGAAGCAACCCTATCCCTTCGACGAGCACGGCAAGCCACCAAAGCCGTAATCAAACTTTTCGATGGTTATGGCCGACAATTCAGCCTAAGCGTCTGTCGGATCGTGCTGTTACAATGCCCGCCTCTGCGAATCTCCAGTACTAGATCAGGAGCACACCGGTGCCTGTCGTTTTTGTTGCCGCTTCCAAGCTGCCAACGCCCTTTGCGCAATTCACCATGCATGGTTTTCTCGATGAAGCCACCGGCCGCGAGCACGTCGTGCTGAGCCTGGGTGATTTCGCTGACGGTTCTCCGGTGTTGGGTCGCCTGCATTCCGAATGCCTGACCGGCGACGCTCTGTTCAGCCAGCGCTGCGATTGCGGTTCGCAACTCGAGGCCGCGCTGCAGGCCATCGCCCGTGAAGGCCGTGGCGTGTTGCTGTACCTGCGTCAGGAAGGCCGTGGCATTGGCCTGTTGAACAAGATCCGCGCCTATGAACTGCAAGATGGCGGCGCCGATACCGTGGAAGCCAACGAACGCCTGGGCTTTGCCGCCGACCTGCGTGACTACAGCATCTGCCTGCCGATGCTGGAACATCTGGGCGTGAAGTCGTTGCGCTTGATGACCAACAACCCGCGCAAGGTCAAGGCATTGACCGACATGGGCATCGTGGTGGCCGAGCGTGTGCCGCTGCACACCGGTCACAACCCCCACAACAAACTCTACCTGGCGACCAAGGCCAGCAAGCTCGACCACATGATGGGCAACGAGCACCAAGGCGAGGTTGACCGGGCGTGACGCGTGGTCAGGTTCGGCGGCGGCTATCGGTCAGTTGGTGGAAATACCTGGCCCTGGCCTTGTTGCCACTGTTTGTGATCAACGCGGTGTTCGGCCAGGGCGAAGCGATCCTGCCGGTGCTGGCGATGCCGTTGTTCATTGCCGGCGTGGCGTCGATGTTTGTCAGCCTGCGATTCTTCGGGCCGTATAAACAGGCCCTGATCGCCACCCAGAAAGCCCTCGACACCCCCGAAGAGCCCCAGGCGTGGATCGACCTGGCGGCCCGTCGCCGCGCCGCCTTCCTGGTGGCCGGGCTACCGGCCTGGGTCGGCGCCCTGGCGGTGTTCGTGGGCCTGGAAGCCGTGCCGTTGATGCTGCTGGCGCTGTCGACCGCCGTGTTGTTCTACCTGTACCGCATCCCGCGTCAACTCGGCTGATGAGCCGCTGGCTGGCGGTCTTGCTGCTGGCCGTCAGCGCCTCGACGATGGCGGCCACGCGGGTCGTCAGCCTGGCGCCATCGCTGTCGGAAATCGTCGTTGAACTGGGCTCCACGGACCTGTTGGTAGGCGTGCTGGATGGCGGTGATCGCCCGTCGGCGCTCAAGGACGTGCCCTCGGTAGGCCGTTACGGGCAACTGGACATGGAGCGCTTGCTCAGCCTCAAGCCCGATCTGCTCCTGCTTTGGCCCGGCAGTGTCGGCCCGGCCCAGCGCGAGCAACTCAAGGGCCTGGGCATCCCCATCCATGTCGCCGAGCCCCGCAACCTCGACCAACTCATTACCCAAATCGAAGCCATCGCCGTGCAACTCGGTCGCCCGGAGCGAGGCGTGCAGCGGGCGGCGCAGTTGCGCGTGCGTCTTGAGGCGTTACGCCAGCGCTATCGACGGGACCCGCCGTTGCCGGTTTTCTACCAGGTCTGGGACCGGCCGCTGTACACCGTCGGTGGCGGGCAGATCATCAGTGATGCGCTGACGGTGTGCGGGGCGCGCAACGTTTTTGCCGACCTGAGCGTGCCGGCGCCGCAGGTGAGTGTGGAAGCGGTGCTGCAGCGCAATCCGCAGGTCATCCTGGCCACGGAACAAGCGCAGCTTGATGCCTGGAAAGCCTGGCCGGTGGCGCAGGGACGATGGTTGTTGGTCAATGACAAGGGGCTGGAGCGCCCCAGTGGGCAGATGATCGAGGCCACGGCGCGGTTGTGCGAGTTGATTGCGCCAGACAGGTAGACCGCGGCGCGCCCTTCGCGAGCAAGCCCGCTCCCACAGTTGGAATGCGTACCCTGTGGGAGCGGGCTTGCTCGCGAAGAGGCCCGCTCAAACATCACAAATCCTGGATCAGAGCGCAGGTGTCCAAGTCACCCCAAACACCCACGCCCGACCTTCTTCCCGATACCCATACTGGCCGCCATCATGGCTATACAGCGCCCGGCTGTACCCCTTGTCCAGCAGGTTATCCACCTTCATCTCCAGCTTCACCTCCCGGGTCAACGCCCAACTGCCACGCAACCCGAGCAAGGCATAGCCGCCCAGGGCGTTGCGGTTGTCTTCATCGTCGTAGCTGCCGCTGACCGCTTGCCAGGTGGCGCCCAGGCCGAGGCGGTCGAATTGCCGGTCCAGGTCCAGGCTCAAGGTCCGCCGGGCGTGGCGGGCCAGGGTGTGGCCGCTGTCGCGGTCCCGTGGGTCGATGATGGCCAGGGCCAGATTGCCTTGCCAGCCGAACACATCCTGCAGGTAGGCCATTTCAAAGCCGTTGATCCGCGCCGAGGCGACATTCTGCGGGCGTGAGTCGCGGCCAAAAATGATCGCGTCTTCCAGGTCGGTGCGGTACAGCGAGGTTTCCAGGCGGGCGCTGTCGCTCAGTTGGCTGCGCCATTGCAGCTCGTAGCTCTTGGCCGTCTCGGGTTTCAGGTCAGGGTTGCTGAAGTCCGGGTAGTACAAGTCGTTGAAGGTCGGTGCGCGGAAGCTCTCGCTGTAGGTCAGCAGCAGGTCATTGTCCGGGTCGATCGGCAGGGTGAGGGTGCCGCTCCAACTGTTCTGGCCGCCAAATTGCTGGTTCTGGTCGCGACGCAGGCCCAGTTCAGTCGAGAAGGTTTCGGCCTGGAAGCGGTGCTGGATAAACGCGGCACGGTTCCAGCGGCTGTCTTCGTCGAACGGCGTGCTGCTGTTGACCCGGTCCTGATACCCGTCGCCGCCGACGATCAGGCTGTTGCGCTCGTCCAGGGTCAGGTCGTTCTGCCAGGTCACGGAATCACGGTAGGTGTTGAAGACTTCGCGGACGTCGCTGAGCTTGTCGAAGGTCTTCTCGCGATTCTCGCTGTGGCCCAGTTCCAGACGGGATGTCCAGGCGTCGTTGATTCGCCCGTCCACATAGGTGCTGAAGCTGCTCACCGCAAACTCGCTGTAGGGTTGCTGGGGCAGGGACTCGAAGGTGGTCGGGTCGAAGCGGCCGAACGGGTTGTCGTATTCGCTTTTGCCGCGGTTATCCAGCAGGTTCAGGCCGACTTCCAGGTCATCGCTGGCCGCATGGCTCAGGCTCAGGCTGAAGGACTGGTTGCGATTGGCGTCGTCGTCGCGGTCGCTGGTGTAGGACTTGTGGGTCCGGTTGCTACCGGCGCTGTCGTCGAGGCTGGCGCCGAGGTTGAAACGGGTCTGCTCGTCGCCGCCGGACAGGCCCAGGCTGCGCTCCCAGGTCTGGTGGCTGCCGACCCCCACATGCAGGCGCGGTTGCAGGCCTTGCGTGTTGCCGCGCCGGGTGAAAATCTGGATCACCCCGCCCACCGCGTCGGCACCGTAGATCACCGAACGCGAGCCGCGCAGCACTTCCACCCGCTCGATCTGGTTGATGTTCAAGCGCTGCAGGTTGCTGTCGCCGGAAGTGGCGTTACCGATGCGCTGGCCGTCCACCAACACCAGGCTCTGGGCCGATTTGGTGCCGCGAATGTAAACCCCCGGCAGACTGCCGCGCCCACCCAGCGGCGCCACTTGCACCCCCGGCACGCGGCTGAGCAAGTCGGTGACGCTGGCCGGTTGCAGGCGGTCGATATCGTCGCGAGTGAACACGGTGTTGGCCGCACTGCTGTCGTTGCGGGCTTCGACCTGGCGGTTGGCACTGATCACGATGTCGGGCAGCTTCAGGGCCTGGTCACGCTCGAAGGTGTCGGCCAGCAGGTCGGGGGTGGGGAGTAGGGAAAGGGTGAGGGCGAGGCGCAGTTTCATGGGTGTTCCGGACATTTCTGGTCTGCACAAACCCTTGTGGGAGCGAGCTTGCTCGCGATGGCGGCAGATCAGTCAATTAATCCATTGGCTGATGCACCGCTATCGCGAGCAAGCTCGCTCCCACAGGGGCTTGTGTTGGCTGAACTTACAGGCTCAACAGCTGCAACCGCCGCCGCACCGCCGCTTCGATTCCTGCCTCATCCAGCCCACACTCAGCCAGCATCTGCGCCGGCTTGGCATGTTCGACGTAGCTGTCCGGCAAGCCCAGGTGCAGCACCGACTTGAGGATGTTCTCCCGGGCCAGGAACTCGCTGACCGCCGCGCCGGCGCCGCCCATGATGGCGTTTTCCTCGACGGTCACCAGCAGGTCATGGCTGCCGGCCATCTCGCGCACCAGGGCTTCGTCCAGGGGTTTGACGAAACGCATGTCCACCACGGTGGCGTCCAGGGTGTCGGCGACTTTCAAGGCTTCGGCCAGTTGCACGCCAAACACCAGCAGGGCGGTTTGCTTGCCCTGGCGGCGGATCACGCCCTTGCCGATCTCGATGGGTTCGAGGTCGGTCGAGAGGGTCGCGTTCGGACCGGTGCCACGGGGGTAGCGCACCGCCGCCGGGCCATTGAACAGGTGGCCGGTGGTGAGCATCTTGCGCAGTTCGTTTTCATCGCTCGGGGTCATCACCAGCATGCCGGGGATGCAACGCAGGAACGACAGGTCGAAGCTGCCGGCGTGGGTCGGGCCGTCTTCGCCCACCAGGCCGGCGCGGTCGATGGCGAACAGCACGTCGAGGTTCTGCACCGCCACGTCATGGATCAACTGGTCGTAGGCCCGTTGCAGGAAGGTCGAATAGATCGCCACCACCGGCTTGGCGCCTTCGCAAGCCATGCCGGCGGCGAGGGTCACGGCGTGCTGCTCGGCAATCGCCACGTCGAAATAGCGCTGTGGGTAGCGTTCGCTGAACGCCACCAGATCCGAGCCTTCCTTCATTGCCGGGGTGATGCCCACCAGGCGTGGGTCGGCGGCGGCCATGTCGCACAGCCATTGGCCGAAGACGCCGGAATACTTCGGTCCACCGGCCTTTTTCGGCGCGGCGGCCGGAGCGTCCAGGGGTTCGAGCTTGGTGATGGCGTGGTAGCCGATCGGGTCGACTTCCGCCGGGGCGAAGCCTTTGCCTTTCTTGGTGACCACATGCAGGAACTGCGGCCCCTTGAGGTCGCGCATGTTGCGCAGGGTGGCGATCAACGTGGGCAGGTCATGGCCGTCGATGGGGCCGATGTAGTTCCAGCCCAACTCTTCGAACAGCGTGCCGGGCACCAGCATGCCCTTGGCGTATTCTTCGGTGCGGCGGGCGATCTCCCAGGCGCCGGGTAAGCGCGACAACACCTTTTTGCTGCCTTCGCGCATGCTGGCGTAGGTGCGGCTGGAGAGGATCTTCGCCAGGTAGTTGGACAACCCACCGACATTGCGCGAGATCGACATGTCGTTGTCGTTGAGGATCACCAGCATGTTGGCGTCGACTTCCGGCGCGTGGTTCAGCGCCTCGAAGGCCATGCCGGCGGTCAGTGCGCCGTCGCCAATCACCGCAATCGCCTTGCGCTCGCTGTTTTGCAGGCGGGCGGCAATGGCCATGCCCAGGGCGGCGCTGATGGACGTGCTGGAATGGCCGACGCCAAAGGTGTCGTATTCGCTCTCGGAGCGGCGCGGGAAGGCGGCGATACCGTCCTTCTGGCGCAGCGTGCCCATGCGCTCGCGACGATCGGTGAGGATCTTGTGCGGATAGGCCTGGTGCCCGACGTCCCACACCAGCCGGTCATCCGGGGTGTCGAACACGTAATGCAGCGCGATCGTCAGCTCGATGACGCCCAGGCCCGCGCCGAAGTGCCCACCGGTCTGGCCGACCGTGTAGAGCAGTTCCAGGCGCAGCTCATCGGCCAGGGTTTCCAGCTCGGCTTCACCCAGGCGACGCAGGCCGTCCGGCGTGTTGGCGCGGTCCAGCAGGGGCGTGGTCGGGCGTTTGCGGGGAATCTCTTGAAACGTCGTGGGCATCAGGCGAATCGTTATAGGTATAGAAAGAGGCGGCAGTTTACCTTATGGATCGCAAGCTGCCCACGCGTAGGCCGGAACTTGGCCGATACGCACTCATGAATGGGTTGACCCTGTATCAGCTGCGTCGTTCGACGATATATCGCGCCAAGTCGCGCAACGGCTCGGCCGGCGCGTCAAAGGGTCGCAGCGCGGCCAGGGCCTGGTCACGCAACTCCAAGGCGTAGGCCTTGGCCGCGTCGAGGCCGAGCAGGGCCGGGTAGGTCGGCTTGTCCCGTGCGATATCGGCACCCTGGCGTTTACCGAGGGTCTGGGTATCGCTTTCGACGTCGAGGATGTCGTCCTGCACCTGGAACGCCAGGCCGATGGCCCGGGCGTAGGTCTGCAAGGCTTGCAACTGGGCGGGTGTGGCCCGGCCGCTGGCCAGGGCACCGAGCTGGACGCTGGCCTCGATCAAAGCGCCGGTCTTGTGCCTGTGCATGTATTCCAGGGCGCTCTGGTCCAGTTTCAGGCCCACCGAGCCCAGGTCGATGGCCTGGCCGCCGACCATTCCGGCGGGGCCTGCCGCCAGTGCCAAAGCACTGACCATGTCCAGGCGAACCTGCGCCGGGCAGTCGCTCAGGGCCGGGTCCAGCAGGGCGCTGAACGCCAGGCTCTGCAAGCCGTCGCCGGCCAGGATCGCGCAGGCTTCGTCGAATTGCTTGTGGGTGGTGGGCTGGCCGCGCCGCAGGTCGTCGTCGTCCATGGCCGGCAAATCGTCGTGCACCAGTGAGTACGCATGGATCAGTTCCACCGCGCAGGCCGCGCCGTTGGCCTGTTCGGCCTGGCCGCCCAAGGCTTCGCACGCAGCGTAGGCCAACAGCGGCCGCACACGCTTGCCGCCGTTCATCACGCTGTAGCGCATGGCTTCGTACAGGCGCGCCAGTTCCGGGCTCGGGGCGCTGAACAAGGTATCCAGTGCAGCATTGACCCGGGCCTGGCTGCTGGCCTGATAGGCGCCGATCATTCAGGTTGTTCCGCGTCGAAAGGCTCTTCGGTCAGCTCACCGTCGCGTTCGAGCAGCAATTGCACCTTCTGCTCGGCCTGGGCCAGCGCCGCCTGGCAGTCGCGAGTCAAGCCGATACCCTGCTCGAAGGCGGTCAGCGAGTCTTCCAGCGACAATTCGCCGTTCTCCAACCGTTCGACCAGCGTTTGCAGGTCGGCCAGAGATTGTTCGAAATCCAGTGCAGCTTTTTTGCGGGCCATGGCGGCTATTCCGGTTGACTGTTAAACCGGCGCGACACTAGCAGACATGGGGTTTTGGGGCAAATCAGGGCGCCAGGCTATACCCCCTATCAGCGAGGAGTCGAGCGTCTGTGGCGAGGGGATTTATCCCCGCTGGGCTGCGAAGCCCCCCTAAAAGCTCACACCTCGGTGTGTCAGCTGGCTTGAGTACTCAGCTTTGGGGTCGCTTCGCAACCCAGCGGGGATAAATCCCCTCGCCACAAATGATCTTATGCGTCTGGATAATTTATGCGGTAGCGCGTGCTGCGCCCGCCGCCAGGCATCCGCTCCAGGCAGCCTTTCTCCAATAGCTCCGTCAGATGTCGCGTTGCCGTCGCCTTGGAGACCTTGGCCACGGCTTGGTACTGAGCGGCGTTGATCCCCTGTTCGAACCCCTTTTCACCGCCATCGAGCAACCGATTCAGCACTTTGGTCTGTTCAGGCGTGAGTGCCGAAGCGCGATGGGCTTGCCAGAACCGCGTCTTACCCAACACGCTTTCGATCTGCGTCATCGCTTTGTGCAGGCTGCGCAACAGGGTCTGCAGAAACCAGGTCAACCAGGCCGTGATATCAAGTGTGGCTTTCTGACTGCTTTCGAGGGTTCGGTAATAGCCGGCGCGGTCTTCCAGGATACTCACCGACATGGCATAGAAACGGATCGCTTGGGCTTCGCCCTGGGCCAGTGCGAGGTCGGTCAGGGTACGAGTCAGGCGACCATTGCCATCGTCGAACGGATGCAGGGTGACAAACCAGAAGTGAGCAATACCGGCACGCAACAACGGATCGAGCTCGGCCTGATGACGACTGGCCTCGAACCAGTCGACGAACGTTTGCAATTGCTGTTCAAGGCCCTGGCGAGGCGGCGCCTCGAAGTGAACGGTAGGTCGGTCCAGTCGACCTGAGACCACTTGCATCGGTTCGTCACCGCGCAACGCACCTACGCGGATCTGCCGATGGGCAAGGTGGCTCGTTTGATCAGGAAACAACCACTCGTGCCATTCCAGCAAGCGCTCGATGGTCAGGGGCTGGTTGAAGTGCCGGGTCGCGTCCAGCAACAAGTTCGCCAAGCCTTCGCTGCGTTGGCTGACCGGCGTGTCATTGCCTTGTTCGAGGCCCAGGCGCCGGGCCAGGGAAGAGCGCACCGAGCCGACATTCAATTGCTCTCCTTCGATAGCCGAGGAGGTCACGATGTTTTGCAGCAAGGCATCCAGTTCGTTCTGGGCGCTGAGCGAAGTCGTGACCGCGCCGGCCATGCCGAGCAATTGACCCTGGGTCTGCACGCATTCGCGAAGCAGCGGTGCCAATGTTTCAGCTTGCCAGTGAAAACTGGGCCAGTCGGGCTGTTGCCAGATCCAATGGAATGCCATGCGCCTGTCCAAAGATGAATGAGCCGAATAATAACGCTATTCGGCTCATTTGGTGAGCCGAATAAATCCTCTATTCGGCTCACGCACCGTTCAGTACGTGATTTCCCACACAGAATCGCGCGTTCCCCGATTGTGAAAAATTCGTCGAATAGCTACTCTTCGCGCCATCTACGGCCCCTTGTAGCGGGGCCTTCAGGCGACACCCGAATAATGACAAGCAGCGCCGAGGAAGGGCGCCGGGTTGCGTCGTGCATGGCAGGAGGCATACGTGCGTTTTCTTTCTTTATTGATCGTGTTGCTTGGCGCGCCGTTGGCGTGGGCCGAGCCTTCGGCCGAGCTGTCGGAACCGGTCGGGGGCTGGCGCTACAGTGGCTTGCTCGATCGCACGGAAAACCCGCAGGTCGCCTATCCCACTCCGCCCATCGACCGGGGCGTGCAGCGCAACCGCACGATGATCGAAGGCCGGATCAAAGACATGGGCACGGCTCGTCAGCCCCACAGCCTGGCGGTCAACGGCAACCCACTGAATCTCTATACCGACGACGAGGGGCGTTTCGCCCGGCCGTATGCGTTCGGCGCCGGTTCCAACAGCGTCGAGGTGCGTAGCTCCGAAGGCCAGTCCCTCAAGCGCGTGCAATTCTATGAAGCCAACAACCTGCGCACCCCGGCGCAGATCCGCGTGGTGCTGGGCTGGGACGACCCCAAGGCCGAGCTCGACCTGCATATCGTCACCCCCGACGGCCAACATGCGTTCTTCGGCCGGCCGGCGCTGACCAACGGTGGCGGCCTCGACCCGGATGGCGTCGACGGCCCCGGCCCTGAAATGTTCACCATGACCGCGCCGATGCACGGCACCTACCTGGTCTACGTGAACTATTGGGGCAACTACGGCAGCGGCGGCTACAACTTTGATGAGACCAGCAATCAGAACGAGGTGATCACCTCGCAGATCAACCTGGTGCTCAACGAAAACACCGTCGATGAAAAACGCGAGACCTTTGTCGTGCCCCTGCGCGCCATTGGCGATTTGTTGCTGGTCAAGACTTTCAATTACTAAGTATCCGCTCCACGGATGAACAGGCCCTTGTGAATATGAGCGACAACACTGCTTCCCCGACCACGCCGACACCTGTCGCCAAACCTGTGCGCCGCTGGCCGGCGATACTGATCGGGCTGTGCCTGGTGGCCGGTGTCGCCGCCGGACTGGGCTGGTTCATGACCAAGCCCAAGGCGCCGCCCATGGAGCTGGCGTTGGAAAAACTCGGCCTGAGCCGTCCCGACGGCTTGCTCGAGGCCCATTCCCTGAGCCAGTTGCCCAAGGACCTGTTGGCGGTGCCGTTTCTCAAGGACACGCTCACCGAGGACTTCGTCTTCTATTACGAGGCCCATGCCGACCGCCTCGGGCTGATCGGCAGCCTGCGCCGGATCATCTACGAGCATGACCTCAAGCTGCAGGACAGCCTGATCGAAGCGCTGTTCGACCAGCCGGCCGATGTCGCGCTGTGGCGTGGTGCGGACGGTCGCCTCAAGGATTTCCTGTTGGTGATGGATCGCGGCGGCCTGGCGAAGATGCTGGAACCGCTGGCGAAAGTCGCATTGGATGACACCCAATTGAGCAAGCTCGGCGACCTGAAGGTGGGCGGCGACGAAGTCGCGCTGTATCAGCTCAGCTATAACGCCAGCAAATCCCTGGTCTTCGCCTCCCACGGCGACAAACTGGTCGTGCTGTCCAACCCGACCAAGCTCTACGACAAAGGCAATGGCCCTACCGACGAACGTGGCATGGTCTCGACCCAATCCCTTGAGGCGCTGCTGGCCGGGGAAAAGCTGTTCCCCGAAGCCTTCGGCCTGCCGCCCAAGGCGCCGGAGGTCAAGCAACGCATCTCGGTCAACGCCAGCGTGCTCGCCATGGGGTACCAGCGTTTCATCCCGAACTTCGCCGGTTTGCGTTTCGACATGGACGACAAGGGCTGGCACAGCTTCCTGGCCATGGACGAACTGGAAAACCAGCCGGACTTCGACTTCAAGCCGATCTGGCAAGCCATGCCCATGGGTGCCAGTGCCTGTGTGGCCTTGCCCCTCGCCGCCGAGCAACAGAAACCGTTGCTGGTCAAACTCGGCGCCGACGAAAAAGCCGCCCAGGCCATGGTCGACCATGTGGCCGGCGCCGCAGGCCTTTGCTGGTACGCTGATTCGCGCCTGTACACGCCGCTGTTGGTGGCAAGCCTGAATGAAGACGACGGCAAGCTCGATGCCGACCTGGGCAATCTGTTCGGTTCGATGGTTGGCGCTTATGAAAACAACGTCGCCGAACATGCATTCCCGGTCGTCGAGAAACAACAAGGCTCGACTCACCAGTGGCTGCGTCAGGTCAGCTCCAATTTCGGCCCTTACCTGGCCAAGGAAGCGGAGCAGCCCGAGGCGATTACCGGCAAGGCGTTCCTGCGGGTCAGCCTGGCACGCCACGGTTCCACATTGCTGTTCTCCCTCGATGACAAATTGGTGGACAAGGCCCTCGGCACCCTCGACAAACGCTTCCCGCCCATGGCCGATGTGGTGCCCAAGGACCTGCTGATGCCGGTCTACTTCGGCCCGGATTCCATGGCGCAACTGATGCAGCGCGAAACCCTCGACAGCTTGCCCCAGGACATGGAACCGGTGTTCTACAACGCCGCGCAAACCTACCTGATCCCGAAACTGCGCACCCTCGGCGGCTACGGCAAATACGCCCTGACCTTGCCTGAAGGCAGCGAGCCGGACGGTCACTGGCAGTGGCTGCCGCTGGAATGGAAAGCGCTGTGACAGCACTGATCCGCAATCCTGCGTTGACGCTGCTGCTGGCGTTGCTGCTTGGCGGGCCTGCGCTTGCCGTCGAGGCGCCGGCGCTGGACGTGCAGCAATCCCAGGTCTTTCGCGCCTGGTTCGTGCGCATTGCCCAGGAACAACTGAGCAGAGGCCCGAGCCCGCGCTGGTACCAGCAGGACTGCGCCGGGCTGGTGCGTTTCGCCGCCAATGAAGCGCTCAAGGTCCACGATGAAAAATGGCTGCGCAGCAACGGCCTGTCCAATCGCTACCTGCCGCCGGAACTGCCGCTCAGCGATGCGCAACGACGCCTCGCCCAGCAATGGCAGCAGGGCGGCGGCAAGGTCGGGCCCTACGTCAACGCCATCAAGCTGATCCAGTTCAACAGTCGCCTGGTGGGCCGCGATGTCGCCCAGGCCCGGCCTGGCGACCTGATGTTCTTCGATCAGGGCGACGACCAGCACCTGATGATCTGGATGGGCCGCTACATCGCCTATCACACCGGCACCACAACCCCTACCGACAACGGCATGCGCTCCGCAAGCCTGCAACAACTCATGAACTGGAAGGACACCCGATGGATACCCGACGCAGCCAACCCCAACTTCATCGGCGTCTATCGACTCAACTTTCTCTCCCAATGACCGGTGCCCGCATGCTGCGCTTGTGTTCAAAATTGCCCCTGCTGTTTGCCCTGTTGCTGGCACCTGTCGTGAATGCCGAAGACACGGTGGAGCCCAGCGGCTACACGCCGGTGGCCGGTGAAAGCTTCTTCCTGCTGGCCGACAGCAGTTTTGCCAGCGACGAGCAGGCCATGGTTCGCCTCGAAGCGCCGGGCCGCGATTACCGCCGGTTCCGCATGGAGCCCTATGGCGGCGCGGATATTCGCGTCTATCGCATCGACAAGCCGCTGGACTTCCTCAAGCGCCAGAAGAACCTGCACCGCGTGGTCAGCGACGGCCAGTTCAAGGGCGAAGGCCTGTCGAACACCCTCGCGTACCTGTGGGACAACTGGTACCGCAAATCCCGTCGGGTGATGCAGCGGGCGTTCTCCTACGAGTCCCGCCAGCAAGTCACCGAAGAAGTGCCGGAACTGAAGGTCGGCAACGCCCTGGTCGCGCCGACCCCGTATGACGCTCCGGCGCAATTCGCCTTGATCCCGGGCTTGCCGGTGGTCAGCCAGTTCCGTTATCCACTTTGGCAAGCCAAGCCGATCCAGCCGCCTGCAGGCGTCAACCTGGCCGGCTCGTCCAGTGAGTTCGTCAGCGTCGCCCCGGGCAACGTCTATGTGCCGCTGGGCCAGTTGAAGCCAGGCCTGTACCTGGTGGAAGCGCTGATCGGCAAATACCGCGCAACCACCATGGTCTTCGTCTCCAACACCGTGGCCGTGAGCAAGATTGCCGGCGATGAATTGCTGGTCTGGGCCGCACGCAAGCATGAAGGGCGTTCGGTGCCCAAGGTCAACGTGCTGTGGACCGATGGCCTGGGCGTGATGAGCAGCGGTGCCACCGATGAAGACGGCCTGCTGCGCCTCAAGCACGTCAGCCCGGAGCGTTCGTTCGTCATCGGTGAAGACGAGGAGGGCGGGGTATTCGTCTCGGAAAACTTCTACTACGACAGCGAAATCTACGACACCAAGCTCTATGCCTTCACCGACCGGCCGCTGTACCGGCCGGGGGATTGGGTGTCGCTGAAAATCGTTGGCCGAGAGTTCAAGAACGCCCGTGACTCGGTGCAACCGACTGCCGCCGACGTCAATGTCAGCGTGCTGGACGCCACTGGCACCGCGCTGCAAACCCTGGCCCTGAAGCTGGATTCCAAGGCCGGCACCCAAGGCCGTTTCCAACTGCCGGAAAACGCCGTGGCCGGCGGCTATGAATTGCGCTTCAGCTACAAGGACCAGCTCTACAGCAGCGCCTTCCGCGTGGCCGAATACATCAAGCCGCACTTCGAGATCGCCCTGAACCTGGCCAAGCAGGACTACCGTACCGGCGAGCCGGTCAAGGGCAGCCTCGTGTTGCTCTACCCGGACGGCAAGCCGGTGGTGAATGCCAAGGTGAGCCTGAGCCTGCGCGCCCAGCAACTGTCGATGGTGGATAACGAACTGCAATACCTGGGGCAATTCCCGGTGGAACTGACCAGCAGCGAAGTGACCACCGATGCCAAGGGTAACGCGATCCTCGACCTGCCGGCCGCCGACAAGCCGAGCCGCTACACCCTCACTGTGTTCGCCAGCGATGGCGCGGCGTATCGGGTCAAGACCACCAAGGAAATCCTCATCGACCGTGGCGCGGCGAATTTCCGCCTGAGCGCTCCCCAGCGGTTCAGCGCCGTTGGCCAGAAGGTGTCGTTCAGCTACGCCAACGAAGGCGGCAACGAGCAAGCCAAGGCCGTGACGCCGGGCAGCTACGCCTGGGTGCGCCTGGAGGACCAGAGCACTGGCGAAGGCAAGCTGGCGGCCAAGGACAAGGGCTTCAGCCTGACCTTCGACCGCCCGGGCACCTACAACCTGACGCTCAAGGACGACCACGGCCGAGTCATCGGCGCCGCCGCCCATGCGGTGACCGGCGAAGGCATCAAGGCCGTGCCGGGCACGGTCGAGATCGTCTTCGACAAGCCTGAATACAAGACCGGTGACGAAGCGCTGGCGCTGATCACCTTCCCCGAACCGGTCAGCGATGCGCTGCTGTCGCTGGAGCGAGACAAGGTCGAGGCCACGGCGCTGCTGTCCAAGGGTGGCGACTGGCTGAAGATGGAAAAACTCAGCGACACCCAATACCGTGCACGCATTGCCGTGAAGGATAGCTTTGCACCTAACCTGACCTTCTCGGTGCTGTACACCAAGGGCGGCCAGTACAGCTTCCAGAACGCTGGCATCAAGGTGGTCACGCCGCAGATCGACGTTGCCGTCGTTACGGATAAAGCCACTTACCGTCCGGGCGACACGGTGACCGTGGACCTGAGCACCCAGTTCGCGGGCAAGGCGATCCCGGCGCACCTGACGGTGAGTGTGGTGGACGAAATGGTCTATGCCCTGCAACCGGAAGTGGCGCCGACCATCGACCAGTTCTTCTATCACCCGCGTCGCAACAACGTGCGCACCAGTGCCAGCCTGTCGTTCATCAGTTACGACGTGGCGCTGCCAGGCAGCCCCGGCGCGCCGGGCAAGGCCAACCGCAGCGAGCGTGGCGTGAAGGTGCTGGAGCGGCCGCGGCGTGAAGACGTCGACACCGCCGCCTGGCAACCGGAGCTGGTCACCGACGCCAATGGCAAGGCCCGCTTTACCTTCAAGATGCCCGACTCCCTGACCCGCTGGCGCATCACCGCCAAGGCCATTGCCGACGACGGCCAAGTGGGGCAGAAGAAGCAGTTCATCGCCTCGGAAAAACCGCTGTACCTGAAGTGGAGCGGCCCGACCCGCTTCCGCACGGGCGACAAGCCGCAACTGGGTCTGTTCGCTTTCAGCCAATCGGAAAAACCACTGAAGGCCGAACTGCTGATCCGTTACGCCGGCGCTGAACAACGTGTGGCGGCGGAGCTGAAAAACGGCATCAACTACGTACCGCTGCCGACCATGGAACTGAGCAGTGGCGACTTGAGCGTGCTGTTGCAGTTGAACGGCGAAACCCAGGACGCCCTGGCCATGCACTTGAACGCCAGCGGCAACGGTTGGCAAGTCACCCAGAGCCAGCGCCTTGACGTGGCCAGCGGCGACACCCCGCTGACCCTGCCGGCCGACGCCAGCGACATCCGCCTGCGCCTGGATGACAGCCCGCAAGCGCTGTTCCGTTCGGCCCTGGACGACCTGCTGAGCTACCCCTACGGCGGCGTCGAGCAGACCGCCAGTCGCCTGTTGCCATTGAGCATCGCGTATCCGACCCTGGCGTCGAACCCGCAGATCCGCGACCGCTTGCGCTTGATCATGCAAAACAGCCGCTTGCGCCTGGTGCAAATGGCCGGCCCGTCGGCGAGCTTCACCTGGTGGGGCCAGGACGGTGAGCCGGATGCCTTCCTCACCGCCTATGCCTATTACGCCGACTGGCACGCCAGCAAGGCCCTGGATCTGAGCTTGCCGCCGGAACACTGGCAGCGGGTGCTGGAGGTCTACGCCAAGCAGGCCGGTGATACGCCGCTGCTGCAACGTGCGTTGATCCTGTCGTTCGCCAAGCAGATGCAATTGCCGGTGAACACCTTGCTCAGCGGCCTGATGGATGACCTGGCGAAAGCCAGTGAAGACAGCACCGAGAGCGTGCTGGACGGCGGCGAAGACAGCCTGGTCATGTATGCGCCGGATTCGGCCCTTGGCCTGGCCAGCGCCCGTGTCCTGACCGCGTCCCTGGCGAAACAGGCCAAGGTACCGTTGCCGGCGGCCTTCAGCCGTCAAGCCGATGCGGCGCAACAGCAACTGGAACTCAGCCCGCAGCCGTTCGTTGAAGCCTTGTTGCTGTCGCTGCAAAACTTCGATCAGGCTCGCGCCACGGCCTTGCTGGAGCGCGTCCTGCCGCAGCAGTCCACCCTGGAACGGGCCCTGGCCCTGACCTGGTTGCAGCGCAGCATCGAACAGGCGGCGCCGGCCGTGGCCCTGGCGCCGGGCGAAGGCTGGGCCGCCAAGCAGGGTGCGACCGGTGAAACCTACTGGCAATGGCAGGGTGCGCAGCTTCCAACGACGCTGACGTTGACCGGTGCACAAGAGCGTCCGCTGCAAGCGGCACTGAGCTTCCAGAGCCAGCAACCGCCAGTGGCGCCAATGGCGGTGTCGATCACCCGACGCCTGTCGCGTCTGGTGCCGGGCGACGAGGCCTACACCTTCAAGCTCGAAGCCGTGGGCAACAAACCATTGTCCAGCGACAGCCTCTACCTGGATGAAGTGATCATCAACAGCAAGGCCTCGACGCCATTGCGCTACGGCATGCTCGAAGTGCCGCTGCCGCCGGGCGCCGATGTGGAGCGCACCACCTGGGGCATCCAGTTGATGGGCAAGGCCGACAGCGAACCGACGTCCCTGGAAAAGGCCCGCTTCGAGCCCGGCCAGATGGCGTATGCGGTACCGGTGGACGCCCTCAGTGGCGAGCTGCGCCTGCGGCACTTGGTGCGTTTCTCCCAGAAGGGCCAGTTCACCTTGCCACCGGTGCGCTTCACCCAGGTCTACGCGCCACAGAATCAGGCTCGCGAACAGAAACCGGCGCTTGGTCAGGTCACGGTCAACTGACATGCGCAGGCGGTGGGTTGGGTGGTGGTTGTGCTTGATTCCTGCGCTGGCAACGGCGCAGGACGAGCCGTTGCGCCTGGCCTTCGACGGCCAATTGCTGCGCGTGAGCCAGACGCAGGTGCTGGATCGCCAGCCGCTGCCCGCTTCCTTGCAGGCGCCACTGGGCAGCCTGTGGAAGTTGTTTGTCTACGCCTGGCTGGTGGACACCGACGCACGCGAGCCGGTCTATGAGTGCCGCGGCGAGTCGAAGGAAGAAGTCTATTGCTGCAACGCTGGGCAGAGCATCGGTCGCGACCAGGCGCTGGTGAAATCCTGTGGCTTGTATTTCGAGCCAAAGCGGCTCGGGCTGTCGGCCGCTAACTGGCGTGATTACTGGCAGGCCCGCCAGGCGCCGGCCTGGTTATTGGGCCTGCCGTCCTTGCAACCCCAGACGCAGGTGCCGGTCGCGGAACTGCTCAAGGCCCTGGCCCTGCTGCCGGCCCAGGACCAGGCCCGGCGGGTGCTGCTGGATGTGGTGCTCGGCGCGGCGGACGGGCGGCTGGTTGGCGAGTTGGGCAGTCGCCTGCGGGTCAAGACCTGGAGCTGGCTGGGTGACCAGGGGCCTTCCTCCCGGCAGGGCGGTTTCGCCGGTTGGCTGGCCGACGGCACCCCGGTATGGGCCGGTGGGCGCGGCACCAGCCAGCAGGTCCTGAAGGTCTACGGCGAAGGTTTGGCGACGGCGTTGCCATCCCGCTGGCCGGCGGAAACCGGGCGTTGTGTGGAAGTCGGCCTGTTTGCCCGCTATCCCTTGCAGCGGGTGATGGCCGGCGATCGGCCTGCCACGCCGGGTCAACTGCGCGGTGATTACCGCGTCGAGTTCACCAACGGCAATCAACTGGATATCCACAGCGACGGCGAGCTGTTCCTGATGCCCGGCAAGCTGGTGGCGCGCCTGGACCGGGAGGAATACGTCGCCCGGGTCCTGCAGCGCGAAGCCAAGGCCGAACCCGCCGAAGCCGCGAAGGCCCTGGCCGTGGCGATCCGCACCTACCTGCTGCAAAACGCCCAGCGCAACGGTGATTGCCTGAGCATCGACGACAGCAGCCATCGCCAGCGCGTCGCACCCCGCCCGGCGGCGTCCGAAACCCGCGCCATTGCCGCCTGGACCAGCGACCTGGTCCTGGCCGGCACCGATGTCACCTACCACTCCGACCAGCCCGGCCCGGACAAACTGTCCTGGGCACAAGCGGTGGAGCAAGCCAACGCCGGCCAACGCTACGACGCCATCCTGCTGCACGCCTACCCGCGTGCCAGCCTCAGTCGCTGGGACAACCCGGTGGCGTCCTGCGAGGCGCTGCCCGCCGCCCAGGACTGGCTGCTGAAGCAGCGCCGGGGCTGGCGTGAGCGGCTGGAGGGGGAAGTGGGCTACAACGAAATCAGCGCTTTCGCCGTCTGCCGCGTCGCCTTCGGCCGGCCTTATGTCGACCGCGAGCGCCAGCGCATCTATGTGCGCGGCGTGCTGTCGCTGCAAGACCGTCTCGACCTGACGCATGAATATTTGCACCTGGCCTTCGAAGCTCACCCCAACGGCCAGGACGAAACCTATATCGAAGGGCTCGCCCGTCACCTCTTGCTGGAATAGACCATGACACTCCGTTATCCACAGGTCTTGCTGTTGCTCTGCGCCCTGACCGCGTTGCCACCGGCCATGGCCGCCGACTCCATCAAGCTCGACACCCCTGTCGGCGGCTGGCGCAGCGGGGCGCCGGGCGGTGAAGGCGAAAGCTTCAGCCAGACCGTCAACTACCCGGCCTCGTCGGTCAACACGCCCCCGGGCCAGGCCAACACCGCCCGCATCACCGGCCAGATCAAAAGCGCGCCCAAGGACAGTAACGCGCCGGGCCAGTTGATCGTCAACGGTGTCAGCCTGCCGCTGAAGCTGGATGAGGAAGGTCGTTTCGACCGGCCGTTCTCGTTCCCCAACGGCAGCAACAGCGTGGAAGTGCGCAGCGCCGATGGTCAACAGCGCCATCGCACGCAGTTTCTCAACACCAGCGGCGGCGCCACGCCGGCCAAGCTGCGGGTGTTGCTGACCTGGGACAGCGATGGCACCGATCTGGACCTGCACCTCGTTACCCCCGATGGCGCCCACATCTGGTACGGCGACCGCGCCGTCGCCAACGGCGCCGCCCTCGACGTCGACGTCACCACCGGCTACGGCCCGGAAATCTTCGCCATGCCCGCGCCGATCAAAGGCCAGTACCTGGTGTATGTGAACTACTACGGCGGCGGTTATCGCAGTGAGGAGGACGGCGAAGAAGGTGAGGGCGGTGGAGAGCAAGCGCAACAAGCCCTGACCACTGCGCAGGTCACCGTGATCACGGAGGAAGGCACGCCGAACGAGAAGATGGAAACCTTCGTCGTGCCGATGCGGGCGGTGGGCGAGTTGACGTTGGTCAAGAATTTTAGCTATCCGTGAGGGCGAATTGTCCAACGGCTGTTGGACAATTCAGTAAGCAATGCGCGTAGCAAAAAATTTCAGCCGGACGAGATGCGCTCCTGCGCATCCTGATAAACCGCTTCGCGCTCGCGTTTTCCTATCGCAACGACGAACACCACGACTTCTTGATCAATAACCTGATAGATCAACCGATACCCGGCGTTGCGCAGTTTCAACTTGTAGCAGTCGGGGAGTTGTCGGAGTCGGTTGGCTTCGACGCGGGGGTTCTCAAGAATCTCGATGAGCTTCTTTTTGAATTGCTGTCGCAGTGTTTCGCCTAGCTTGTTCCATTCCTTCAATGCACGTCGATCAAATTCAAGGCTATAGGTCATCCAGGCTGACCTTTACTCGTTGAGGGTTGGCGAGGCGTTCCGTAACCACTGCAATGAGCGCTTCATCTTCCTCGCTGATTAATGCTGTCTTGAAAGGCAATTTGCCTCGCTCCGCCACGTATTGAAGTGTCTGGCGTAGCAATTCGGAAGGCGTGACACCGAGCTTTTCCAGCTCGGCAAATGACCGCTGCTTAAGGTCATCGTCAATGCGGATGTTGATGGAAGCCATGGGGTAATACCTGTAATGACGTTTGGCGTTACGTTAGCAATTGCTCTTCCTTCTCGGCAACCTTTGGTTTGCTGGTTTTGCTGTTTTCAGACGAATCGGCCCTGCTGAGTGAGTCTGATAAAAATCTCACGCGTGAGCTATTGTGGGCTTTAGAAGTTACCTGTAGTGTTTCTCACGCGTGAGTTTTTCACAGTGGGGTCAGTACCATGCAAACCAGCTCTCCATCGGATTCGCCAGGCGGGCCTGATGGCGATTCAACGAGCAGCAAGGGAGAGCGCTCCAAACCCGCCGCGAAAAAACCATCGAGCTTCTACATGAAGCAGATGCGCGCCGGCCTGAGTGCCGCCGGGTATGTGAAACATGAAACTTGGGTGCTTCCCGAAAACCGAAGCCTGCTCAAGCAGATGGAGAAACAGCTACGCCAACCGATTCTGGCTGGCTCATTCATGTCGGAGAATTACATGAGCGCAGGTAATAACTGGAACATCGATCGCCTCTACAGCGCCCTTCAGGCCCTGGACGAAGTGGTCGCGAACGACATCACCCTCTCCCTCGTCCAAGGCTCCGAGTCCAGCATCAAGCTGGAAATGAATGACTTCGGTGGCTTGCCGATCTACATCGCCGTGGTTGGCGACCAGATCATCGTCGATACCGTCCTGGTGGACGTCGAGTCGATCAGCGACGTGGCGGCATTCAACGACGCCGTGCTGCGCAGCCGGGAAATGTTCCCGCTGTCGTCCATCGGCATCGAGACCATGCCCAACGGACAGGTCGTCTACAACATGTTCGGCGCGCTGAGCTCCGACTCCAGCCTGACCAACGTCGTCACCGAGGTCAAAACCCTCGTCGACAACGTCCAGCGCGCCAGCGAAGCGTTCGAACGCTTCTTCATCTAATTCGCCGAATAGGAACCATCCAATGACTCAGTCCATCTGGAGCAAGTTGTTCACCGCACTGCGTGGCGGTGCCAGCGAAGTCGGCGAATCGATCGTCGACCAACAGGCCCTGCGCATCCTCGACCAGGAAATCCGCGATGCCGACAGCGCGCTGGCCAATGCCAAGCGTGAGCTGGTCACCATCATGGCCAAGCACAAGCTGGCAACCGATCGTGTTGGCGAATACAACGCCAAGATCAAGGACCTGGAAGCCAAGGCCCTGGCCGCGATCCAGGCCAACCGCGAAGACCTGGCACTGGAAGTGGCCGAAGCCATTTCGACCCTGACCACCGAACTGGACGCCGAGCAAAAGCACGCGACCGAATTCGGCGGCTACGCGGACAACATGCGCAAAGACATCACCAAGGCCGAGAGCCGCATCAAGAGCCTGCGTCAGCAAGTGGACATGGCCAAGGCCCGCGAAAGCGTGCAGAAGGCCCAGGTCAGCGCTTCGATCGCCAGTGGCGGCGCCAATGGCAAGCTGGAAACCGCCGTCGGTACGCTCAATCGCCTGCAAGCCAAGCAACAGCAACGCGCCGCTGAGCTGCAAGCCCAGGACGAACTGGCCGAGGCTTCGACCGGCTCCGACCTGGAGCGCAAGCTGCGCGATGCCGGCATCACGCCGAACGAAGGCAGCGCCAATGCGATTCTGGAACGCCTGAAGAAAAAATCGGCTGAGTGATCGGTTCGGCCTGATCAATCAAGGCCGGTCGAGCACAAAAACCGTGGCGAGGGAGCTTGCTCCCGCTGAGGCGCGAAGCGGCTCCAAAATGGGGCCTGCTGCGCCGTCCAGCGGGAGCAAGCTCCCTCGCCACAATAATGTCCGGCACGCCACGGATTTAATTGTGGTGCAGGTACTTTTATCCAAGCGCCGCAACAGGTTTAATGCTGTCCGGCCACTACGCTCAAGCCCTCAGATGCCAGAGCGATGATCCCGCCAGGAACGAAGCCCCACGGAGTCAGGGACGAAATGTCGATTTTCCTTCTGTTGCGCACGTATGCGTCGTCCTTCTTCCATCGGTTTGGCTGGGCGGGCCTGGCCATTGCGTTGGGCGTGCACCTGTCCACGGCCTGGATCGGCCTGGTGCTGCTGGGCGAGCAACACCTCATCGCCGCCGCCACGTTTATCTACTTCTATCTCACCACCACGCTCACCGTCGGCTATGGCGATCTGTTGCCACAGACATCCGCCGGGCGAATTTTCGTGGCGACCTGGATCATGCTCGGGGGCATTGCCCTGTTGACGACGGTCATCGGCAAAACCACCAGCAGCGTCATCGATGTATGGAGAAAAGGCATGAAGGGCAAAGGCGATTTCACCGGCCAGGTCGGCCACACAGTGCTCATCGGTTGGGAGGGCGCCTCCAGCGAACGGGTCATCGAACTGCTGCTGCAGGACGAAACCTCCAATGACAACCTGATCGTCATCTGTGATTGCGATCTCGAAGAAAACCCCATGCCCGGCAAGACGTCCTTCATCAAGGGCGACAGCCTGTCCTCCGTCGCGCTGTTGCAGCGTGCCGGCGTGCCGGGTGCCGAACGCGTGCTGGTGCGCACCCACTCCGACGACCTGACCCTGGCCACCGTGCTGGCGATCAATCAATTGGGGCCGGTCGGGCACGTGGTCGCCCACTTCAATGACAGCGAAACCGCCGCCCTCGCCAGCGCCTATGCGCCGAGCCTGGAATGCACCTCCAGCATGGCCATCGAAATGCTGGTGCGGGCCTCCCAGGATCCGGGCTCGTCAGTGGTCATCAATGAATTGCTGTGCGTCGGCGAAGGCGCCACCCAGTACCTGATGAAGTTGCCCGAGGCGTTTGAGGCGACGTTCGGCGAGCTCTACATCCGAATGAAAGAGCAGCACAACGCTACGCTGATCGGCTACCGCGCCCAGGGCGCCCGACACCCAGCGATCAACCCGCCCGGCGCCACGCGTGTCGTGGGCGGAGAACTCTTCTACATCGCCTCCACGCGTCTGAAGGAAATTTCCCATGGGGTGGTTTAAACAGTTGATGGGGCTTGAGGCCCCGAACGCGAACCCGGCAGCCCGCAATAACTCGCCTATCACCGGGCCGCTGGGCCTGGCCTCCGGCAAGCAGGTCATGTTCGATACCACGCTCAAGTTGCTGCTCGACGGCAACAGCAGCGTGGTCATCCCGGGCTCCCAACAGATCTGGAGCCTGGGCATCGTCGACCTTGGGCAGTCGAACTGGCTGTCGCGCTGCTACATGAACGACGAAGACTACTGGCTGCAAGTGCACACCAGCGGCGACATCGCCGGGCAGGTCGAGTCGGTGATCCTGTTCAACTACCTCAGCTACGTCACGATCAACAGTGAAGCGGAGTTGCGTCGCCTGGCCGGCCCTGAAAGCCTGATCGGCCTGCCGACCTACACCCACGACGGTGTCGAGTACGCCCGCGAATGGGGCACCGAGGCGGGCCAGACAGAACTGGTGACGTTGAGCGAGCGCGTGAGCAATCCGGATGAGTCCTATAGCGTCGAGCACCGCTCGATGTTGTACGCCCGCGACACCGGCCTGACGGATCGCCGGGAGTTCCTGTTGTTCTCCGTCGAAGAGGACGCCGAAGGCACCGTCAGCCTGAGCACTTCGCTGGGTATTTCGCTGTACACCACTGACCTGAACACTCTTTGAATAAGGAAGAAGTCCATGCTTGAAGCGCTCTCCATTTCCCTGAACAAGGCCGCCGTATTCGGTTTCGTCCTGTACATTCTCGGCGCGGCCGTGCTGTTCGCGCTGTTTCAGTTCATCTACATCCATGTCACGCCGCACAAGGAGTTCGAACTGATCCGTTCGGGCAACGTGGCTGCGGCGATCGCCCTGAGCGGTGCCCTCATTGGTTTCGCCATCCCGGCCAGCAACGTGATCGCCTACTCGATCAGCCTGCTGGATTTCGTCGTCTGGGCGGTGATCGCCGCTGTCGTTCAGTTGTTGGCGTTCCTGGTGACCAGCCTGGTGCTCAAGGGCGCCTCCGCGCGCATCAAGAACGGTGAAATCGCCGCCGGTATCTACATCGCCGCCGTGGCCATCAGCGTCGGCATGTTGAACGCCGCGTGCATGACGCCTTCCACGAACTGATTGCGCCACGGAGATTCCGATGAAACGAAGCAAGTACGTTCAGCTTTCGCTGGCCGCATCGGTCGCCCTGGCGATATCCGGTTGCGGGCCAACGGAAAAAACCTACAAGTTGCAGAAGAAGTACAACTTCCAGTCTGTCCAGCAATGTGTCGATGAAAAGCTGCCGGTGGACATTTGTGCCAACGCCTACATGACCGCCATGTCTGAGCATCGTCGCATTGCGCCGACGTACGCCAGCCAGGCCGATTGCGATGCCGACTTCGTTCCCGATTGGTGCCAGCAGGACTCGGCCGGCCAGTTCATTCCCAAGCTGGGCGGTTTCGAGTTGAGCGCCGATGGCGAAGTCACGCAGTCCGAGGTCGACGCCGCCCGGGCCCAATTGCCGGCTTCGGAAGCGAACGTGGGAGGGTCAGGTTTCGGCAACCTGCTGACCGGCATGCTGATCGGCAACCTGTTGAGCGGCAACCGCAGCAGCTATTACTCCGAGCCGGTCTACCGCTACCGCGATGATCGCGGCAACTTCGGGTCCTCGACGCTCAGCCAGCGGGTGTCCAGTGGCTCGACCTTTACCAAGTCCAACCAGGCGCGGTATGGCAGCTACACCGACTCCGTCAAGAGCAGCAAGGCGATGTCTGTCGCGTCGTCCACGTCTCGCGGTGGCTTCGGCAGCCAGTCCAGTGCCCGCAGCGGTTGGGGCGGTTCGAGCAGCTCCGGCGGTTGAGGAACCAGCGCCATGAAGAAGATCCATTGCGCAGAACGTCCTGACTGGAAACAGACCGCCGAGCAGCTCGGCTTTCTGTTCCACACCATCGACGGCGAACCCTATTGGGACGAAAGCGCGTACTACCAGTTCACCCTCAAGCAGATCGAGTATGACCTGGAAGACCCGACCAGCGAGATCCATGAGATGTGCATGGACCTCGTGGCTCGCGTGGTCCAGAGCGAAGAACTGCTGGAGCGCCTGAGCATTCCCGCGCCGTTCTTCGACCTGGTGCGCACTTCATGGCTCGAAGGCCACCCGCACCTGTATGGGCGCATGGATTTCTCCTACAACGGCACGGGCCCGGCCAAGCTGTTGGAACTCAACTACGACACGCCGACCAGCCTCTACGAAGCGGCGGCGTTCCAGTGGGGTTGGCTGGAGCAATGCATCGAGCGCGGTACGCTGCCGGCCCATGCCGACCAGTTCAACAGCATCGACACCAAGCTGCACCAGGCCTTCGCCCAGTTGCAGCTCAAGGAGCCGTTCTATTTCGCCTCGATGAAAGGCTCGGTGGAAGACAAGGGCACCACGGACTACCTGCGGCTGATCGCGGAGAAAGTCGGCATCGAATCGCGGCACATCGATATTGAAGACATCGGCCTCAACAGCGACGGGCGTTTCGTCGACCTGCAAGAGCGCTGGATTCCGCACCTGTTCAAGCTGCACGCCTGGGAGTTCATCTTCCACGAGCCCTTTGGTGCGGCGATTGCCCAATGCGATACGCAGTTTTTCGAGCCGGCCTGGAAGTCGATCATCTCGAACAAAGGCATCCTGCCGCTGCTGTGGGAATTCAACAAAGGCCACCCGAATCTGCTCGCGGCCCACCTGGATACAGACACCCGCAAAGCGGTGCCCAAGGGCTGGGTGCGCAAGCCGTACTTTTCCCGGGAAGGCGCCAACATCGAGCTGCAGACGGCTGATGGCTTGATCGTCAGGGAGGACGGCCCCTACACCGACGCGCCGTTCATTCTCCAGGAGTTCGCGCCGCTGCCGAAGTTTGACGACAGCTACACCCTGATCGGTTCCTGGGTCATCGGCGACCAGGCGGCCGGCATTGGTGTGCGGGAAGACAACAGCCTGATCACCAAGGATTCGAGCCGGTTCTTGCCGCATCTGATCCTCGATTGATCGATTGCCAACCGCTCTTGTGGCGAGGGGATAAATCCCCTTGCCACAAGAGCTGTGTGCCAATGGGCCAAATACCGAAACCCTTGTGGGAGCGAGCTTGCTCGCGATGGCGATGGATCAGCCAACATCGATGTTGACTGACCTGGCGCTATCGCGAGCAAGCTCTCTCCCACAGGTTTAGATGTTTGCCACAGATTTCCTCAGGTCCACCAGTACCGCACCAGGTGGAAGAAGATCGGCGCGGCGAAGCACACCGAGTCCAGTCGATCAAGCATGCCGCCGTGGCCTTCGATCATGTGGCCCCAGTCCTTGACGCCGCGGTCGCGCTTGATGGCCGACATGACGATGCCGCCGGCAAAGCCCAGCAGGTTGATCAGCAAGGCGATGAGGAACGACTGCCACGGGTTGAACGGCGTGATCCACCACAGCGCGCCACCGATCAGCGAGGCCAGGAAAATGCCGCCGACAAAGCCCTCAACGGTTTTCGACGGCGACAGGTTCGGCGCGATCTTGTGTTTGCCGAACAGCTTGCCGCAGACGTACTGCAACACATCCGACAGCTGCACCACGATCACCAGGTATGCGATCAACAACAGGTTGCGCCCTTCGAAACCGGCGATGTCCAACGTCAGCAGGGCGGGCACGAAGGAGATGCAGAACACCGCGATCATCAAGCCCCACTGGACCTTCGAAGCGCGCTCGAGGAAGTGCGTGCTATCGCCGCCCAGGGACGCCAGGATCGGCAGCAGCAGGAACACATACACCGGGATGAAGATCGAAAACAGCCCGTACCAGTCGTAGTAGATCAACAGGTATTGCAGTGGCAGCGCCAGGTAGAACGCCGCCACCAGGGCCGGGTAATCACTGCGCCGGGTGGGGGTCAGGGTAAGGAATTCCCGCAGGGCGTAGAACGACACGGCGTAGAACAGCAGGATGACCGCCGCGTTGCCGAGCCAGAACGCCACGCCGATCACCAGCACCATGATCCACCAGGCATTGATCCGGGCGTTGAGGTTGTCGATGACCGAGTTCGGCGCGCCTTTGGTCCGCAGCTTGAGAATGAAACCAACCAGCGAAGCCAGCACCAGAATGGCGCCGATCCCGCCAAACAACATCAGGGTATATCGATCCATGTCAGACGTGCTCCGGGGCCAGTGCCAGCAGCGCGGCGCGGCTGCGTTCAAGAAATTGCTCTTTGCTTTCACCTTCTTCGATGCACAACGGCGCACCGAAACTGGTGGTGCATAGCAGCGGCAGAGGCAATACCCGCCCCTTGGGCATGACGCGGTTGAGGTTGGCGATCCACACCGGGATCACCTCGACCTCGGGATGAGCCTTCATCAAGTGGTAGATCCCGCTCTTGAACGGCAGCAGGCCTTCGTCGGGGTTGCGCGTGCCTTCGGGGAAGATGATCAGCGAGTCGCCGTTCTCCAGGGCTTCGAGCATGGGCTGCAAGGGGTTGTAGGAAGGATCCTTGCGCTCGCGGTCCACCAGCACACCGTTGAACACGCGGTTGATGATGTAGCGACGCATCGGGCTGGTTTGCCAATAGTCGGCCCCCGCCACCGGGCGGGTGAGCTTGCGCAGCGCCGGCGGCAGCGAGGCCCAGAGCAACACGAAGTCACCGTGGCTGCTGTGGTTGGCGAAGTAGACCCGCTGCACCGGCGTCGGCGCACAACCGAGCCACAGGCTGCGAGCGCCCGTGACCATGCGGGCGGCTGAAGTGATGAGGTTGGCGACCACGGGTTCGAACATGAGGATTCCTTGTCCTGAGAAACATAAGCCTGACTGTGGCGAGGGAGCTTGCTCCCGCTGGGCTGCGCAGCAGCCCCCAAGAGGCTGAACACAATCTATCTGATACACCACAGTGCTTGGTTTTGGGGCTGCTTCGCAGCCCAGCGGGAGCAAACCCCCTCGCCACAAAAAACTATCTACAGACCTGAAGCCAGCCAGGGACTGGCCAGGATGAAGCCCAGCACCAAGACGACTTGTATGGCCAATAATCGCGACTGCCGACGCAGCAGCAACAACGCACCGTGCCGGCGTTCGGTCCAGAGACGGCCGGCGCGTTCGGCGGGTTGCAGGCCCAGCGAGGTGAGGGCCTGATCCAAGGTATAGGTGCGTTCGGCCAGGGATTGGGTACTGTCCGCCATGCGCTGGAACAGATCGGCGTCAAACGCCACGCGCAACGCCCAGTACTTTTCCAGCACACCGAGCACCAGTAGCGCCGCACTCAACAGCAGCAACCACGGATCGATGACCCCCACCAGCCATTGCCCCAACCCCACCAGCGTCGCCAGCAGCGTCAGCCCGGTGGACAACTGGTCCAGCGAATGACCCCGGCGCAACAGGCTCGCCACGGTGTGCAGCTCCATATCAGTGATCATGGACATTCTCCCGGCTTCTGGATAACGGCTCCAACGCCCGACGGTGCGCCTCGTGCAAAACAATCTGCGGGCGAACTCGCTGGATTTGCACGATCGCCGCGTCAACACTTGCCGCCCGTCCACTGTGCAACAACCAGGCGACCACCGCCGTGGCGCTGCGCGAATAACCCAAGGCGCAGCAGACCAGCACCGGCCCGTGCTGACGCAGGCTTTCGATGGCCTCTGCGGCTTCCAGGCATTGCTCGCTGGTCGGTGCCGTCAGGTCGAGCACTGGCAAGGCACGATAGGCGACGCCCGTGCTGTCCAGGGACAGCTCCGCGCAGAGGTCGAGCACGCCGGTAAACGCGCTGTCCTTCAACTCCATCGGCGTGGGGATTCGCCCCAGCCAGACGTTGTCCGCCACCTGATCCGGCTGCGGATGCTGGCGCGTCCAGCAGCGGGAATTGACCCAGGCCGCCGCCAGGTACGGCGCCAACAACCAACGCACCGCCGGGCTCAAGCGGCCATCGGCACGCTTCTGGAAACCATCGGCACCGAACACCAAGTAGTTCAGCGCCACCATGAGCATCGCGACCGCCGGCCAGATCAGCCAGAGCCACGCGCCGCCCAAGGCAAACGCCGGGACGAACAGCACCGCCGCGCCCACGCCATAACGCAAGGCCAAGCGCCGACGGGCAGGATCGGCCGCCAGACGCGCAGTCAGCAGCGGACTCGGCCGATCCAACGGCCACAACCAGACACACAGCCAACCGGCCAATGCGCCCGTGGGCAGGTCAATGAAGTGATGTTGATACGTGGTCAGCACCGACACACCAATCAGCGCAAACCAACCGTGCATCAGCCAGCGCCAGAAGCCTTGCAGATGCCGCTGATAACACACCCACAGCACTACCAGCAGCGCGATGTGCAGCGACGGTGCCTGGTTGAACGGCTTGTCAAAACCCGCGAGCACGTCGAACAACCAACCGAACACCCCATCCATTTCCGGCCGGGGGAAGGTGAAGCGCAGCGGCCAGAGCAGGAAACAACTGACCGCAATCACCTGGGCCGTGAGCAGGCGCAAGGCATGGCGCTTGAGTTCGTCACGGCTGGTGGGCAACAGCAGGGACAGGCCGTACAGCAGGTCGATCGACCAGTACGGCACGATGGTCCAGGCCATGAACGGCATGTGGCTTTCCCAGGCGAACACCAGCGTGCCGACGTCGTCACGCTGGGAGGTGACCCAGGTGGCGAAGCCGTAGGTGCTGAAGAACAGCGGCGCCAACAACAGCAGCCACAGCACTGCCGGTTTCAGCAGTGCGGGTTCGCGGGCCGGAGCGATGACGGCGCTCATTACTGCACTCGCTGCGCCAGCGAAACGCTGAAAATGCCCCATTCATCGACACGCAGGGTGATCTTGCGAAAGCCCGCTGCCTCGACCAATTGATCCATCTCCGCCTGGGTACGTCGACGCATCACCCAGGCTTGCCCGGCGCGGTGACTGGTGAGGGCGCGGGCGATCAATTCCAGTTGCGGGTGCCACGGCTGACCGGTGTAGACCAGGAAACCGCCAGGCTCCACGGCTTCGGCCAGGCCCGCGAGGGAGCCGCCGACCAGTTGGTTGTCGGCAAACAGCTCGTACAGGCCCGACACCACGGCGAGGGTGGGTTTTGGCTCCAGGGCCGCCAGATCCTGGCGGTCGAAGGCATCACCTTTGACGAACCGAGCGATGTCGCCCAAGCCTTTTTCAACGATCAGCGCACTGCCGTCGCGCACGTTGATGTCGCTGTAGTCGCGCAGCAGGATCGATTCGGGCAACGGACTGACGCCTTGCAGCGCTTCGAGAATGTAGCGGCCATGACCGGCGGCGATGTCGACGATGCGCACTTCGCGGTCTTGGGCGCGCAACTCGGCCATCGCCAGGCGCAGCAGCTCCTCGACGTTCAGCTTGCGCTGACGAATGCCGCGCCAGCCGATGGAGTTCAGGTAGTTCTGGTCAATCATCTTGCCCAGTGCCGAGGTGCCGGTGGGGCGGTTGCGGTAGACGTAATCCAGGGTACTGCCGGAGTCGAACCCGGTGTCGAAGCCCAATTTCACCCCGGCCGACAGTTTGCTGCCAAAGCGCATGCTGGCGCGGGTCATGCGCCAGTAAAGGTCGCGCAACGAGTTGTGCGGCAGCGGCGTGGCCAGGGTTTCAGCTTCGGCGCAGGTTGCGCCCAGACGATCGGCGTCCAGCAGGGAAGGGCGGTCCAGCGGACGGGCGAAGTTTTGCAGGATGAAGCGACGGGCACTGGCAACGGCTGGCGCACGGTTCTTCTCGCCGAGGGTGTCGTGGAAGAACCCTGGCAGGATGTGTTTTTCCTTGTGCAGGCTGCCCAGGCGCTCGAAGAACTGCTCCTGGGGTTTGCGGTGCACGACAAAGTCCGAGCCGGAGATCAACAACTGCGTCGGCACCTGGATCGCCTGGGCATCGGCCACCACGCGGTCGGCGGCTTCGTACAGGCCCAGCAGCACGTTCACCGAAATGGCCTTGGTGATCAGCGGATCGCTGTCGTAGGACGCCACGCGCTCCGGGTCATGGCTGAGGAATTTCGCCTTGACGTAGCTGTTGACGAAAAAATTGCCGCGGAACTTGCGCATCAGCGCCAGGCCCGGACGGGCGAACGGCACGTAGAGCTTGACCTTGAACGCCGGCGACGCCAGCACCAGCGAGCGAATGCGCGGCGCGTAGTCGTGGACCCAGGTGGACACGATCACCGCGCCGACACTTTGTGCGACCACGGCGATGTTCGCTTCGTCGATCTGGTGCGCCGTGCCGATGTGATCGCAGAAGGTCTGCACATCCCGCGCACTGGTGGCAAAGCTCGGGCTGTCGCCGCGTGCGCCCGGCGACTGGCCATGGCCGCGTGCATCCCAGGCAAAGAAGTCGAAGCCGGGCAAATCCAGCTCATCCACCAGATGCGCAATGCGCCCGGAGTGCTCATGCCCACGGTGAAACAACAACACGGCCTGACGGGGCTCGCCCGCCGCCGCATCGACAGCCGGCCAGTGCCGGTAGAATAACTCCACGCCATCGTGGGTGGTAAACGTCAAATCTTGGGCTTCGCGCATTGCAACTTCCTTATGCTGAGGGAGCGTTTTCCGTCACCTGGCTCAGGCCATGACGGACCCGATTGACCAGGGTATAAACCAGCAGGGCGGCAACCACCGCCATCACACCATCAACCCACAGCGCCCCGAGCCAACCCAGGGCAATACCGGTCGCCAACACGCCCAACACAAAGGCGCGATCACTCTTGCCCATCGGCCCGTCATAGCGCCGCGAAGCCCCGACCATCGCCCCCAGGACGCCGGCGTATTCGCTGAACAACGCCAACAGCGTGACCAACAACACGAGCAACAGACTGGCATCGGGAATCAGGGCAAAAGGCAGGATCAGGGCAGCGTCGGCGATGATATCGCATAGCTCATTGAGGTAGGCGCCCAGATGCGATTGCTGACCAAACTCCCGCGCCAACATGCCATCCACCGCATTCAACGCCATGCGCAGGAACATCCAGATCGGCACCAGGACGAAGATCCACGGATGGCTGGCGAACCACGCGATCAGCGCACCGACCAGGACTGAAACGATGCCTGCGAGCACCGTGACCTGGTTGGCGGTGACGCCGTTGTTGTAAAGGCGTTGAACCAGGGGGCGCAGCAGGTTTTGGAAGGCAGGCTTGAGTTGGTAGATGGAGGGCATCGGGGTGAGATCTCGGCCGGTTGCGGGGCTGGGCTTATACAGGTGCGAGATTACGATAGGTTGAGGGGTTGCTGGCGGGTATTTCTTGAGAATGAGCGCGGGTAGGCATCTATTTGCGCATTTATCCGCGCAAGACACCCTGGGACATGTGAAAAACACTAACCCTGTGGCGAGGGGGCTTGCTCCCGCTGCGCTGCGCAGCAGCCCCAAAAACCATTCAACGCGGTGACCGGGTAGGTTTACGACTGCTGCGCAGCCGAGCGGGAGCAAGCTCCCTCGCCACTATCCCGACTTCACCAAAATTCCCCTGTGGGAGCGAGCTTGCTCGCGATAGCGGCCCATCAAACAAATAGATCTTCAACCTGCTGACCCTCTGCATCCACAATGGCTGTAAAACTGACCCAACCCCTCCCGCCAGGCCAAATGAACAAGGAGTGTTTCAAATGCCACAAATGGATTGGCTCGCTAACCACATGGATAAATGCGACCAGATGGCCGAGTGGCTCCATCAGGAATTCAGCTATGAGTTTGCCCAGCAATCCCTCGCCAGTTGGCAGCAGGAGTTCGCTGCGGGGCAGCACGATGGCCGCTGGAAATGCCTGATCGCCATGGAGTACGACCAGTTGCTCGGTGGCGCCTCACTGGCCAGCCACGACCTGCCTGACCGGCCAGAGCTGGGCCCGTGGCTGGCGTGTGTGTTCATCGCCCCCGATGCGCGACGCAGAGGACTTGCGGCGCAGTTGATCGAAGGCATCTGCAGCCATGCGCGGGAGGTTGGAATCATCACCCTGTTCTTGCACACCCACAGCCAGCGTGACTATTACGCCAAGCTGAGTTGGGAGGTGCTGGAGCGCTTTGAGGCTTGGGGGAAAGAGCAATGGCTGATGGCGCGGTGTTTATAGTCATCGGCGGGGCTCCCACGCCAAGCGTTTAAATTTAGCGAATCGCCCTACATCCTTTGTCCCCCTCCACTGACTGAATTCCCCTGTCATCCCCGGCAGAGTCTCGCGTCCGCTCCCGCACCGAGATTCCTGCATGCCCAGCTACGACAAAATTCTTGCCCAGGGCAACGTCATTGGTTCGCTGGTGATGGCCGCCATGGACCCCGAGCAGCCGGATGTCGAAGCGGTTTTCCAGGACTTTCGAAACTGCCTGAACGACTACGACGCCTGGGCTGAAAACTTCTGGGCCGGCTGGGCGTTGGATCTTGAGCAAGTGTTCAAGGTCGGCAATGAGGTGTCCCTCTCGGTACCAAAAAACCAGGACTCGCCCGTCAGCGCCACGGTGGTGGCCTGCCCGGCGGAGGGGCCGCTGACGCTGGTGCACATGTTCCAGGCGGCGCGCTTTGTGCCGATCGGCGACACACCGGTGATGTTGGAACCGGTGATTGGTGGCGAACCTGGGCAGGAAACATTCGGTGAGCCGCTCCACCGCGTGATCGGTCCCAGCGGCATCCTGGAAGTGCCTGAGTGTTGGCGAGGCCAGCGTTATCGCATCACCTTTTTCCCCCATGTCACGGCTGATCACGTCAAGGCGTTGTACGCGTCTTACCAAGGCATGGTCGATGAACTTGAGGGTTGGCTGAAGGCGGAGTGGGAGCAGTTTCAACCGCTGTGGGCGGAGTTTTCCGATGCCGGGTTTCTCGAGCGTTACGGTCAGTTGCAGCAAGCCGATTGGCACGGCTTCAAAAATGCCCTGCATCAGCTGTGGGACGACGTTAAACAGGTTTTCGGGCTATTGGCCGACCTGCAGGCCAACAGTGAAAAGCTGCTGGAGTACCTGACCCAGGCCGAGCTTGAACAGCTACTGAAGGCCTCATCCGAGGCGATCGCCAAAGGGCTGATGGTGTTGAGCGACGAGCCGTTGCTCTTCGTTCACATGGCGGCGTTCGTCAGTTGGCTGCGGATGCTGCCACCCCAGTACATGGCTGAAGTCGTGGGTGAAATGCGCGCTTCGGTGCTGATCAATTTCCTGTTGATGCGTTTGACCGGGGGGCTGGGTCTGCGCATGAGCGGCAAAGTGCTGGGCCGGCTCCGCTCGGAGCGGGCCCGGGAGTGGTTAATGGCGTCGAGCCTGAAACTGGGCCAACTCACCCCCGACCGGCTCAATCAACATGCCGATGTGCTCAAACCGTTGGTGGTCAGCCAGCGCGGGCCTTTAAAACCGACGCCTGTCGGACCTTTGCACATCACCCCTGAACACTCAGCACCATTGTCCGTCAGCAATCCGGCCGCCGTGGCGCGGGAAAAATCCCAGCCTTCTACCCGCCTGAGCGAACACGAACCCCACGACGACGCCCCATCCCAATCGAAAAACCCCAACGGCGACAGCGCCGACACCGCGGCCCAGACCCAGACCAGCGGCTGCCCGGTGTCGATGGTCACCGGCGAAGAACTGCTGACCCTGGACGACGGCACCCTCGACGGGCGTTTGCCGTTTATCTTCACTCGTTTGTACCGCACCAGCGCCGCCGACCTGGACATCGGACTCGGGCGCGGCTGGAGCCATGCCCTGGCCCATCGCCTTTTGATCGAAGGCGAGGAGGTCATCTGGGTCGACCAGGAAAACCGCCGCACCACCTTCCTCCGGCCCACCACCCAGCGTCCGGCGATCCACAACAGCCTGGCCCGCGCGGCCATCTACCTGAGCAGCGAGCCGGACGAGTTGATCGTCGCCCAACCCGGCGAAGACGCCCCGTTCCTACACTTTCGCGACGGCCATCTGATCGCCCTCAGCGACCGCTACGAGAACCGCCTGACGGTCCAGCGCAACATCCATGGCGACGTCAGCCGACTGGACAACGGCGCCGGGCGCTCCCTGCGCCTGCGTTACGCACAGCGCCACCTGACCGCCGTCGACTACCAGAGCTTCCACCCGGCCATCACCCTCGACGACGCCTGGCGGACCGAACAGACGCTGATGTCCTACCGCTACGACGGACGTTTCCGACTGATCGAAGCGACCAATGCCGCCGGTGAAAGCGAACGCTACGACTACGACGACCAGCACGTCATCCTCCAGCGGCAACTGGCCGGCGGGGCGAGTTTCTACTGGGAGTGGCAAGGCGTCGGGGCGGCGTCCCGCTGCGTACGGCATTGGGCCTCGTTTGCGCAGATGGACAGCCGCTACACCTGGGGCGAAGACGGCAGCGTCACGGTGCGGCACCTGGATGGCAGCCAGGAAGTGTATGTCCACGACGATCGGGCACGGCTGGTGCGCAAGGTCGAGCCCGACGGCGGCGAGCACCTCAAGGCCTATGACGAACAGGGCCGGTTGATCGCCGAACAGGACCCGCTGGGGGCGGTCAGCGAATACCGCTACGACGACGTCGGACGGCTAGTGGCGCTGATTCCACCGGACGAGGCGCCAACGTCCTACGAATACCGCAACGGTTTCCTGCACGCCCGGCAGCGCGGCCAGGCCGTGTGGACCTACCGCCGCAATGCCCGGGGCGATGTAATCGCCAGCATCGATCCCGACGGCCAGCGTACGGAATATGCCTACGACGCCCATGGGCAACTGCTGGCGCGGTATGACCCGGACGGTGGCGAACATCGTTTCACCTGGAGTCGCCTGGGCCAACTGACCGAAGAGACCCTGCCCGACGGCGGTCGCCGGTGTTTTACCTACGACGCCCTGGGACGTTTGCTCAGCCGCCGGGACGAACACGGCGCCCTCACGCACTACCAATGGGACGCCGTCGGCCGGCTGCTGCAAGTGACCCTGCCCACCGGTGCCACTCGGGCCTGGAGCTACAACGCCTACGGCAAGGTCATCGCCGAGCGCGACGAGCAGGGGCGGATCACCCGCTACGAATACGCCGACGACCTGCACCTGGTCAGCCGCCGCCTGAACCCCGACGGCAGCGAGGTGAAGTATCGCTACGACTCGGCGCGGCTGTTGCTGACGGAAATTGAAAACGAATCCGGCGAAAAATATCAGCTGGATTACACGCCCGGCGGACTGATCCGACAGGAAACCGGCTTCGACGGGCAACGCACCGCCTACGCCTACGACCTCAACGGCCACCTGCTGGAAAAAACCGAGCACGGCGAGGACGGCTCGCAACGGGTCACCCGGTACCAGCGTGACGCGGCCGGGCGCCTGCGGGTCAAGACCTTGCCCGACGGCCAGGCCATCGAATACCGCTACGACGAACTGGGCCGGCTGGTCCACGTCGACGACGGCAGCGACCATCCGCTGGCCTTCGAATACGACGCCCAGGACCGCTTGACCAGCGAACACCAGGGCTGGGGCACCCTGCGTTATCGCTACGATGCCTGCGGACGCCTCAACCACCTGCGCCTGCCGGACGACAGCCAGCTCGACTACCACCACGCCCCCGGGGGCGCGCTGACCGCCATCGACCTCAACGGCGCGCGCCTGACCGAACACCGCTTTGACGGCGGTCGCGAACGACAACGCCAGCAGGGCCGGTTGCTCAGTGATTACACGTATGACGAACAGGGCCGCCTCAAGGCCCAGACCGTGTGGCAGAACCCACAGCAGCAACTGTTCTGGCGCGATTATACCTACAGCCCCCGAGGCAACCTTCAGACCCTTTCCGACAAGCGAAACCGCCGCAGCTACCAGTACGACCCGCTGGATCGCCTGACCCGCATCGACTTTTCCCACAGCGAGCCGCCGGAACACTTCAGCCACGACCCGGCCGGCAACCTGCTGATGCAGGACCGCCCCGGCCCGACCACCGTCAAGGGCAACCGCCTGCTGCGGGAGGGCGACCGCCACTACGACTACGACGCCTTCGGCAACCTGATCCGCGAACGCCGCGGCCAGACCCTGGTCAGCGCCTACCGCTACGACAGCCAGCACCGCCTGATCGGCATCACCACGGCCGATGGCCGCGAAACGTCCTACCGCTACGACGCCTTCGGCCGACGCATCAGCAAGACCACGGACGGCCTGACCACGGAGTTTTTCTGGCAGGGCGACCAGGTCGTCGCCGAAAACAGCCCGCGCCACCACCGCAGCTACGTCTACGAACCGGGCACCTTCCGTCCACTGGCCCTACTTGAGGGCGAAGGCCCGGAAAAAACCACATCGTTCTACTACCACCTGGACCACCTGGGCACACCCCAGGAACTGACCAACCCGGCCGGCCAGATCGTCTGGTCGGCGCGCTACAACGGCTACGGCCAAGTCACCGAGCTCCAGCACGGCGACGGTGAGCCACTGGAACAGCCCCTGCGTTTCCAGGGCCAATACTTCGACCCGGAAAGCGGCCTGCACTACAACCGGCACCGCTACTACAATCCTGAGACTGGTCGCTATTTGACGCCTGACCCGAGCAAACTGGCGGGAGGGCTTAATGGGTATCGGTACACCCTGAACCCGACGGGGTGGGTGGATCCGTTGGGGTTGTCGTGCCGGTGCCCTGGCGATATCGAAGCCGATGGACCATTCAGCGAGATTGTGCCGGGGGGAGGTTTGGCTGCGCATGAGGCGCGTGGTGGGCATCTGATTGAGAAGCATATCGGCAGAACAAATGCTCAACTGGCCCAGAGACTGGAGGCAGAGCCGCATATTCCCGCAGCCTCTACGTTTCCTGATAGATCTACTGCTGAGTTTTCAGCGGCGAGAGCAATGGCGGCAAATGAACAGAAAATCGAAAATTTCTTAGCCGGGCCAAAAGAAAAGACAACTATTAAACATACGTTTAGCCAACCAGTGGGAATCAGTCTGTTAAATGGTCGTACCGATTATCTACCCGCGTCAAAAGTATTGTTGGTCTTGAAGAAAGATCAACGAAGCCCAACAGGATATTTTTTGCTAACAGGATTTCCGGAAGTATGAATATAGAATTTCCTGAATTACATGATTTTTTTGGGGCCTATTTCCACCAAGATTGGCCTGATGAACATGGAACGGCTGAGGAGGTCCTCGACGCTTTTCTAGCAGAGTCTGATATTGACGATTTGAGGGCTGTTCAACTAGAAGTCAATAGCCTGCTTGAGAGGAAGAAGAGTGAATTGGAGTTAAGGGCGTATTTATTGAGGGAGCTGAGTTGTTATTACAGTTACTGGCGCGCATGGGAGACGGGTGAGGCATGGTTACGTCATATTGCTTGCAGGCTGAGCTTTAGAGTTGACGGCTGAAACTGAGATACTTGATCTCTTACTCATGAAAATTGAAGCCCACTGTGGGAGCGAGCTTGCTCGCTTCCACAGGTTCATCTGTGATTTGCAGTCGCTACTTTGCCCTTAGCCATTAAAAAATAGTCTTTAGGCACCGATAACATTGTTTCTTGGTCGCGCCGGTTTTCTCTATATGTAGCCAGATTCGGTAATGAGAAAGAAATGCCCGACGGCTCGTACAGGTTCTTCACCATTGCGCTATTGTTCATATAAGGTAAAAAAGGATCATCTCCTTCGAAAATAAGAAAGCCTTTCTTGGAAAGGCCTTTTTTGTGCGAGCCGCCAGCATAAATTTAGGAAGAGTGCTTATGGGTGAGCGATATAGCGGCGGCCTTAAAGATGTCCACCACACTCACATTGCAAAAGACCCATCTTGTAGGGGAGTCAGGCCTATAGCGATTGTATGGGCCACATATCGTGGTTTCTACAATTCCCCAAAGGAGTAATCCCAACCACATTGACGAAATCCAGGCGCAATTGGCGACCGTTATGTTGGCATTCTGCTGTCCCTGTGGGTCATCGCCCAAATGGTTTATGGCAGATTGGACTTTAAGTAAGCAGTACAGGTCTAAAAATAAATTTATTATGGGGAGTAAGTATCCGTCTCCTAAACCCCCAAGGGGAAGGAGGCAATAGATTACTATGCATCCTGAGATTATTAGTCCTGAGGCTAGGAGGCGCGGACTCCACTTGTATTCTTTGTTGTGTGTCTTTAGTTGGTGGTCTATTTTCATAAGTGGCGAATATATAAAAAATAGTCCAAATAGGGTTCGTATTAAAGGAAGGATCTTCGCGTTTGTTGTGGCTCGGTATGTCTTCCAGTTTCTGTATGTCCAGTAGAATAGGTAGTAACCAAGAGTTAGCCAGAACATAAAAAATAATTTGTTTTTTGAGACTATTTGGAAGGTTGGTTTGGTATTGGTGGGAGGCATTGGGGGCGTATAGGATGTTTCTTTTAAGTTGATGGTCATAGTTAGGGGGCTCTGGTTGATCGGTTATGGTGCTGGCATGTAGCCGACGGGCAACTGTCGTAATCGTTCAGGCAGCGCCGGAAATTCTGCTGCATCGGCTAGGCATCGGCCTGCTTCTGGTCCAAGGCCGCCGTCACCAACGAACCAATGACATTGCCAAAGGCAAGCATTTGGTTGAGGACACGCATGCAGGCCTCTCGCGGCGCAGGGGGAGGCGCGAGACTTTGCCGCGGACGACTGGGGAAATAAGTCAGGAAAAGAAGCGGTTGGTGTAGGGCAAATCTTTAATTCGCACGGCGCACCAGGCATACGCCGAAACCCCTTGCGAGAGCGAGCCAGCGGAAAATTTTCGAACTGTCAATTGTGCAGAAACCTGTCATGTCGCTAAAACGCCATTTCGACAACACGTTCCGTGCTCATGTCGTCGCCAGCGACATGAGCGCGGAACGTGTCGCAAAAAACGAAAAAAAGCGACACGTTATCCCCTCGTGTTTACACTGACGACACGAGAGGGCATCTGATTGAACGCCCTTGCCCTTGATCGATACTCCCAAGGACCAGGATCGCCCATGATTGCAGCCCCTAAGGTCTGGCAGGCCGATAAGCCGTATAACCAATTACCTTCCCTCCCTCCAGCAGCCGAACTGGAAACCCGTGCAGTACTCAAACGCTGTATCGGGGCGCGCACGGCCTTGGCTGAGTTGAAGCAAGCCGCCGAACTGATCCCCAACCAAACGGTGCTGATCAACACCATTCCCTTGCTGGAAGCCAAGGACAGTTCCGAAATCGAAAGCATCGTCACCACCACGGACTTGCTCTTTCAGCATGCCCAGGAGGCTGACGGCCATGCCGATCCGGCGACCAAGGAAGCCTTGCGTTACCGCAAAGCCCTGCACCATGGCTACCTGTCACTGGCCGAGCGTCCCTTATCCACGGGCACGGCAGTCGAGATCTGCCGTACGCTCAAGGGCGTGAACATGGACATCCGACGCGTACCGGGCACCCAACTAGCCAACGACCGTACCGGCGAGATCATCTACACCCCACCGGACGGCGAAAACCATCTGCGTGATTTACTCGCCAACTGGGAGCGTTTCCTGCACAACGAGACGGATCTGGACCCACTGGTGCGTATGGCCGTCGGGCATTACCAGTTCGAGGCTATTCACCCGTTCACCGATGGCAATGGCCGTACCGGGCGGGTGCTTAATACGCTGTTTCTGATTCAGGAAGGGCTTCTGAACCTACCGATTCTCTATCTCAGCCGTTACATCATTGCCCACCGAGCCGATTACTACCGTCTCCTGCTCGACGTCACCCGCGAACAGGCATGGGAACCCTGGCTGCTCTACATGCTTAGCGCCGTGGAAGAAACCGCCCGCTGGACCTGCGCCAAAATCGCCGCCATCCGCAGCCTGTCCGAACACACCACCCAATTCGTTCGTGAGCAACTGCCGAAAATCTATTCCCGTGAATTGGTGGATGTGATCTTCGAACAACCGTATTGCCGCATCCATAACCTCGTCGAGAAACAAATTGCCGGGCGCCAGGCTGCCTCTCGCTACCTCAAAGATCTCGTCGACGTCGGCGTTCTCCAAGAAACACAGGTCGGCAAGGAAAAGCTCTTTATCCACCCAAAACTGATGCAGTTACTGGCCCGGGATAACAATGAGTTCAAGCCTTATGCCTGACCTTCTCAGCCGAAGGTGGTTTGTTTGAATGCGTTGGGGTGACAGGTCAGGTCGTTGGCATCGGGCAGGTTTAGTCACATGCTCGATGCTTTTCTGCACAAACCTCACGTCCCCCGCCATCCCCCTGTGGGAGTGAGCCTGCTCGCGAAGAGGCCAGCAAACCCTCCCCGTCAACCAAGCCAGACCCTTGTGGGAGCGGGCTTGCTCGCGAAGAGGCCGGCAAACCCACCCCCTCAACCAAGCCAAACCATTGTGAGAGCAAGGCTTGCCCGCGATGCCCTTCGCTCACTCTCGACATTGGGCTTTGCGCAGAACGCGCAAGCTCAGTTGACTGAACCCTATATGCACTCCTTCCGCCCGTTGCCCAGTTAAGCGCGCTTTCCATTGAACGGCGTTCAGAGCACCAACCGTGCAGGCAACGTCGTCGATCTCCACAGGAATGAACTTCTCGAAACGTTCATGGCTGAAACGTATCAGCTAAAAGAAAAACACGATTATGCACAAATGCATTTTTTTGCTTGACCCGCATGCATGAGCCTCTATAAGGTGGTTTATCTGTATGTGCATACAGTATTTCTAAATCACTATTTATTTGAATCCATTCATGGACGAGGCAATAACTCATGAAAACCACCACTGAAAAATTCGGTGCAACCCCACATCAACCCAGCCTCTGGACCCGCGCTGACGCGTTGAAAGTCCGGGCAGATGACCCCACCACCACTCAACCGCTGGTCAGCGCGGATTTCCCGGTACTGAACAACGACGTGTTCATCTGGGACACCATGCCCCTGCGCGACCTGGACGGTAACGTGACGTCCGTCGATGGCTGGTCGGTGATCTTCACCCTGACGGCCGATCGTCATCCAAACGACCCGCAGTACCTCGACGAGGACGGTAACTACGACATCCTCCGCGATTGGAACGATCGTCACGGTCGGGCAAAGATGTACTACTGGTTCTCTCGTACCGGCAAGAACTGGGAATTCGGTGGCCGTGTAATGGCCGAAGGCGTTTCGCCGACCGCTCGCGAATGGGCCGGTACGCCGATCCTGTTGAACGACCGCGGTGAAGTGGACCTGTATTACACCGCCGTCACCCCGGGCGCGACCATCGTCAAGGTGCGCGGTCGGGTGGTGACCACTGAACACGGTGTCAGCATGGTCGGCTTCGAGAAGGTCAAGCGGCTGTTCGAGGCCGACGGCAATATGTACCAGACCGAAGCACAAAACGCGTTCTGGGGTTTCCGCGACCCATGGCCTTTCCGCGACCCGAAAGACGGCAAGCTGTACATGCTGTTCGAGGGCAACGTGGCCGGTGAGCGCGGCTCGCACAAAGTAGGCGAGGCAGAAATCGGCGATGTGCCACCGGGTTATGAAGATGTCGGCAACTCGCGCTTCCAGACCGCCTGCGTCGGCATCGCCGTGGCCCGCGACGCGGACGGTGACGACTGGGAAATGTTGCCGCCACTGCTGACCGCCGTGGGCGTAAACGACCAGACCGAACGCCCGCACTTCGTGTTCCAGGATGGCAAGTACTACCTGTTCACGATCAGCCATACCTTCACCTACGCCGACGGCGTGACCGGGCCGGACGGCGTGTACGGTTTCGTCGCGGACTCGCTCTTCGGCCCTTACGTGCCGCTGAACGGATCCGGCCTGGTGCTGGGCAACCCGTCCTCCCAGCCATTCCAGACCTACTCGCACTATGTAATGCCAAACGGCCTGGTGACCTCCTTCATCGACAGCGTACCGACCGACGAAACCGGCACGCAGATTCGTGTGGGTGGCACCGAGGCACCCACGGTGGGCATGAAAATAAAAGGGCAGCAGACGTTCGTGGTGGCCGAGTACGACTACGGCTACATCCCGCCGATGCTCGACGTCACACTCAAGTAATAGCGACGCAGGGGGGGGGCAGGCAGCGGGTTTGAGGTCGATGACAAAACCGTTGTGGATATGATCGAGATATCCCGCCTGATTCATTGCGACGTTGCTCGCAAGCCCCATTGAACAACGAGTCGTAACCCTCTTCGCAGACTGGCTGCAAGGATGCAGTCGGTTGCGAATGCATTTCCCCGCGACGTATGTACACAAGCTCCTCTGTGGGAGCGAGCTTGCTCGCGATAGCGGTGCATCAGCAACATTCCAGCCAGCTGTTTATCGTGACTCCACGAGACTCGCCACGACCGACATCGCCTTGCGCCATTGCCTACAACTACGCCAGAATCCGCCGGCTTGTGCGTCCTTGGCCGCGTCGGTAGTTTTGATCCTGTCACTGCCCATCAGTGATCGGGTTTAGCAGCCCGTCGAGTTGAGTCGCATCAAGCTTCATCAGTCAGGTATTCCCATCCCTGCACTTGATGGCGGCTGTGCGTGGGGCGCCCTCGGGCGCGCCGATTTCTTAACTCGTCGGTCTGCTAACCCGCGTACAGCTGCCACCCACTCGTTTAGCAGCGAGAGGGTCGTGGCCTCACCAAAGAGAGTTAAGGCTATGGTCAAAATTACACCGAACCCTCCGACCACAGATGAGCATGTGTCTCGCGCTCAGTCTGCTCGTAACAACAAGCTTGATGATGCTGCCAACCGGG
Organism: Pseudomonas sp. FSO-7; assembly: GCF_059579345.1. NCBI lineage: Bacteria > Pseudomonadati > Pseudomonadota > Gammaproteobacteria > Pseudomonadales > Pseudomonadaceae > Pseudomonas > Pseudomonas sp. FSO-7. The sequence continues at coordinate 5,838,472 of NZ_CM184193.1, read as the reverse complement.
CGTTGGATTACTACCTGAAGCCTGCGCCGAAGAGCGAAACGTCTGACAAGCCCAACACTATTTTTCGTATCGCACCTGATGTTGATTCGGAATGTCTGCTTGCCAACCTCAGTGAAAACCTGGCTTCGGCCAATGCCATGATCAGTGATTTGGCGTTTGGTCTTGAGGGATCACGACGGCATTTTGCGTTGGGGATTTTGCAGGTGATTGAGGTGAGTGAACTGTTGGCGAATCGGGCGTTGGATATTGTTGAGGTGAGGTAGCAAGGGGCCGTGCTTACCCCGGGTATGAAGAAAGGTCTTGCTTGGCAAGACCTTTTTGGTATCCGACAGTCCCCGAAGCGATGAGCTCTAATTGTGCAAGAAGTACTTGCACAATTGCGGAGCGTCATCGAAGCGATGAACGCTGAGATTGTCCAACAACCTGTTGGATAATTGTCCAGTCACGCGTTACCCCTAACAGGTCGCCACTTCCGGCTTGAAACTAGTGGAAGTCAGCCGCTTCAGCGCGATACCAAGCGCCTGATCATCGAACAGCTTGCTTTTACGAGCCGCAGCACCTGCTCCGCCATCCCAATGCTTCAATGCCTCGCGCACGGCAGGAACAGTCGGCGAAATCCCATCCTGGCTCACCAACCAATCAACCGTAGCCAACAATTCCATGCCGAAAGGCGACTCAAAGCCATCGATCAAATCGGCGGTACGCTCCAAGGCCTGGGCGTATTCCTTCGCCTCTGTTTGAAGATAAGTCTGTAGGAACGCTTTGCGCCCTTCGTCAAACCAGATCACGTCGCTGATACCCGCATCACTGATGCGCTTGTCACAATGCAGATAGCTGCCATCCAGGTTATTGAGCAGATGCTCCAACCGGTTGGCATACGGCCCGTACTTGTGAGCAACGAACTGAAGATTCAGAGGGTTTTCGGTGTTTGGCAGCTTTTCGATGGCGCGCTCAAGGAACCAGGCCAGCTTCTGAATCTCAAGCAGGCTGCATTCCATACCCAGAACCCAGTAGCGACGAACCAGTTCGGCAATCAGTGCACGAGCAGGCGTGAGCTTCTCCACACCGCTACGCTTGGCGACGTTCAGATACTGGTTAGAAGGCTCGAACACCAGCACATCGACATCAAGATCACTCAGGATCTCAACAATCTGTTCGCGAACCTCTGGCCATTTCAAACCACCGTTACCGGCGCCTAGAGGTGGAACCGCTACGGACTTCACATCGTTTTCGATCAGGAAACGACGTAGGTCGTGCAAGCCTTCGGTTATCCACGCCATTTGCGACGGTGAGCGCCAGTGCCGTTTGGTCGGGAAGTTCACGATCCAGCGTGGCCCGTCCAGTTCGTTGGCCGCCGTTACGTGAACCTTACCTGTCTCCACTTCACCAGCCTTGCAGGCAGCCGAGTACAGGCGGTAATTCTCCGTGAAGCGCTCTTTGAACATCAGCGCGATACCTTTACCCATCACGCCCACGGTATTCACCGTATTGACCAGGGCTTCGGTTTTGGCTTCCAGAAGGTTGCCTTGGGTAAAACGGATCATTGGAAATACCATCCCGGACGCGCATGAACAGGCAACGCAAGGCCCCTGGCGGCTACGTCCTGCTCTATGCGTTTTTTCATTGCATCGGTGTAGCACATGATGCCAAGGAGTCCTGTAATCGGTAGATGATTGTGGATCAGCGCTTCGGCCTGATACCGCTCCATCTTCCGAGGGTCGTCAGGTTCCCGTTTGAAGTCGCGCCGTTGAATGATAGACCAATCGATCTGGCCGAGATTCGCCAGGTCGCTGTAATAGTCTGTCCAATCGGGGTAGGCATGCGCTGTCGTGTAGACAAACGGAAGGCCCATCTGCTCAATGCGGTACAGGCTAGAGACCAGAATCACGATCTCGTCATTGCTGCGCTGCTGAACACTCCGCCCCGAGTGGATATTTTTCATCATCACAGAGAAGGGCGTGAAATAGAAGGGCACGTAGTCGGCCAATACCCCTCCCGGAGCTATGGGGACGTGGCGGGTTCGGCGTTTGTCGATCAAGTCAGGGTTGCCGATGTTTACGTACTGCGGTGACTGAACGTTCGAATTTGCACAGTGCAGACCGTTATCCAGAATCCAAGGCAGGTTGTCCCGATGGACGATACGCCAAATCAGAGCTTTCTCTGGATTCAGTCTGCTGTAGATCATTTGCGAAACATTCCGGGATTCACGGTGAGGCGTACATTAACACCGGCCTCCCGCATTTTTTCCGTGCAAAGCGTCTCGACATCAGAATTCGGAACAAAAAGTGTAGAAAAATCATTCGGAGCGACGATGCCGGGAGAGAGGCATTCAGCCATGCAAATGCTCTTGCAGTCGTGGTCCTGGTAGTATCGAGTGCTCATGATCTCCCAGTTGATGGATTCGAAGCCCTGGTCGTACTCAAGTAGCTGAATCTCATCGTTTGCCAGCGGGTGGCGAGGAATGACTTTCCAGCCATTTTTTTGGGCATGTGATCGGTAAACCGAGATCAGCACAAATGTTGATTTTGGTCTATTGAACTGCACGCTTCCGTCAAATGGATTTGCAGCAAACCAGTGAAAGGGCACATAGCGATCAAGCTCAAGGGCTTGGCGTTTTTTCAGAATCTCGCTGTCGGCTACGTCAATAAAGGTGGTGAGAGCAGCCCGAGGTTTCAGGCCTTCTCTAAATATCCCGTCGAGGTTTTCAGTCGAGGTAAGGTGGTACAGAAGCTTTTGATCCTTGATATTTCTGACTTCTGACATGGCTGGTCTCCTTGACCTATGTATCTAATCTGGGTATCTGAGCAGGCTTCAGCCCCTCATTATTGTTCGATCTAGCAAATGGCACGTTTCCCTGTAGAAATTAGTAAAGCATTTTTTGTGATGCTGTTGTGCCATTATTCGGAGAGGACGACTCACTCCCTTGTCTTGACCAGTCATCAAGGTAGCAATCACCATTCATCGCTCGGTTACGCAAATCCCAAAGGACTCAAAACTTGCCTATCAAAACGGACGTCTGGACCGTCGGTCTTGTACCGAACAAGCTTCGCCTAAGCCGATTGGCCAGCGAGCAGCTACTTGAGGAAATGATCATCAGCTCTCCCAGCATTCTCTCTGAGGAATGGATGCTGATAGGCAGGCAAGAATCCACCGGAATGGGCGGCCGCATTGACCTACTGGCCATCGCACCTGATGGAAGTCTGGTGCTGATTGAGCTCAAAAGAGATCGCACGCCCCGGGAGGTCGTTGCTCAGGCCCTCGACTATGCCGTTTGGGTAGAAAGTCTGCGTGAGAACGAAATCGCGGCGATTTATCAACGGTTCCGACCTGGGGGCAGCTTGTATGCAGATTTTCTCGCGCGTTTTGGTCGTGTGCTTGACGATGATGATCTGAATAAAAGCCATCAACTCATCATCGTCGCCACAGAGTTGGACGCCAGTAGCGAACGAATCGTTGAATACCTCAGCAAGCGAGATATTCCGATCAACGTGCTTTGCTTCCAAGTTTTCCAGGTAGGTGATCAGCAGTTGCTGAGTCGATCCTGGTTACTTGATCCTGTTCAGACTCAGGTAAACGCCGTATCGACGAGTGAAGGACACGGTGAGCCTTGGAATGGAGAGTTTTACTGTTCGTTCGGGGATTCCGTCTCGCGTTCATGGGCTGATGCCGTGGAATTCGGTTTTATTTCTGGTGGTGGCGGTGCGTGGTATAGCAAGACCTTGCAACTCCTCTCTCCGGGAGATCGGGTCTGGGTAAATATTCCCCAGCAAGGTTATGTCGGTGTTGGGCGTGTTTTGGGAACGTCCACGCCTGCAAGTGAGTTCACAGTCATGCAGGATGGCGAAGAGCGGCCAGTGCTGGAGGTTGCGAAACGCGCAACCTATCACGCTGAGTTTGCCGCCGATCCGGAGCGTTGCGAATACTTTGTTCCGATTAAGTGGCTGCAGAGCGTGCCTGTAAGTCAGGCTGTGCGGGAGGTCGGAATGTTTGGTAATCAGAATACGATTTGTCGTCCCACCACGCCCAAATGGCGGTGGACGATTGAGCGACTGAAGCAACGATTTCCACACTACGACGAAGTGGCTGTTGCCGAGGATTTGAGCAAGCGGTAGCGGCGTCTACATTCGCAGGGTGGGGGGATGGGGGTCGCGCTGAAAATGGGCCGCCTCGCTGTCAAAACGTAAGCCATTGTGTAGCACGGGGACTGGTGCAGCAGAGCTTTCCTGCACCATAAATTCCGCCGTCGTTTTAGTAATTGAGTTTTCTCGATGAATAACCCATCAGGCACCGTGCCGTAGATCCTCATCGAAGCCAGCTGTCGTCTTCAGCATCTTTAGAATCACCAGGGCAAACGCCCGACTTTTGGTTTCGTTGTCCAAAACTTCCAGCGACAGTTTTTCGTGGTCGGTCATGGCGTCCAGTACGGTGTTCAGCACTCGCTTCGGGAACAGGCCGTGCATCACTTGTTCGACCGAGTGGTTGTTTACCTGCGCCATCACATCTTCCTGACGACTGATGCGTTGAGCGATGCCGGCGAGAAACTGCAGTTGGTCGTCATCGCTCACTTCGGCGCCAAATATCTCGTTCAGGGCCTCAATGATTTCCGATAAACGCTTTTTCTCCGGGTCGTGAGGTTTACCGCTGCCCACATCGCTGCCAGGTTTTAACTGGTACTTACCTTGTTCTTCGCTCAGGTGCAGTTGATGCTCGGCACGCTTGCTCAGTCGGTAATGGGTCAGTTGCAGCTCGCCCACGTCCACGTCGTCTTGTTGCAGACGATCCAGGCGCAGCAGTGGGTGCAAATGCTTGGCATACACACAAAGCTGCTCCAGTTCGCGGTCCTCGTAAGCCACAATCTGCGAGAGGAATTCGTACAGACGTACGAAGCTCTGTAAGTTTTTTCGGAACAGATCGAGTTGATCTATTTGTTCGCCGGCCTCTTTCAGAGTGAACTCAGCTTTTTTAAGTCCGTTATCATCACCGTTGGCTTCGGCCGTACGTTTGAAATCTAGCGCTTGCTGGCGGGACTCCAACGAGAGGGCGTAGCGCTTGGCAAAGCGCTCCTTGGCCGGCGTGCAGTAATAGCTGAGCTTACTGGCCGCAGCCTTAGGGTCGAAGAAAGCCATGGCGAACGCCTCGACCTCCTGCCAGTAGTAAATTCCCTCGGCATCCAGCTTCTTCTGAAGGTCATAGATGATTTGTGGGTCGGTTACATCGCTCAGCTCGGCCTTGGTGTAGTACGGCAAGAAGGCGTCGAGAATATCCTGCGGTTCGTTGAAGAAGTCGAGGATGAAGGTTTCCTTGCTGTCACCGAAAGTCCGGTTCAGCCGTGACAGAGTTTGTACGCAGTCCACGCCTTGCAGCTTCTTGTCCACGTACATGGCACATAGCTTGGGCTGATCGAATCCAGTCTGATATTTGTTGGCCGCGATCATCACGTTGAAGTCTGGGGTATCGAACGCCAGGGCCAGGTCGCGGCCATTTAGGCCAGGGTTGAGCAGGCTGCTGTTTTCCGTCACCTCTTCAGGGATCGCCTCATCTGGTAGTACGCTGCCAGAGAATGCCACCAGCGGGTGCACATCGTTGTAGCCCATCTGCTTTACATACGCTCTCACCGCTAACTGATAACGCACCGCTTCCTGGCGGCTGCTGGTCACCACCATCGCCTTGGCTTGGCCATTGAGCAGATTGCGGATATTGGCGCGGAAGTGCTCGACGATCACCTCAACCTTTTGACTAATGTTGTACGGATGCAAGCGCACCCAGCGCGCTAGCTTGATACGTGCCTTCTTGCTCTCCACCTCGTCGTCTTCGCCATCCGGGTGGGCGATCTTCCAGGCGGTGTTATAGGTGGTGTAGTTGCGCAGCACATCGAGGATGAAACCTTCCTCGATAGCTTGGCGCATGGAATAAAGGTGAAAAGGCTCCGGCTTATTGCTGGAACTGGCCGGCAGCGTAGGATCAGCCGGACGACCGAACAGCTCCAGGGTCTTGGGTTTGGGCGTTGCAGTGAAGGCGTAGTAGCTGATGCGCTCGTTTGGTTGGCGCGCTTGTACAGCGGCGTCCAATAGTTCTTCGGCACTGATTTCCTCGGCGTCTAGCGCATCGCTACCGAGAATCTGCTTCAGCTTGCTAGCTGAGGAGCCGGTCTGCGAAGAGTGCGCCTCGTCAGCGATTACCGCGTAGCGCCCGCTAGCCAGCTTGGGGTACTTGTCTAACGCATCGAACAGTGCTGGAAAAGTCTGGATGGTGACGATGATGATGCGCGTCTGCTCAGCCAGCGCCTCCGCCAATTGTTCGGACTTGCTCTGGTTGCCGATCTCGCGACTGATTGGCTTGACCACGCTCTGGGCATGCTCGAATTGGTAGATGGTGTTTTGCAACTGGCTATCGAGCACTGTTCGGTCAGTGACTACGATCACCGAGTTAAACAGGCGCTGACCGGCGTCGTCGTACAGCGAAGCCAGTTGATGCGCGGTCCAGGCGATGGAGTTGGACTTGCCTGAGCCGGCGCTGTGTTGGATCAGGTAGCGCTTGCCCGGCCCTTCGGCGCGGGTTGTATCAATCAGTGTGTTGACCACCTCCCACTGGTGGTAACGCGGGAATATCATCGTTTCCTTGGTCACCGGCGTGCCGTCGAAGCCTTCGCTGGTTTTCTTGTCCAAGTGCAAGAAGCGGCCCAGCACCTTGAGCCATGCATCCGGCTGCAACAGGCGTTGCCACAGATAGCTGGTGGCGTATTGGCCGTCGTCGGCAGGCATTGGGTTGCCTGCGCCGCCTTCTTCGTTGCCAAGGTTAAACGGTAGGAAGAAGGTGTCTTTGCCCGCCAGTTTGGTGGTCATAGCCACTTCATTTTGGCCCACGGCAAAGTGCACCAGCGCGCCACGTTTGAAGGTCAGTAGTGGCTCGGGTTTGCGCGTCAGCGGCTCTTTTACCGGGCGGTCGTAACGGTACTGACGTTTGGCGTTTTCCACCGACTGCTTGAATTCACTTTTCAGCTCCAGCGTGGCGGTGGGGATGCCGTTGACGAATAGCACCAGATCGAGCCGTGGGTCGTAGCTTTGCCCACCGCTGCCGACTTCACGCGCATGTGGCGAGTAAGACACCTCCGGCACCACGCGCAGGCGGTTGCACTCATAGCGCTTGAGGGTATCTGGGTTCATGTCGTGATCGGGCTGGAAGCTGCACAGCTCCACCTTCACTGCCGGCAGCTTAAAGCCATGGCGCAGCACATCCAGGGTGCCGCTTTGCTCCAGCTCGCGCACCAGCTTCTGTACCAGCACGTCTTCTGGTGCATTCGGGTTGGCCTTGGCGAACTTGTCCCAACGCTCCGGCCAGGCGTCTTTGAAGTAGCCCAGCACATCTTCGGTGTACAGCGCGGTGCGCCGGTCATAGCCGCTGGCCGCGCCCACCAACCAGCCTTGTGCGGCCAGAGCGTCTATAATGTCTTGCTGAAACTGCGCTTCCTTGCTGTCCGCCATTACACGGCCTCTTGTGCTAATTCAGGGGGTGGCGCGCTGGCTGGGGTTGCCAACCGCGTACGTCGATTTTTCCAGTCACAGCTGCGGAGATCAGCGCGGAGCGTCGCTCTTGGAGAAGAATAATAAGTTTTTCTGCTTCGCAGACCGTAGAAGAAACCTTCGATGCTTCTTGAGATACATGGATTGCTATCTGCTGTTGTTCCTTTAAAGGCGGAAAAGCAAACCTGTACTGACGCAGCTGCTCGGCAGTCAGATGGTCAATCGTAGTCTGATTACCACCCGCAACAAATACCCCTCTTTGAGTTGCCATCTCCATCACGTATAAAAAAAACTCAGCAGTATCTTGCCTGGAGTCTCGGGGGCGCAATCGATGGAGTGCTTTCTGGTAATAGCATTCGTCCAGTTCACCTCTCCATATTGCCGAGCGACCAACATAGCTACCACCTTCATTGACCAGCAAGTCTCCACTCTTTAATCGGTATGAGAGCTGAGCCTCCGGGGGGAAGTCCATCAAAGGCAAATCAAGCGTATTAATTGCATTCCACTGAACATCAGATACTCGGAGATATGGCTTCAAATATTCGCCCTGTGCACGTTGCTCGTTCAGCATTCTCCCCAGTTGAATTTCATAGTGATAGCTTGTTGGTGCAACAGCCCAATGCATCGGCACCTCGCCTAACCACTCCACGCCGGAGTCTTTCATAGGTACCGCTGGGTCGAGGCCTTTGGTGACGGCGTGGAAGATTACGGCTTGGCGTTTTTCCTTGAGAAGTTCGATCAGACGCTGCTGCTCTTCAATCAGCGCGTCGATGCGTGCGATCTCCTGGTCTAGGAAACGTGCGATTTGAGTTTGTTCTACAAAAGCAGGCAAAGCATAGGGTAGATTTTCAAATGTCTCTTGGTATAAATGGATAATGGTGCTTCCGGTTTTATTTAAGCCAATAAAATCATGAAACACCGAGGACTGCATAATCCAGAAGTAGAAACGTGTAGAGTATTTTTGCTGAAGTGGCCGAACAACAAATATTCCACTGTTCAAAGTGGCCTGCCCGGGAAGATCCTCGACAAGAATCAGCTTCCCAATGGTTCCGTCTTTCGTGATGAGAAGATCACCTTCTCGTAGTTGTATGTATTTATCCTGTTCAAATCGCTCGCTTGTGCAGTGATAGCAGCTAGCCCACTCGACGACTCTATTCTTGAAGTCACTCCCCGTAACAAGATAAGGCCCTTCATCTGTGAACTCGTCAGACTTAAGGCCATGCCACCCTACGCGAGCCTTAACGTATGAGTCGTATTTAACCTTTGATAACGTCCAGTCAATAGGGATATCACCGAGCCACTCCACTCCAGACTCTTTGTACGCCGGATACGCTGGGAAGGTACTCGGGCTATCCATGCCCTCGCCCCTTGGGTCAACGGCTGCGCCGTTATTCAAATTTGCTCCCGACAAACTTGTCATGCCGACAGCCCTTCGATCATCTGCTTGATCCGGTCCGTGCAAGCTTTCAGATCTTTATCGATCTCAGCCAGTGGGCGCGGCGACTGGAAAACATAAAAATGGCGATTAAAAGGAATTTCGAAGCCGACGATGCCGAGCTCGCCGTCCTGAGTATCCGTCTTGCTTTCGTCGATCCAGGCATCCGGTACATGGGGGATGACTTCGCGCTGAAAGTAGTCGTATACGGATTCACCCAGCGGCACGTTCTCGTTGTCGCGTAGGCCAGTGTCTGCTTCCGGCTGGCCCTTGGTCATGCAGATATCCGCCTCGGGGTCGCGCTCACTCAAGGCATTCAGCAGGGCTTTTAGCTCTGGGGCGCTGAGGCTGATGCTGCGCGCGGCAAGGGCTTTTCTCAGTTGCTTGCTAAATCGCTCGCGGTTGCGGTGCAGCTGGCTTGCGTCCATTTCTAGTAGGGCCGTCACCAGTTGCTGCTGAGCGGCGCCGTCGAGCTTTTGAATAGCCTTTTCTTCCAATACTTTGTCGATGCGCTCGGCGCTGGTTTGGAAGTTCAGGCGCAGCGGGCGTTCGACAGTGATGCGACGGTAACCGAAGGCATCGATAGGGAAGATCTTGCTCTGTGCAGTGTGCTCGAAGCTGCCATACAGGCGCACCAGCTCGCTGATTTGATCTTCGGTGATGTATTGGCGCTTGCTACCAAGGGACTTGCGCATTTTGGCGTAGTGCTGACTGCCGTCGATCAACTGCACCTTGCCCTGCCGTTTAGCGGCCTTATGGTTGCTGAGTATCCACACATAAGTGGCGATGCCGGTGTTGTAGAACATGTCAGTCGGCAACGCGACGATGGCTTCAACCAGATCATTCTGCAGCAGGTAGCGGCGAATCTCCGACTCACCGGAGCCCGCGCCACCGGTAAACAGCGGCGAGCCGTTGAGGATGATGCCGATGCGCGAGCCACCGTCGCGCGGATCACGCATCTTGCTGACTAGGTGCAGGAGGAACAGCAGCGAACCGTCGGACACCCGTGGCAGACCGGGGCCAAAGCGGCCGTCGAAACCCTTACGGGTGTGCTCGTCGGTGATTTGCTTTTGCACCTTCTTCCATTCCACTCCGAACGGTGGGTTGCTGAGCATAAAGTCGAAGCATTTATCGGCTAGTTGATCGTTGGCCAGGGTATTGCCGAGCTTGATGCTGGCCACATCCTGGCCCTTGATCAGCATGTCCGCTTTGCAGATGGCGTAGGACTCGGGGTTCAGCTCCTGTCCATGCAGTGAGACGCTAACTTTTTCGCTGATGGACTGAATGTATTCATCACCTTCAGACAGAAAACCGCCCGTGCCCGCTGTTGGGTCATAGATCGTGACGATGCTGTTGGGCTTGAGTTTGTGATCCTGATTGGTAATCACCAGTGAGGTAGTCAGGTGCACGATATCGCGCGGGGTAAAATGCTCCCCGGCCGTTTCGTTGGAGCTTTCAGCAAACTTGCGGATCAGTTCTTCGAAAACAATACCCATACCGAAGTTGCTGATGCGCTCGGGACTCAGGTCGGTAGCAGCAAACTGTTGCACCACTTGATAGAGCAGGTTGGCGCTGGACAACTGCTGAACGAAGTCCTCGAAGTGGAAGTGCTCGAAGATCTCGCTGGCGTCTTTGCTGAAGGCCTGAACATAGCTCATCAGGTCGGCAGCAGTTTGGGTGTCGGAAAGGGTAGCAAGGGTCAGTGACGATGCATTGAAGAATTGCAAGCCGCCTGTTGCCCGCTGCATATACATTTCACGTACGTTTTCTGGGCGGCCTTCTTGGGCGTAAAACTCGCGAATCACAGCATCCTTGGTCGGTGCGAGCACGCACTCCATGCGCCGCAGCAGGGTGAATGGAAGGATGATGCGACCATATTGGGATTGCTTAAAGTCACCACGCAGCAAGTCGGCAATCGACCAGAGAAAGGCGGCTGTCTGGGTATGATTTTCCGTGTTCACGCAGCAACTCCTTGGAGTAGGCAAAAAAGCGGAGTTTAACCTGCCGGACTGCCTACATGTCATAGGCGATCCAGGATTGATAGGTTCTTGGGGATATTTAGACGTTGATAGCTCGGAGACGGGCTGAGTCGGGGCTGGGACAAGGGTTATGGGATTAAAGCTCACACATTAAAAAGCCGGCTTATGGCCGGCTTCTCGTTGACTAACTCAGTTCGTTTTTGACAAACCTCACCAGCCTTCAAAACGTACATCCGGCTCTTGCGGCCGGCTGTGGGACTTGGTCAGAAAGTGATCTGCCTTGTCGGTGCGAGGCGTGGGCTCGCAAATGTGGGGCGGAGGATACGCGGGTTTGCTTCAGAATCCCAGTGGTAAGTGGTATGGAATCATTGGGTTAGGGGGATTCAGGGGGAAAGCAGGGGGCTGCTGCGCAGCCCAGCGGGAGCAAGCTCCCTCGCCACAAAAGCTTCTGCCACAGCTTTTGCCACAGCTCCTGCCACAATTCCCGCCACGGTTTCTGGTCTTGGGTGGTTTAGTCGAACACCGGCGGTCTCCGTTTGTTGAGGGTGGACCACCAGAACACCCAGCCGATTACCCGGATGTGTTGCGCGTCGATCTGTTCGGCGCTGAAGACTTCGTCAGGATACGCAGCACAGTTATGACTACGCAGGCGTAGCCGATTACCGGGAATACGGTGCAGGTATTTGATGCGCAGCATCCCGTCGTGTTCAAGCGCATAGATATGGCCGTCGACGATTTGGGTCAGGCCGCGGTCGATGGCGAGGGTGGAGCCGTCTTCGATGCGTTCGGCCATGCTGTCGCCGACCATGGTGATGCAGAAGGCGTCGCCGGGGTCGATTTCCAGGGATTCGAGGTGGCTGCGGGGCAGGCGGATGGATTGGTCGGGGATTTCGACGATGTGGGTTTTGGTTTCGCCGGGGGCGATGGGGACTTCCTTGTAGAAAGGCAGTTCGATGTCCGTGGGTTCCACCACGCTGTAGACGCCGTCGTTTTCGGCCGCCTCGTAGGTGGTGCCGGGGCCGAGGCCCAATGGGGTTTGGGGGCCTTCGCCGTGGGCGAGCCACTCCGGGCTGACGGTCAGCAGGCTGGCGATGGAGTGGATGCGCCCGGGCGGGATGCCACGGTTGAACCAGTTGTTCACGTGTTGGGATTTCACGCCGTATAACTTCGCGAAGTCGGCGGATCGGATATTCGCTTCTTTTAGAAGGGCTCGGAAGCGGTCGCCACTGGAAAGTATTTTCATAAACGGAAAGTTTAGGGGCGACTGTGTTTTCGGCAATAAACAAGTCGTGCAAATATATAAGACGATCTTTCCGTTTGCAGGATTTGAAAGGCGCGGGCTAAACGTGCTTAAACGGTGTTAATACAACTACGTATTAGCAATCATTAAGGCATAAAAAAACCCCGGGGCAAACCGGGGTTCTTTTCAAGTTTGTATCAGCCTTTGTAGGCGGCAACCGACTTGGTGATCGCTTCGCGGGCGGCGTCTGCACCGGCCCAGCCTTCGATCTTGACCCACTTGCCTTTTTCGAGATCTTTGTAGTTCGCGAAGAAGTGTTCGATCTGCTGGATCAGCAGCGGTGGCAGGTCGGTGTATTCCTTCACGTCGACGTACAGTTGCGACAGTTTGTCGTGTGGCACTGCGATGACTTTGGCATCGCCGCCGCCGTCGTCGGTCATGTTCAGGATGCCGACTGGACGGGCGCGGATGACCGAGCCTGGGGCCACTGGGTATGGGGTCACGACCAGCACGTCGAGGGGGTCGCCGTCGTCGGCCAGGGTGTTGGGGATGAAACCGTAGTTGGCCGGGTAGAACATGGGGGTGGCCATGAAACGGTCAACGAACAGGCAGTCGCTGTCCTTGTCGATTTCGTATTTGATCGGGGCGTGGTTGGCCGGGATTTCGATCGCGACGTAGATGTCGTTCGGCAGGTCTTTGCCAGCCGGAATCTTGCTGTAGCTCATTGGGCGGTGCCCCCGTTAGTTGACCAAATGACTGGTCGGATTGACCAAAAAGTGGCGGCGATTATAGGCATATTCGGCCGCTGTTGCCACGTTAGCAGGGTCTTAGAGACCTTAGTATGACGCCTGATAGACCGGATCTTCGGCCTGAAGTTGCCGCAGCCGGGCCAAAGGATCCTGGCGGTAGAACGCCTTGAGCTGTTCGTAGACCTTGGGATAGGCCTGGTGCAGCAGGTCTGGGGCGCTGAAGAAGTATTCGCTGGTGACGGCGAAGAATTCCGCCGGGTTTTCGGCGGCGTAGGGGTCGATGACGGTTTCTGCGTCCGGGTTGTTGTCCAGTTGCCGGTTGAGGTCGTCGAAGGCTTGTTGCATGGCGTCGGCCCAGTCCTGGACGCGCATGTCGGCGTGCAGCGGTGGCAGGCCGTTGGCGTCGCCGTTGAGCATGTCGAGTTTGTGCGCCAGTTCGTGGATCACCAGGTTGTAGCCGTCCCAGCCGCCGCTGGCCATCACGCCGTCCCAGGCCAGGATGATCGGGCCTTGGGGCCAGGCTTCGCCGCTGTGTTCGCCGTCCCATTCGTGCTCGATGCCGCTGGCGTCACGGTAGCGTTGGGGGCTGAGGAAGTCGTCGGGGTAGAGGACGATTTCGTGGAAGCCCTGGTACCAGTTCAAATCGCCGAGGTGCATCAGCGGCAATTGCGCCTGGGCGGCGAGCAGCAGGCGTTGTTCCTGGTGCAGTTCGACGCCGGGCAGGGCGGTGAGGTGTTTATCGTGCAGGAACAGTACGCAGGCTTCCCGTAGCCATTGGTCCTCGGCGGCGCTGATGCCGTCGAGGAAGCTCAACTGATGACGCACCCGCCGCCAGGTGTCCTCGGCCACGGGGTGTTTGGCGAGGGTGCGTCGGCGGCGCCAGTTGCTCAGGGACCACATAGCGATCAGCGCGTTTCGGCTTTCGAGGCGCGCTGGCTCATTTTACTGCGCACCAGGCTGATGATCATCGGCAACAGCGACAGCAGGATGATGCCAACGACCAGCAGCGACAGGTTCTGCTTGATGAAGGGCACGTTGCCGAAGAAGTAGCCGAGGGTCACCAGGCCGCCGACCCACAGGACGGTGCCGAGGACGCTAAAGCCGAAGAAGCGCAGGTAGTTCATTTTGCCCACGCCGGCGACGAAGGGGGCGAAGGTGCGGATGATCGGCAGGAAGCGCGCCAGGGTCACGGTTTTGCCGCCGTGTTTGGCGTAGAAGTCGTGGGTTTGCTGCAGGTAGTCGCGGCGGAAGATTTTCGAGTTGGGGTTGCTGAAGAGTTTTTCGCCGGCGGTGCGGCCGATGAGGTAGTTGGTGCTGTCGCCGAGGATGGCCGCGAGCATCAGCAGGCCGCCCAGCAGGACGGGGTCCATGGCGCCACCGGCGGCGACGGCGCCGGCGATGAACAGCAGCGAGTCGCCTGGGAGGAAGGGCATCACCACCAGGCCGGTTTCACAGAAGATCACCAGGAACAGGATGGCGTAGACCCATGTGCCGTAGTTGGTCACCAGCATGTCGAGGTAGACGTCGAGATGCAGAATGAGGTCGAGGGGGTTGAAATCCATGCATAGCACCTGTGGTGGTGGCCCGACTCGGCAGGCTTGTGGGTCTGGCTTTGAGTATGGCTACAGAATGTGTAGCTTTTTCTTACAAGCTGGGAAGAGCGGCATTATACGGCGGGGCAGGGGAAGTGCGGGGGGAGTTTGTAGCTGGGGATTTCTGAGGGGCTGGTTGGATGAGGCCTCGGCTCGGACCGATTTTGTGGCGAGGGAGCTTGCTCCCGCTGGAGCGCGAAGCGGTCCCCCCAAAAGCTGACTCGGTGAACCTGGCGTACCGCGTGCTCAGGTTTTGGGGCTGCTGCGCAGCCCAGCGGGAGCAAGCTCCCTCGCCACGGGGTGTGGTGTCAGTGGAGTTTGTTTGTGGAGCGGGATTCTGTGGCGAGGGGATTTATCCCCGCTGGAGCGCGGAGCGGTCCTCCCAAGAAGCTGACTCGGTCCGTCTGGTGTACCGCGTGCTCAGGTTTTGGGGCTGCTGCGCAGCCCAGCGGGAGCAAGCTCCCTCGCCACGGGGTGTGGTGTCAGTGGAGTTTGTTTGTGGAGCGGGACTCTGTGGCGAGGGGGCACTCAGCCACAGCGTTTTCCCCGCCACAGTGGGTCAGAGTTCTTCGCTGATCGGCAGCACGTAGTTCTTGAACTCGGTGTCTTCCTTGAAGCCAATCGACTCGTAGGTTTTCTGCGCGACTTCGTTGTTGCTGCTGGTGGAGACGCGCATGCGCACGGCGTTGGTTTCCTTGGCCATTTTTTTCGCGGTGCGGATCAGGTTGTCGGCCACCAGTTGGCGGCGGGCGTCTTCGGCGACGTAGATGTCGTTGAGGATCCATACGCGCTTGAGGGACAGGGATGAGTAGCTCGGGTAGAGCTGGCAGAACCCCAGCAGCCGGTTGTCATCGTCATCGGGCAAGGCCAGGTAGATCACCGATTCCTTGCGGCGCAGGCGTTTTTCGAGGAAGGCTCGCGACGAATCCGGGTAGGGCAGTGAGCCGTAGAATTCCCGATACTTGACGAACAATGGGGTCAGCAGGTCCAGGTGTTCCAGAGTTGCTTGGATAATCCGCATGGTAGGTCTCGTCTGCAAAGGTCGACAGATACTCAGACAACAATGTCGCGCTGCCGTGCTTTTGATGCTGCCTGAAAGCGGATCAAAAACGCAATCGGATAAACGGATCAGCTTTGGGGCGGCATCAGTAGGAAATTACCTTTCATATCGGCAGCACTTTCCGAATCCAGAGTTTGAACCTGGGCTTCGTCCTTCAGATTGACCCCCGAGAGCTGACGGCGACAGGCCTCGCGCATCAGGTAGATCAGGCGATGGGCCGCCATGCCGTAGCTCAAGCCTTCGAGGCGGACATTGGAGATGCAGTTGCGATAGGCGTCGGTCAGGCCGACCTTGGGCGCGTAGGTGAAATACAGCCCGAGGCTGTCGGGGGAGCTGAGGCCGGGGCGTTCGCCGATCAGGATCACCGACATTTTCGCGCCGAGCCGCTGCGCCACTTCATCGGCTACCGCGACCCGGCCTTGTTCCACCAGGATCACCGGCGACACCGACCAGCCGTCAGCGGCGGTCTGTTCTTCCAGGCGCGCCAGGAACGGCAGGGTATGACGATGCACCGCCAGCGCCGACAGACCATCAGCCACGACGATGGCCAGGTCCACGCCGCCGGGATGGGCCGCTGCGTAGTCCTCCAGGATTTGTGCGGAGGCCTCGTCGAGCCGTCGGCCCAGGTCCGGGCGCTGTAGATAGCTGTGGCGGTCAGCGGCGGCACTGTGGAGCAGCAGGCTTTCGCGGCCGCGCTCAGTCAGTTGTGCGCGAATGCCTTGATGATCGAACGCCAGGTGCACCGCATCGCGGGCCTGGGCGTGGGCGTATTGGAAGTCCAGTTGCGCCTGGGTCGGCAGGCTGGTGCCGGTGCGGCCCAGGGCGATGCGCGCCGGGGTGAGGGTACGCAGGTTCAGCCAAGGGTTTTGTGGATCTACAGGTTTTTTATCCATGGGCAGTTCTCTCATCCCAAATGCGGCTTATCCCAAATGAGCTAATGCGTGACGAAACGCCGGGGGCAGGTTGTCGCCGAACCGCACCCGGCCATCGGCCTGGGTGAAGATGCCCATGTTCGCCAGCCAGGTCTCGAATTCCGGCGCCGGCTTCAGGCCCAGGGTCTGGCGGGCGTAGAGGGCGTCGTGGAACGAGGTGGTCTGGTAGTTGAGCATGATGTCATCGGAGCCGGGGATGCCCATGATGAAGTTGATCCCGGCCACGCCCAGCAGGGTCAGCAGGGTGTCCATGTCGTCCTGGTCGGCTTCGGCGTGGTTGGTGTAGCAGATGTCGCAACCCATCGGCACGCCCAGCAACTTGCCGCAGAAGTGGTCTTCGAGGCCGGCGCGGATGATTTGTTTGCCGTTGTACAGGTACTCCGGGCCGATGAAGCCTACAACCGTGTTCACCAAGAATGGCTTGAAATGCCGTGCCACGGCGTAGGCCCGGGTTTCGCAGGTCTGTTGATCGACGCCGTGGTGGGCGTTGGCCGACAGCGCGCTGCCCTGGCCGGTTTCGAAATACATCAGGTTGTTGCCGAGGGTGCCGCGATTCAGGCTGAGCCCGGCGTCGTAGCCTTCCTGCAAGACATTGAGGTTGATGCCGAAACTGGCGTTGGCCGCTTCGGTGCCGGCGATGGATTGGAACACCAGGTCCAAGGGCACGCCGCGGTTCGCCGCTTCGATGGAGGTGGTGACGTGGGTCAGCACGCAGCCTTGGGTGGGAATATCGTAGCGCTGGATGATGGCGTCGAGCATTTCCAGCATGGCGCAGATCGAGGCTGTGCTGTCGGTGGCCGGGTTGATGCCGATCATGGCGTCGCCGTTGCCGTAGAGCAGGCCGTCGAGGATGCTCGCCGCGATGCCGGCGGGTTCATCGGTGGGATGGTTGGGCTGCAGGCGGGTGGACAGTCTGCCGCGCAGGCCGAGGGTGCCGCGGAATTTGGTGACCACGCGGATTTTCTGAGCCACCAATACCAAGTCCTGCACGCGCATGATCTTCGACACGGCGGCGACCATTTCCGGCGTCAGGCCGGGGGCCAGGGCCCGCAGGCTCTGTTCATCGGCGGCGTCGCTGAGCAGCCAGTCGCGAAAGCCGCCGACCGTGAGGTGGCTGACAACGGCAAAAGCCTGTTTATCGTGAGTGTCGACGATCAGCCGGGTGACCTCATCGGCCTCGTAGGGAATCAGCACTTCTTGCAGGAAATGGCTGAGGGGCAGGTCGGCCAAAGCCATTTGCGCGGCGACCCGCTCGCCATCGTTGAGCGCGGCGATCTCGGCCAGGAAATCCCCGGAACGCGCCGGGCTGGCCTTGGCCATCAGGTCTTTGAGGCTGTCAAAACGGTAGGTCTGGGCGCCGACCGTGTGTGCAAAACTGGCCATACAGGTTCTCCGTGACGGCGCCGCTGGGCGGCGCCGTGGTTTTCGGCACGTTACGGCTTAGTGCAAGGCTTCTTCGGCTTTTTGAATGGCCGCGAATTCCTCTTCGGGGGTGCCTGCGACCAAGTGATGCCGACTGTAGAAAGCAAAGTAAGCAATTAACACTCCATAGATGATCGCGGCGCCGATGACCACCCGTGGGTCCACCAAAAAGCCCGCCACTACGGCGATGCACGCCAGCACCAGGGCCACGCCCGAGGTGAAGATGCCGCCCGGCGTGCGGTACGGCCGGTCCATTTTGGGGCGACGGATGCGCAGGGTGATGTGCGCGGCCATCATCAGCACGTAGGAAATGGTCGCACCGAACACCGCCACCAGAATCAGCAGGTCGCCCTGGCCGGTCAAGGACAAGCCGAAACCGATGATGCCGGGAATGACCAGCGCCAGGACCGGCGCTTTGCTTTTATTGGTTTCCGAGAGTTTGCGCGGCAGGTAGCCGGCGCGGGACAAGGCAAAGATCTGCCGCGAGTAGGCGTAGATGATCGAGAAGAAACTGGCGATCAAACCGGCCAGGCCGACGAGGTTGACGAAGTGGCCCATCCAGGTCGAGCCGCCGTAGGCCTTGGCCAGGGCTTCCACCAGCGGGTTGCCCGAGGCCATCAGCGCGTTGGAACCCGCGCCGCCCGGGCCGATCACCAGGATCAGCAGGGCGAAGGCCACCAGTACCAACATGGCGCCGATCAGGCCGCGTGGCAGGTCGCGCTTGGGGTTCTTGGTTTCTTCAGCGGCCAGGGGCACGCCTTCCACGGCGAGGAAAAACCAGATCGCATAAGGAATGGCCGCCCAGACGCCGACGTAGCCGAAGGGCAGGAACGAACTGGCCCCGGCGGCCTCGGTAACGGGGATGTCCAGCAGGTTGGCGACGTTGAAGTGCGGCACCATCGCTACCAGGAAAACCCCCAGCGCCAGGGCGGCGACGGCGGTGATGATGAACATCAGCTTGAGGGCTTCACCCACGCCGAAAATATGGATGGCGATGAAGATGATGTAGAACGCCAGGTAGATCATCCAGCCGCCAATGCCGAACAACGATTGGCAATAGGAGCCGATGAACACGGCAATCGCCGCCGGGGCGATGGCGTACTCGATGAGGATCGCCGTGCCCGTGAGAAATCCGCCCCAGGGCCCGAATGCGCTGCGGGCAAAGCCGTAGCCGCCGCCCGCGGTAGGGATCATCGAGGACAGCTCGGCCAGGGAAAAGCACATGCACAGGTACATCGCGGCCATCAGCAGGGTAGCGAGGAACATCCCGCCCCAGCCGCCCTGGGCCAGGCCGAAGTTCCAGCCGGCGTAGTCACCGGAAATGACATAGGCCACGCCCAGGCCCACCAGCAGGACCCAGCCTGCCGCGCCTTTTTTCAGTTCGCGTTGTTGGAAATATTCGGAGCCGACTTTTTCGAAGTCGACCGAGGACGTTGCCGGTTGCGGGTTTGCATGATCGCTTGGCATAAGGGTTTACCTGTTTTTATTGTTTTTTTGTCTAGCCTGATCGCCGGATTAGCGCAGTACCCCTGTGGGAGCGGGCTTGCTCGCGAAGGCGGCGGCACCTTGAGCAACTATGTGACTGACACCGCTTTCGCGAGCAGGCTCGCTCCCACAGTGGATCTGCTTCAACCCTGAAGGAGAGTTATCCACAGATCCTTGTGGGAGCGAGCCTGCTCGCGATAGCGATCTAAAGGGGCGAAGCAGAACCACCTGCCTCACCCCAATGCCTTAGAAGAACCCCAACGGATTGATGTCGTAGCTCACCAGCAGGTTCTTGGTCTGCTGGTAATGATCGAGCATCATCTTGTGGGTCTCACGGCCCACGCCGGACTTCTTGTAGCCACCGAACGCGGCATGGGCCGGGTACAGGTGGTAGCAGTTGGTCCACACACGACCGGCCTTGATCGCCCGGCCCATGCGGTAGGCGCGGTTGATGTCGCGGGTCCACAGGCCGGCGCCAAGGCCGAACTCGGTGTCGTTGGCGATCGCCAGGGCTTCGGCTTCGTCCTTGAAGGTGGTGATGCTCACCACTGGGCCGAAGATTTCTTCCTGGAACACGCGCATTTTGTTGGTGCCCTTGAGCAGGGTTGGCTGGATGTAATACCCGGTCGCCAGGTTGCCCTCGAGTTTTTCCACCCGGCCGCCGGTCAGCAGCTCGGCGCCTTCGCCCTTGGCGATTTCCAGGTACGACAGGATCTTGTCGAATTGCTGCTCGGACGCCTGGGCGCCGACCATGGTGTCGGTGTCCAGCGGGTCGCCGCGTTTGATCTGCAGGACTTTGTTCATCACAACCTTCATGAACTCGTCATAGATCGACTCCTGCACCAGGGCGCGGGAGGGGCAGGTGCAGACTTCGCCCTGGTTGAAGAACGCCAGCACCAGGCCTTCGGCGGCTTTCTCGATGAAGCTCGGCTCGGCCTGCATGATGTCTTCGAAGAAGATGTTCGGCGACTTGCCGCCCAGTTCCACGGTGGACGGGATGATGTTCTCGGCGGCGCATTTCATGATGTGCGAGCCGACAGGGGTGGAGCCGGTGAAGGCGATCTTGGCGATGCGCTTGCTGGTGGCGAGGGCTTCACCGGCTTCCTTGCCAAAACCTTGCACCACGTTCAGCACGCCGGGCGGCAGCAGGTCGCCGATCAGTTCCATGAGCACGCAGATGCCCAGTGGGGTTTGCTCGGCCGGCTTGAGCACCACGCAGTTACCGGCGGCCAGGGCCGGGGCGAGTTTCCAGGCGGCCATCAGCAGCGGGAAGTTCCACGGGATGATCTGCCCGACCACGCCCAGCGGTTCATGGATGTGGTAGGCCACGGTGTTGCCGTCGATCTCGGCAGCCGCGCCTTCCTGGGCCCGCAGGCAACCGGCGAAGTAGCGGAAGTGGTCGGCGGCCAGGGGGATGTCGGCGTTGAGGGTTTCGCGCACGGCCTTGCCGTTGTCCCAGGATTCGGTGATCGCCAGCACTTCGAGGTTGGCTTCGATGCGGTCGGCGATTTTCAGCAGGATCAGCGAACGGGCTTGGGCCGAAGTGGCGCCCCAGGCATCCGCGGCAGCGTGGGCGGCGTCCAGGGCTTTTTCGATGTCTTCGGCCGTGGAGCGCGGGAATTCGGCAATGGGCTGGCCATTGACCGGGGAAGTATTGGTGAAGTACTGACCTTTGACAGGCGCGACGAACTCGCCGCCGATGTAGTTACCGTATTTGCTCTTGAACGAAACGATAGCGCCTTCAGTACCGGGGTGAGCGTAACGCATGATGAGTTCTCCTTGGCTTTTGTGCTTATTAGGGAGCCGCGCAAATACGCGCTGGTACTTAAGCCTAGAGCAAAGGTCGGGCCATTGCCTTGCAGGGCCCGGAAATCAACACTTTAGGAGGAGAGGGTCGGACAAACGGAGGGGGGGTGTGACGCTTGCGATACAGCGGGTGTGACAGTTTGTGCCAGATGCGAGACAGTCTGTGACTGACAGGTCGCGCCAGCATTGCAAAGGGGGTTGGGCTGGAGGATGCTGGGCGCTGATGATCAGGCCATGGACAAGAACGCTTTTGTGGCGAGGGAGCTTGCTCCCGCTGGGCTGCGCAGCAGCCCCAAGCTTTTTTCACTCTGAAATGGGAGGCGACTGCTACGCAGTCGAGCGGGAGCAAGCTCCCTCGCCACAGGGTTCAGTGTTCACAGTTGGATATTCACCAGTTGCTCCAGTGAGGCAGGTCCTTCGGGGAGAACAATAAGAAATGCACAGCAACCATTTGAGTCGCCATGCCCAGCAAGTCCTGACAGTCACCCAGGGCAAGGCCCATTTGCAGGGGCCTGGCAGCGATCCCTCGATTGCCCGTTCCTGGCTGCGCTGCCTCGAGGACTATCACCTCGACCCGGCCCAGAACCTGGCGCCGACGGTGCTTGAACATGGCCGGGTGCTGGAGAGCCGCGAGCGCTTGCAACAGGTGCTGCACATCGCCGGCAATGAAATGACCAGCCTGCACCAGCAACTCTCCGGCGCCGGCCACGCGGTGCTGCTGACCGACGCCCGGGGCGTGATCCTCAACTGCGTCACCGCTCCCAGCGAGCGGAAGATTTTCGAGCGGGCCGGCCTCTGGCTCGGCGCCGACTGGAGCGAAGCCTGCGAAGGCACCAACGGCATCGGCACTTGCCTGGTGGAACGCCAGGCCCTGACCATCCACCAGGAAGAACACTTTCGTGGCCGTCACACCGGCCTGACCTGCTCGGCCAGCCCGGTGTTCGACCCCCAGGGCGAATTGCTGGCGGTGCTCGATGTCTCTTCGGCCCGGCCGGACGTGTCGCGCCAGAGCCAGTTCCACACCATGGCCCTGGTCAATCTCTCGGCGAAGATGATCGAGAGCTGCTATTTCCTGCGTTGCTTCGACAATCAATGGCTGCTGCGCTTCCACTTGCAGGCCGAGTCCGTGGGACTGTTCAGCGAAGGACTCATGGCGTTCGACGGCGAAGGACGGATCTGCGCGGTCAACCAGAGCGCGCTCAACCTCTTGGGGCATATCCGTGGCGGCTTGCTCGGCCAGCGGGTCGAGGACTTTTTCGACTGCTCACTGGACGAATTGCTGGGCCGGGCCAGTGCCCAAGCCAGCGCCAGTTGGCCGCTGCGCACCCGTGACGGCCGGCATTTGTTCGCCGTGTTGCGTGGGCAGCCGCGCAGCGTGCCGGTGCCGGTCGCGCCGCTGCTCAAGGCCATCGAGCCCGCCCGCCTGCCGGGGATCTGCCTGGGGGATGCGGCGTTGCAGGAGCATTTTCGCAAGGCGCTGCGGGTGTTCGAGCGTGATGTGCCGCTGCTGATCCACGGCGAAACCGGCTCCGGCAAGGAGGCGTTCGCCAAGGCCGTGCACCACGCCAGCCAGCGCGCCGGCAAGCACTTCGTCGCCCTCAACTGCGCAGCCATCCCGGAAAGCCTGATCGAGAGCGAGCTGTTCGGTTATCGCGGCGGCAGCTTCACCGGTGCGCGCAAGGAAGGCATGCGCGGCAAACTGCAACAGGCCGACGGCGGCACGCTGTTCCTCGATGAAATCGGCGACATGCCCCTGGCTTTGCAGACCCGTTTGCTACGGGTGCTGGAGGATCGCCAAGTGGTGCCCATCGGCGGCGAGCCCGAGGCGGTGAACGTGCGCATCATCAGCGCCACCCACCGGCAGTTGCTCGACCGGGTGCGGGACGGCAGTTTCCGTGAGGATTTGTACTACCGGCTCAATGGCCTGGAAATCCCGCTGCCGGCGTTGCGCGAGCGCAGTGACAAGTCGCAGTTGCTGGATTTCCTGTTGGCTGAAGAGAGCGGTGCCGAGACGGTGGCCATCGACGAACCGGCGCGCCAGGCGTTGCTGGGCTTTGATTGGCCGGGCAATGTGCGGCAACTGCGCAATGTGCTGCGGACCCTCGCCGCGTTGTG
The DNA here is from genome assembly GCF_059579345.1 of Pseudomonas sp. FSO-7. Taxonomy (NCBI): domain Bacteria; kingdom Pseudomonadati; phylum Pseudomonadota; class Gammaproteobacteria; order Pseudomonadales; family Pseudomonadaceae; genus Pseudomonas; species Pseudomonas sp. FSO-7. The sequence goes on along the minus strand of NZ_CM184193.1, from coordinate 5,815,137 downwards.
CGACGGCGGGCGGATCGGGTTGGAGGATTTGCCGGCGATGATTCGCCAGCGCCCGGTTGCCGTGGTTGAGGCGGTGGCGGAACGGCCGCTGGAAGATGCCGAGCGTGTGGCGTTGCTCGATGCCCTGGAGCGCCAGCGCTGGCACATGACTCACACCGCCGAACAACTGGGGATCAGCCGCAATACCCTTTACCGGAAGCTGCGCAAGCACGCGATTGCTCGCTGAGCCACTGATCATTGATCTGCTGACTGCTGACTGCTGACTGCTGACTGCTGACTGCTGATTGCTGATTGCTGTTGTGGCGAGGGAGCTTGCTCCCGCTCGACTGCGCAGCAGTCACCTCCGGTTTCAGGGTGGAAAGAAAGCTTGGGGCTGCTTCGCAGCCCAGCGGGAGCAAGCTCCCTCGCCACAAAGGCCGGGTTGTACATTCACCTGCGGGCACATTCACCTGTGGGAGCGGGCTTGCTCGCGAAGGCGGCTGTACATTCAACATCACCGCAAGCTGATCCACCGCTATCGCGAGCAAGCTCGCTCCCACAGGGGATTTGTGGTGCCCCGACAGTTGCAGTTCGAAACACAAGGTGCGATTTCCCCCTCCCTACGCTAACCTGCGGCCATGTTTACGAGGTCGACTATGCACATCCATATTCTCGGTATTTGCGGCACTTTCATGGGTTCGATGGCGGTCCTGGCCAAGGAGCTGGGCCATCACGTGACCGGTTCCGACGCCAACGTCTACCCGCCGATGAGCACTCAGCTGGAAGCCCAGGGCATCGAGCTGACCCAAGGCTATGACCCGGCGCAACTGGACCCGGCGCCGGACCTGGTGGTCATCGGCAACGCCATGTCCCGGGGCAACCCGGCGGTGGAGTACGTGCTCAACAAAGGCCTGCCGTACGTGTCGGGCCCGCAGTGGCTGGCCGATCACGTGTTGCAGGGCCGCTGGGTCCTGGCCGTGGCCGGCACCCATGGCAAGACCACCACCAGCAGCATGCTCGCCTGGGTCCTGGAGCACGCGGGCATGAGCCCGGGCTTCCTGATCGGTGGCGTGCCGCAGAACTTCTCGGTGTCGGCGCGCCTGGGCGGCACGCCGTTCTTCGTGATCGAGGCCGACGAATACGACAGCGCGTTTTTCGACAAGCGTTCGAAATTCGTCCACTACCGTCCACGCACGGCGATCCTCAACAACCTTGAGTTCGATCACGCTGATATCTTCCCCGATCTGCCGGCCATCGAGCGACAGTTCCACCATTTGGTGCGTACCATTCCCAGCGAAGGCCTGGTGATTCACCCGACCACCGAACCGGCGTTGCAGCGCGTCATTGAAATGGGTTGCTGGACCCCGGTGCAAACCACCGGTGCGGGCGGTCAATGGCAGGTGAAATTGCTCAAGGATGACGGTTCGCAGTTCGAAGTCATGTTCGAGGGCCAGTCCCAAGGCGTGGTCGAGTGGGACATGACCGGCCAGCACAACGTCGCCAACGCCCTGGCGACCCTGGCGGCGGCCCGGCATGTCGGCGTGGTGCCGTCCATGGGCATCGCCGCGTTGAGCGCGTTCAAGAGCGTGAAACGGCGGATGGAAAAAGTCGCCGAAGTGCGCGGCATCACCATTTACGACGATTTCGCCCACCACCCGACCGCCATCGCCACCACCCTCGACGGTTTGCGCAAGCGCATCGGTGACGCGCCGCTGATCGCGATCATCGAGCCGCGTTCCAACTCCATGAAGCTCGGCGCCCATCGCGATGGCCTGCCGGAAAGCGTGGTCGATGCCGACCAGGTGATCTGGTACGCACCGGCCAACCTGGGTTGGGACCTCGGCGCCACCGCGGCGTTGTGCACGGTGCCGTCGATTGTCAGCGATTCCCTGGAGGGCATCATCGAGCGTGTGAAGAGCCAGGCCCAGCCCGGCACTCACGTGGTGATCATGAGCAACGGCGGCTTCGGCGGCCTGCACGGCAAACTGGCCGAGGCGCTGAAATGAGCAATGGCCCTGAACGTATCACGCTGGCAATGACCGGTGCCTCCGGCGCCCAGTACGGCTTGCGCCTGCTCGATTGCCTGGTGCGCGAAGACCGCGAGGTGCACTTCCTGATCTCCAAGGCCGCGCAACTGGTGATGGCCACCGAGACCGACGTGACCCTGCCGGCCAAGACCCAGATGATGCAGGCCTTCCTCACCGAATACACCGGTGCGGCGGCGGGGCAGATTCGTGTGTATGGCAAGGAAGACTGGATGTCGCCGGTGGCCTCGGGCTCCGGCGCGCCGGCGGCGATGGTGGTGGTGCCGTGTTCCACCGGGACGCTGTCGTCGATTGCCACCGGGGCTTGCAACAACCTGATCGAACGGGCGGCGGACGTGACGCTCAAGGAGCGCCGTCAGTTGATCCTGGTGCCGCGGGAAGCGCCGTATTCGAGCATTCACCTGGAGCACATGCTCAAGCTGTCGAACATGGGCGTGACCATCCTGCCGGCCTCGCCGGGGTTTTATCACCAGCCGCAGACCATTGATGACTTGATCGATTTTGTTGTCGCGCGGATTCTCAATCTGCTGAACATTCCCCAGGACATGTTGCCGCGCTGGGGCGAGCACCATTTGAGCAGCGATGAATAAGCTGCTGATCGTGCTGCTGGCGCTGCAACTGACCGGCTGCGCCACCGCCCGCACCCTCGACGCCGCCAAGCCCGGGGCGCCGGTGGTGTACGCGGGCACGCGTCTGGATCTTTATGCCCTCAATGGTGGTTGCTGCGCCAAGGACCGCTTTGGGGCCGAGGCGCCGAGTTACCCAGGGCTGGATCTGCCGGGCAGTGCGCTGCTGGATACTTTGTTGTTGCCGTTGTCGTTGTTCACGGCATTAGGCGTAGGGTTCCAAGCGACAGGCGGGTTGTAACAAACACCACAGTGCTTGATCTGCCCAGAACCTGTGGCGAGGGAGCTTGCTCCCGCTGGGCTGCGAAGCGGCCCCAAGCTTTTTGAGCTGATTCAAATGTGAGGGCGACTGCTGCGCAGTCGAGCGGGAGCAAGCTCCCTCGCCACAACAGCGGGGGGCATCCAGCATGGATGCAAGCTGATCAATCGCTATCGCGAGCAAGCTCGCTCCCACAGGGATTGCATTCCTTCTGAAGAAACTTGGTCAACTGTGGGAGCGAGCTTGCTCGCGATGGCGCCCGCTCAGGCGCCGCAATTACTTGCCAAGCTTGCGCAACTCATCCGACTCCACCACCCGCACCCCATCCTGCTCTTCCAGCGCCAAGCGCCACATGGCCCGGGCCAGTTGGCAGGCTTCGATGCCGTGGTACTTGCCTGGGATCAGCTTGGACAACGGCCCGGCCAGTTGCTCGGCCAGGCGTGGTTCGACGCGGTCGCCCAGCAGCAGGGAAGGGCGGCAGATGGTCAACTGCGGCCAGTCCTGGGCCTTGAGTGCCGCCTCCATCTCACCTTTGACCCGGTTGTAGAAGATCGATGACTTGGCGTCGGCCCCCAATGCACTGATCACCAGCAGGTGCCGTGCCCCCAGTTCCCGGGCGCGTTTGGCAAACGCCACGACCAGGTCGAGGTCCACTGCGCGAAAGGCGGCTTCAGAGCCGGCTTTCTTGATGGTCGTGCCGAGGCAGCAAAAGGCGATGTCGACCTGGCCGCTGAGCTGTGGCAGCACCTGGGCCGGCTCCCCAACCGGGTTTTCCAAGTGTGGATGCTCGGCCAGTGGCCGACGTGAAGGCGCCAATACGCGGGTGATGGTCGGCTCGTTGAGCAGCCGGTCCAGTAGATGTTCCCCGGTCAGCCCGGTCGCACCGGCGAGCAAAACATGCTGAGGCGTCAAGTACATAGTGTTTCCCCCTTGATACGGTTCAGCTTAGTTGCTCTTTGTGGCCTCGTCGTTCAATGCAGCACTTTGCAATGCTTTACGTGCCTGCTGTTTGCGCAGCAGTTGCCAGTGGGAAAGGACCGTCCTTGGCGCCCACATCTGCGGTTCGGAGGCCTCGAAATTGTCCGCTTGTTCGCGTTCGGCCACGGTGGCCTTGGCCCGCTTGAAGGCCTGCTCCAGGTCGTCGGTCTGGTTCAATGCCTGGGCGAACAGCGCATCGCCGAAGTAGGTGAAGTTGGCTTCCTCGGAGCAGCCGAAGGACACCCGGTCGGCCCGAGAAGCAGTCATGATAAGGGTGCGTTCATCCTTGAGTGCCGGGATGAAACCGCCGGAATAACAGGCCGAAATCACCACGATCTTGTCGCGGTTCTTCAGCGGTGCCAGGACCACGGCCAGTTCATCGGCGGGCAGGTCGGCCAGTTCCATGCGCGGCTGGTCGAGCACCAGTTCATGCTCGCTGGTGCCGTGACTGGTCAGGTAGATGAAAATCAGGTCTTCCGGGCCACTGCGCTCGGCCAGGGTGGCAACGGCGCGGCGCAGGCTTTCGCGGCTGGCCATGGGCCGATCGCCGAGGTGGTCACGATGGTTCACCAGGCGGATCTGCCCGAACGCGCCGAAACGGCTGGCGAGCATGTTGGCGACATAGTCGGATTCGCGCAGGAACACGCTTTGCTTACCGTCGCCGCCCAGGGTCAGGCTGTACAGCTCCACCGCTGGGGTCGAGGCCGGGATATTGGCCAGGGCTTCCTCCAGCAGCTGGCCCTGGGCCAGCAGGCCGAGTTCGAGCACATCCGGCAACAACCTGCCGTCCGCGTCGCGCACCCGTTGGCCGTTGGCCCAGGTGCCGCTTTGTACGGTGCCGTCGGTCAGCGCCAGGGTGCCGCGCCCGTGATAGCTGTCGCTTTCGAACTGGCCGATGTAGAAACTGCCGTCGGGCAGGTTCAGGCGCCCTTCGCCGGTAAAACGCCAATCATTGAATTGGCCGAGGTAGTGGCTGCCGTCGGCGCCGATCAGTTCGCCCTTGCCGGTCAGCGCGCCATCCTTGAACTGGCCGATCCAGACGTCGCCGTCGGCATTTTCGTAGCGACCGCGACCATTGAGTTGGTTGTTCCTGAAACCGCCGATGTAGACATCGCCCTCGGCGCTGTTGAAGGTGCCCTTGCCCTGCAGCTGTCCATCGACAAAATGCCCGGTGAACTGGTTGCCGCTGGCGTCGAAGCGCTGGCCTTCACCGTTGGGCTTGCCGTTGACGAAGGGACCCTGGTACTGGCTGCCGTCGTCGAGCTCCAGGCGTCCGAGGCCGGAATAGCGGTCGGCCTTGAACTCGCCCCGGTAGGTCATGCCGTTTTCCTTGAGCGTTCCTTCACCGTCCCGGCGCCCCAGCTTGAAGCCGCCGGTGTAGCTGCTGGTCGGTGTGGTCAGGCTGCCCTGGCCGTGGAACAGGCCTTGGTGGAACTGGCCGCGATAGACCTCGCCATTGCTGCCATGCCATTCCCCGGTGCCGTGCCACTGGCCTTTGTCGAATTGCCCGGCATACCAACTGCCGTTGGGGTAGTCGATACGCCCCTGGCCTTGCAGCAGCCCATCCACCAGGTCGCCGCGATAGCGTCCGCCATCGGGCAGGCGCGCGTCGGGAGGCAGCGGCGATTCGCCGTCGCCACAGGCGGTGAGCAACAGGGTCAGGGTCAGTGGGACGAGTAAGCGCATAACGGGATCCAGGTCATCAGGCCACGAGTATGCCGCAGCTATGCCCCCTAGACATAGAAAAGCGATGCGAAACTGCCTGGACGGTTTCGCATTTGCGCAGGTTTACACGAAGCAGAGCGACAACGGCTCGGCGATGTAGGCCGGTTTTTCCGAGCCTTCGATTTCCAGGGTGGCGGTGGCCTTGAGCAGCCATTGGCCGGGTTTTTTCTCGGTGGCGTCCACCAGGTCGACCTTGAGCCGGACCTTGGAATCGACTTTTACCGGTTGGATGAAGCGCACGCTGTCCAGCCCGTAGTTGACGACCATCTTCACGCCCTCGGGCAGGATCAGGATGTCTTCCATCAGCTTGGGCATCAGCGACAGCGACAGGAAACCGTGGGCGATGGTGCTGCCGAACGGGGTCTGCGCGGCCTTGACCGGATCGACGTGGATGAACTGAAAGTCGCCAGTGGCTTCGGCGAACAGGTTGATGCGCTCCTGATCGATGGTAAGCCATTCGGAACGTCCAAGTTCCTTGCCGACATAATCTTTGAGCGCTGCAACGGGGACGTAGGGCATTGAGACTCTCCTTGGGTTCATCTGTTTTACTTTTTCTGGAACGGGGATTGGCGTCCCCGGAGAACCACTGTAGATCAACATGGCGCGCCGGGCAGGTCATCGACCATGCTTTTTACGAATGCCGAACCATAGCGCGGGCATGCTTATAATGCCGGCGCATTCTTTGCAATTGCGTTCACTTAACGTGTGCGTTTGATTTCTTGGCGAGGGAGCTTGCTCCCGCTGGGCTGCGCAGCGGCCCCATTTTATGAGCGCTTCGCACTCAAGCGGGAGCAAGCTCCCTCGCCACACAATCACGCCGTGAACCGAATTGGCGCGTTCATTGGGTCTGTTGCTGGGGGAGAGAGCGGATGTTGCTACGGGGCCTGACCTGGCTGGTGCTGTTTCAATTGCTGGGCACTGCGATCAATCATTTGTTCTTGCCGGTGCTGCCAGGGCCGATCATCGGCCTGCTGTTGCTGCTGGGCTATCTGGTGGTACGCGGTGAAGTCAGCGAGCCGTTGAACCTGGCCGCCGGCAGCCTGCTGCGTTACTTGCCCTTGCTGCTGGTGCCGCCTGCGGTGGGGGTGATGGTCTACGCCGGGGCGATTGCCGCCGATTTCTGGGCCATCGTTGGTGCGTTGACCTTGTCGCTGGTGCTGTCCGTGGCGCTGACGGGGGTGCTGATGCAGCGCCTGGCCCGCCGTCACGTCGCCGCCCCGGAGGACAGCCAATGATGCTCGACTGGCAGGGCGCCTGGACCTCGGTGATCCACCATCCGCTGTTCGGCATCGGCATTACCCTCGGTGCCTATCAACTGGTGCTGGCGGCGTTCGAAAAGACCCGCTGGGTGTTCCTGCAACCGGTGCTGATGTCGATGGTGCTGTTGATCGGCGTGCTGGTCGGCTGCGGCATCGGCTATGCCGAGTACCGCAAGAGCACCGAGATCCTCAGCATTCTGCTGGGCCCGGCCACGGTCGCCCTGGCGGTGCCGCTGTATTTGAACCTGCGACGGATCCGGCAGTTGTTCTGGCCGATTTTTACTACGCTGGTGATAGCCGGGGTGTTTGCCACCGGCTCCGCGGTGTTGCTGGGCTGGGCTTTTGGGGCTGAGCACATGATCCTGATGACCATGGCGCCCAAGTCCGTGACCTCGCCGATCGCCATGCTGGTGGCCGAGCAGATCGGCGGCGTGGCGGCCATGGCGGCGGTGTTCGTGTTGATCACCGGTGTACTCGGGGCCATCCTCGGTCCGAGTATTCTGACCCGGTTGGGTGTCCATAGCCCTGAGGCCCGGGGCATGGCCCTGGGGCTGGCGGCTCATGCGGTGGGCACGTCGGTGGCGTTGCAGGAAAGCGAAGAGTCGGGCGCCTTTGCGGCGCTGGCGATGAGTCTGATGGGCGTGGCCACGGCGGTGCTATTGCCGTTGGTGGTGTCGATGACCGTTTAAGGATCTGGTTATGAGCTTGCCGCTTTTCCCGTTGAACACCGTGCTGTTCCCCGGTTGCATCCTCGACTTGCAGATTTTCGAGGCGCGCTACCTCGACATGATCGGGCGCTGCATGAAAAAGGGCGAAGGCTTCGGGGTGGTGTGCATCCTCGATGGCGAGGAGGTCGGCATCGCGCCTGAAGGCTACGCGCGGGTCGGTTGTGAAGCGCGCATCACCGATTTTTCCCAGCAGGACAATGGCCTGCTGGGAATTCGCGTGCAGGGTGGGCGGCGCTTTATCGTCCATGGCAGCAGCGTCCAGGCGGATCAACTGACGGTCGCTGAAGTCGAGTGGCTGGAGGAGGAGCCGGAGCAACCCCTGCAGGATGAAGACGCCGACCTGGTGGCGCTGCTCAAGGCCCTGGCCGAGCATCCGATGGTCGAGGCTCTGAACATGGGCACCGAAGCGACCGGCCAGCAATCGCTGGCCAATCAACTGGCTTACCTGCTGCCGTTCAATGAGCTGGACAAGATCGACCTGCTGCAACTCGACGACCCGCAACAGCGCCTGGACGCGATCCAGGCGTTGCTCGATGAGTTGCAGGGCGAACTGTTCGCCTGACACCCCTCATATCCACCGAACAACACCGACCCCCTGTGGGAGCGGGCTTGCTCGCGAAAGCGGAGTGTCATCCAACGCATGTGTTAACTGATCCACCGCTTTCGCGAGCAAGCCCGCTCCCACAGGGGATCTCCAGTGCCCTCAGATATTGTGTTCAATAGGCATACCGCAACATCGCATGGGGCAAATGCCGCAGCGCGAAGAAGCTGAACATCGCCACCAGCGCCGGCAGGATCAGCCACCAGACTTTCGGCGGCATGGCCGGCAGCGGGGTCTGGCGCTGGCTCAACCACAGGGCGGCCGCACAGATGCTGGCGGCGAGCATTGCCCCGGCGACGATGTCGCTCGGCCAGTGCGCGCCCAGGTAGACCCGCGACAGGGCGATGGCCAGCGCTGGCAGGCAGCCGAGCAACAGCCAGGTCAGGCGCAGGCGTGGCGGTTGGCCGCGGCCGGCCAGGACGGCGAGGCTCAGGAACAGCGCGAATGCCCCGGAGGAATGGCCGCTGGGCATGCTGTAGCTGGTCAGTGGGTCGGTGAGGATTTCCGGGCGCACACGGGCAAAGAAGTGTTTGCAGCCGGTATTGGCCAGGGCGGTGAACAGCATGGTGCCCCCGGCGAAGATTGCCTGGCGCCATTGCCGTGCCAACAGCAGCAACCCGGTCAGCAGGCTGCAGACGATCAACATATAGCGGAATTCGCCGATCAGCGTGAAGGTCACGGCGATCTCATCCAGCGTCGGGCCGCGATGCTCCTGGACCAGGGCCATCAAGCCTTGGTCGAAGGCCGTCAGGTAGCGAAAGCCGATGAACAGGCCGATCAGGATCACCAGGCCGATCCCGGCGATCAGGACCGTGGCATGGCGATGGCGCCGCAGGGTGCTGTTGACGCTCAGCCCGATCATCACCGCGATGCTGCCGATGACCACACCGGCCTGCGGCCAGAACCCTTCAGGCAACGGCAGGCGAAATGCCGCCCCGGTGGCCCAGCCCGGCAACAGGTACGCCACGGTCCAGCCCGCCGCGGCCAACACGCTGACAGCGGCGAAGCGTGGGAACGGCATGTCGCACATCCCGGCCACCATCGGCAGCATGGGGCGTAGCGGGCCAATGAATCGGCCCACCAGCAGGCTGGCGATGCCGTAGCGCTGGAAATAGCTTTCCGCCGCGCTCATCCATTCGGGGTGATGCCGCAGCCCCGGCAGGCGCCGGATGTTCTGGTGGAAATGCCGGCCGAGGAAATACGACACCAAGTCCCCCAGCAAACCCCCGAGCAGGCCCAGCAGCAGCGTCTCGCCCAAGGACAATGCGCCACTGCCGGCCAGCACAGCGATGGCAAACAGCAGCACCGTACCCGGCACGATCAGGCCGGCGATGGCCAGGCATTCCACGCAGGCGACGATGAACACCGCCACCGCCAGCCATTGCGGGTTGACGGTCAACCAGCCGGTGATGCTATCGAGCCATGGGCCCATAAGAACAACTCCATTGAATAGTGATGGGCATGCATCGAACCCCCTGTGGGATTCTGTTGTGAACACAAAACCTGTGGTCACTGAACATCAACTGTGGGAGCGAGCCTGCTCGCGATTGCGGTGTGTCAGTCAGCCCCCATTCTGCTGACCCGATGCCATCGCGAGCAAGCTCGCTCCCACAGGGGGCGGTTGTGTTCATGAAAGTAAAAAATAATCACGGCCTTCGACCTGCCCCCGCCGCAACGGGTTACGGGTACACCACGGTGCATAGGCCGCATCGACAAATCGGTAGGGCAGGTGCTCGTCCCGTCCCAGGGGGATGCCCAGGCGGGTGGTCTGGATCGCGTTGACCGTTGGCACGCCCGCGTCTTCCACCAGCAAGCGCTCGGGGTCGAAGCGTTTGGCGTCCCAGTCCGGCACCTTCAGCCCCAGGGCTTTGCACAGCAGGGTCTGACCGGCACAGAGTTTTTGCGGTGTGCGCGGGCGGCCTTGGGCGTCGGGATTGTTCAGCAGCATCTGCGCCAGGCTCGCCGGCCCGGAAAGGGCATCGACCCACGGGTAGGCCGATTTGATCAGCACCGCATTGCCGGGGCCTTGGGCGCTGAAGTTCAGCGAATCGCCGCCCCGGGCGTAGTACATATAGATGTGCCCACCATCCAGAAACAAAGCCTTACGTTTTTCCGTGTAGCCCAGGGAGGCGTGGCTGCCTTTTTCGGCAAAGTAATACGCCTCGGTCTCGATGATCCGCGCGCTGAGCCACAGGTCGCCGACCTTGTGGCGGATGACTTTGCCCAGCAGGTCTTTGGCAAGGACCTGGGCGTCGCGGTCGAAAAAGGCGTGGGGCAGGGCGTTGGGCGTTGGCAAATCGGTCATGTCGATAGACGAAGTGAGGCCAAAGGAAGCGCGATGATAGCAATGGAAAGCTTAATCACCGCTGAACACTCGCTTCAACCGGCTGTTTACGCCTGTTTTACTTCTCCGCCGGTCACCACTGCGAGTCCATGCTGTTAGTCGAGGGTTACGACAGCTATAATCTGCCGCTTTCCCCATCGCCAAGACCACACAGACCATGACTGAGTCCGTTCTTGACTACATGACCCGCCTGGGTCGCGCCGCTCGTGAAGCGTCGCGCATCATCGGCCGGGCCAGCACCGCGCAGAAAAACCGCGCCCTGCAGGCTGCCGCCAATGCGCTGGACGCCGCGCGCGCCGAGTTGTCCGCCGCCAACGAACGGGACCTGGCCGCCGGCCGGGCCAATGGCCTGGAGCCGGCCATGCTCGAGCGCCTGGCGCTGACCCCGGCGCGCATCGACGGCATGATCGTCGGTCTGCGCCAGGTCGCGGCCCTGCCGGACCCGGTCGGGGCGATCCGCGACATGAGCTACCGCCCGTCGGGCATCCAGGTCGGCAAGATGCGCGTGCCCCTGGGCGTGGTCGGGATCATCTACGAGTCGCGGCCGAACGTGACCATCGACGCTGCGAGCCTGTGCCTGAAGTCGGGTAACGCGACCATCCTGCGTGGCGGCTCCGAGGCCATCCATTCCAACCGTGCCATTGCCGCTTGCATCCAGCGCGGCCTGGCCGAGGCCGATCTGCCGGCGGCCGTGGTGCAAGTGGTGGAAACCACCGACCGCGCCGCCGTTGGCGCCCTGATCACCATGCCCGAGTTCGTCGATGTCATCGTGCCCCGTGGCGGCAAGGGCCTGATCGAGCGGGTCAGCCGTGACGCCCGCGTGCCGGTGATCAAGCACCTCGACGGTATCTGCCACGTCTACGTCAGTGCCCACGCCGAATTGCCGAAGGCCCAGCGCATCGCCTTCAACGCCAAGACCTACCGCTACGGCATCTGCGGCGCGATGGAAACCTTGCTGGTGGACCAGGCCGTTGCCCAGGACTTTTTGCCGTCGATGGCCGCCCAGTTCCGCGAAAAAGGCGTCGAACTGCGCGGTTGCGAGCGTACCCGGGCGATCATCGAGGCCGTTGCGGCCACGGAAGAGGATTGGGATACCGAGTACCTGGCGCCGATCCTGTCGATCCGCGTGGTCGACGGGCTGGACCAGGCCATCGAACACATCAACCGCCACGGCTCTCACCACACCGATTCCATCGTCAGTGAACACCAGGGCGAAACCCGGCGTTTCGTGGCTGAAGTGGATTCGGCGTCGGTGATGATCAACACCCCGACCTGCTTCGCCGATGGCTTTGAATACGGATTGGGTGCCGAGATCGGCATTTCTACTGATAAGCTGCACGCCCGCGGCCCGGTCGGTCTGGAAGGCCTGACCTGCGAGAAGTACATCGTGGTCGGTGATGGCCAGTTGCGCGGACAGGAGCCGGTCTGACTTGGGCGACCTCGACCCGCTGGCCTCCATGACTACGAGCGCGGTGACGGCGACCACCGCGCCAAAGCGCATCGGTATCCTGGGCGGCACGTTCGACCCGGTGCACATCGGCCATTTGCGCGGTGCGCTGGAAGTCGCCGACGCCCTGGCCCTCGATGAGCTACGCCTGACGCCCAGCGCCCGGCCGCCTCATCGGGACATGCCGCAGGTGTCGGCGCAGGACCGTCTGGCGATGGTCGAGTGCGCGGTGGCCGGTGTGGCGCCGTTGGTGGTGGACGCCCGCGAATTGCAGCGGGACAAACCGTCCTACACCATCGATACCCTGGAGCTGATGCGTGCCGAGCTGGCCGCTGATGCCCAGGTTTTTCTGCTTTTGGGCTGGGACGCATTTTGCGGCCTGCCCACTTGGCATCGCTGGGACGAGTTGCTCCAGCATTGCCACATCCTGGTGCTGCAACGCCCGGATGCCGACAGCGAGCCGCCGGATGCCTTGCGCAACCTGCTGGCGGCCCGCTCGGTGAGCGACCCGCTGGCCCTGAAAGGGCCGAGCGGACAGATTGCATTCGTCTGGCAGACGCCGCTCGCGGTATCCGCCACCCAGATCCGTCAACTGCTGGCCAGCGGTAAGTCGGTACGTTTCCTGGTGCCCGACGCGGTCCTGGCCTACATCGATGCGCACGGGCTTTACCGTGCGTCGAACTGAAAAAGGCGCGCTTCAAGGCACGTGAATGCGTGTAGCGAAGCGCCCGAACATACGAGCAAAACGAGTTTTATATGACTGACAAAGACGTAAACAAAGTAAAGCGCAAGGGCACGTTCAAGAGCGCCCCGCTGCCCGTAGAAGCCCACACCGGCGTGGCGCTGGTCGGCGAAGAGCTGGTCAAGGTCGCCGTGGCGGCCCTGGAAGACGTCAAGGCCCAGGACATCCAGGTGATCGACGTTCGTGACAAGCAGAGCATCACGGACTACATGATCATCGCCACCGGTACCTCCAACCGCCAGATCGGCGCGATGCTGGACAAGGTCCGCGAAGCGGTGAAGGCCCAGGGCGTCAAGCCACTGGGTGAAGAAGGCAAGGGCGACAGCGACTGGGTCCTGCTGGATATGGACGATGTCATCGTGCACATGATGACCGCCTCGGCGCGCCAGTTCTACGACCTGGAACGCCTGTGGGCCGGTGCCGAGCAAAGCCGTTCGGCCAGCGCCGCGCACCACAGCCCGGAAAACCCCCATGAGCACTTCACCAAGCTCAACAAAGACCAGCAATAAGGGACCGCTGTGCGACTGCGCCTGATCGCCGTCGGTTCTCGCATGCCCAAGTGGGTGGAAGAAGGCTGGCATGAATATGCCAAGCGTCTTCCGTCCGAGCTGGCCCTGGAACTGGTGGAAATTCCGCTCAACACCCGTGGCAAGAACGCCGACGTGGCGCGCTTCATCCGCCAGGAAGGCGAAGCCATGTTGGCCAAGGTCGGGCCGAACGAGCGCATCGTCACCCTCGAAGTCCACGGCAAGCCCTGGAGCACCGAGCAACTGGCGGTGGAGCTCGATCGCTGGCGGCTGGACGCGCGTACGGTCAACTTCATGGTCGGTGGCCCGGAAGGGCTGGCGCCGGAAGTCTGTGCCCGGGCCGACCAGCGCTGGTCGTTGTCGCCGTTGACGTTGCCGCACCCGCTGGTGCGGATCCTGATCGGCGAACAGCTGTATCGTGCCTGGACAGTCCTGTCCGGGCACCCTTACCACAAGTAATCCTGCCCCATGCCCCAGCCGATCCGTATCAAGGACCACGAAAAAGACGCCCGCCTGGTGCGGGGTCGCGTCGTGTTCGGCGCTATTGCGGTGGTGACGCTGATCGGCGTGTTGATTGCGCGCTTGTATTTCCTCCAGGTGATCCAGTACGAGTACCACTCGACCCTGTCGGAAAACAACCGGGTGCATGTGCAACCGATTCCGCCGACCCGCGGGCTGATCTTCGACCGCAACGGCGTGGTGGTGGCGGATAACCGGCCCAGCTTCAGCCTGAGCATGACCCGCGAGCGCTCCGGCGACTGGCAGCAGGTGCTCGACGTGATCGTCGAAGTGCTGCAACTGACGCCCGACGACCGGGCGATCTTCGAGAAGCGCATGCGCCAGGGGCGACGGCCGTTCGAGCCGGTGCCGATTTTGTTCGAGCTGACCGAAGAGCAGATCGCCCTGATCGCCGTGAACCAGTTCCGCCTGCCCGGCGTCGAGGTGGTGGCGCAGTTGGTGCGGCATTATCCCCAGGGGCCACACTTTGCCCACTCGGTCGGCTACATGGGGCGGATCAACGAGAAAGAGCTCAAGACCCTCGATCCAGTCAATTACAGCGGCACCCACCATATCGGCAAGACCGGTATCGAGCGCTTCTACGAGCCCGAGCTGCATGGTCAGGTGGGTTACGAGGAAGTCGAGACCAACGCCCGCGGTCGCGTATTGCGGGTGCTCAAGCGCACCGATCCGATTCCCGGCAAGGACATCGTCCTGAGCCTGGACATCAAGCTGCAAGAGGCCGCCGAAGCGGCGCTGGGCGGGCGGCGCGGCGCGGTGGTGGCGCTGGACCCGAACACCGGCGAGGTGCTGGCGATGGTCAGCCAGCCGAGCTTCGACCCGAACCTGTTCGTCACCGGCATCAGCTTCAAGGCCTACGCCGAGTTGCGCGATTCCATCGACCGGCCGCTGTTCAACCGGGTGTTGCGTGGCCTCTATCCGCCGGGTTCGACCATCAAGCCAGCCGTGGCGATTGCCGGGTTGGACGCTGGCGTGGTCACCGCGTCGAGCCGGGTCTACGACCCGGGTTATTACCAACTGCCGAACTACGACCACAAGTACCGCAACTGGAACCGCACCGGCGACGGTTATGTGGACCTGGAAACGGCGATCATGCGTTCCAACGACACCTACTTCTACGACCTGGCCCACAAGCTGGGGATCGATCGGCTGTCGTCCTACATGAACAAGTTTGGCCTTGGTCAGAAAGTTTCCCTGGACATGTTCGAGGAATCGCCCGGCCTGATGCCGTCCCGTGAATGGAAGCGGGCGACCCGGCGCCAGGCCTGGTTCCCCGGCGAAACCTTGATCCTGGGGATCGGCCAGGGCTACATGCAGGCAACGCCCTTGCAACTGGCCCAGGCCACGGCGCTGGTGGCGAGCAAGGGCAAGTGGTATCGCCCGCACCTGGCCAAGACCATCGAAGGCCAGAAACCGGTGGACCCGGACCCGATGCCGGACATCATCCTGCGCAACCCGTCGGACTGGCAGAAGGTCAACATCGGCATGCAGCAGGTGATGCACGGCGCTCGCGGCACCGCCCGCAAGGCGGCCATCGGCGCGCAGTACCGCATTGCCGGCAAGAGCGGTACGGCCCAGGTCGTCGCCATCAAGCAGGGCGAGAAGTACGACCGCACCAAGGTCCAGGAGCGCCACCGCGACCATGCCTTGTTCGTCGGCTTCGCGCCGGCCGACAACCCGAAGATCGTCGTGGCGGTCATGGTCGAGAACGGCGAGTCGGGTTCTGGCGTCGCCGCGCCGGTGGTGCGCCAGATCATGGACGCCTGGCTGCTGGATGAGCACGGCCAGCTCAAGCCTGAATACGCAAGCCCCATCACTGCGGAGGCTACGGCCCGTGAAGAATAATTTCGACCGGATCCTCTCCAGCGAAGACGTGATGCGCCGTCGCGCCACCTTGCTGCAGCGCATGCACATCGATGGCCCGTTGCTGATCCTGCTGCTGACCCTGGCCGCGGGCAGTCTGTTCGTGCTGTATTCGGCCAGTGGCAAGAGCTGGGACCTGCTGGCCAAGCAGGCCACCTCGTTCGGCATCGGCCTGGTGTCGATGATCGTGATCGCCCAGCTCGAACCGCGGTTCATGGCGCGCTGGGTGCCACTGGCCTATGTGGTGGGGGTCTGCTTGTTGGTGGTGGTGGACATCATGGGCCACAACGCCATGGGCGCCACCCGCTGGATCAACATCCCCGGGGTGATCCGCTTCCAGCCTTCGGAATTCCTCAAGATCATCATGCCGGCGACCATCGCCTGGTACCTGGCCAAGCGTTCACTGCCGCCGCAGCTCAAGCATGTGTGCATCAGCCTGTTGCTGATCGGTATCCCGTTCATCCTGATCGTCCGCCAGCCGGACCTCGGCACCTCGCTGCTGATCCTGGCCGGCGGCGCCTTCGTGCTGTTCATGGGCGGGCTGCGCTGGCGCTGGATTCTCAGCGTGATCGCCGCCGCCGTGCCGGTGTCGGTGGCCATGTGGTACTTCGTGATGCACGACTACCAGAAGCAGCGGGTGCTGACGTTCCTCGACCCGGAGAGCGATCCGCTGGGCACTGGTTGGAACATCATCCAGTCCAAGGCCGCCATCGGCTCCGGCGGGGTGTTCGGCAAGGGCTGGCTGATGGGCACTCAGTCGCACCTGGACTTTTTGCCGGAAAGCCACACCGACTTCATCATCGCCGTATTGGGCGAGGAGTTCGGCCTGGTGGGCATCTGCGTGCTGCTGCTGATCTATTTATTGCTGATCGGCCGGGGGCTGGTGATCACTGCCCAGGCCCAGACGCTGTTCGGCAAATTGCTCGCGGGCAGCCTGACCATGACGTTTTTTGTTTATGTTTTCGTCAACATCGGTATGGTCAGTGGCCTGTTGCCGGTCGTGGGGGTGCCGTTGCCTTTCATTAGCTACGGAGGAACTTCGCTGGTGACACTACTGTCAGCGTTTGGGGTTTTGATGTCGATTCATACGCATCGCAAGTGGATCGCGCAGGTTTGAATAAGGTGAAGAGTTCAATGCAAGCAATGCGTGGCTGGTCGACGCGATATGCGCCGTGGATCGGCCTGGTCGGCTTCCTGGGCAGTGCGTCGCAGGCCTGGGCCGGTGAATACGAAGGCTCGCCACAGGTGGCCGAATTCGTCGGTGAGATGACCCGCGACTACGGTTTCGCCGGTGAACAGCTGATGGGGGTGTTTCGCGAGGCCGAGCGCAAGCAGTCGATTCTCGACGCGATCTCCCGGCCCGCCGAGCGGGTCAAGCAGTGGAGCGAGTACCGGCCGATGTTCATCACCGAGGCGCGTATCGCCCGGGGTGTGGACTTCTGGCGCCAGCACGAGGCGGCCCTGGCCCGTGCCGAGCAGGAATACGGTGTGCCGGCCCAGTTCATTGTGTCGATCATTGGCGTCGAGACCTTCTTTGGCCGCAACACCGGGAATTTCCGGGTGATCGACGCGTTGTCGACCCTGGGCTTCGATTACCCGCCGCGTGCCGAGTTCTTCCGCAAGGAGCTGCGCGAGTTCCTGCTGCTGGCCCGCGAAGAGCAGGTCGATCCGCTGACCCTCAAGGGTTCCTACGCCGGGGCCATGGGCCTGCCGCAATTCATGCCCAGCAGTTTCCGCGCCTACGCGGTGGACTTCGACGGCGACGGCCACATCAATATCTGGACCAACCCGACCGATGCCATCGGCAGTGTCGCCAGCTATTTCAAGCGTCACGGCTGGGAAGCCGGCCAGCCGGTGGTCAGCCGTGCCGACGTGCGTGGCGAGCAAGTGGACGAGGGCCTGACCGAGGGCATCGAGCCGACGAAAACCGTCGGGGAGTTGCGGGCGTTGGGCTGGTCGAGTCATGATACGCTGCGTGACGACATGCCGGTCACCGCGATGCGCCTGGAAGGCGAACAAGGCCCCGAATACTGGATGGGCCTGAAGAATTTCTACGCGATTACGCGTTATAACCGCAGCGTGATGTACGCCATGGCCGTATATCAACTGTCTGAAGAGCTGGTCAAAGCACGGGGCGTCAAATAATGCGGGCATTGCCTACCCATCTACCCCTGAAGGCCAAACCCCTCAAGCTGGTGGCGTTGGCTGCGCTGTCGCTGCTGGTCGTCAGTTGTTCGACCAGCCGCGCGCCGGTCCAGAAAAACACCACCGCCGTGCGCGCGACGCCGGGCCTGGACATCAATCGGGCCCACAAGGACGGCGCGCCGTGGTGGGACGTGGATGTCTCGCGCATCCCCGACGCCACGCCAACCCTGCACACCGGCCCCTACAAGGCCAACCCCTATACGGTGCTGGGCAAGACCTATTTCCCGATGGCCGATTCCAAGCGCTACGTGGCCTCGGGCACGGCGTCCTGGTATGGCACCAAGTTCCACGGCCAGAACACCGCCAACGGCGAAGTGTATGACCTGTATGGCATGAGCGCGGCCCACAAGACCTTGCCGCTGCCCAGCTATGTGCGGGTGACCAACCTGGACAACAACAAGAGCGTGATCTTGCGGGTCAACGACCGTGGGCCGTTCTATTCCGACCGCATCATCGACCTGTCGTATGCGGCGGCGAAAAAACTCGGTTACGCTGAAACCGGCACCGCCCGGGTCAAGGTCGAAGGCATCGATCCGCAGGAATGGTGGGCCCAACGTGGCCGTCCGGCGCCTTTGATGCTCAACGAGCCGAAAGTGGCGCAAAATGCCGCGCCCACCGTGACGGCGTCCACCGGCACGGTCGAGCAGTGGACACCACCGCCGCAGCAACACGCCGCGGCCGTGCTGCCGGTACAGATCGATGCAAAAAAAAACGCTTCTGCAACAGCGTCTGGCCAGTTTCTGCAAGTGGGCGCGTTCGCCAACCCGGACGCTGCCGAGCTGCTGAGGTCCAAACTCAGCTCGATGGTGAGCGCCCCGGTGTTCATCAGCTCGATCGTGCGCAACCAGCAGACACTGCATCGGGTGCGCCTGGGGCCGATCGGTTCTCCGGGTGAGGTCCAGCAGGTGCAGAACAGTGTGCGCCTGGCCAATCTCGGTTCGCCGAGCCTGGTCACCTCTGAGTGATTGAATGAGGCCCGCTTGCGGTTGGAGCGGGTCAGGTTGTTGGCTCCATGAATAATAAAAGCCCGGCAAGGGTGTGAGTGAGCAACTTAAATACGCGGCAGCTCGTTAGAAAGCTGCCTGTTTAGTTCTGCCTTCGGGCAGTCCCATTAGCGATTTCGAGAGACGGATGAACATCACCACCTTTGCCAAACGCCTTTGCCTGCTAGTCCCGCTGCTTCTCTCACCGGCCGCGTTCGCGGTCGAGATGATGCCGGCGCCCCCTCAATTGGCCGCCAAATCCTTTGTGCTCATGGATGCCAGCAGCGGCGAGGTGCTGGTAGAGAACAACGGTGACCAGCGCCTGCCACCGGCCAGCCTGACCAAGCTGATGACCGCCTACATCGCCACCCTGGAAATCCGTCGCGGCCAGATCGGTGAAAACGATCCGGTGACCGTCAGCGAAAACGCCTGGCGCACCGGCGGTTCGCGGATGTTCATCAAGGTCGGTTCGCAAGTGACCGTCAGCGACCTGCTGCACGGCATCATCATCCAGTCCGGCAACGACGCCAGCGTCGCCCTGGCCGAGCACATCGCCGGCAGCGAAGATGCGTTCGCCGACATGATGAACAAAACCGTGGCCGACCTGGGCATGACCAACAGCCACTTCATGAACCCCACCGGCCTGCCGAACCCTGAGCACTATTCGTCGGCTCACGACATGGCGATCCTGGCCCGGGCAATCATCCATGAAGACCCGGCGCACTACGCCATCTACTCCCAGAAGGAATTCTTCTGGAACGGTATCAAGCAGCCTAACCGCAACCTGCTGCTGTGGCGCGACAAGACCGTCGATGGCCTGAAGACCGGCCACACCGACGAAGCCGGCTACTGCATGGTGTCTTCGGCGGTGCGTGATGGCATGCGCCTGATCGCCGTTGTCTTCGGCACCAGCAGCGAAGTGGCCCGGGCCGCCGAGACCCAGAAGCTGTTGACCTACGGCTTCCGCTTCTTCGAAACCCAGACCTTCTACCAGAAGGGCACCGAACTGGCCCAGGCCCAGGTCTGGAAAGGTTCGAGCAACCAGGTCAAGGCCGGCCTGGCCCAGGACCTGACCATGACCCTGCCCAAAGGCCAGCTCAAGAAGCTCGCTGCCAGCATGACCATGAACCCGCAACTGACCGCTCCCATCGCCAAGGGCGACGTGATCGGTAAAGTCGAAGTCAAACTGGACGACAAAGTGGTGCACAGCGCTGACCTGATCGCTCTGGACGCGGTCGAGGAAGGTGGTATCTTCCGCCGCATCTGGGATAGCATCCGTCTATTCTTCTACGGCTTGTTCAACTGATTGATGTGTTGACCTGCATGGCCTCGTTCCCATCCGGAGCGGGGCCATGTGCGTTACCACGGCTTACGAGGCCGTTACGCCATGACAGACGAAGTAAAGGCGCCAAAAATCGAATTTCCCTGCGCGGATTACCCCATCAAGGTAATCGGCGACACCGGTGTGGGTTTCAAGGACAAGATCATCGCGATCCTTGAAAAACATGCCACCGTTGACCACAAGACCCTGGCCGAGCGCCAGAGTACCAACGGCAAGTACACGACGATCCAGTTGCACATCATTGCCACCGGTCAGGAACAGCTCTACGACATCAACAGCGAGCTGCGAGCGACCGGTTTCGTGCACATGGTGTTGTGATGCCGGGCACGCTGGGCTTTCGCGAGCTGGGCACGATGGCTTACGAGCCGGTCTGGCATGCCATGCAACGCTTCACCAACGAACGCGGCACCACCGCCGACGATGAAGTCTGGCTGGTGGAACATCCGCCGGTGTTCACCCAGGGCCAGGCCGGCAAGGCCGAGCACCTGTTGCTGCCGGGGGATATCCCGGTGGTGAAGGTCGACCGAGGCGGGCAGGTGACCTACCATGGCCCTGGCCAACTGGTCGCCTACCTGTTGCTGGATGTGCGCAAGCTGGGGTTTGGCGTGCGCGAGCTGGTCACCCGCATGGAGACGTGCCTGATCGAGCTGCTGGCCAGCTACGGGGTGACGGCGGCGGCCAAGCCGGATGCGCCGGGTGTCTACGTCGATGGGGCGAAAATCGCCTCCCTGGGTTTGCGGATCCGCCACGGCTGTTCGTTTCATGGCCTGGCGTTGAACGTGGACATGGACCTGGCGCCATTCCGACGGATTAATCCCTGTGGCTACGCGGGACTGGCGATGACCCAGTTGAGCGAACACGCAGGATCGATTGAATTTGCCGAGGTAAGTGCCCGGCTGCGCGCGCAGCTCGTCAAACACCTCGACTATGCTGAGCAGACGACCCTCACGGGCGGAATCGACTGATATGACTACTGATGCAGTGCAAACCATGATCCCGACGCTGGACGTCACCGAGCGTCCGGCCCCGCGTGCCAAGGTAGAGGCCGGCGTCAAGCTGCGCGGCGCCGAGAAGGTTGCACGCATCCCGGTCAAGATCATCCCCACCACCGAACTGCCGAAGAAACCCGACTGGATCCGCGTGCGCATCCCGGTTTCCCCGGAAGTCGACCGCATCAAGGCCCTGCTGCGCAAGCACAAGCTGCACAGCGTCTGCGAGGAAGCCTCCTGCCCGAACCTGGGCGAATGCTTCTCCGGCGGCACCGCCACGTTCATGATCATGGGCGACATCTGCACCCGTCGCTGCCCGTTCTGTGACGTCGGCCACGGCCGTCCGAAGCCCTTGGACACCAACGAGCCGGAAAGCCTGGCCATCGCCATCGCCGACCTGAAGCTCAAGTACGTGGTCATCACTTCGGTGGACCGTGACGACCTGCGTGACGGCGGTGCCCAGCACTTTGCCGACTGCATCCGCGAGATCCGCAAGCTGTCGCCGAACGTACAGTTGGAAACCCTGGTGCCCGATTACCGTGGCCGCATGGACATCGCCCTGGAAATCACCGCCGCCGAGCCGCCGGATGTGTTCAACCACAACCTGGAAACCGTGCCGCGCCTGTACAAGGCCGCGCGGCCGGGGTCGGATTACCAGTGGTCGCTGACCTTGCTGCAGCGCTTCAAGCAGATGATGCCGCACATTCCGACCAAGTCTGGCTTGATGCTGGGCCTGGGTGAGACGGATGAGGAAGTTATCGAGGTCATGAAGCGGATGCGTGAGCATGACATCGATATGCTGACCTTGGGGCAGTACTTGCAGCCTTCGCGTAGTCACCTGCCGGTGCAGCGTTTTGTGCATCCGGATACCTTTGCCTGGTTTGCTGAGGAAGGGTACAAGATGGGGTTCAAGAACGTGGCTTCGGGGCCGTTGGTGCGGTCTTCGTATCATGCGGATGAGCAGGCGAAACTGGTTAAGGCTGAGTTGCTGGGGTCCTGATTTAAGGTTGGGATTTTGTGGGTTGGTGGGGTGGTGTATCCGGGGGCGGTGTGTATATCCGTTGCTGCGGTAACGGCCACTTAGGGTTCCGCTCTTACAGCGGGTCACTTTTGAAGAGCCCGGAAGCCGGCCCAGTCAAAAGTAACCAAAACGCTTTTGCCCCACCACTCGGTGCCTCGCTAGGGCTCGGCATGCCTTCACTCCGGCATTGGTTCGTGGGCCGCCGCGAAGGGCCATCCATGGCCCAGCGCGGCTAACCCGGCATCCATGCCGGGTTGCCCACGAACCAATGCCTGCGTTCAGCCATCGTGGTTAACGGGGCGCCCGAGATCAACGTCCACCGCGAGGCGGCCTGATAGCTGACCTGGTTCTTGGTGAGACCGCATTTCTCCTGTGGGAGCGGGCTTGCTCGCGAAGGCGGTGGGTCAGTCTGCAGTGATGTTGGATGTGCCGACCTCATCGCGAGCAAGCTCGCTCCCACAGGGGGGTTAGGTGCACGTGAATTCTGTATTCGCTGAAGATCCAGTGTGGGAGCGAGCTTGCTCGCGATAGCGGTGGCTCAGCCACATAGATGCTGAATATGCCACCGCTCTTGCTTTGCTTTTGCTTTTGCTTTTGCTTTGCTTTGCTTTGCTTTGCTTTGCTTTGCTTTGCTTTGGATCTTGATCTTGATCTGGGCGCCCCGTTAAACCACGCTGGCCGAACGCAGGCATTGCGCAGTGGGCATCCCGGCATGGATGCCGGGATAGCCGCGCTGGGCCATGGATGGCCCTTCGCGGCGGGCCCACGGAGCAATGCCGGAGTGAGGGCATGCCGAGCCTGAGCGAGGCACCGAGTGGTGGGGCAAAGCGTTTTTGGTTACTTTTGGCGCTCTTCCAAAAGTGACCCGCTGTAAGAGCGGAACCGCCAGCCGCCGTTACAAAAAAAACGGATATACACACGATCAAAAAAGCCGGGAACCCAATGGCCCTAACCCCACACCACCCCGTCCCAGCACTCCCGAAAGAAGGCATGATCGGAGTGATCGCCCCCGCCGGCCCCGCCCCCCTGGACACGGAAAAAGCCATCCAATGGATGCGCGCCCGGGGTCATGAGCTGCGAATATTCCCAGGCGTCTACGAAAAGGACAACTACCTGGCCGGCAGCGACGAAATACGCCTGAACGACCTGCACGCCGCCTTCGCCGACCCAGAAGTCAAAACCATCATCTGCCTACGCGGCGGCTACGGCACCCCCCGCCTGCTGGATCGCATCGACTTCGACCTCCTACGACGCAACCCCAAACCATTCGTAGGTTACAGCGACATCACCGCCCTGCACCTGGCCATCAGCCGCTACGCAGGCTTCGTGACCTTCCACGGGCCACTGCTCAACGCCGATCTGCTGGGCGACAAGGAACCCCCAACCGTCACCTCGTTTTTCAGCCTGCTGCGTGGGCAATTGAAAGCCGGCAGCATGTTGAATCACCCCGCAGCCTACCCATTGACCACCGTCGAGCCGGGCATTGCCCACGGACGTCTGCTGGGCGGCAACCTGTCGATCATTGCCGCGACCATGGGCACGCCTTATCAGATCGACGCCGAAGGAGTGATCCTGTTCATCGAAGACGTCAACGAGCCGCTGTATCGCATCGACCGGCTGCTGACCCAGCTACGCTTGGCCGGCACGTTGCACAAACTTCGTGGCGTGTTGGTGGGGGATGTGGCCGGGGTCGACGTCGAGGCGTTGAACCACTTGCTCAAGCAGACCTTCGAACCGTTGCGTATCCCGGTGCTGTCCGGCTGGCGCAGTGGGCATTGCGATCCGAACCTGACCTTGCCCATGGGGGCGTTGGTGACGCTGGATGCGGGGGAGAAGCGGTTGGTGTTGGAGCAGGATGTGGTGGTCAGTCGCTAGTCATGTAGCGTCTTCAGATCAGTCATCGCGAGCAAGCTCGCTCCCACAGGTTGACCGGGAACACCTGTGGGAGCGAGCTTGCTCGCGATGGCGGTAGCCGCCATACGGCAATTCAGCGGCTACGCAACGCCTCCAGCAACTGGTGCGTCGGATACCCATCCGCCGGCCAGCCGAACGACTGCTGGGCACTGCGGATGGCCTTGCGGGTGTTGGCGCCGATGATGCCGTCGGGGTTGCCCGCGTCGTAGTTGTGCTTGCCCAGCAGCGTTTGCAGTTCGATGCGTTCGCTGCGGCTCAGGGGCAGGTCTTCCTTGGGCCACTGGCCGTAGACCAGCCCGCCATCGGTAAAGCGCTTTGACAACAGCCCGACCGCCAAGGCATAGGACGACGAGTTGTTGTACTTGAGGATGGCGCGGAAGTTATCGAAGATCAGGAACGCCGGGCCGCGATGGCCGGCCGGCAGGAGCAGGGCCGCCGATAGCTGCCTGTCCTCGGGGGCGATCGGCAAGCCGCCATATTCCGAAACGCCCAGCCGCAGCCATTCGGAGACGGGCTTGCGGATCGTGCCATCGGCCAGTGTGTAGTCGAAGCCTTCTGCGAGATCGACCTCGAAGCCCCACGGTTGGCCACGTTGCCAGCCGGAGCTTTGCAGGTAATGCGCGGTCGAGGCCAGGGCATCGGTAGAACTGCCCCAGATGTCGCGGCGGCCGTCGCCATCGAAATCCACCGCGTGGGTGTTGTACGTGGTGGGAATGAACTGGGTCTGGCCCATGGCGCCGGCCCAGGAGCCGAGCATTTTTTCCGGTGTGATATCGCCCTGTTGCAGGATTTGCAGTGCGGCGATCAATTGCGCATGGGCAAATCCCGGGCGTCGTCCTTCATAGGCCAGGGTCGCCAGGGAGTTGATCACCGATTTGCTGCCCTGGAACTGGCCGAAGTTGCTCTCCATGCCCCACACCGCCACCAGCGCCTCGCGATCGACGCCATAACGCTGCTCGATGCTTTGCAGGACCTGGGCGTTCTGTTGGATCAGGCTCTTGCCTTTGTTGACCCGCAGTGGCGACAGCGCGCCATCGAGGTATTCCCACACGGGGCGGGTGAATTCCGGTTGGCTGCGGTCGGCCTTGATCACGCTCATGTCCGGGCTGACACCGATAAACGCGCGGTCGAACAAATCGGCGCGGATCCCGGCGGCCAGGGCTTCCTTGCGGAACCCGGCCTGCCATTGCGCGAAGGTCTGGGTCGGCGCAATGGCCAGGTCATCACCGGTGGGCACCACAGGCGGCACGATGGCCGGCGCGGTCACGGCGGGAACGGTCTGGAGCGGTTGGGCGTCGGCGGCGGTAGGTTTTTCGGCGCAGGCGACAAGCAGGACAACGCTTGCGGCAAGAATCATTTGGCGCAGTGGCCAACGATGGGAAAGACAGAAGGGCATGCACGGGTCCAGAAATACAAATCAGGTGCTGACCTTAACATGCGAAAGGGGCGTAGGGCTTGTCCGAGTGTTTCAAGCGGCCAGAAAGCAAGAAGCCTCCCAGTTGTCAGACTGGAAGGCTTCGCGGCGGTAGCTGCCTTTGCCCTTGGCGGGTCGTTCCTGGCGGCTGCGGAACAGGGGCTGGGCGACGATGGACTTGGCCTTGTTGGGGCCATGCCTGGATGGCTTCTTGCTCATGATGGGATCTCTCGTGGGGGTGGTTTTTGCGGGGCAAATCATGGGACAGAGTTGGGTAGTTGTCCAGTCCCTGCATGGCGTAGGAAATTTCAAGAGTGGCGAGGGAAAGTGTGGCTGGAACGCTGTTGTGGCGAGGGAGCTTGCTCCCGCTGGGCTGCGCAGCAGCCCCGAGAGAGCTGAATGCATTTTGCCTGACACACCGAGTCAAATGATTTTTGGACTGCTGCGCAGTCCAGCAAGAGCAAGCTCCCTCGCCACAGGTACTGTGTTATTCAGCGGGCAAAGGGAGTCGCTGCCCAGCCATCAACAGCGACAACCGGCTGAGGCTCATCCACGGCGAGCCGGCGGCCTGGCCCTTGATCTGTGCATCGATGCGCTGGGCCTCGAGCAGCAATTGCGCCCAGCGCGATGCGGAGTAGCGTTGCAGGGCCTTGCTCATCAGGGGTTTGCGCTTGTCCCAGACGGGCGGGCGGGCCTGGCTGAAGGCTTTGTCCAACGGTACGCCCTGGCTGTATTGCAGGGAAAGGTTGGCCAGCAGGCGCAACTCCCGGGCCAGGGCCCAGAGGATCACCGGTGGCTCGACGCCTTCGCCCCGCAGGCCTTCGAGCATGCGCAGGGCATGGGCGGCTTCACCGTTGAGGATCGCATCGGTCAGCCCGAAGACATCGAAGCGCGCACTGTCGGCCACGGCGGCCTGCACCGTTTCCACGGTGATCTGCCCGCCCTCGGCCATCAGCTTGAGCTTTTCGATTTCCTGGGCGGCGGCCAACAGGTTGCCTTCGACCCGGGCGGCAATCAGCTCCACCGCGTCCTGGCTGGCCGAGAGGCCGGCCTGGGACAGGCGTTGGCGGATCCAGCTGGGCAACTGGCTGACATCCACCGGCCAGATCTGCACGAACTGGGTCTGCTGGCCTTCGACCAGGGCCTTGCCCCATTTGGTCTTCTGCGCGCTGCCGTCGAGTTTCGGCAAGCTGATGAGCAGCACCGTGTCCTCGGCCGGGCGTGAGCAATATTCGATCAGCGCGGCGGCGCCCTTGTCCCCGGGTTTGCCGGAGGGCAGGCGCAGTTCCAGCAGGCGTTTTTCGGCGAACAACGACATGCTCGCCCCGGCCTGTAGCAGCGTGCCCCAGTCGAAACTGGCGTCGGCGGCGAAGACCTGGCGCTCGTCGAAACCTTGCTGGCGGGCGGCGGAGCGGATGGCGTCGGCGGCTTCCTGGCACAGCAGCGGGTCATCGCCACTGATGATGTAGACCGGCGCGAGGGCGCCTTGCAGGTGTTTGCCGAGTTGGGCGGGAGCGAGCTTCATAAGAGAAAGCGAGCGGGGCGCCGGAGCGCCCCGCAAGGCTTATTCAGCCGGGATCTGCATCGGCGACTGCTGCGGGGTTTCCGCTTCAGCCTTGCGTGCCGCTTCCAGCGCATCGGCTTCGGCCTTGGCGCGGGCGTCGGCGGTCTGTTGCAACTGGTCCAGTTGGGTCGGGCTCAACTGTTGCAGGCGCAACATCATGCGCTGTACGAGTTCACGACGCATTTCGCCGCGCACTTCGATGGACTCCTGGTCGGAGCCGGTGATGTTGTTGCCATCGTGCAGGTAGACCTTTTGCACCTGGAGCTTGTCGTCCAGCAGCGACAGGTTGTTGTGGCCGCGGATCTCATAGCTCAGCACGGTGGTCAGCTCGTATTCGGCCGAACGACCGGCACCGGCATAGCTCAGGCTGCGCTGGCTTTGTTGTTCCCCGGCCAGCACCAGCTTGTACGGCGCACCGCTGTAGACCTTGACGCCACTGTTCTCCAGGGTCTGGCGCAGCATTTTCACGGTTTCGCCATAGGCGTCCCGTGCGCTGAGGTCCAGTTCCTTGATCGCCAGCTCGGTGGTGCCGGTGCCGCGCAGTTGGAAGCCGCAGGCGCTCAACAGGACCGCCAGGCCCACTACCAGCAGATTACGTTTGATCATCTTGTTGCTCCCCTTGAACCCTATGGGGGTCGACCATGCGACCCCGCAGGTTGTATTCGGCGCCAGGCTCGAGCCTGACGCCCGATCCAATTAGCTTGCGACGATGTTGACCAGCTTGCCGGGCACGACGATCACTTTGCGGATCGTCAGGCCATCGACAAAGCGCAGCACGTTTTCATTGGCCCGCGCAGCGGCTTCGATTTCTTCACGCGTGGCGGCGGCCGGCATTTCGATATGGCCGCGCAGCTTGCCGTTGACCTGGATGACCAGGGTCAGGCTGTCCTGCACCAGCGCGGTTTCGTCCACCACCGGCCAGCGAGCGTCAATCACCGGGTCGGCGTGACCCAGTTGATTCCACAGCTCGTGGCTGATGTGCGGAGTGATTGGTGCCAGCAGCAGCGTCACGGCTTCCAGGCCTTCGTGAATCAGTGCGCGATCCTGCTCGGTGCCTTGCGCGGCTTTTTCCAGTACGTTCATCAGCGTCATCACCTGGGCGATGGCGGTGTTGAATTTGTGGTTCTGGCCGACGTCATGGCTGGCCTGCTTGATGGCCAGGTGAATCGAGCGACGAACGGCTTTCTGCTCGTCATTCAGGCCGGCGACGTCCAGTGTGCCCGGAAGGCCTTGGGTGACGTGGGCTTGGGCCAGGCGCCAGACGCGCTTGAGGAAACGGTGCGAGCCTTCGACACCCGAGTCGGACCATTCCGCGCTCATGTCAGGCGGCGAGGCGAACATCATGAACAGGCGGCAGGTGTCCGCGCCGAACTGGTCGATCATCGACTGTGGGTCGACGCCGTTGTTCTTCGACTTGGCCATTTTCTCGGTGCCGCCGATTTCCACCGGCAGGCCGTCGGCGATCAGCTTGGCGCTGATGACCTTGGCTTTGCTGTCGCGTTCGAGCTCGACGTCGCTCGGGTTGAACCAGGTGTAGGCACCGTTGGCTTCGCGACGATAGTAAGTCTCGGCGATCACCATGCCTTGGGTCAGCAGGTTCTTGAACGGCTCGTTGGAACTCACCAGGCCTTCGTCACGCATCAGCTTGTGGAAGAAACGCGCGTAGAGCAGGTGGAGAATGGCGTGTTCGATGCCGCCGATGTACTGGTCCACCGGCAACCAGTGGTCGGCCGCGGATTTTTCCACCAGGCCGCCTTCATAGTGCGGCGAGGCGTAGCGGGCGTAGTACCAGGAGGACTCGACGAAGGTGTCCATGGTGTCGGTTTCACGCTTGGCCGGTGCGCCGCATTTCGGGCAACTGCACTCGTAGAACTCGGGCATGCGTGCCAGGGGCGAGCCAGCGCCGTCGGGTACGACGTCTTCCGGCAGGACCACCGGCAGTTGGTCTTCCGGCACCGGTACGTCACCGCAAGTGTCGCAATGCACGATCGGGATCGGGCAGCCCCAGTAGCGCTGACGGCTGATGCCCCAGTCCCGCAGGCGGAACTGGGTGCGCGAGGCGCCGAGGTTCTTCTTGATCAGGGCGACTTCGATGGCATCGAACGCACCGGCGAAATCCAGGCCGTTGAACTCGCCGGAGTTGATCAGTTCGCCGTGTTCGCCATAGGCGTCCAGCCAAGGGGCCGGGGTCTGGTCGCCGGCGCTGGTGCGCACGACCGGTTTGACCGGCAGGTTGTACTTGTGGGCGAATTCGAAATCACGCTCGTCGTGGGCGGGCACGGCCATGACCGCGCCGTCGCCGTAGTGCATCAGCACATAGTTGGCGACCCACACCGGCAGTTTTTCGCCGGTGAGCGGGTGCTCGACGAACAACGACGTCGGCAGGCCTTTCTTCTCTTGAGTGGCGACGTCGGCTTCGGCGACGCTGCCGCCCTTGCATTCGGCGATGAACGCCTGCAGCTCAGGGTTGTTCTGTGCCGCCAGGGTGGCCAGCGGATGCTCGGCGGCCACCGCCACATAGGTGGCGCCCATCAGCGTGTCCGGGCGGGTGGTGAAGACTTTCAGGGTGCCGGCTTCGCCTATGGAGGCGACGTCGTAGGGGAATTGCACTTCCATGCCCCGGGACTTGCCGATCCAGTTGCGCTGCATGGTCTTGACCTGCTCGGGCCAGCCGGTCAGCTCGTCGAGACTCTCCAGGAGTTCATCCGCGTAGGCGGTGATCTTGAAGTAATACATCGGGATCTCGCGCTTTTCGATCAGCGCGCCGGAGCGCCAGCCGCGGCCGTCGATCACTTGTTCGTTGGCCAGTACGGTCTGGTCCACCGGGTCCCAGTTCACGGTGCCGTTCTTGCGGTAGATCACGCCTTTTTCAAACAGGCGGGTGAACAGCCATTGTTCCCAGCGGTAGTAGTCGGGCTTGCAGGTGGTCACTTCGCGGGACCAGTCCACCGCCAGGCCCAGGCTGCGCAGCTGGGTCTTCATGTAGGCGATGTTTTCGTAGGTCCACTTGGCGGGGGCCACGTTGTTCTTCATCGCGGCGTTTTCCGCCGGCATGCCGAAGGCGTCCCAACCCATGGGTTGCAGGACGTTCTTGCCTTGCATGCGCTGGTAGCGGGAGATCACGTCGCCGATGGTGTAGTTGCGCACATGCCCCATGTGTAGCTTGCCGCTGGGGTAAGGGAACATCGACAGGCAGTAGTAAGTCTCCTTGCCTGGCTGTTCACTGACTTCAAAGGACTTTTGCTCGTCCCAGAACGACTGGGCGGCGGCTTCGATTTCACGGGGCTGGTAGTGTTCGTGCATGGCTACTTTTGTACTGAATGGGGTGGCCCAATCCTCTTCGTGGCCATGCTGGACGCAGACGACGCCGAATGCGGCGTTTTCGATGCCCAGGCAAGCTGGAAGTGGAGTTACAGGAAGCGCCGTAGCATACATGACCGCGCTCTACCGAGGGAAACCCTGATTGCGTGCTGGCCACCGACGACCGCTGGCGAAGACCCGTGTTCAGGGCCGTTGGTCGCGGCGCCCTGCCGGTTTGCCCAGCGAAGCTAAGCTTCTCAATGGGGAGTGAGTCTTATCTTCAATGAGGTGAGGGATGGTTGAATCACAACGAAAAGTCGCTACACCTGAGTTGTATGAAAAACTGATCGATCGTCTCGGGGTGGCCCTGGACGCTGCAAGAACCGCCGGTCGCTTGCGCAATGAACCTCCGGCAGAGCTGGAACTGCGAGGTTTGAGCCCCGCGGAGTTCGAACTGGTCAAGGCTTATCTCGAACAGGTCGGACATCAAGCCCCCACCAGTGGGGCCCAGGTACTCAAGCGTCTCGATGCGCCCCGTTCGGCCAAGGTTGTATGGCTCAAGGACCGGACGCCCGACAAGGATGCAGTAAAGGTCCGGTCACTGCAGTTCAAGTAACGCCGGATTCACGCGTGTCGCTTTTTTTGATTCAGGGTTTTTTCGAATCTGTTGTCGCTTTGCGTCAACCCACCTAGGCTTCGGGCATCTATGGAGATGCCCGATGCCGTTTCGCTATTTCATCAAACAACTGTTATTGCCACCCGGCATTCTTTTGCTGCTGTTGGCGCTTGCCTGGTGGTGGCGCCATTCACGGCCACGCCTGGCCCGCCTGTGTTTCGCCGTGGGCCTGGGCGGCTTCTGGCTGATGAGCCTGCCGGTGGTGGTGCAGTGGAGCGCGAAGGCCTTGGAGCGCGAACCGCCGCTGCTGCGCAGTGAGTGGGCGACCCTGGCCCAGCGTGCCGACGCCATCGTGGTGCTGGGTTCCGGTCGCGAGCGCGGTGACCCGGCCTGGGGCTCCGATCAGCCCACTGGTGTGGGCCTGGAGCGCCAGCGTTATGCGGCGCGACTGGCCAAGGCTTCGGGCTTGCCCGTGCTGACCTCCGGCGGCTTGCATTACGACACCCCGCCCAGCGAGGCCAGGCTGATGGCCGACTCGCTGCGTGAGGATTTTGGCGTCGACGTGCGCTGGCAGGAGGAGCGCAGCCGTACGACCTGGGAAAATGCCCAGTTGAGCGCCGCGATCCTGCTGCCGGAGGGCGTCAAGCGAGTCGTGGTGGTGACCCAGGCCTGGCACATGCCACGGGCGGTCTGGAGTTTCGAGCGCGCGGGATTGGAAGTGGTGCCGGCGCCTGTCGGTTTCCTGGGGCCGGACAACGCCCGGCCACTGGGCGGCTGGATGCCGGAGTTCAAGTCGATCTGGCAGTCCGGGCAGTTGATGAATGAGGCGGTGGGGCAGGTGGGGTATTGGTTGTTCTATCGCTGAAACACTGCGCGGAGTGAGGTGATTGCTGTTGTGGCGTGGGCGCTTGCTCCCGCTGGATTGCGACGCAGGCCTTGTTTTTGGGGCCGCTGCGCGCCCCAGCGGGAGCAAGCTCCCTCGCCACAGGGTGTTTCATTCACATGGGGACGGGTCAAACGGTTTTAGCCATCCGTCCCGCCATCAACGCCCAGCCCAGCAACAACACGCACAGAATGATCAGCGGCCACGAGCGCCATTGCAGGTACGGCGTCAGGTCGTGCATCGGCACCACCTCGCCGTAGAGAATGCCGCGTTCGAATTGCGGGATCTGTGCGGTGATTTGGCCGAAGGGGTTGATCAGGCCGGTTACGCCGTTGTTGGTCGCACGGATCATCCAGCGACCGGCTTCCAGGGCGCGCATCTGGGCCATTTGCAGGTGTTGCAGCGGGCCGATCGAGGTGCCGAACCAGGTGTCGTTGCTGATGGTCAGCAGCAGGTCGCTACGCGCCGAGAGGCTGGCGGCGAATTCCGGGTAGACCACTTCATAGCAGATGAACGGGGCGATCTGGTAACCCTTGGCTTGCAGCAGCGGTTGGTCGGCCGGGCCCCGGGCGAAGTCCGACATGGGCAGGTCGAAGAAGGCGATCAGGCCACGCAGGATGTCCTGTAGCGGCACGTATTCGCCAAACGGCACGAGTTTTTGCTTCAGGTAGGTACCGTCACCTTCGCCGGTCACGGTGATGCCGTTGTAGTAACGCTTCTCGTGGCGCACCAGTTGCCGAATCGGCACGCCGGTAATCAGCGCCGACTGCCGCTCGGCGGCGAAAGTGCCCATCATGTCCAGGTAGCCCTGGGCGGACTCCTTGAGCACCGGCACCGCGGTTTCCGGCCAGATCAGCAGGTCGACGCGCTTGGAGGCGAAGCTCATGTCGCGGTACAGCGCCAACTGCGCGTTGAGCTGCTCGGGGTCCCACTTCATGCTTTGTTCGATGTTGCCCTGGATCGCCGCGACGCTCAGCGGGTCGCCCGAAGGGCTGGTCCAGGCGTGGCCCTTGAGAGCCATGCCGGCCCCCCATGGGCCGATCAACAGCAGCACGCCCGCGGCAATAAAGCCCTTGCGCCCGGTGCGGATCAACCGCGGCGCGTTGTACAGCAGCGCGGCGGTCAGGGCCAGGGTGAAGGAGATCAGCCACATCCCGCCCAACGGCGCAAGGCCGGCCAGGGGGCCGTCGAGCTGGCTGTAACCGGAATACAGCCATGGGAACCCGGTGAGGAACCAACCACGAAACGCCTCCTGGCCCAACCACAGTGCGGCGAACGCCAGGGCATCGGCCAGTGGCGCCTCGTTGCGGCGCAGCCAGCGCGCCCACAGCCAGGCGGGCAGGGCGAAGAACCAGGCGATGGCAGCGATGAACAGCAACATCAACAACCCGGCGAGCAGCACCGAGGCGCCGCCGAAGTTATGGATGCTGACGTAGATCCAACTGGTGCCGGCGCCAAACAGGCCGAAACCGAAACACCAGCCACGGCCCAGGGCCTGGCGCGGCGAAAGCTCGCGCAGCCCGGCATAGAACAAGCCGACCGCCAGCAATGCCAGCGGCCAGATATCGAACGGCGCCAAGGCCAGGGTGGTGATCGCACCGGCCGCCACGGCCAGCAGGTTACCGGGCCAGCCGGGGCGGGTTATCCAGCGCATGTGTGTCCTTAGCGGGTCTCGCAGGGGTTATCGGCCAATGGGTGACAGGCGCAGCAGGTGGATCCGGCGGCTGTCGGCATTGAGGATGCGGAAGCGCCAGGAGCCGATTTCCGTGGTTTCGTTGCGCTTGGGCAGGTGCCCGAAAGCACTCATCACCAGGCCGCCGACGGTGTCGAATTCATCGTCGGAGAATTGGCTGTCGAAGAATTCGTTGAAGTTCTCGATAGGCGTCAGGGCCTTGATCAGAAAGTCACCGCTGGGCAGCGGCTTGATGTAGCTGTCTTCCTCGACGTCATGCTCGTCCTCGATGTCGCCGACGATCTGTTCGAGCACGTCTTCGATGGTGACCAGGCCGGCCACGCCGCCGTATTCGTCGATGACGATGGCCATGTGGTTGTGGTTGGCGCGAAATTCGCGCAGCAGCACGTTCAGGCGCTTGGACTCGGGCACGAAGGTGGCCGGGCGCAGCAGGTCCTTGATGTTGAAGCTGTCGCCGTTCTCCTGAAGGATCAGCGGCAACAGGTCCTTGGCCAGCAGCACGCCCATGACGTCGTCATGGCTCTCGCCAACGACCGGGTAGCGCGAATGAGCGGAGTCGACCACGGCGGGCAGGAATTCACGCGGGGTCTGGGTCGCCTTGATGCTGACCATTTGCGAGCGCGGCACCATGATGTCCCGCACTTGCAGGTCAGCAACCTGGATGGCGCCTTCGACGATGGCCAGCGCTTCGCTGTCCAGCAGTTTGTTCTGGTGTGCATCGCGCAGCAGCTCCAGCAGCTCCTGGCGGTTTTTCGGCTCATGGGCAAAAGCCTGGGTGAGCTTGCCCAGCCATGACTTCTGCCCGTTGCTCGATCGATCTTCGCTCATAGCGATTACTCTGAATCCTTTGTCGTTACAGGTTGATGTATCAGTGTTCGTCGCCGGCGTAGGGGTCGGGATGACCCAGCTCTGCAAGCAACGTTCGTTCCAGTGCTTCCATTTCTTCGGCTTCGTCGTCTTCTATATGGTCGTAACCCAGGAGATGCAAGCAGCCGTGAATCACCAGATGGGCCCAGTGGGCCTCAGGGGTCTTGTCTTGTTCCGCCGCTTCGCGCTCCACCACCGGGACGCAGATCACCAGGTCCCCCAGCAGCGGGATGTCGAGCAGGTCGTCGGGAACGTCGGCGGGGAACGACAGCACGTTGGTGGCGTAGTCCTTCTGCCGCCAGGTGTGGTTCAGTTCGCGGCCTTCGGGCTCGTCCACCAGGCGGATCGTCAGCTCCGAGTCGGCGCTGCGCTGGCGCAGGGCCAGTTCGCACCATTGGCGGAACTGGGCCTCGCTGGGGGCGGCGTGTTCACAGGCCACTTGCAGGTCGAGTTCAAGCATTGCGGCCATTGCCTTGGCTGTCGGCCGACTCTTGCTCGGCGCGATGCTCGAAACGCTCGTAGGCTTCGACAATGCGCTGTACCAACGGATGACGCACGACGTCCTTGGGCATGAAGTGCGTGAAGCTGATGCCCGGCACGTCCTTGAGCACCTGGATCACATGGTTCAGCCCGGACTTGGTGCCACGGGGCAGGTCGACCTGGGTGATGTCCCCGGTGATGACGGCGGTGGAGCCGAAGCCGATCCGGGTCAGGAACATTTTCATCTGCTCGACCGTGGTGTTCTGGCTTTCGTCGAGGATGATGAAGCTGTTGTTCAGGGTCCGACCGCGCATGTAGGCCAGCGGCGCGACTTCGATGACCTGGCGCTCGATCAGCTTGGCGACGTATTCGAAGCCGAGCATTTCATACAGTGCGTCATAGAGCGGGCGCAGGTACGGGTCGATCTTCTGGGCCAGGTCGCCGGGCAGGAAGCCGAGTTTTTCACCCGCTTCGACCGCCGGTCGCACCAGCAGGATGCGGCGTACCTGTTCACGCTCCAGCGCATCGACGGCGCAGGCCACGGCCAGGTAGGTCTTGCCGGTACCGGCCGGGCCGATGCCGAAGTTGATGTCGTTGCCCAGGATTTCCTTCACGTAGCGCTGCTGATTCAAGCCGCGAGGGCGAATCATGCCTTTTTTCGTGCGCAGGGCCACGGCAGGTTCCGACGGGGCGTGGTTGTCGAGTTCTTCGACAGCCGATTCCTGCAGGAACAGGTGGACCGTATCCGGCGACAGCTCGCTCCCCTTGGTTTCCCGGTAGAGACGGCGCAGCAGGTTTTCCGCGGAGGTGGTGTGCTTGGGTTCGCCGATCAGCTCGAACTGGTTTCCGCGATTGCGGATCTCGATGGCCAGGCGCTGTTCGATCAAGCGCAGGTGCTCGTCGAATTGCCCGCACAGATTGGCGAAGCGGCGAGCCTCAAAGGGCTCGAGAATAAAGCGATGTGGTTCGATGGGTGCGTTCAAGGTCGTTTTTAGCCGCCCAGGGGCAATTAAGGTGAAATCAAGGATAACGCCAGTAGGCTGGGTGCGAAAGCTCTTAAACAGGCGAATCTGATCACAGGGTTGGCACGATTCACTGTGGGAGCGAGCTTGCTCGTGATGGGGGCCTCACATTCAACCTAAGTATTGACTGTCATGCCGCTATCGCGAGCAAGCTCGCTCCCACAGGAAGTGCGGGGTCACTGGATCAGCGAACCCCGCAGGGAGTGCGGTTGCGCGGCGTCGATGTGCACGTCGGCGAACTGCCCGATCAGGGCCGGGGTGTCGCAACGGAAATTGACGATGCGGTTGTTTTCGGTGCGCCCTTGCAGCTCGCCGGGGTCTTTTTTCGAATAATCGGTCACCAGAATCCGCTGGACGGAGCCGACCATCTGTCGGCTGATCTCGAAACCTTGCTGGTTGAGGCGATGCTGCAAGGCGTTGAGCCGTTCTTTTTTCAGTTCTTCCGGGGTGTCGTCCGCCAGGTCGGCCGCCGGGGTTCCAGGGCGCTGGCTGTAGACGAAGGAATAGGAAAAGTCGAAGCCTACGTCTTCGATCAGCTTCATGGTCTGCTGGAAGTCTTTCTCGGTTTCGCCGGGGAAGCCGACGATAAAGTCCGAGCTGATGCAGATGCCCGGCACTGCCGCACGCAACTTGCGCAGCTTGGATTTGTATTCCAGCGCCGTGTGGTTGCGCTTCATGGCCGCGAGGATCCGATCGGAGCCCGATTGCACCGGCAGGTGCAGGTGCTTGACCAGCTCGGGGACCTCGGCGTGGGCCTGGATCAGGCTGTCGGAGAACTCCAGCGGGTGCGAGGTGGTGTAGCGGATGCGGTCGATGCCGTCCACCGCCGCCACCACGCGGATCAGCTCGGCGAGGTCCGCCAGGCGGCCGTCATGGGTCAGGCCGCGATAGCCGTTGACGTTCTGCCCCAGCAGGGTCACTTCGCGCACGCCGTTTTCCGCCAGGTGGATGATCTCGGCGATCACGTCGTCGAACGGTCGGCTGACTTCTTCGCCGCGGGTATAGGGCACCACGCAGAACGTGCAGTACTTGCTGCAGCCTTCCATTACCGACACATAGGCACTTGGGCCGTCGATGCGCGGTTCGGGCAGGTGGTCGAATTTTTCGATTTCGGGGAACGAGACGTCCACTTGCGGCAGTTTGGTCGCGCGCGCGGCGTCGATCATCTCCGGCAGGCGGTGCAGGGTCTGCGGGCCGAAGACCACGTCTACGTACGGGGCGCGATCACGAATGGCCGCGCCTTCCTGGCTGGCCACGCAACCGCCCACGGCGATGACCATTTCCGGGTTGGCCAGCTTCAGTTCGCGCCAGCGGCCGAGCTGGGAATACACCCGGTCCTGGGCGCGTTCGCGAATAGAGCAGGTATTGAGCAGGATCACGTCCGCGTCTTCGGCGCGGGCGGTGACTTCCAGGGCCTGGTGTTCACCCAGCAGATCGACCATGCGCGAGCTGTCGTACTCGTTCATCTGGCAACCGTGGGTTTCGATGTAAAGCTTCTTGGCCATGGACGGGTTCATCACGTGATTCAAAGAACCGCGCATTATAGGGAACAAGTCCCCCGGTTCCTACCGCTGTGCGAGCAGTGGCTATGCTATAGTTCGCGCCCTCATTTTTTACCCGCCGATGTGTTTCGCCAGCCATGACCAAACGTGAAGCTCCAATCTACAAGGTGATTTTCCTCAACCAGGGCCAGGTGTTCGAAATGTACGCCAAGCAGATCTATCAAAGTGATCTGTGGGGCTTCCTGGAAGTGGAAGAGTTCGTCTTTGGCGAGCGCACGCAAGTGGTCGTCGATCCGAGCGAAGAAAAGCTCAAGGCGCAGTTCGAAGGCGTGGTGCGCAGCTTCGTGCCGATGCATTCGATCGTGCGCATCGACGAAGTCGAACGCCTGGGCACGCCGAAAATCAGCGAAGCCCGCGGCGCGGTCGGCAACGTGATGCCGTTTCCGATGCCGATGCCTGAGAAATAAGGTTCAGGACTCTGATTGTTCCTGAAGAGCCTTTGTGGCGAGGGAGCTTGCTCCCGCTGGGCTGCGCAGCGGCCCTAAGATTTCTGGGAGCGCTTCGCACTCCAGCGGGAGCAAGCTCCCTCGCCACAATAAGCTCCCAGCCGCAAGGCTGCGGTGGGTTCAGGGAAGCGGCGAGAAAGGCGTACGCCCGTCGGCGTTCTGCAATTCCATCAGGTATTTGCGAAAGATCTGGCCCAGCACCTGGGTCGCCACTTCCAGCTCGTCGCGGGGCATTTTCTCGGCGACTTCGTCGGCGGTGTCCAGGGCTTCTTCGGCGCCGTTGACCGCGGCCATCTTCAAGACGATGTAGGCCTGGACGTTGTTGGCCGGCACGCCTTCGCCATGGAAGAACATGCCGCCGAGCTTGAATTGCGCTTGGGCATGGCCTTGCAGCGAGGCTTTTTCGAAGTAGTTGAGGGCTTGCTTGAGGTCGCGGGGTGCAGCCTTGCCTTCGTAGTAGAACTCGCCCAACTCGTATTGCGCTTGCGCATCACCTGCGTCCGCCGCTTTTTGACAGGCGTCGAGTGCCGGTGCGAGATCTTGTGGCTGGGTGTTGAGCGTGCAACGGCCCAGCGCCGGGATCAACAACGAGTTGCCGCCTGCCTGTGCATTCGCCAGCAGCGGCTGAAGGAGCAACAGGCAGCCCAAGGCAAGGGTGCGGCCGGTGCGGTTCATGGGAATCGACTTACCTCTGAGGGGCGCGCGGACCCTCGGGGGATCCAATAAGCGCGCATTATGAAATAAGCGGGGCCATCCTTACAAAGTCTTTACTCGTTTTTCTGCTGCGCGGGAATGCTAATAGCAGCTTCGGGCATAAATACGTAGGAAAAGGGCGGGGGGTTGTCAGCAATCACTGACGCCGGCCTCAGCCAGCGTCAGTTATCCACAGGCTTATTTCAGCGCCGCGAAGGCCCGCTCGGCTGCATCGAGGGTGATCTTCAGCTCGGTCTCGCCATGGGCGATGGAGGTGAAGCCGGCTTCGAACGCACTCGGGGCCAGGTACACGCCGCCGTCGAGCATCAGGTGGAAGAAGCGTTTGAACCGGTCGGCATCGCTGGCCATGACGTCTTCGAAGGTGACGATGTCATCGGCGCCACTGAAATACAGGCCGAACATGCCGCCGGCCTGGGTGGTCACGAAGGGGATGCCCGCCGCATCGGCGCGGATCTGCAGGCCGTCGAGCAGGCGGGTGGTGTAGTCGGTCAGCTCGGCGTGGAAGCCCGGGCGGCTGATCAGGCGCAGGGTGGTCAGGCCGGCGGCCATGGCCAATGGGTTGCCCGACAGCGTGCCGGCCTGGTAGACCGGGCCCAGCGGCGCGATGCATTCCATGATCTCGCGCTTGCCGCCGAAGCAGCCCACCGGCATGCCGCCGCCGATGATCTTGCCGAAGGTGCTCAGGTCCGGCGTGACACCGTAATGGGCCTGGGCGCCGCCGAGGGCTACGCGGAAACCGGTCATCACTTCATCGAAAATCAATACCACGTCATGCTGGTCGCACAGGCTGCGCAGGCCTTCGAGGAAACCCGGCGCGGGCGGCACGCAGTTCATGTTGCCAGCCACCGGCTCGACGATGATGCAGGCCACTTCCTGGCCGACTTCGCCGAGCATTTTCTCGACTTCTTCGAGGTCGTTGAACGGCAGGGTCAGGGTGTGCTTGGCGAATGCCGCCGGTACGCCGGCCGAACTCGGCACGCCCTGCGTCAGTGCGCCGGAACCGGCCTTGACCAGCAGGCTGTCGGAGTGGCCGTGGTAGCAGCCTTCGAACTTGATGATGCTGTCGCGACCGGTGTAGCCCCGCGCCAGGCGGATCGCACTCATGGTCGCCTCGGTGCCGGAGCTGACCATGCGCACCATTTCCATCGACGGCACGATCGAGCAGACCAGGTCGGCCATCTCGGTTTCCATCGCGGTCGGGGCGCCGTAGGACAGGCCGTGGACCAATTGCTTGCGCACCGCATCCAGCACGTCCGGATGGCTGTGGCCGAGGATCATCGGGCCCCAGGAACCGACATAGTCCACATAGCGCTTGTCGTCTTCGTCGGTGACGTACGCGCCTTCGGCGTGCTTGAAGAACAGCGGGGTGCCGCCGACGCTCTTGAACGCACGAACGGGCGAGTTCACGCCGCCGGGGATGTGTTTCTGGGCGTTGGCAAACAGG
Source organism: Pseudomonas sp. FSO-7 (assembly GCF_059579345.1). Classification (NCBI taxonomy): domain Bacteria; kingdom Pseudomonadati; phylum Pseudomonadota; class Gammaproteobacteria; order Pseudomonadales; family Pseudomonadaceae; genus Pseudomonas; species Pseudomonas sp. FSO-7. The sequence goes on along the minus strand of NZ_CM184193.1, from coordinate 5,775,036 downwards.
GTTTCGGAACGGGACATGGTTGGGCTCTCGAAAACGGAAAATGGACTATTTGATCTGCAGCAGCGCGTTGAAGGCGCGGGCGCGGCGCGTCACTTCAGCGCTGCTGTCGGCGCCGAACAGGCCGTGGACCACCGCCAGCAGGTCGACCCCGTGGGCCACCAGCGGGGCGGCGTTCTCCAGGGTGATGCCGCCGATGGCGCACACCGGAATATGCAGTTTGATGCGCGCCTGTTCGAGCAGTTCAAGGTTGGCGCTGGGGGCGCCGGGCTTGGTATTGGAGTTGAAGAAGCGCCCGAACGCGACATAACTGGCGCCTTCGCTGGCGGCCTGTTCGGCCAGTGCCAGGCTGGCATGGCAGGTGGCGCCGACGATCGCCTTGTGCCCGAGCAGTGCCCGCACCGGCGCCAGCGGGCCATCGGTCTGGCCCAGGTGCACACCGACGCCCAGGCGCGCGGCCAGTTCGGCGTCGTCGTTGATGATCAACTGGGTCTTGTAGCGCTCGCACAGGTTGCGCAGGGCTTCGGCTTCCCGCAGGCGGCGGGCCTCGTCGCTGCTTTTGTCGCGGTATTGCAGCAGGGTCACGCCACCTTCCAGCGCCGCTTCTACATAAGCGAGGAACTTGCCGGCCAGCAGTTGGCTATCGGTGATGGCGTAAAGGCCACGTAATTTCATTCCACAGGCCTCCGGTGCTACGAGCAGAAATCCAGCGGCAGGCGACGCGGCACGAACTGGCCTTTGCCCAGTTGTTCGGCATCGCGCAAGGTGCGCCAGGTGTAATCCAGCGCCGTCTTGACGGCGCTGGCGAGCTGTTCGCCCTGGGCCAGCCGACCGGCCAGGGCGCTGGCCAGGGTGCAGCCGGAACCGTGGTAGCTGCCAGGCAAGCGCTGGCAGGTAAAGGTTTCGCGGCGGCCGTCGCGGCTGTACAGGCGATTATGGACTTCATGTTCGTCGCCGTGACCACCGGTGATCAACAGGTGTTTGACGAAGGGCAGCAGTTTTTCCGCGCACTCGTCGGCGCTGCCCTCGGGCAGTTCGGCGAGGATGCGTGCTTCAGGCAGGTTGGGGGTGGCGATGATTGCCAGGGGCAGCAGGCGTTCGCGCATGGCGTAGCCGACCTCATCCTTGCCCAGGCGCCCACCGCCGCCGGCACGCAGTACCGGGTCGCAGACCATCGGCAGATGCGGGTGGGCCTGGAGCAGTTCGACCACCGTGTCGACCATTTCCAGCGAGCCGAGCATCCCCAGCTTGACCGCCGCCACCTGCGAATCGTTGAGCACGGCATTGGCCTGCGCCAGCACCCACTCGCGATCGAGCACACGGAAATCGCTGACGTTGACGGTGTCTTGCACGGTCAATGCGGTAACGGCGGGGGCGGCATGGCAACCCTGGGCAAGCAGGGCTTCGATATCTGCCTGCAAACCGGCGCCACCACTGGGATCGTGGCCGGAGAGACAGAGGACAACGGGGCGAGAGCTGTAGATATTCATGGTGCGCGAGCTTACCACCAAACCTGTTTTATCGGTGCTCGGACGCTGAGGGTTTTGTATTGAGTGGCTTGCTGGCGGGGGCTTTTGTGGCGAGAGAGCTTGCTCCCGCTGGGCTGCGAAGCGGCCCCGGTTTTTGGGAGCGCTACGCACTCCAGCGGGAGCAAGCTCCCTCGCCACTATTGGTCCGCCGGTTATCGACCTGACCAAAGCAACAGCTCTATCTCAATGCTTTGCTCTGAAACGCCTGTTCTAGAGCCTTCTGCAGGAAAGATTTCAATGGTGCAAATTGGCCATCAACGGCTATGCTAGAGATGGATCCAACACATAACAGGTAATGCCGGTTTTACGTCTACTCAGGGAATGGGGGGCTTCCTGACTCAACCGGACAGGCCACGCTGGGGCTTCAATGCGCTATTTGCTGATGTTACTGCTGTGCTTGCCCCCTCTGGCAAGTGCCCTGGAATTCGATGAATTCACCCAAAGCCTGCCCTTGGGCCATGCCTTGCAAGTGTTCGAAGATGCGAGCGGTACGGCCACCCTGGATGAGGTCCTGGCCCAGTCCGCAGCGGGTGCTTTCAAGCCCCACGACAAAGCCACGCTGAACGCCGGTTACTCGCGATCAGCCTTCTGGCTGAAAATCGACCTGCACTATCGCCCCGGCAATCCGGACGCCCAGCGCACCTGGCTGCTGGAGCTGGCGTACCCGCCGCTGGACCACCTCGACTTGTACCTGCCCGACGCGGCGGGGGCCTATCGCCTGGTTCGCCAGACCGGTGACGCGTTGCCGTTCGCCAGCCGCGAGATCCACCAGAACAACTACCTGTTCAGCCTGGCGTTCAAACCCGAGCAACAGCAGACCCTCTACCTGCGCCTGCAAAGCCAGGGTTCGATCCAGGCGCCGTTGACGCTGTGGTCGAGCACCGCGTACCTCGAGCAACAGCCGGTGCGCCTGTATGTGCTGGGCATCATCTATGGCGTGCTGCTGGGGATGCTGGTGTACAACCTGTTCATCTACCTGAGCGTGCGCGATACCAGCTACCTCTATTACATCTTCTATATTGCCTCGTTCGGCCTGTACCAGTTGTCGGTCAACGGTGCCGCCGTGGAGTACTTCTGGCCGGACAACCCCTGGTGGGCCAACGCCGCGACGCCGTTCTTCATCGGCTGCGCGGGCCTGTTCGGCAGCCAGTTCGCCCGCAGCTTCCTGCAAACCGCCCAGCATGGCCGCTGGATGGACCGCATGCTGCTGGCACTGATCGGCTACAGCGCCGTGGTCATCGGCCTGTCGCTGATGACCAGCTATGCCCTGGCCCTGCGCCTGGCAACGGCGTTGGCGCTGGTGTTCACGGTGGCGATCTTTGCAGCAGGGTTGTTCGCCTGGTGGCGTGGCCTGCGGGTGGCGCGTTATTTCATCATCGCCTGGTCGGCGTTTCTGCTGGGGGGCATCATCAATACCTTGATGGTGTTGGGTTACCTGCCTAACGTCTTCCTGACCATGTACGCCAGCCAGATCGGCTCGGCCATCGAAGTGGCGCTGTTGTCCCTGGCCCTGGCCGACCGCATCAATGCCATGCGCGAGCAGCAGGCCCAGACCCTGCTGGATGCCGGGCAGAAACTCGAAGTGCTCAACCAGCAACTGGCCCACGGCAACAAGCTCAAGGATGAATTCCTCGCCACCCTGACCCATGAACTGCGCACGCCGATGAATGGGGTGATCGGTTCCCTGGAGTTGATGGAAACCGTCGAGATGGACGAGGAACTGACCCAGTATCAACAGACCGCCGCCGGGTCTGCACGGGACATGATGCGCATGGTCAATGGCATCCTCACCCTCACCGAGTTGCAGGCCGGCAAGCTCAAGGTCTATCCGGCACCGTTCAGCCTGCGTGGAGTGGTCGATGCGCTGCAGGTGCAGTTCGACGCCAATGCCGCGGCCAAGGGCCTGGATTTCAAGGTCGACGTGGCCCCGGGCCTGGCGGACCGGTTGCTCGGCGACAGCGGCAAACTGGCCCAGTGCCTGGAATGCTTGCTGGACAACGCTATCAAGTTCACCCGGGTGGGCGGCCTGGCGCTGCGTGTCAGCGGTCGGGCGACGGCGCTCGACCGGTTGGCGTTGTCCTTTGCCGTCATCGACACCGGGATCGGCTTTACCGACTTGGGGGAAGCGACCTTGTACCAGCGTTTCTTCCAGCTCGACGGCTCGATGACTCGCGAATATGGCGGTCTCGGCGTGGGCCTGGCCATCTGTCGGCAACTGGTGGAACTGTTGGGCGGGCGCCTGACCCACACCTCCGAGCCCGGTCGTGGCAGTCGTTTCCAGTTGGACGTGGAGTTTGACGTGGCTTTGCCGGCTGCGGTCCCGACGCCGTTTTCCTTCGGTAGCCGCCAGGGCTCGCGCCAACCCCAGGATTGCACGGTGCTGCTGGCGGATGACAACAACATCGATCAGTTGGTCATGCGTGGCATGTTGCTCAAGTTGGGGTATCGGGTGCGCACCGCCGACAGTGGCCGCGCCGCGCTGGATCTGCTGCACGGCGAGCGCTTTGACGCGGTGCTGCTCGATTGCCAGTCGTCGCCGCTGGACGGTGTGTCGGTCTGCTGCCAGATTCGCTCGTTGTCCGGCTGCGAAGAATTGCCGGTGCTGGTGGTCAGCCCGAACCTGGGGCAGGAGCGCTGCCCGTCGGGCGCGCTGATCGACTACCTGAGCAAACCGGTGAAATTCGAAGCGTTGCAGGCCACGCTCCAGCGCCGGGTGCTGTGTCCGAGGCAGGGTGAAAGCGCCGATATTTAGGCGTATATGACACTTTGTTCGGCCTGGAGGCGGTGCTTAACTGAATCCCTGGCCGATCGAGGAGCCCCGTCATGAACCTGCACCAGTTCGCTGAAACCCACGACGTCACCAATCAGCCGCCGTCCCTGGATGGCGCCAACCTGTACCGCATCGACCTGCCGCTGCAACAGTGGTCGCAACGCTTTGGGGCCGGTTGGGCGCAGGCGCGGATCGATGCGTACGGGGCGTTGGCCGGCGGGCCGTTGATGGAAGCGGGCTTCCTGGCCAACCAGAACAAACCGGTGTTCTCCAGTCATGACCGCTACGGCCATCGTATCGACCTGGTGGAATTTCATCCCGCCTATCACCAGTTGATGCGGACTGCCGTCGAGCATGGCCTGCCCAGTCTGCCCTGGGCCCATCCACAGCCCGGCGCCCATGTCGCCCGGGCGTCGATGACCTATCTGCACAGCCAGGCCGAAGCCGGCACCGGCTGCCCCCTGACCATGACCTTCGCCAGCGTGCCGGCGCTGCGCCTGCAACCGGACCTGGCCGAGCGCTGGGTGCCGAAGGTGCTCGCCACCGAGTACGACCCGCGCAACGTCGGCATGGCCCACAAGGCCGGGGTGACCCTGGGCATGGCGATGACCGAAAAACAGGGCGGCACCGATGTGCGCGCCAACACCACCAAGGCCTATCCGGTGGGCGCCAGCGGTCCGGGCCAGGCCTATGAGCTGGTGGGGCACAAATGGTTCTGTTCGGCGCCGATGTGCGACGCCTTCCTCACCTTGGCCCAGACCGACAAGGGCCTGACCTGTTTCCTGCTGCCGCGCCATCGCCCCGACGACACGCGCAATCAGTTCTACATCCAGCGCTTGAAGAACAAGCTGGGTAACTGTTCCAACGCCTCCAGCGAAGTCGAGTTCCGTGGCGCACTGGCCTGGATGGTCGGTGAAGAAGGCCGAGGCGTGCCGACGATCATCGAGATGGTGGCCATGACCCGCTTCGATTGCATGGTCGGTTCCAGCGCCCTGATGCGCCAGGCGTTGACCCAGGCCGCTCATCACTGCGCGCATCGCAAGGTCGGCGGCAAGTTGTTGAGTGAGCAGCCGCTGATGCAGAACGTGCTGGCTGACCTGGCGCTGGAAAGTGAGTCCGCCCTGGCCTTGAGCTTGCGCATGGGGCGGGCGTTGGACCATTTGAATGACGAGCACGAGGCCAAGTTCGCCCGGCTGGTGACGGCGGTGGGCAAGTATTGGATCTGCAAACGCGCCCCCGCGATGATCAACGAAGCCGCCGAATGCATGGGCGGCGCCGGCTACGTCGAAGACAGCATCCTGCCGCGCCTGTACCGCGAAGCGCCGGTCAACTCGACGTGGGAAGGCTCCGGTAACGTGCAATGCCTCGATGTGTTGCGCGCCCTGTCCAAGGAGCCCGGTATGCTGGAAGTCTTGTTCAGCGAATTGGGCGACGGCCATGGCGACAAGCGCCTGGCCAGGCACATCCAGCAATTGCACGCAGCTTTCAAGGACACCGACGACATCCAATATCGCGCCCGGCAACTGACCGAAGACATCGCCGTGGGCCTGCAAGCCAAGCTGTTGCTCGAGGCGGGCAACAGTGAGGTCAGCGACGGTTTTATTGCCAGTCGATTGGAGGGAGGAGGGCGGGTCTACGGCACCTTGCCCCGTGGGGTTGATGTGGAGGCGATTGTGGGACGTTCGACCCCGCAGGGGTTCTGACACCCGATTATCCCGATCTGACTGCATAGGGTTGGAGTTTGAACCTTGACGTGACGAGGGAGATTGATAACTCCCTCTTCACCGTGATTGGTTTCGATTAACCTAGCAGACGGATAATGGCGCCGATGCCGTTGTTCGAGCCAGAAACCAATACTTTCTCGTCAGGTTGTATCTGGATGACAGGACGTGGTCTGTAATCCATTAGTTGGAGTTCAGGGGCGGTGAAGTTGGCGTCCGGAGAGCCATCCTTCAGGTACCTTAGTAATGCGGTTGTACTGTATTTTTGGCACAGTACTATCAGTTTTTCGTCAGGTTGTGCCGTTGTATGCAAGGCATGCCATCCGTAGGCTGTTTCGTCGAATATTTCCAGGGCCTTTCCTCCGTTAAACGTATTGTCTTGCGTGCCGTCTTCGTTAACCCGTGACAGAAGGGGTAACGCTCCCAGCAAGTTGCCCATGGTCCCTTTGAAAATATAGCCTGCAGCCAATGTCTTTCCGTCGGGCTGCTGTGCCAGGTGGATGAGTTCTACATGAGAGCCTCCTGTGCCATCAATCAAAACATATCCCTGATTGAAGCCGCCGTAACTCAAATCAAGCTCGCCCTGACTGGTATAGCGGGCAATGAGTCCGCCTTTTTGGTAGATGCCGCTGACCAGTACCTTGTCTGCCTGTACGGCGACGGATTGAAAACTGGCGCCCGGCATTGAGTACACCACGCCGTTGTTGCCGAAAGTCTCATCCGGCTTGCCCGCTGCATTGAGGCCGAAAATCACACCGTCACGCCCGGCGCCTGTATCTCTGGTTTCCGTTGCAGCAAAAATGCTTCCATTTTCTCTAGCGGCTATTCCCGCTCTATGCCGAGTCGCCAGCTCTGTATTGAAGGGAGTGATTCCACCGGTGCCGAACATAAGATCCAGGCGGCCATCGGGAAGCAGGCGAGCGAATAGCGCCCCATGGAAAAAATCGAAGGGCCCACCACCACCCAGGCCTGCAAATACAACAATTTTTCCGTTTTCCAGTACTAAATAGTTCAATACCGTCAAACTTTCGTTTATTGGAAGTCGCGTATAAACCACGCCCCCACTGCCAAACGTGGTGTCCAGAACGCCCTCCGTCGTGTGTTTCACAATAGCCAGGGTGTTAAATTGCTCGGTCTCCGAAATTGAAAGTATTTTTCCATCCGGCAGTAGCCTGGATGTACCCTGGAATGGCCCGGACGGGAGTTGAATTCGAGCAATACCTTGATCTGCGAAGCTGTTATCAAAATTACCCGGAGCGGTGTTTGGTTTGGTTGATGTGTTCATGGGAATAGACCTTGGTTGCTTGGTAGAGGGCCTTTACAACGCGATCCACTGGAATTCGATAGGCCTCAATGAATGGCAATATTCACAAGAACAGAATTCACATAAATGGCCTGTCTGTATACTGTCAAGAATGACAGCTATTATGAAAGTTGCATTGATAGCGCCATACAATGGCTGGCGTATTGTTCTCGATTTATGTCTCGAAGGTGATGAGCGCAGACCTGATCAATCTGTCTCAGGCCGGTGCCAGGCCGCCATCGCGAGCAGGCCAGCCCCATAATGAGAGAGGGCAATGATCGAGCGCGCCAATACGCCACTGTTCCCGTCGGGCGGCGATGCAGGCAAGATGAAGGCCTGCAAGTCAGAACACAGGAAGCTGATCGTGACCGAAGCGTTTATTGTCGTTCAAACCGCCGAACAAGCCGTGGATCGTCTGGCGGCCCTGCACGAGCGTGCGACCACCGCGCTGAACCAGGCGCTGATGCGTTATCTCAAGGACCGCATCGAGCCGGATGCCGAGCAGCGTGCATTGTTTCGCTATCCGGCCCTGCGCCTGACCTATCACTGCCACGGCGAAGTCCCGCAAACCACCCGTGCCTATGCCAAGGTCCAGTTGCCCGGCACCTACAGCGTCACCGTCACCCATCCCGCCGCGTTCCGTAAATACCTGCTGGAACAGCTGGTCCCGTTGATGCACGACTTTACCGTCACCGTGGAAGTGGGCGTCAGCGAGCAGAACATTCCGTACCCGTACGTGGTGGAGCAGGGCGACGAACTGGCCGGCTCCGGCGTGACCGCCGCCGTGTTGGCGCGGGTGTTCCCCAGCACCGACCTGTCGGCCGCCACCGATGGCATCGCCGACGGTCTCTACGATTGGGAGAATACCGACCCGCTGCCCCTGGCGTTGTTCGACGCCGCGCGGGTGGATTTTTCCCTGCGCCGACTGGTGCATTACACCGGCAGCGACTGGCGCCATGTGCAGCCGTGGATCCTGCTGACCAACTACCACCGCTATGTCGACCAGTTCATCGTCCATGGCCTGGAGCAACTGCGCAGCGACCCGCGTTTTGTACGCATGGTCCTGCCGGGCAACGTGATCATCGACAAGAACATGGAGCACAGCGAAGCGTCGGCCATCGCCGCCGGGGTGGTCTGGCACCGCTACCAGATGCCGGCCTATCACCTGCAGACCAACGACGGCCATGGCGTGACCCTGGTGAACATCGGTGTTGGCCCGTCCAACGCCAAGAACATCACCGACCACCTGGCCGTGCTGCGTCCGCATTGCTGGCTGATGATCGGCCACTGCGGCGGGCTGCGGCAGTCCCAGACCATCGGCGACTACGTGCTGGCCCACGCCTACATGCGCCGCGATGGTATCCTCGACCGGGTGGTGCCGCCGAACATCCCGATTCCGGCCCTGGCCGAAGTGCAGATGGCTTTGCAGCAAGCGGCGGCGAATATCACCGGCGAGAAGGGCGACGAACTGAAGAAACGCCTGCGCACCGGCACCGTGCTGACCTACGACGACCGCAACTGGGAGTTGCGTTGGGCCCAGGAACGTCCGCTGATCAACCTGTCCCGGGCCGTGGCGGTGGACATGGAAAGCGGCACCATCGCCGCCCAGGGTTATCGTCTGCGGGTGCCCTATGGCACGTTGCTGTGCGTCTCGGACAAACCGTTGCACAGCGAGATCAAGCTGCCGGGCTCGGCCAACGCGTTCTATGAGCGAGCGGTCAACCAGCATCTGAAGATCGGTATCGCGGCGCTGGACCTGTTGCGCACCGAACTCAACTCGTTGCATTCGCGCAAGCTGCGCAGCTTCGACGAGCCACCGTTCCGCTGATCGGACGGTGGTCATTTAACGGTCGGGCCACTAGCATGGTCGGCCCTGACCGTTAGATGTTGTATTCGCCATGCCCCGTCCTCCACGCCCTGCTTCCCGTCGCCCTGGCGCAAAGCTTCCCGCCGCCGCGCCGCGCCGTGTGGCCAAGGCTCCGCCGGCCGAGCCAAAGCTGATCCTGTTCAATAAACCCTTCGATGTGCTGACACAATTCAGTGACGGTGAGGGGCGGGCGACGCTCAAGGATTTTATCGATGTGCCGGGCATCTACCCGGCCGGACGCCTGGACCGCGACAGCGAAGGCTTGCTGTTGCTGACCAACGACGGGCAGTTGCAGGCGCGTATTGCCGACCCCAAACACAAGCTGGCCAAGACCTATTGGGTGCAAGTAGAGGGTGAGTCGAACGCTGAACAGTTGCAGCGTTTGCGCGAGGGCGTGGAATTGAACGACGGCATGACGTTGCCGGCCGAGGCGCGTCAATTGGACGAGCCGCAATTGTGGCCGCGCAACCCGCCGGTGCGTTTTCGTAAAAGCGTGCCCACGAGCTGGCTGGAGCTGGTGATCCGCGAAGGGCGCAACCGTCAGGTGCGACGCATGACCGCTGCGGTGGGCTTGCCGACACTGCGCCTGGTGCGGGTCAGGATCGGCGACTGGACGCTCGAAGGGCTCGACCAGGGCCAGTGGAAAGAAGTGCCGGCGCGCTTATAACGTCCCGGACTCGATCAGGCCGATCACCACGCTCTTGATGATGAACGCCGCCACGCCGAGGCCCAGCACGAAAAACAGGATGAACGAGCCAAAACGCCCGGCCTTGGACTTCTTCGCCAGGTCCCAGACGATGAAACCCATGAAAATGATCAGGATGCTGACCAGGCCGGTCATCATCCACTCTTCGAAAACAGCAGGATCCATCAGGACACTCCGGCGTGGGCGGGATTGAAAAGGCGTGGCGAGTATAAGGCATGGGGGGCGGGCGGGGGATTGGCCTGCGGCGGTGTGTCGCAGGCCTGGGCGGACGCGAGGTTGAGATTTTGTGGCGAGGGAGCTTGCTCCCGCTCGACTGCGCAGCAGTCGCGAACCGGTCCACTGGCAGTCAGGAAACCGGCCGACGTTTTTTTGGGGTTGCTGCGCAACCCAGCGGGAGCAAGCTCCCTCGCCACAAAAGCAGTCAGCTGCGCAGATGCGTCAACGGCAGTTCGGTGCTGTTAAGCACCTGGTTCAACACAAAGCTCGAGCGCACGCTGGTGACGCCATCGATCCGGGTCAGGTGCCCCAGCAGCAGTTTCTGGTAATGGTCCATGTCCGGCACCACGACCTTGAGCTGGTAGTCCGCGTCCATGCCGGTGACCAGGCTGCACTCCAACACTTGCGGCAGGTTGCGGATGGCGGCTTCGAAGTTCTCGAAACGCTCGGGTGTGTGACGGTCCATGCCGATCAGCACATAAGCCGTCAGGCTCAGGCCCAGTAGTTTGCGGTCGAGCAGGGCGACCTGGCGGGTGATGTAGCCGTCGTCTTCCAACTGCTTGACCCGCCGCGAGCAGGGGGAGGGCGACAGGCCGATGCGTTCGGCCAGTTCCTGGTTGGAGATGCGCGCGTCGCGCTGCAATTCCGCCAGAATGCTCAGGTCGTAACGGTCGAGTTTGCTCATCGGTCGGGCCTTTATCTTGATAATTGCGGCAGATTATCTATCCGGGGTTAAAAATTGCGCAAGTGATGTTTATTTCCGCAATCTTAGCAATCATCCGTCGGCAACCCAGGCTTATGCTTACCACCAAGATCACTGCTCGGACAAACAGTCCAGTGCAGCCCGCCCAATCAGGCCGGCTGCGGTCGCAGTACCCACCGGTACTGGCAGACCCCCGAGCTGCACACCGTCCAGAAGACGGCGTGAGGTGAGCCGACGCCATAAGCGTCGAGCATGGACGAAGTTCTCAAGGGGAGGCCGACGGGTCTCCCTTTTTTATTGGGCGCAGATTCTGCTTTGGCTAGGGCGCGTCATATCCGCAAGAACGCAGGCGTTGGCGGGTCAGGCGTTTGTCTGGATAGTCGGCACCCCAGTTCAACTGTTGGTCATAACGGGATTTGACGTGGGCGCAGGCGGCCTTGATTCTTGCGTCGGCCTCGGCCAGCGCAATGTCGGACAGCCGATTGATTTTCAGGCTTTGGAAAAAGGGTAGAAGAAAGGCTTCATCCAGATCATAGCCCTTGGTCCCCTCGGGCAAGCGTTGGCCGGCCCTTACCGAGAACGGTTGTTTCAGGCCGCTCTGGTTTTCCCAGCACCAGTATTGGATGTCCTCTTCCCATTCCCCCGTCGGGCTGTGCCACATGTCGTAGAAGCGCAGGCATTGCATGCCTTGCCGGGTGACCCAGTCGATCTGATCGGGGCGCGGCTCGTTTTGGCTGATGTCCATCAGGTCCAGTTTGTTTTGCAGGAACTGCTCGGGAGAATAGAGCGTCCCTTCGTCCTTGCCATCAAGCAGGCTTTCGACAATTATCCAGCGCGATGAGGCCAGCACCACCAGCTCACCGGAGCGAAAGCTGCCAGAGGCACTCGCTGACTGAATGTCGCGCACCTTATCGTAGTTGAAGCCGCTTTTGATGGTGCCGCACGGGGGGCGCCTCAATGGCCCGGGCAAGTCATACGAGAATCGCGGGCTGAGGGTCACCCGTTGTTCTCCCACTTCACACAACATGCGGCTTAGCCGCCGATCATCTTCATAGACCAACGGTACGGGCGCGCAACCCCACAGCGCTACGGGCAGCAGCATCAGAGCACCAAGACGGATCCTCGTGACGAGGCGCTGCATGCGGTGCCCCTGACCCCACCTGAATGGAATTGTCATGCCTTCACTCCCTTGATTGGCTCATTGCGACCGATGCCGGTAGTCGTCACGGGTGAACGGAAAGTCCCTGTCAACCGGCGAAATCGATAGGCATCTTAGAGGAAAACTTTCAGCAGCCTGCGAAATAAACCCCATGGCTGATAACCTGTCGCAGAACCGGCCTGGGCTTTTCCAGTCTTATCATCAGGCCCTGAACCGTTGTGAGGAATTTCATGAAGTCGCGCATCTGGCGTTTGGCAGGTGTTGGTCTGTTGTGGGCAAGTGTCAGTGCGCAGGGAATGGCCGACGATCAGCAAAACCGTGGCGGCCCGGATGGCGGTCGCGGGCCGGACGGGCGCGGCGGCAACGGCCAGGGTTACTCGGGCCAGCCACGGCCGCAGAGCAACGAAATCATTCGGGGCGATAACAGTCGTCAGTTCGAGGTCAAGCCGCAGCCGCAATACCAGGGCGGCCAGCACTATGACCGTGGGCCTCAAGACCCCAACGGCCATGGCCGCCCGCAGCCGCAGCCTGGCAACAACCTGCCGATCCAAGGCCGGCCCGACAGCGTGACCCAGACCCGTGAACCGCAACCGGGCTACTACCGCGACATCCCTCGGCGCAACGATGGTTATCCGAACGCAGGTCCGCGACCTGACCATGACGGTCGTCCTGATCGGCCTTGGCCCGGTCGGCCGGGTGGGCATGGCAACGGTTGGGGCCCTGGGCCGCAATACCGTCCCGGTTATGTGATCGACCGTTTCCCGGATCGCAACTACCGCGTGCCTTATCGCGGCCAGGACTATTTCTATTCGGGCGGCTACTGGTATCGCCCTCAAGGGCCGCGTTATGTGGTGGTCGCGCCACCGCGGGGCATCCGCACCCGTTACCTGCCCGATTACGCCAGGGAAGTGTGGATCGGCAGCTCGCTGTTCTTTCTCGCCGCCGGCGCTTATTACATCTACGAAGCCAACACTCAGGATTACGTCGTGGTCGATGCGCCGGTCGCCAACCCGCAGCCGCAACCCCAGGGCAACAGCTTTGACGTGGTGGCTTATCCGGCCAACGGCCAGTCGCCCGAACAGGTCAATCGGGATGGCTACGACTGCTATCGCTGGGCGGTGCAGCAGAGTGGGTTCGACCCGCGCAACTACACCTACCCACCGGCGCCGGAAGTGGTGCAGACCTATCGCCAGGCCCAGGGCAGTTGCTTGAGCAGTCGTGGGTATCAGGTGACGTACTGATCACTCGGTATAGAAGCCGTCCCCTGTGGCGAGGGAGCTTGCTCCCGCTGGCCTGCGCAGCAGGCCCAGGATCTTGCGGTCGCTGCGCAACCGAGCGGGAGCAAGCTCCCTCGCCACGGGTGTTCGGCATCAAGCGCTGGCGCGCTTCACCACTTCCGACGGATCGGCATGCACCAGCACTTCGGCCTTCGGGTAAGCGCGGTGGATAGCGTCGGCGGCCTGGTCGCTGATGCCGTGGGCCACTGACAGGGTCAGTTCCCCCGGCAACTCCAGGTGCAGTTGCACGAACCAGTGGTTGCCGGAGACCCGCGTACGCAGGTCATGGGCGCCGAGCACGCCGGGCACGGCACAGGCCAGTTCCAGCATGCGCTGGCTGACATCGGGCGGCAGCTCTTCATCCATCAGCACCGCGAAGCTTTCCCGGGCGATCTGGATCGCGCTCCACAGGATGTACGCCGCGATGCCCAGGCCGAACCAGGCGTCGAGTTGATACCAGCCGAACCCCGCCAGCACCAGGGCGACCAGGATGCTGCCGTTGAGCAACAGGTCGGAGCGATAGTGCAGCGAGTCAGCGCGCACGGCGTTGGAGCCGGTGGCGCGGATGACCCGATGCTGCAACGCCAGCAGCGCCAGGGTCAGCCCCAGGGAAAACACGATCACACCGACGCTGAGCCAGGGCGCCGCCACCGGCACCGGCTCTTTCAGGCGTTCGAAGGCCTGCAAGGCAATCAATACCGCACTGCCGCCGATAAACAGCGCCTGGGCCATGCCGGCCAGGGATTCGGCCTTGCCATGGCCGTAGCGATGGTCATCGTCGGCGGGGCGCAGGGCGTAATGCACCGCCAGCAGATTGAGCAGCGAGGTGACGCCGTCCAGCGCCGAGTCGGTCAGGCCGGCGAGCATGCTCACCGAACCGCTGAGCCACCAGGCCAGGGCCTTGGCGACGATCAGGACAAGTGCCACGGCCACCGACGCCCGGGTGGCCAGGCGCAACAGGCGAGCGTGTTCGGTACTGGTGGTCATGGCGCGGTCGTTCCTTCAGCAGCGCCCGTCATGCGGCCGGTTTGAGACCAAGGGTGGCCAGTTGCTGGGCGCTGCCTTTGTGCTGGATCAGGCGAGGGTCGTCCAGCGGGAAGCTGCGGCCCAGTTCGCGTTCCAAAATCGCCTGCAATTTTTGGTTATTGACCGTGCCGTCGGGGTTGATGGCCGGTTTGAGTTTCTCTGGCTCGATCTGCACGCTGCGGCCCGGCTCGAAATAGATGGCGCCGGTGGCAAAGTCCACGGCGAACGCGATCAGGCCGGGGATGATGTAGAACAGCAGGCCGACGGCATCGAGGGCGGCGATGGCCGGATCGATCTTGCCGTCGATCTGACCGCGACGGTCCGGGTAGAAGATCGAGCCACAGGCGCTGATCTGGGTCAGCAGGGTGGCGACCAGCACGCCACCGATCACGCGAGAGGGAATACGCATAGCAATCTCCTGAACAGGTAGTAGAGGCGTTGCTGGTTGGAGTCCAGACCACGCTAAACAGTTCGCCGTTATACTCGGCCCTCTGTTTTGGAGCCAGCATGATTTCTTTGCCGATTGATGAAGTTTTACCCGCCCTGCGCCAAGCCTTGGCATCGCGCCATGAAGCCGTGCTTGAAGCACCGCCCGGTGCCGGTAAAACCACCCGTGTGCCCCTGGCCTTGCTGAACGAGCCCTGGCTGGCCGGGCAGACCATCCTGATGCTCGAACCCCGGCGCCTGGCGGCACGGGCGGCGGCCGAGCGGCTGGCCAGCGAACTGGGGGAAAAGGTCGGTGAGACGGTCGGCTACCGGATTCGTCTCGACAGCAAGGTTGGACCCAGGACCCGCATTGAAGTGGTCACCGAAGGCATCCTCACCCGCCGCTTGCAGGACGATCCGGCACTGGAAGGTGTGGGGCTGCTGATTTTCGACGAGTTCCACGAACGCAGTCTCGACGCCGACCTGGCCCTGGCCTTGAGCCTCAACGGTCGGGAGCTGTTTCGCGACGACCAGCCGCTGAAGATCCTGCTGATGTCCGCCACCCTGGAAGGCGAACGCCTGGCCGGGCTGTTGGACAACGCGCCGATCCTGCGCAGCCAAGGCCGTATGTTCCCGGTGACGGTGCGCTGGGGCCGGCCATTCCAGCCTGGCGAGTTCATCGAGCCTCGGCTGGTGCAGACCGTGCTCGAAGCCCTGCACGATGAAACCGGCAGCGTCTTGGTGTTCTTGCCTGGGCAGGCGGAGATCCGCCGGGTCCATCAGCAACTGGCCGAGGCCCTGGGCGAAGGCGGCAACGTCTTGCTCTGCCCGTTGCACGGCGAACTGGACCTCGCCGCTCAACGCGCCGCCATCGACCCGGCGCCATCTGGCCAGCGCAAGGTGGTGTTGGCCACCAACATTGCCGAGACCAGCCTGACCATCAATGGCGTGCGAGTAGTGATCGACGCCGGACTGGCCCGGGTGCCGCGTTTCGACCCGGGCAGCGGCATGACCCGGCTCGACACCCAGCGCATTTCCCGGGCCAGCGCCACCCAGCGGGCCGGTCGGGCCGGGCGCCTGGAACCGGGGGTGTGCTACCGGTTGTGGTCCGAAGACCAGCATGAACAACTGGCCGCTTACGGCAGCGCGGAGATCCTGTCGGCGGACCTGGCCGGGTTGGCCCTGCAGTTGGGGCGCTGGGGCGTGACGCCGCAGCAACTGGTCTGGCTCGACATTCCTCCCGCCGCTGCGTATGCCCAGGCCCAAGACCTGCTGCAACGCCTGGGTGCGCTGGAGGGCGAGCAACTGACCCGCCACGGCCAGGCCATGGCCGAACTGCCGGCCCACCCGCGTATCGCGCATCTGTTGTTGCGCGGCCAGGCCCTGGGGCTGGCGGACATGGCCTGCAACGTCGCTGCGCTGCTGGGCGAGCGCGACATTCTCCGTGGTGCCGGCGCGGACCTGCACAGTCGCCTGGCCTTGCTGTCCGGCGAAGAACGGGCGGCACGGGGCGCCCAGGGTGGGGTGCAGCGGGCGCGGCAACTGGCCCGGCAATACCGCGGCTACCTGCGGGGCAAGGCCGAAGAAGCCGTGGCCGATCCCGATCATCCACGCTGGCTCGGCGCGTTGCTGGCCTTGGCTTACCCGGACCGTGTCGCCCAACAGCGCCGGCCCGGCGGCGCGGAATATCGCCTGGCCAACGGTCGTGCGGCGCTGTTTGCCGAAGCTGACAGCCTGATGAAACAAGCGTGGCTGGTGATCGCCGACCTGGGCAGCCGCCAGGGCCAGCGGGAAGAGCGGATCTACCTGGCGACGGATTTCGACCCGGCACTGTTCGACTCGGTATTGGCCGAGCAAGTGCGCACGGTGGATCAACTGGATTGGGACGAGCGCGAGGGCGTGCTGCGAGCCGAGCGCCAGCGCAAGGTCGGCGAACTGGTGCTCAGCCGCGAACCGTTGACCGGCCTGGATGAGTCAGCCCGTAGCCAGGCCCTGGTGAACCTGGTGCGGCGCAAGGGCCTGGAATTGTTGCCCTGGACCCCGGAACTGCGGCAATGGCAGGCACGGGTGGCGCTGTTGCGTCGCCTGGACCTGGGCGCCAAGGGTGAAAGTGAGTGGCCGGACGTCAGTGACGGCACCTTGCTGAACAGCCTCGAGCATTGGTTGATGCCGTATCTGGGCCGCGTCTCGCGCCTCAGTCATTTCGCCAGCCTGGACCTGTCGAGCATCGTTCACAACCTGTTGCCCTGGCCCCTGCCGCAACGCTTGGATGAACTGGCGCCGCACCATTTGAGCGTGCCCTCGGGGTCGTCGATCCGCCTGGACTACAGCGAACATCCGCCGATCCTGGCGGTGCGCTTGCAGGAGCTCTTCGGCCTGGCCGACACCCCGCGCATTGCCGGCGGGCGGCAGGTGGTCAAGTTGCACCTGCTGTCCCCGGCGCGGCGACCGGTGCAGGTCACCCAAGACCTGGCGAACTTCTGGCGCAGTACCTACGCCGAGGTGAAGAAGGACCTCAAGGGGCGCTATCCCAAGCATTACTGGCCGGATGATCCGCTGGTGGCGGAGGCGACGGCGCGGGTCAAGCCGCGTAAGTAAGCCTTGCTTGCTCGGTCCCACCCGGTCAATGGCCTGGGCCTTTAGTCGTTCAGGCGTCCCCGTAAAGGTCCTGTGAAACACTGCGTTTGTGTTTGATTCCGTGGCAGACCCACACCAACGCTATCCATATCGGAATCGCGTACACCGCGATCCGGTTGACGGGATCCATCAACATGACGGCCACGATGAACATCATGAATGCCAGGCAGACATAGTTGCCGTAGGGGTACCACAGGGCCTTGAACAGCGGTGTCTGTCTAGTCTCGTTCATGTGCTGGCGAAATTTGCCATGGGCCAGGCTGATCATCGCCCAGTTGATCACCAGCGTTGCAACCACCAGTGACAGCAACAATTCCAAGGCATGCTGCGGGATCACGTAGTTCAGCAGCACGGCGATCAGGGTCACGGCTGCCGTGGCGAGGATCGAGTGCACGGGGACGCCTCGTTTGTCGATCTTGACCAGGCCTTGCGGCGCGTCACCTTGTTGGGCCAGCCCGAGCAATATCCGGCTGTTGCAGTAGGTGCCGCTGTTATAGACCGACAGGGCGGCGGTGAGGACCACAAAGTTGAGAATATGTGCGGCGATGTTGCTGTCGAGCATTGACCACACTCGCACGAACGGGCTGCCACTGTAGGTATCGCCAGATGCATTAAGCGAAATCAGCAGACTGTCCCACGGCATTAGTGACAGCAACACGATGAGCACTCCGATGTAGAAGATCAGGATGCGGTAGATCACCTGATTGATGGCTTTGGGGATCACGCTGCGAGGCTCTTCTGCCTCGGCAGCGGCAAATCCGAGCATTTCCAGGCCGCCAAAAGACAGCATGATGATGGCCATGGACATTGCCAGTCCGCCCACTCCTTGGGGGAAAAAGCCTCCGTGTTCCCACAGATTGCTTACCGATGCCTGTGGCCCTCCGTTACCGCTGGCCAGCAGATAACTGCCCATGACGATCATACCGATCACTGCCAGAACCTTGATGATCGCGAACCAGAATTCGGCCTCGCCGAATACTTTGACGTTGATCAAGTTGATCGCGTTGATCAGTACAAAGAACACAGCGGCTGATACCCAGATCGGAATCTCGGGCCACCAGTAATGCACATACTTGCCTACGGCTGTCAGCTCGGACATGCCGACCAAGGTGTACAGCATCCAGCAGTTCCACCCCGACAGGAAACCAGCGAACCCGCTCCAGTATTTGTGAGCGAAGTGGCTGAAGGAACCGGCGACAGGTTCTTCAACGATCATTTCACCCAACTGGCGCATGATCATGAAGGCGATGAAACCGCAAATGGCGTAGCCAAAGATCATTGAGGGGCCAGCCAGCTTGAGCGCTCCAGCCGAACCAAGGAAGAGGCCCGTACCCACGGCCCCCCCTAGCGCAATCAATTGAATATGTCGATTTTTCAAGCTGCGTTTCAGCTCGCCTGAATGTGTCTGGGGGCCGCTCATGCGAAGGGGCTCACGTGAGGGTTGATAAATTGCTGCTGGGTGCTTGAGCGAGAGTGATGCTTTTTTACGGGCATACGGTTTCTGATCCTTCAGGTATTTTTTTATCTATCAATAAGTTGGGTTATTCATCGACGCGCGGTGCGTCGATGCTTCGCTTTTGGTTGAAAATAATCTTATGGAAGAAACATATTTCTATGTGTTGAATTTGTAAATAGGGAATGGTATCTAATGCATCGCAGATGGACATGCCAACGATTCAGGGACGTGAGGAGCGATGACTGTGAAGGGCTTCGATACCGAAAAGGCTTTCGATTTCATGGCCGGCACCTATGCCGATCCGAGACACTTTTTTTCAGAAGCGGCGCATGACATCCATGCACAGTTGTTGAGTGAGGGCGCTGTTGTCATTCGCGGTGCCAGTCCGTGCAGGGATCCCGGCGTGTTTGAAAGGGCTGTTGGGGCACTGGGTTTTCAGACCCGCGATTACGTCGGTGGCAGCTCTCCCCGCTCGACGATTCAGGGCAAGGTCATGGAAGCGACCCGCACACCTCCCGATTGGTCAGTCATCCTTCACCAGGAAATGGCCTATGTAAAAAATCCTCCCGAAATCATCGCCTTCGTATGCGTGGAGCCTGCCGGCAAGGGCGGTGAGTCCGTAGTTGGGGACATGCGTAAATTGGAGCAGTTGGTAAACCGATCGACATTGAGTCAACTGACCGAACGAGGCCTTAGATTGCGCCGGACCTTACCCGGCGAGGCGCGGGTAGACCTCAAGCCAGGGGTGAAAAAAAGCTGGCAGGAGACATTTTCTACCTCCAGCACGACCGAAGCAGAAGCACTTTGCCGGGCGCGAGGTTGGGATTTCGAGTGGAGCGGCGATGACTTGGTCCTCTGGCAGGACTGCATTTCGCCGATGCGTCGGCATCCGCGCAAAGCGGCAGACATCTGGTGCAATCAAGCGCACTTCTGGGGTGCGGCGGCCATGATCGAATGGGCGCGTATCGATGGTCGGGAGCAGGACGCAAGTGAACTGGCAAAGGCGCAACGCAACAGTCCGGAGCTGCTGGAAGCCATGTGTTTTGGTGATGGTGAACCACTTCCGGAAGATCTCACCCTCGAGTTGTTCCATACCGTTAGAAGTGTGGAGCGAGATGTCGATTTGGGGAAGGGCGACATTTTACTGCTCGATAATTTCCAGTATGCGCATGGCCGACGCGCATTTTCGGGCAACAGGACAATCAACGTGGTCATCGCCGATTGGGCTGATGAGCAGCCACACGTAGCTCAGGGATGAAAAAATGACGATTCAGGAAAAAAACTTCACGTCGGATAGCGCATTTGTACTGACTCCCGGCGTCGATGTCAGTCTTCAGGACCTGATCAAGTACGCCCAGCCTGGAAAAACAATAGTCGCATCGCAAGCCACCCGGCAAAGGGTTCGGGCGTCGAGAGAAGCGCTGGAAAACCTCGTTGCTCAAGGGGCGGTCATTTATGGTGTGAATACCGGAATGGGCGGTTTTGTTGACCATCTGGTACCGATCGATAAGGCCCACGAACTCCAATCCAATCTGATCCAGGGTGTCTCGACAAACGTTGCCAAGCGGTTTCCGGACAGCGTGGCCCGCGCAACGATGTTTGCGCGAATCATCTCCTTGTCCCGCGGTAATTCGGCGCTCTCGCTGGAGAATTTTGATCGGTACATTGCCATCTACAACTCTGGCTTGATTCCCGAAATTCCGAGCAAGGGGTCTCTGGGCACCAGCGGCGACCTGGGGCCGCTGGCGGCTGTCGCACGGATGCTGACCGGGGACGGCTACGCTTATCTTGACGGCATCCGGGTTCCTGCGGCTGAAACGCTTGAGCAATTGGGCCTGGAACCGCTTCATTTGAGTTACAAGGAAGGATTGGCGCTGATCAATGGCACTTCCTGCATGGTCGCGGTCGCAGCGATGAATGTGGTCGAGGCCCGGGAATTGCTTGAGCAATACACTTCGATATCGGCCTTTTCGTTCGAAGCGTTACAAGCTCGGGTGCGTCCTTTCCACCCTGACGTTCACCAGTTGAAGCCGCACCTGGGCCAGCAAAAAATTGCCGAGACCATTTGGGCCGATCTTCAGAGTTCGGAACTGGCCATTGACGATCTTCAGCTTTCATCGCAACTGAGTGCACTGCGCACAGACCAAGTGCGCCAGGAAGACATGCCCATCGAAGATGCCTATTCCATTCGCTGCACGCCGCAGATTCTGGGGCCGGTTCTGGAAACCATCGAGTTCGTCGAACGCGTGGTCGCTAATGAGCTGAACTCGTCAAACGATAACCCCTTGATCACGCCCGAAAATGGTCAAGTCTTTCACAATGGGCACTTTCACGGGCAGTACATCGCTTCGGCCATGGACTACCTGACGATCTCCGTCATTACACTGTGCAACCTTTCCGATCGGCGGATTGATCGCTTCCTGACCAAAGCCAACAGTAATGGCCTCCCGTCATTCCTGTGTGCAGAAAACGGTGGTCTGCGTTTCGGCCTCATGGGCGGGCAATTCATGTCGGCTTCTCTGACGGCAGAAAACCGTTCGCTGGCAACGCCGGTCTCGATCCAGACCCTGACCACCACAGGTGATTTTCAGGATGTGGTTTCATTCGGCCTCGTCGCCGCGCGTCGCGTGACCGAGGTGCTGCAGAACACGCGATATGTCCTTGCCTTCGAATTGATCTGTGCGGCTCAGGCTGCCGATATCAGGGGCAGCACCAAACTGGGGCCGAAGGGCCGTACCTGGCATGCACGGGTGCGTGAACATATTCCGTATCTTGATCGAGATGTGGCATTGACCGGGTATCTGGAAACGATCGTTGCCCAGATTCTGGGAGGGCACAGCCGATGAGTTCGTCAAAGGACACGGTTTTCGCAGGAGCCGCCGCCGAGCGTGTCCGATTGCACGCCAACGAAAACCCCTTGGGCGCATCTGGCCTGGCACTGCATCTGTGCGCGTCGATGCCGGCCCTGCTCAGCGAATACCCTGAGGTGACTTACAAGTCTCTTCGCACGGCAATCGGCGAGCGCTGGAGTGTTGATCCCGAGCGCGTGGTGGTCGGCGCGGGTTCCGATGAGTTGATCGATATCGCGTTGCGCAGTCTGTTGAAGCCCGGCAGCCGCATCGTGACGCAGCAGCATAGCTTCAAGATGTACAAAATCCGATCAGCGCTGCTGGGGGCCGACTATAGCGAGATAGTCCCGAGCGCCGCTGGGAACTATGAGGCCGCGCTGAGTCTTGCCTTGGAGAAAAAACCGGGCGTGGTGGTCCTGGTCAATCCATCCAATCCTCTGGGCGACTATTTATTGCCATCGCAGCTGTTATCGCTGGTAGCTGCGATCCCAGAAAGTACGACGGTCATCATCGATGAAGCGTATGCAGAGTTTGCCCCGGATCGGGAAAACTCAGCAGGCATTCAGATTGTCAATGCTCGGGCAAACTCGATATGCCTGCGGACTTTTTCAAAGGCCTACGGCATTGCCGGATTACGCCTCGGCTGGGCTTATGCCAGCGCCGATCTGGTGCCGGTGCTGCAAGCGCGACGGGCGCCGTACAACGTCAGTTCGTTTTCCGCCCTGGCCGGGGAATATGTCCTGCAGGACTCCGATCACCTGGACAAGACCGCGACGCATTGTCAGGCCTGGGGGCAGGAAATCGTGAGCCTGTTCGAGGCCCATGGCATTGAAGCCAGAAGCCGGTACGTTAACTTTGCATTCGTCGAGTGCGCCAGCCAGCAACGCTGCGAGGATCTGCATGGGCACCTGGAAAGCGAAGGCTTCCTGACGTCGCGGTTGACCGATTATGGCCTTGATACCTGCCTGCGGATCTCGTTCGGGAATCAGGCACAGATGTCCAGATTGTGCGATGTACTGAAGAAAAAACTGCAAACCATGGGACCCAACTGAGGCCAGCGGGGCATGGAGGCCCTCGGTGATTCCTCTGGGCTTCCAACGCAAATCAGTGAGACTTACTTGAGGTAAAAATGATCCAGACGCTGCCATTGTTTCACGAGCAACCGTACTTGAAACACTTGGAATGCCGAGTCGATCTGCTTGATCGCGACGATGCTGGCCTTCCTTTTGTCCTCCTTGGCGAGACAGTGTTCTACCCGCAAGGAGGCGGACAGCTCGGAGATCGAGGCGTGTTGAACATCCCGGTCGCGGGGGAGGGGGACGTTGTGCGCACGCTGAAGATCGTCGCGACGAAAAAAAGAGATGACCAGATCAGGCATTACCTGTCGATTGACGACGAAGCGTTCACCCAACTGCAGGCGGGCGTGATCGGCCAGCAAGCGATCGTCACGCTTGATTGGTCATTGCGATATCATCAGATGCGTCTTCATTCGGCGATGCACTTGATCCATTGCATGCTTGAGCAGACGCTCGGGCGCTCGATTCCACACCCGGTGCGTTCGCCGTTGAGCGACGAGGTTGGGGAGAATCAATACGAGTTTGTCGGCGAATTCGACGAAGACAGTCTTAGAAAGGCGACAGACGCCTTGAATGAGTTTTGCTCTGCAAGTTATGAGATTCGTACGGAAGCGGATATCAGCCAGGGACAGGGATTCCGTTGGTGGCAATGCGAAAACTGGTCAATCCCCTGTGGGGGCGTTCATGTGCGTAATACACAGGAAATAGGCGTGGTAACTTCCAGTATGAAAATCAAGAAAAATACGACAAGAGTGGTTGTCGCTCTGTCGGCAGAGGCCGATGAGCTTGGATAGCAAACGAGCGTTTGGTGCGTTTTTGATGCAGTTTCGGATCGAAGCCGGGCATCTGAAAATTTCCACGTTTCTCGACGAGGTCAATATTCCATTTTCGGCCAATTACTATCGTGATGTTGAGGCCGGAAGGAAATACCTGAGCATTGATGCGGCTGTCGAGCTGCATGACCACCTTAAAATCGATGCGGCCAGCAAAGTCAGTTTTGATTATTTTTGGCACTACTTCAGAGACTTGTTGCCGGCTGACGTCCACGAGATGTTGTTCGGTAAAGGTGTCGAGGTAACCGATCTTTCGTCCCGGCTGGAGCTGCGCGAGCACGACTCAAAAATCTTGCGACGGGCGCTGAGTCTGAGCCGGTACGAGCGTGAGTTCATCGTCACCGAAGAGGTGATCGCGGCATTCGAGGCGAACTTCGAACTGCTGCCGTTGATGACGTATCTCTACATGGTGGACAGTGCTTCCGTAGCAGAAATTGTGTTGGTGTGCGAGCAACTCGGCCTAGCCTATGATCAAAAAACCGAAGCATTCCTGAACCTGGTCTCCAAAGTGCGAGCGACACCTGACGACCCGTTTGTCCGGCATGCGCCAACGCTGAGGATGCCACGAACAGTGGATGCGTTGAACTTGAAAGACCAGTTCCTGCGCCATGAAGTGGATCGGTCGCTGCTCAAACCTGAGAAAAGTGAATATTTCGATGTTTCAGGTTCTTTCAAGTACAGCTCGATGGTGACACTCAAGGACGCAGAAATAGAACAGATTCAGGACCGTCTCGTGGATCTTTTCTCTGTCATTGAAGTGCATAACAAGTCAGGCCGTCAGTTGGAGGATTCAGGTGCGCAACCTTATTTCTTCGGGTTGATTGTTTCTGGCCGCCCGGAGTACGACGGGCGTGCGGCCCGAGCGAGCAAAAAAAACGAGGAGTGAATAGGAGCAGGACGGGGGGGCTGCTTTCTGTGCCCCATGATCTACGACACCACCGTTCACAGGAGTGCGTGGGATAGCGCAGCAGTCGGATCTAAAAATAAACCCGGCAGTAATCAGTCAGAACAGGGATGAGACGAATGGATTCTCTAGTCGTAGAAAAACTCCATCAATTGTTTGGCGCGCGTTTAAGGCTTGAACTAGGGATCCGGCGACAATTCTGCCAGGCGCCCCCCGGTATCGAACTGAGTCCACCCGATGCTGTGGTGACTGTTCGCACTGAGGACGAAATCGTCCAGGTCGTAAGACTCTGTCGTGAATACGATGTTGCGGTGATCCCGGTGGGTGCGCGCTCATCCCTCGAAGGGCAAATCAACGCGCCGAAGGGTGGTGTCTGTATCGACTGCTCGGAAATGAACGCGATTGTCGACGTGAACGTCACCGACATGACCGCCACCGTTCAACCGGGCGTCACCCGCGAACAACTCAACAGCTATTTGCGTGATACCGGGCTGTTCTTTTCCGTCGACCCTGGTGCCAACGCCTCGATGGGCGGAATGGCGGCAACGCGTGCATCGGGGACCAACTCGGTTCGTTACGGGACGATGGCCGGCAATGTCAAAGCCGCTCGCTGGATCATGGCGGACGGGGCTGTGGTCCAAATCGGCTCCCGAGCGCCCAAATCGGCTATGGGCCTGGATTTGCTGGCGATTGCTGTGGGTTCTGAGGGCACCCTGGGCATATTCAGTGAGCTGGAAGTCCGATTGCATCCGATGCCCGAGGCCATCGTTGCCGGCGTTTGTTCGTTCGACTCGGTCGACAACGCCGTACAGACGGTGGCCTGTGCCCTCGGCCAAGGCCTCTCGATTGCCCGGATTGAGCTGCTGGATGTAACGGCTGTTCGCGCTTGCAACGCCTATTCCCCCGCGTTGGACCTAGTGGAAACACCGCATCTTTTTCTGGAGTTCCATGGGGACCGGTCCACAGTCACCAGCAGCGTTGAGTTGTTCAAGGATTGCGCCGGTGAGTACGGCGGACAGGTCAGAATCTCCGAGCGTCTTGAAGAGCGCACGGCCCTGTGGAAAGCACGACATGACGCCTGGTGGGCATTTCACGCGTTCTACAAGGGGTGCAAGGGGCTGGCCACCGATGTCTGTGTTCCGCTGTCTTGCCTGAGCGCCTGCATCAGCGCCACCGCAGCCGACATTGCCGCCTCCGGACTCGACGCACCACTTATCGGCCATGTCGGCGACGGTAATTTCCACCTGCTGATTATGCTCGATGAAGATGAGGACGAGAGTGTGGAAGTTCAGGCGTTTCTCAACCGGCTATCGAGTCGAGCGTTGTCATTCGGCGGCACGGTCAGTGGTGAGCATGGTGTAGGGCAAGGAAAATTGAAGTGGATGTCGGCACAGCATGGCGCGGCGCTCCAATTCATGCGAGCAATCAAATCGGCATTGGACCCGGAGAACATTCTCAACCCAGGCAAGATGTATCACTCGTGACCGTTGAGGCTCAATAACTGTCGATTTTTCATTTTTAAGGATGGATATGAAAGACATGCGTCATATTTTGATAGTGGGTATTAACAAGGTCTCCATCAAGTATGTATGCGAGGCAATTCGCAGTGCGGGCTTTGAGCCTATATTGTCTGTTAACCCTTCAGGTTTTCACAGGGCAGCCAAAAGCGTATTTGAAGGGGTCACCTGCATTCCCGCCTTTACGGACAAAGATGCCCTGTCCGCTTACTTGAAGTCCAATCCAACGCTTGTTGGTGTGATCCACAGTGTTACAACGTTCTTTGACGAGTTGTTCCCTGTTATCTCTGCGATTGCCCAGGAGTTCGGCTTCAATGCGCCTCCTTCGGTCTTTGGAAAACTGTCATCCAAGGAGTTCGTGGGCGGTCTGATACCGGAGCACGTTCCCGCCGAGTCCTGTGTGTCTCTGGCCAATGGAGACTTTGTCATTCCCTGGCTGACACCCGGTCAGCCAAATGACCTGGTTCTCAAGCCCGCGGTCGGTTCCGGCGCGGTAGCAACGACTATGCTTTCGATTGACGTGGGGGTTGACCCTGCCAGTGTGATCAAATCGGCCATCCTGGAGAGCGGAGTGGATGATCCGCAGAATATTGCGTGGATTGTCCAGGCACATTGCGTAGGAGACCTCGTCAGCATGGAGGGCTATGTCCAGGATGGGCGGGTTGTCCTCCTAGGCCTGTCCAGGCGCGATCGTGTCGGGTTTACTGAAGTCGCCAATCAGTTTCCAGCCGACGCCCAAATTGCGTGGTCCGTGCGTTCGAAAATCGAGACGGCTGTGCGCGATCTGATTTCCCGTTCATCGTTTGATAATGGCTTCTTTCATTGCGAATTCATCGCGACAGAATCCACGGCTTATCTGATTGACGCCAACATGGGGCGTCTCGGTGGCGCGAGCATCGTCGAGCAAATTGCGTTGGCTTATGAACTCGCGCCTGCAACGGTCCTGCAACACGTCGCGCTGCTGCCCCTGGGCTTGCTGGATACCACGCTTCAATACAAGCCTGTCGAGGCGTGCCGTCTGACCTTGAGTTACTGGTATTGCCTGGACCATGAAGCCATCGTGTATGACTGGGAGACTCCGCCAATGGCGTCTATCCATACCCCTATAGCCAACGTAGGCAGCGTGATCCAACCCATAGGCACGTCTGACTATGCTTGGATTGGCATGCTCACCGGTTATGCAGAAGTGGTCGCCCGCGAGATAGGTGAGGTGCTTATCCATACCGATCGTGGCCCTAGAAGCCCGGTATTCAAATGATTTACTTCGTCCGGTTTCTTTCGTCCGCCGCCTGGAGTTGCTTCTATCCATTCATGGCTATCTGGCTCAATGCTGCTGTAGGGCTCAGTACCAGTGCTGCCGGCATTGTTGTTGGGTTTGCGATTGTTTCAAATCGAATTGGTGCACTGGCCTTTCAAGGCATTCTGGACAAGGTTGATCGCCGTTGGGAAATTGCCCTCGCCTTATTGTGCGTGGCGGTGGCAGCGTTATTGATGCTGCTCGCGGCATCGATGGGCATCACAAACGTGTTCATCTGGGTCGCGCTGGTCGTGGTGTTCGGTGTGTCCAACTCGATCGCTACGATTTCGCAGATTTCATACATTGTTCAGTATTTTCGCGAGAGCGAGCACGAGCGCGTGCTCTCCTACGAAAACGTCGCCGCAAACGCCGGCGCAGGGGTCGCTCCCTTCGTTGCGTCGTTGATACTCGCCGGCACCGGGTACTGGTTTGTGGCGCTGCCCTTGTTGTTAGGTGTGCTTGCCACGGTATCCACCACGCTGATTGCGCAGGTGGCACGTTCAACAGGTCTGGTGTCTGCCGATCGTTCTTCCACGATGGGCGAGTCCGAGGCTTCCCCCAGAGTTGCTGCGTTCATGGCCATCAACTTTCTGACCATGATTGGCTATGCGCAGTTTTATTACGTATTTCCTACCTATGCGACCGAGCGCTTCTCCAGTGAGCTAGTGGGCGTGCTTTTCCTGGTGGCCAGCGGGATCATCATTTCCAGCCAAGTTTACATCACGTCGTTTTCGCAGCGTGTGTCGCGTCTGTGGCGCGTGATCATTTCCAATTTATTGATCGGCGCGGGATGCCTACTGTTGATCATTTCAACGCAGGCGCAGGCAATTCTGTTTGTCGTGGTGGTGTTTATCGTTATCGGCGAAATGATTTGTGGCCCGTTGTACCAAGCCCAAGCGGTGAAAATATGGAAAGGCCGCAGCTCTGTTGCAATGGCCGTTCAGACGTGTGTTTGGGGCGCTGCCGAAGCAACCGCAGCTGTGCTCGGGCTTCTGGCTGTCGCTCAGGAACTCAGCTTCATGTCCTTCCTGCTGGGGTTTGCCGCATGCGTCATCGCAGCCGTGGGGGCATGGGCATCGATTGCGCTCAGGCGCCCGCTCATCGGTATCGACATCGAGCAGAGGTCTGCTCAGGTTTCCTGAATGAGGCTGGGCATTTCAAAAATGTTCTCCGCCGGTAACTGTTCTCGACAATAAGCGCTCGCCACTATGTTCCGAACCGGACTCCCCTGTGGGAGCGAGCAAGCTCGCTCCCACAGGGGAGTCTTAGGCAAGTCCTGCTAAGGCGCTGCCGGCAACAAAAACCGCGCAATCACCGGCAAATGATCGGAGATGCGCAAGGTGTCGTCCTGCCGTACCTGGGCTTCAACCCGTTTGATCCGGGGGCTGTAGAACAGGTAGTCGACGGTGCGGTCGGGGCCGTTGAGGCCGGGGTCGTTCGGGTAGTGGGTCAGCCAGTGTTCGCGGTCGATGCCGCTGGCTTCGTTGTTGGTGGGAATCATCGGGTATTTGTCCCACAACAGGTGCAGGGGGCTGTCGGCGGAGTAGGGCGTGCGTTGCTCGGACGGCAGGCGTCGGTACTGGCCCAGGGGCAGCAGGTTGAAGTCGCCGCCGATCAGCCAGGGCGTGCCTGCGGATTCGAACTTGTCCAGGGCCTTGCTCACGGCGGTGATTTGTCTGGGCAGGGTTTCGTCCGGTTCGCTGGCCCGTTCCAGATGGGTGTTGAGCACCACCAACTGGTTGCCGTCGCTCAGCGGCAGATAGCTCACCAACAAGGCATTTTTCGGCTGGAACTGACGGCTGATGACGTTGGCGTCGGCCACCGGCAGTTGCACGCGCTCGGCATGGTCGATGCGGTAGCGACTCAGGGTCGCCAGTTGCCGGCCAACGCTGCCGAAGATGTGCGGGTTGGGGATGAAGTCGGCTTTCCAGTCGAAGGCGCTGGTGCCGCACGGATAGAGGTCGGCCAAGCGCTCTTGCAACAGCTTGAGCTGGTCTTGGTAATCGCTGGCCTTGGCGCCCTTGTCCAGTTCCTGGAGCAGCACGATGTCCGGTTGCTCATCGCGGATGACCCGGGCCACTTCGTCGAGGCTGAAGGCCATGTCTTCCAGGGTCGGGCTTTCATCGTCGCCCTGGGCCAGGTCGTGCCAGAACACGTAGCGCTTGCCGGCGAGGAACTGGACGTTCCAGGTCATCACCTTCAAGGCCTGGCCGGGCACCAGCGGTGCCGCGTTGACGGCGCAACTGACCGGCACGGTTTCCCGGGGCTGTGGCCGCCAGGTCAGGCTGTAGATCGACAGGGCGGCCAGGCTGAGGATCAACAGCAGGCCCAGCAAGGTGTGGCGCAGTAGACGGGTCATGGCTCGGCTTATGGGCGAAACGCAAAAGTGCTCCCGAGCATAACCGAGAGCGGTTCCCAAGCCCAAGCCCAGGGCGGTCGCCGTATGCGATCAGCGGCGCTCGGGCTTGGCTTCGATCAGCATGAACAGGCGGAACAGCACCACGGTGGTGAACAGTTGCAGGAAGCTGTGGACGCTGTCGATCAGCAAGCTGAGCAAGGGGTTTTGCGGCGACGGATACATCGAGACGCTGGCGCCCTTGAGCAGCCACAACGGACCCATCACACAGAGAATGCACAGCAGGATCCGCCAGAAGTTGCCGCGGGACATGTTCAGGCTTTCCTTCATCGCCGCCAGGGGGGGCAGGCCCCTGAGGACCAACAGGTATTCGCCGAAGGCCAGGGTCACCATCAGCCACAGGCCCGGCAGGAAGTACAACGACAGCCCCACCAGGATCAGCAGCGTATTGAGGGCCGTCAGCAAGGCAAAGCGTGGCCACAGGGTCAGGGCCATTGCGAGCAGATCCCGGGTGCGTGGCGCTTCACCGCGGCTGCGGGCGTCGAGAAACAGGATCAACGCGGCGGTGTACAGCGGGTACACCAGCAGTCCGACGATCACGCTGTAGCCGGGGAAACCCTCGGGGCCGAGGGCGCTGTCCACGCCTTGCTGCAGCAACGCCTCGAGTATCACCAGTGGCAGGCACAGCTGGGCGATCCGGCCCAGATGGCGCTTGAAGAAATACAAAGAGTCGCGCAGCACGTCAAACGGATTCATGAGTCGGTATCGCAGTTGAAAAAGCGGTCCGACACTTTAACCGATCAGGCGCCCGCACAAGCAAACGTAAACATCAGGTAAAGACCATTGAAAGCTTTCCGGCGAGCCCCATTACTGATGGGCACCGGTCTTCGAGATCGGAATGGTTTCTACCCGGCAATCGAATGAGGTCGCCATGAACAGCGAAGAACAAACCCTGATCGATGGACTGTTTTCACGGCTGCAACAGGCCGAAAAGGATTCAGCCCCGCGCGATGCCCAGGCCGAGGCGCGGATCAAGGAACACCTGGCGAGCCAGCCAGCGGCGGGCTATTTCATGGCCCAGGCGATCCTGGTGCAGGAGGCCGCGATCAAGCGCCTCGATGAGCAGAACAAGCAACTCGCCCAACAGGTCGAGCAATTGCAGGTCGAGCTGCAACAGGCTCGCAAGCAAGCGCCGGCACCCAGCGGTGGCGGTGGTTTCCTCTCGAGTATTTTCGGCGGCAGCCCGCGGGACTCACGGCCGGCGAGCGCGCCGGCTTCCAGCGGTGGTGGTTGGCGCGAACCGGCGCAACCGTCCTTCAATGCCCCGCCCCAACAGGGCTTCGGCACGTCACCGGGCAATTATGGCGCACCGCAGCAGCAGGCCCCGGCAGCGGGCAGTTTCCTCGGCGGCGCTCTGAAAACCGCCGCGGGCGTGGCGGGCGGCGTGATGCTGGCTCAAGGCATCAGCAGCCTGTTCCACAGTAACCAGCAACCCCAGGAAATCGTCGAGGTCATCAAGGAAGAACCGGCGCAACCGGTCAACGACACTGCCAACAACAGCGACAACGGCTGGGGCGATGATTCGCGCGTGGCCGATAACGATGCCTACGGCAGCGACCCGGGAGGGTTCAGCGACGCGGACTACAGTGACGATTCATCTTCCTTCGGCGACGACGACTCCTTCGTCTGACCTGCCATTCGTCCGGGGCGCCCTGGCGCCTCGGGCCGATTATTCGCGGAACAATCCTTCTGGCTGGCATACTGGGCGACTTTTCGGCCCCTGGTGGTCTGCGTACGTGTGCATCCAAGAGGAAACGCGGTGAAAAAAATTGCAGTGTTCGCCGATGTCCAGAACCTCTACTACACCGTGCGCCAGGCTTACGGCTGCCATTTCAACTACGCCGCGCTGTGGGCCGATGTCAGCAAACAGGGACAGATCGTCGAGGCCTATGCCTATGCGATCGATCGCGGTGACAGCAAGCAGCAACAATTCCAGCAGATCCTGCGCAACCTGGGTTTCATCGTGAAGCTCAAGCCCTACATCCAGCGCAGCGACGGCTCGGCCAAGGGCGATTGGGACGTGGGCATCACGCTGGACATCATGGACGCTGCCGACCATGTCGATGAAGTGGTGCTGGCCTCCGGCGATGGCGATTTCGACATGTTGCTCGAACGCATCATTCAGAAGCACGGTGTGCAGGCCGTGGCCTATGGCGTGCCGGGGTTGACTGCCAACTCGCTGATCCGCGCCGCCAGTCGCTATGTGCCCATCGAAGGCGCGTTGTTGCTCAAGAATTGATTTTCACGGAGTTCAAAAGGTTTGGAACGCATCGCAGTCATCGACTTTGAAACCACCGGGATCACCCCGAGCAGCGGTTGCCGGGCTACTGAAATCGCGGTGGTGATGCTTGAGCGAGGCCGGATCGTCGACCGCTACCAGAGCCTGATGAATGCCGGTGTCCGGGTGCCGGCCTTCATCGAACAACTGACCGGCATCAGCAACGCGATGCTGCGTAGCGCACCCTCGGCGGAAAAGGTCATGAACGAGGTCAACGAGTTTGTCGGCATTACGCCGCTGCTGGCCCATAACGCCGCGTTCGACCAGAAGTTCTGGGATTTTGAGCTGGGACGCATCAAGCGCACCCGCTTGCAGAATTTTGCCTGCTCCCTCTTGCTGGCCCGGCGCTTGATGCCGGCGGCACCGAACCACAAGCTCGGCACGCTCAACACGTTCGCCGGCTTGCCCCACACCGGCCAGGCTCACCGGGCCATGGCCGACGCCGAAATGGCCGCCAACCTCACCGCGCACCTGGCGGCGGAACTGCGGCAAAAGCATGGGCTGCGGGAGTTGTCCCATGATCTGCTGTGCAGTTTGCAGAAAGTGCCGGCGGCGAAGATCAACGAGCATCTCAAGCGGCATCGCGGGTTCTAAACACACCACAAAACCCTTGTGGGAGCGGGCTTGCTCCCACACAGGTTGTTCAGTGTTTGATCCTTATTTCCCGTTGCCTTCCAACTGCCCCAACGGCACGCGCTTTTCAATGGCGCTGGACAGCACGATCGAGGTCTTGCTGAAACCGAACTTGGCGATGCGGTTGATCAACTCTTCCAGCTCGGGCATCGAGCCAACCGCCGCCTGCATGATCACGCACGGGTCCCCGGTGACCCGGTGGCATTCGGTCAGTTGTGGGATCTTGCACAGTTCGTCGTAGGTCTTCTGGTTGCCGTGCTGGTTCATTCGCAGTTCGATGACGCACTGCACCGGCAGGCCGATCTTCGCCATGTCGACTTTGGCTTGATAACCGGTGATGACGCCGCTGGCTTCCAGTTTGCTGACCCGTTCGGCCACGGCGGGGGCTGACAGGTTCACTTTGCGGGCCAGTTCGGCGTAGGACGCACGACCGTTGTCCAACAAAGCGCTGAGCAACATGCGGTCGTATTTATCCACGGTTTGGCTTCCTGACGGTGTGACTTTCGAAAGCGCGATTTATAGCGCTGATCGCCGTGTTTTGAAAAGTGTATGGCCCGGATAAACAGGTTTTGTAGCTTAATTTCCGTCTGTCGCCTTTCTAGAATAACGTCTCTCATTGTCCTGACTTCGAGCTGAACATGCCTGGCCCACGCCGTTTCTCCCTGCCATTGATCGCTGCCTTCTTTGCCTTGTATGTCATCTGGGGTTCGACCTACCTGGTGATTCGCATCGGCGTGGAACATTGGCCGCCATTGCTGCTGGCTGGGATTCGTTTTGTGATTGCCGGTTCGCTGATGTACGGCTTCCTGCGCTGGCGCGGGGCGCCGGCGCCGACCTGGGCCCAATGGAAGGCCGGGGCCATCATTGGCGTGCTGTTGCTCAGTTTTGGCAACGGCGCGGTCAGTGTCGCCGAGCACACGGGCGTAGCGTCCGGGGTCGCGGCGCTGGCCGTGGCGACGGTGCCTTTGTTTACCTTGCTGTGCGGATATTTCTGGGGCGCGCGTAATACCCGTCTGGAATGGGCGGGGATTGTGCTGGGGTTGATCGGCATCGCCATGCTCAACCTCGGTTCCAACCTGCAATCCAGCCCGTTGGGGGCGACGTTGCTGGTGTTCGCGGCGGCCTCCTGGGCGTTCGGTTCAGTGCTGAGCAAGCATCTGCCGTTGCCGGCGGGGGCGATGGCCAGTGCCGTGGAAATGCTGGTGGGCGGCGTGGTGCTGCTGATCGGCAGCGTGGCCAGCGGCGAGCATCTGGAGAGCATGCCGCCGCTGGAAGGCTGGCTCGCCTTGGCTTACCTGACTTGCTTCGGTTCGATCATCGCCTTCAACGCCTACATGTACCTGCTCAAGCATGTGCGTCCGGCGGCGGCCACCAGCTATGCCTACGTCAACCCGGCCGTGGCGGTATTGCTGGGCATCGTATTCGCCGGTGAAACCATCGGCATCGAGGAGGCCTTGGCGATGTTGGTGATCATCAGTGCGGTGGTGCTGATCGGCTTGCCACAGTGGCGCAAACCCAAGCCTGCGCCGGCCGTCTCCTGATTTAGGGTAAACTGCCGCGCATTGCACACCTTGCGCTGATTTTTCCTACGGTACTTCCATGACTTTCGCCACCCTTGGCCTGATCGAACCCTTGCTGCGCGCCCTCGAGACGCTCGGCTACCAGACCCCGACCCCGGTTCAGGCCCAAGCCATGCCGGCGGTGCTCGCCGGTCGCGACCTGATGGCCGCGGCCCAGACCGGCACCGGCAAGACCGCCGGTTTTGCGGTGCCGCTGTTGCAGTTGCTGACCACCGAAGGGCCGAAGGTCGCGGCCAACTCGGTGCGGGCGCTGATCCTGGTGCCGACCCGTGAACTGGCTGAGCAGGTTCATGAAAGCGTTCGTCAGTACGCGCAAAACCTGCCGCTGAGCACCTACGCCGTGTACGGCGGCGTCAGCATCAACCCGCAGATGATGAAGTTGCGCAAGGGCGTCGACCTGCTGGTCGCCACGCCGGGTCGTTTGCTCGACTTGTTCCGCCAGAATGCGCTGAAGTTCAATCAACTGCAGACCCTGGTGCTGGACGAAGCCGACCGCATGCTCGACCTGGGCTTCTCCGAGGAGCTGGCGAATATCTACAAGGCCCTGCCGAAGAAGCGCCAGACCCTGCTGTTCTCGGCGACCTTTTCCGATGCGATCCGCCTGCTAGCCGGGCAGATGCTCAACGATCCGCTGAGCATTGAAGTGAGCCCGCGCAACGTGGCCGCCAACACCGTCAAGCAATGGGTGGTGACGGTGGACAAGAAGCGCAAGCCGGAATTGTTCGTGCACCTGATGCGCAAGAACAAGTGGAAGCAGGTGCTGGTCTTTGCCAAGACCCGCAACGGCGTCGATGCGCTGGTGGAAAAACTCCAGGGCCTGGGCGTCAACGCCGACGGTATCCACGGTGACAAACCCCAGGCCACCCGCCAACGTGCGCTGGACCGCTTCAAGGCCAGCGAAGTGCAGATCCTGGTAGCCACCGATGTCGCCGCCCGTGGCTTGGACATCGAGGACTTGCCGTTGGTGGTGAACTTCGACCTGCCGATCGTCGCCGAGGACTACATCCACCGCATCGGCCGTACCGGTCGGGCGGGCTCGACGGGGGAAGCGATTTCCCTGGTCTGCGCCGATGAAGTGAATTTGCTGTCGGCCATCGAGATGTTGACGCGCCAGACGCTGACTCGCCAGATGGAACAGGACTTCGAGCCTGAGCATCGGGTACCGGACACCGATGCCAGCGGCCAGGTGATCAAGAAGCCTAAAAAGCCGAAGAAACCGAAAACCTCCGGTGGTGGCGGCAAGCGCAACCTGGGCAAGTGGGTGGACAGTGGCGACGCTGCGCCTGTGGAACCTTCGGTCAAGCCTGTGCGGAAAGTGCCGGTGTTCAACACTGGGCCGCGTAAGCGTAAGCCTTGATGATTCGCGGCGTCTGATACATCGCTATCGCGAGCAAGCTCGCTCCCACACTGGTTCTCAGGTGTGCACAGATCCGGTGTCCACTGCAGATTTTCTGTGGGAGCGAGCTTGCTCGCGATGGGCGCGCCTCGAACTTCAATCCAGGCGCTGTAACCACTCCACCATCCCCAACCCCGCCGCCCGGCCGCTGGCAAAGCACGCCGTAAGCAGGTAGCCACCGGTCGGCGCTTCCCAATCGAGCATTTCCCCGGCGCAGAAAACGCCGGGCACTTGCTTGAGCATCAGGCGTTCATCCAGGGCTTCGAACGTCACGCCACCGGCGCTGCTGATGGCTTCGTCCAGGGGGCGGGTCTTCACCAGTGTGACCGGCAGGGCCTTGATCGCCTGGGCCAGCCGCACCGGGTCAGCGAAACACTCGGCCGGCGTGAGCTCGCGCAACAGTGCCGCCTTGACCCCGTCGATCCCCAATTGGCTGTGCAAGTGCTTGGCCATCGAGCGGGAGCCGCGGGGTTTGTTCAGGGCCTGGAGGATTTTATCCACAGGCCGGCCCGGCAACAGGTCCACATGAAGGGTCGCGCCGCCGTGCTGGTTGATGGCCTCACGAATCGTTGCCGACAGGGCATAGACCAGGCTGCCTTCGAGGCCGGTGGCGGTGATCACGCATTCGCCGAGGCGCGGCACATCGTCGTTCAGGCCCATGGCGATGTTCTTGAGCGGGGCGCCGGCGAATTTGCTGATCATCAGGTCGCTCCAGGCTTCGACCTCGAACCCGCAGTTGCTCGGTTGCAATGGCGCCAGGGCCACGCCGCGTTGTTCCAGCGGTAGCATCCAGGCGCCGTCGGAGCCCAGGCGCGACCAGCTGCCGCCGCCCAGGGCGAGCAAAGTGGCCTTGGGGCGCAGGGTTTTTTCGCCCTCCGGGGACGCTATGCGCAAGCTGCCATCGGGGTTCCAGCCGAGCCAGCGATGACGGGTGTGGATCACCACGCCAGCATCGCGCAGGCGCTTGAGCCAGGCACGTAACAGCGGGGCGGCCTTCATGTCAGTCGGAAATACCCGCCCGGAGCTGCCGACAAAGGTGTCGATGCCCAGCCCGTGGATCCATGTGCATAACTCATCCGCCCCGAATGCCCGCAACAGCGGCGCGAGGTTTGGCGCGCGTTCGGCGTAGCGGGACAGGAAGGCCGGGAAGGCTTCGGAGTGGGTGATGTTCATGCCGCCCACGCCGGCCAGCAGGAATTTCCTGCCCACCGATGGCATGCCGTCGTACAGGTCGACCTTCAGGCCGGCCAGGCTCAATACCTCGGCCGCCATCAGGCCGGCGGGGCCGCCGCCGATGATGGCGATGTTTGGGGCGGAAGGCTTGGCGGTCGAGGTCATGATTTGAACTGTGGGGGTTGGAATAGGCGGGGCATTCTACCAGCACAGATCCCTGTGGGAGCGAGCTTGCTCGCGAAGGCGGTGTGTCAGCGGCATTGATGTGGCTGATACTCCGCCATCGCGAGCAAGCTCGCTCCCACAGGGGATGTAGGTGTTCTTGAGAACTCTGATCAAAAAACAGCCAAGCCTCTGCATGCCATAGGCAACATAGCTTGTAGGCCGTTTCGCTCAGGTTATCCACAGGCCGCTCCACAGGCATTGTGGGTAAAGCCCAGGTTTCAATGACAACCTGATGACGTCCAGACCCTTTGTGCGCTGTGGTGCAGGATCCCGTGGCGGCGGGCCAGGGCCTGGCGGTCCTTGCTGTAGCCTCCGCCGATCACGCCGACCACCGGGATGTCGCGTCCCAGGCAATGGCGCATGACGCTCTCATCCCGGGCGGCGAGGCCTTCGTCCGTGAGCTTCAGATAACCGAGGGCGTCGTCCTTGTGTACGTCGACGCCGGCGTCATACAGCACCAGGTCCGGCTGGTAGAGCGGCAGCAGGTAGTTGAGCGCATCGTCCACCACGTTCAGGTAAGCGGCGTCGCCCATGCCCATCGGCAGCGGGATGTCCCAGTCGCTTTGCGCCTTGCGTGCGGGAAAATTCTTTTCGCAGTGCAAGGAAACTGTCACGGCGTCCGGGGTGTCATGGAGTATTCGGGCGGTACCGTCGCCCTGATGCACATCGCAATCGAAAATCAGCACCCGCGAGACCCGACCGCTGGCCAGGAAATAGCGGCTGATCACCGCCAGGTCGTTGAAAATGCAGAATCCGGCCAGGTGGTCGTAGTGGGCGTGATGGGTGCCGCCGGCCAAGTGACAGGCCAGACCGTGTTCGAGGGCCTGTTCGGCGGCCAGCAGCGAACCGCCCACGGCGCGGACCGTTCGGCGGGCCAGGGCTTCGCTCCAGGGCAGGCCGAGTCGCCGTTGGTCTTCGCGGGACAACTCGCCGCCCATGTAGCGTTCGATATACCCACGGTCGTGGGCCAGGGCGAGAATATCCGGCGGGCACAGCGATGGGCGCAGCAGGTCCGCGTCGCGGGTCAGGCCGCTGTCCACCAGGTGATCGCGCAGCAGGCGGAACTTGTCCATGGGGAAACGGTGTTCCGCCGGGAATTCGGGGCTGTAGTCTTCGTGATAGATCAGCGGCAGCGACATGGTGTTTTCAGTCGTGAATGAGTGACGGATCCTACCAGCGATGTAGACTCTGGGGCATGGAAAGGGAGTGAAAATGGAGCCGATACTGGAACTGGAAAGCGCACGGCTGCTGTTGCGGCAGTGGCGCGACGACGACTTGCCGGAATTTGCCGCCATGTGCGCCGACCCGCAGGTGATGCGTTATTTCCCGGCGCCCCTGAGCCGCCTGGAAAGCGCCGCCCTGATCGGTCGCGTGCGTGGGCATTTCGCCGAGCATGGTTTTGGGTTGTGGGCGCTGGAACGCAAGGACACCGGGGCCTTCATTGGCTTTACCGGGCTTGGTGTGGTCGGGTTCGACGCGCCGTTCACGCCGGCCATCGAGATTGGCTGGCGCCTGGCCCGGGAGCACTGGGGCCTGGGCTATGCCAGCGAGGCGGCGTGGACCGGGCTGCGCTGTGCCTTTGACCAGTTGTTGCTGGACGAAGTGGTGGCGTTCACCGCTGTGGATAACCTGCCGTCGCAAAAGGTCATGCAGGCCATTGGCATGCACCACGACCCGGCGGACGACTTCGAACACCCAAAGCTCGCGGTTGGACATCCATTGCGTCACCATGTGCTCTATCGCATCAATCGTGAGCAGTGGTTGCAGACCCTGCACGGTTAGCCGACACGGACGTTTATAATGCCCCGCCCAAATGGTCCGGGCCAACAATCGATCCACCGCCGTAGCGCAGACTGCGCGGTGTTGTGCTGTGTGAGGAAAGTCTGAATGAGCCACGTGTTGGAAGATCTGGTCGACCTGCTGACCCTGGAACCGATCGAAGAGAACCTGTTTCGCGGTCGCAGCCAGGATTTGGGGTTTCGCCAGTTGTTCGGCGGCCAGGTATTGGGCCAGTCGTTGTCGGCGGCCAGCCAGACCGTGGAAGAGGCGCGCCATGTGCATTCGATGCACGGTTATTTCCTGCGTCCGGGCGATGCCGCGCTGCCGGTGGTCTACCAGGTGGACCGGGTGCGTGACGGTGGCAGTTTCAGCACCCGTCGGGTGACGGCGATCCAGAAGGGCAACCCGATCTTTACCTGCAGTGCGTCGTTCCAGTACGACGAACAGGGTTTTGAGCACCAGAGCACCATGCCGCAAGTGGTCGGGCCGGAAAACCTGCCGTCCGAGCTGGAACTTACCCAGCAGCGTGCGCACCTGCTGCCCGAGCACATGCGCGAAAAACTGCTGTGCCCCAAGCCGATCGAGGTGCGCCCGGTCACTGAAAAAGACCCCTACAACCCGCAACCGGCCGACCCGGTGAAATACGTGTGGTTCCGTGCCGACGGCGCCCTGGCGGATTCGCCGGCCTTGCACAAATACCTGCTGGCCTACGCGTCGGACTTCGGCTTGCTGACCACTTCGCTGCTGCCCCATGGCAAATCGGTGTGGCACAAGGATATGCAGGTCGCCAGTCTCGACCACGCCTTGTGGTTCCATGCCGACCTGCGCGCCGATGACTGGTTGCTCTACGCCATGGACAGCCCGTGGGCCGGCAATTCCCGTGGGTTCTCCCGTGGCAGCGTGTTCAACCGCGCCGGGCAACTGGTGGCCTCGGTCACCCAGGAAGGCCTGATTCGCCACCGCAAGGACTGGGCATGAGCCTGTCCGAGGTTCGGCACTGGGTGTTCGACATGGATGGCACGCTGACGATCGCCGTGCATGACTTCGCGGCAATCCGCGTGGCCCTGGCGATTCCGGCCGAAGATGACATCCTCACTCATCTGGCGGGGTTGCCCGCTGAGGAAGCGGCGGCCAAGCATGCCTGGTTGCTGGAGCACGAACGGGACCTGGCGCTGGGCTCCAAGCCTGCGCCCGGCGCGGTCGAGTTGGTGCG
Organism: Pseudomonas sp. FSO-7; assembly: GCF_059579345.1. Classification (NCBI taxonomy): domain Bacteria; kingdom Pseudomonadati; phylum Pseudomonadota; class Gammaproteobacteria; order Pseudomonadales; family Pseudomonadaceae; genus Pseudomonas; species Pseudomonas sp. FSO-7. The sequence continues at coordinate 5,735,074 of NZ_CM184193.1, read as the reverse complement.
AGAGCTGGCCGGGCGCGGCCATCGCCTGGGGATCCTGACCCGCAACGCTCGCGAACTGGCCCATGTGACCCTGGAGGCCATTGGCCTGGCGGACTGTTTCGCCGTGGAGGATGTCCTGGGCCGCGACGAGGCACCGCCCAAGCCGCATCCCGGTGGCCTGTTGAAACTGGCCGAGGCCTGGAACGTGGCGCCGGACACGATGGTGATGGTGGGGGACTACCGCTTCGACCTGGACTGCGGTCGTGCTGCAGGGGCGCGGACGGTGTTGGTGAACCTGCCGGACAATCCATGGCCGGAGCTGACGGATTGGCATGCGCGCGATTGTGTCGAGTTGCGGCGGATGCTGTCGGCTTGAGAGATCGGTTGACTGATCGATCGCCATCGCGAGCAAGCTCGCTCCCACAGTGGAGGAGTGGCGAACGCAGAAAACCCTGTGGGAGCGAGCTTGCTCGCGATGAGGCCCTATAAGCCACCAAAAGGCTTATTGCCCAAACAACACCTTCAACCCTTCCGGCGAATTGAACATCCCACTCCCATTGTGCCCGACCCCAGGCACTTCGATCAGCCGCTGGTTCAGCCCCTCGGGATGACGCCGGGTCAGGTAGTCGAAAAAGAAATGCCCGCGCAGTAACCGATACGGCCCCTGGGTTTGCGCTTCACAGCCCTTGTCCAGCGCCGGATGCTCCGGGTCGGTGTCCTGCTGCCCGAGCAGATAAACGATGTCGCGCTTGACGTAGTTCTCCTCCAGGCGGGCAGGCGTTTGTCCGGCGGCATAGGTGGGCAGGTCCTGCAGGCCGTATTTCCAGCGATTGAAGCCAGGGCAACTGGCAGGGTCGAAGGCCATGGGCCGTTGCGCATCGAAGTAGGCATAGGACGACGGGTTGGCGATGACAAAGCGCGGGTTGATCCGGTATTGGCCATGGGCGAGCAGGGCATAGCGCTGCACGACCTGGGCGCCGCCGGAATGGCCGGCGATGACGATCTCCTTCACCTCGGGAAACTGCTGCCGGTCACTGACGCGCGCGACGATGTCGTCGAGGACCTGGAAGGAACTGACCGGATTGGGCCCCGTGGACAGGCCACCGGCCATCCAGTCATTGCCCCGCCAGCGCAGCAGCTCATTGGGCAATGTATGGCGAGCCACGTCCTGTTCGTTGAGAAACTGCGGGGCGATGATCAGCGTCGTGCCTTGTTGCCCGGCCTGCCCGGTCGCTTTTTCGGCGCTGCGCAGGTAGGTCTCGGCATTGCGCAGCCGACCATGGAGGATGATCAGCACGCGCTGAATGGACGCCGGGGGCGGGCTGACGGCGACCGCCATGGCACCGCCCTTGAATTGCAGGCGCCCTTGGGCGACCACGTTGACGCCGTGTTCCTCGCCCTGGGCAACGGTGCAGCACAGCACCAGCCCGATCAACGTGCCCCACTTCATCTACAGGTTTTTCGCCGCGAACGTGTCGCACTGGCTGACCTGGCCCTGGGCGAAGCCGGTCTTGAACCAGCGCACCCGTTGCGCCGAAGTGCCATGGGTGAAGGAGTCCGGCACTACGCGGCCCTGGCCTTGTTGCTGCAGACGGTCATCGCCGATGGCGTTGGCGGCCGTCAAGGCCTCCTCGATGTCCCCCGGCTCCAGCCAGTTCAGGCGTTTTTGCGCGTGGTTGGCCCAGACGCCGGCCAGGCAATCGGCCTGCAATTCCTGACGCACCAACAAGCCGCCGTCGCCTTCCATCTGCCGGCCTTGCTGGCGGGCTTCCTGGATCTTCGCCGACACACCGAGCAGCGTCTGCACGTGGTGGCCGACTTCGTGGGCAATGACGTAGGCCTGGGCGAAATCGCCAGCGGCGGCGAAGCGTTGGGACATTTCCTTGAAGAAACTCATGTCCAGGTAGACCTGCCGGTCCGCCGGGCAATAAAACGGACCGGTCGCCGAGGAGGCCAGGCCGCAGGCCGAGTTGACCCGGCCGCTGAACAACACCAGTTTGGGTTGTTGGTACTGGCGTCCGGCCTGCTGGAAGACCTGGCCCCAGGTGTCTTCGGTATCGCCGAGGATCGAGCGCACGAACTCGGCCTGTTCATCGTTGGCCGGTGGCGCCTGGCGGGTTTGTGAAGTGGCAGGCGCGGACTGGTCCATCTGCCCGGCCAGTTGCCCGAGAATCTGCATCGGGTCCTGGCCGGTGATCCAGCCGATGCCGACGATCAGGATAATGGCCGTCAGGCTCAATCCCTTGCCGCCGCCGAAACGCATCCCGCCACCGCCCCCACCGTCACCACGGGCGTCCACCACGTTGTCACTGCGGCGACCTTTTTTCCATAACATGTGGGAAATCCTCTGAATGACCCTGCGAGAAATAACTGCTGTGGCGATGAGTCTAGCTTTTAGGCGCCCAAGGTGCGCGCCGCGCTTGAGCTGTCAGGCAACGGACACGGATTTTGGTTCAGCGGTGAGCCAATCCTGCCTGGCTGCGCAATTTTCATTACACTTCGGATTCAGAACTTATCGGTATGCTCGCTGGCCCAACAACTGCATCGTGCGTCACGGCCCCTACATCAAGCAACGCAGGTTTCCCTCATGACCGTCAGCACACCGCTCTCCGGCGTCAATCAGGCTTTCAAGGGCATCGTGCTTATCCTGGTCGCAACGTTCCTGTTCTCCAGTCATGACGCGTTGTCCAAGTATCTGTCGGGTTTTTATCCGATCATCATGGTGGTCTGGGCGCGTTACGTGGTGCACACCTTGTTGATGGCGGGTATTTTCCTGCCGCGTTCGGGGTTGCGGGTTTTGCGTACAAAACGGCCGTTGTGGCAGTTGGCCCGGGCGTTGTGCCTGCTGGGCACCAGTCTGTTTTTCACCACTGCGTTGATGTTCATCCCACTGGCGGAGGCGACGGCGGTCAACTTCCTCGCCCCCGTGCTGGTGACCGCGTTGTCGGTGCCGTTGCTGGGGGAACACGTGACGCGCGGTCAATGGATCGCGGTGATCTTCGGCTTTATCGGGGTGTTGATCATCGTCCATCCCGGCGGCGATCTGTTCACTCCGGCGGTGTTGTTGCCATTCTGCTCGGCATTGTTTTTCTGTTTCTACCAACTGCTCACGCGCAAGCTCAGCGAGATCGACAGCCCGACCACCAGCAATTTCTTCGCCGGCCTGTGCAATACGTTGGTGATGAGCGCGCTGGTGCCGTTCTTCTGGCAAGTGCCGAGCCTGATGCACGGGGTGATGATGTTGGCGCTGGGGGCGTGCGGGATGACCGCGCACTTGATGCTGACCCAGGCCTTCCGCTTTGCCGCCCCGGCGCTGCTCGCGCCGTTCGGGTATTGCCAGATCGTGTTCGCAGGGCTGTTGGGCTGGTTGCTGTTCAACCATACGCCGACGCTGACCACCGTGGTGGGCATCGCCTTGATCTGCTTGAGTGGGTTGGCGGCGGCGTGGCAACAGCGTCGTAAGTAAGCGCTACCAGCCCCCTTTGTGGGGCACAGCCCTGTGGCTAGCACAGCCCTCTGTGGCGAGGGAGCTTGCTCCCGCTGGGCTGCGAAGCGGCCCTCGCTTTTTTGCGATTGCTGCGCAATCGAGCGGGAGCAAGCTCCCTCGCCACGGGTGGATCGCTGTCCGTTAGCGTGTGGACAGTCAGTTTTCCAGGGTCGGCACCTTGCGCGGCGCCATGAAGTACAGCCAGATCAGGGCAATGAAGTACATCGCCGGGATCAGGGTGAACAACACGGTGTAGTTATTGTGGGTGATCGTGAGGATGTGGCCCACCAACTGGGTCATGAACATCCCGCCGATGGCCGCGCACATGCCGCCGAAGCCGAACACCGTACTCATCATGTGCTTGGGCGTGTAGTCCATCACCAGGCTCCAGATGTTGGCGGTCCAGGCCTGGTGCGCGCCGATGGCCAGGGAAATGGCGAACACCGCCATCCACAGGTTGCTTGCGCCGGCGGCCATGATCACGCCGATGATGCAGCAGGCAAACAGCAGCATGGACACCAGCCGCGCCTTGATCGGATTGAGCCCGCGACCGATCAGGAACGAAGACAGGATCCCGCCGCCCACGCTGCCGAAGTCGGCGGTGAGGTAGATGATGATCAACGGGATGCCCATCTGGGTCACGTTGATGCCCAGGTTGTATTGCTGGTTCAGGAACGGCGGCAGCCAATAGAGGTAGAACCAGAACACCGGCGCGGTGATCGAGTAGGCGAGGGCGAACGCCCAGGTGCCGCGCATGCGCAGAATGCGTGAGAACGGTACGCGAACCTGGTCCGGTTCGTCCTGGGCCTGGATGTAGTCCAGTTCCGACTGTTTGACGGTAGGGTGGTCTTCGGGGTTGAAGTATTTCAGGCCCCAGAACAGCAGCCAGATCCCGCCCAGGGCGGCCATGCACAGGAACGCGGCCTGCCACCCCCACACGTGCAGGACCAGCGGCAGCAGCATCGGGGTGAACATCGCGCCGACGTTGGTCCCCGCGTTGAAAATACCCGTCGCCACGGCCCGTTCGCCCGCCGGGAACCACAGCCGGGTGGTCTTCACGCAGGCAGGGTAGTTGGCGGCTTCGGTGAGGCCGAGGATGAAGCGGCAGACCATGAAACCTACCGCCGACGTGGCCAGGCCATGGGCGCCGGTCGCCAGGCTCCAGAGCAGCACGGCGCAGAAGAACACGCGCTTGACGCCGATCCGGTCGATCAGCCGTCCCTGCAACACGAAGCCGACGGCATAACCGACCTGGAACCAGAAGTTGATGTTGGCGTAATCCATCGCCGTCCAGCTCATTTCCTTGGCCAGGATCGGCTGCATGACGCCCAGGGCGGCGCGGTCGATGTAGTTCAGGGTGGTGGCGAAAAACACCAGGGCGAGCATGCCCCAACGAGTCTTGCCCACGGCCATGGCGCCACGGATCTTGTCAGCGACGCTGCCGGTGGAGGCACCCAGGCCAGGGGCCAGGCGGGAACTTTGGGAAGGAATCATAGCGTGTACCCGTTTTTGAAATTCTTATGGTCGGTCTGGGTCTGTCCCACGACGTCGGCGATCAGGGCCTGCGTCGATGTGGGGAGCGATGGTGCGCAGTGAGCAAAAAATCGTCAATTCGGCAATCGGCATTTTGTTCGATAATCGCCCAAAAAACTAACCGAATGGTACATATTGAATTGCTGAAAGAAACCGGCAGCTCAATAATCGGCTCACTCTTTTAAAAGCATTTTAAAAAGCGGCGCACCTTTTGTAGCCGATGCCTGTCCCGGGAGCCGAAGTCATGCAGCGTTCCATTGCCACCGTATCCTTGAGCGGTACCTTGCCGGAAAAGCTCGAAGCCATTGCCGCCGCCGGTTTTGACGGGGTGGAAATCTTCGAGAACGACCTTCTCTATTACGATGGCAGCCCGCGGGAAATCAGGCAGATGTGCGCCGACCTGGGCATCGCCATCACCTTATTCCAACCGTTTCGTGATTTTGAAGGCTGCCGTCGCGATCGGCTGTCGCGCAACCTGGAACGGGCCGAGCGCAAGTTCGACTTGATGCAGGAGCTGGGCACCGACCTGGTGCTGGTGTGCAGCAATGCCTCGGCCGACAGCGTCGGCGACGAGCAGATCCTGGTCGATGACCTGCGCCTGTTGGCCGAACGGGCCGGTGCGCGGGGCTTGCGTATCGGTTACGAAGCGCTGGCCTGGGGCCGCCACGTCAATACTTATCAACAGGTCTGGAACATCGTACGCCAGGCCGACCACCCCAGCCTTGGCGTGTTGCTCGACAGTTTCCATACCTTGTCCCTCAAGGGTGATCCGAGCGCGATCGCCGAGATCCCGGGCGAGAAAATTTTCTTCGTGCAAATGGCTGACGCGCCGATCCTGGCCATGGACGTTTTGGAGTGGAGCCGGCATTTCCGTTGTTTCCCGGGGCAGGGTGAATTCGACTTGCCGGGGTTCCTGGCGCCGATCATCAAGAGTGGTTATACCGGACCGCTGTCGCTGGAGATCTTCAACGATGGCTTCCGCGCCGCGCCACCACGGGCCAACGCCGCCGACGGCTTGCGTTCGCTGCTGTACCTGGAAGAAAAGACCCGCCAGCGCCTGGCCGAAGACGCGAGCGCCGTTGGCAATGCCGATATCCTGTTCGCCACGCCGCCGGCCAGCGAATACGACGGCATCGAATTCCTCGAGTTTGCCGTAGACGATAGCCTCGGTGCCAAGCTCTCCCATTGGCTGGAACGGCTGGGGTTCGTCAAGGCCGGTCAGCATCGTTCGAAGAATGTCAGCCTGCTGCGCCAGGGCGATATCAACCTGATCCTCAACAGCGAACCGTACTCCTTCGCCCACAGCTTTTTCGAAGCCCACGGGCCTTCGTTGTGCGCCACCGCCGTGCGTGTGAAAAACAGTGCCAGCGCCCTGGAGCGGGCCGTTGCCTACAAGGGCCAGCCCTATCGCGGGTTGGTGGGGCCCAATGAGCTGGAGCTGGCGGCGGTGCGCGCACCGGACGGCAGCCTGATTTACCTGGTGGACCAGGAGGCCGATGTCTATGGCACCGATTTCAACCTGCAGCCGGGGGCGGTCATCGGGGCCGGGCTCAAGCGCATCGACCACATGGCGATGGCGCTGCCGGCCGACAGCCTCGACAGTTGGGTGCTGTTCTACAAGAGCCTGCTGGATTTCGAGGCCGACGACGAAGTGGTCTTGCCCGACCCCTATGGCCTGGTAAAAAGCCGTGCACTGCGCAGCCGCTGCAGTTCGATCCGCTTGCCGCTGAACATTTCCGAGAACCGCAACACCGCGATCTCACACGCTCTGTCGAGTTATCGCGGCTCCGGTGTGCATCACATCGCCTTCGATTGCGACGACATCTTCGCCCAGGTCAGTCGTGCCAAGGAGGCGGGCGTGCCGTTGCTGGACATCCCGCTCAATTACTACGACGACCTGGCGGCGCGTTTCGATTTCGACGACGAGTTCCTCAGCGAACTGGCCTATTTCAACGTGCTGTACGACCGCGATGCCCAGGGTGGCGAGCTGTTTCACGTCTACACCGAGCCCTTCGAGGGACGGTTTTTCTTTGAACTCATCCAGCGCAAGAACGGTTACGCCGGTTATGGCGCCGCCAACGTCGCGGTGCGCCTGGCGGCCATGGCCAAGTCTCGCAGCGGTGGCGTGCGGCACGCCAAGTTGTAGGGAAATCGTAAACGCGGTGGTAATGGGCAGTGTCGTGGCTTGGCTTCAGTGCACGGTGCGGCCCATAATCGCCAGCCTGTGCAGTGATGGCCGTGAGCCCCGCAATGACTATGAATCCAGAGCTTTCCGCAGCGCTCGACGAACCCGTCGCCACGCCACGCAAAAGTCGCAAGAACAACCCGGAGAAGACCCGGGAAAACATTCTTCAGGAAGCCATCGTCGAATTCGTCCAGCAAGGCCTGGCCGGCGCCCGGGTTGATGCCATCGCCGAGCGCATCCACACCTCCAAGCGCATGATCTACTACTACTTCGGCAGCAAGGAGCAGTTGTACGTCGAGGTGCTGGAAAAACTCTACGGAGATATCCGCACCACCGAGAGTCGCCTGCACCTGGCGGAACTGGCTCCAGTGGACGCGATCCGGCGCCTGGTGGAATTCACCTTCGACCACCACGACCGCAACGTGGATTTCGTGCGCATCGTCTGCATCGAGAACATCCACAACGCCGAGTACGTGAAGCAGTCAGGCGCGATCAAGGCGATGACCAACACCATCCTCGATTCCCTGGGCGTGATCCTGCGCCGTGGTGCCGAAGAGGGCGTATTCCGTGCCGGCCTCGAGCCGCTGGACGTGCATCTGCTGATCAGCTCGTTCTGTTTCTACCGGGTGTCCAACCGCCAGACGTTCGGCGAGATCTTTCAGATCGATTTGTCGGATGAGGCCATCAAGCAGCGGCATCGCGAGATGGTGTGTGAGTCGGTGTTGCGGTACCTGCAGCCCTGACGCCGAACCTGATTGTGTGGGAGCGAGCTTGCTCGCGATAACGATGGTTCAGCCGACATCGATGGTGACTGGTACACCGCAATCGCGAGCAGGCTCGCTCCCACAAAGTCATTCCCACAAGGGAATGACACCAGGCCTTAGTGATTCATGCTTTGAAAATGCGCCAGCATCCGCTGCGCATCCGGCGCCACGCCACTGAACAGTTCGAACGCCTTCACCGCCTGGAACACCGCCATGTTGCCGCCATCGAGGGTGCGGCAGCCGATGGCCCGGGCGTTGCGCAGCAGTTCGGTTTCCAGTGGGAAGTAGACGATTTCCGCGACCCACAAGGCGCTCCGCAACAGCTCGACCGGCACCGGCATGCCCGGTAGTTTCGCCATGCCCATGGGGGTGGTGTTCACCAGGCCGTCGGCCTCGGCCATGGCAGTGGGCAGGTCATGCCCGGCGCGGACGCGGCCAGCGCCGAAGTGTTGGTTCAAGTTGTTGGCCAGCGCCTCGGCACGGCTGACCTCGACATCAAAAATGCTCAGGGTTTCCACGCCCTCCAGCAGCAGCGCATGGGCCACCGCCGCGCCAGCGCCACCCGCACCCATCTGGACCACGCGCTTGCGCGCCACATCCCCCAGGCCACGGCGAAAACCTTCGGCGAACCCCAGGCAGTCGGTGTTGTGGCCGATGCGCTTGTCGTCCTTGAGCACCACGGTATTGACCGCGCCGATGCCGCGGGCCTCGGGCGACAACTCATCCAGCAGTGGGATGATCGCCTGCTTGCAGGGGAAGGTGATGTTCAGGCCGGTGAAGGCCATGCGTTCGGCGGCCACCAGCAAGTCGGCCAGGGCGCCGCTGTCGAGTTTCAGCGCGTCGAGGTCGATCAGCCGATAGAGGTAACGCATGCCTTGGGCATCGCCTTCCTGCTCATGCAGCGCAGGCGTGCGAGATGCCTGGATGCCCGCGCCGATCAGGCCGGCCAGCACAGTGATATTCGACATGGGCATCAACCCTTCAACCGTTGACTGAAATGTTCCAGGGCCAGGCGATAACCGTGGCTGCCAAACCCGCACATCACGCCAATGGCGACGGATGAAACGAAGGAGTGATGGCGGAAGGTTTCGCGGGCGTGGACGTTGGACAGGTGGACTTCGATCACCGGCACTTCGCTCGCCACCAGGGCGTCACGTATCGCCACGGAGGTGTGGGTCCAGGCCGCCGGGTTGATGACGATTCCGGCGCACCGGCCCCGGGCGCCGTGAATCCAGTCCAGCAGTTCGCTTTCCTGGTTGGTCTGGCGAAACTCCACCGCCAGGCCGAACTCTTCAGCGGAGCGGCCACACAGTGCCGAGAGGTCGGCCAGGGTTTCATGGCCGTAGGTTGCCGGCTCGCGGGTGCCGAGCAGGTTCAGGTTCGGGCCGTTGAGCACCAGAACGATCGGAGGCATCGCAATTTCTCCACTTTTTTATTGTTGGTGTCGGCGGGGTTTCAGCCGGTGGAGATAAATTGTACTAGATGGTTAATTTGGTCAAATAAAGCAGCGGTCATCGGGCAATAAGTGTTCGATGATCGAACATTGCCGTTGGCGTGTATTTTCGGTGGTTGATGAATTGTGGCGAGGGAGCTTGCTCCCGCTGGGCTGCGTAGCAGCCCCAAGCTTTTTGCGGTTGCTGCGCAACCGAGCGGGAGCAAGCTCCCTCGCCACATAGGTAGGTGTTGGCTTAACGCCGCGTCAACAACACCCCGGATTCCATGTGATGGGTCCAAGGAAATTGATCGAACAGCGCGCAGCGCGTGATGCGGTGGGTGTCATTCAACTGCGCGATGTTCGCGGCGAGGGTGTCGGGATTGCAGGAGATGTACAGGATGTTGTCGAAACGCCGGGTCAACTCGCAGGTGTCCGGGTCCATGCCGGCGCGAGGCGGGTCGACGAAGACGCTGCCGAATTCGTAGCTCTTCAGGTCGATGCCCTGCAGGCGGCGGAACGGCCGGACTTCATTCAAGGCTTCGGTCAGTTCTTCGGCGGACAGGCGCACCAGCGTGACGTTATCCACAGCGTTTTCGCTGAGGTTGCTCAGCGCGGCGTTCACCGAGGTCTTGCTGATCTCGGTGGCCAGGACTTTGCGCACGCGGGTAGCCAGGGGCAGGGTGAAGTTGCCGTTGCCGCAGTACAACTCCAGCAGGTCGTCGCTGCGATCGCCCAGTGCGTCATACGCCCAGTTGAGCATCTTCTGGTTCACCGTGCCGTTGGGCTGGGTGAAGGCGCCTTCGGGCTGGCGATAGCTGAAGGTGCGGCCGCCCACGTCGAGTTTCTCCACCACGTAGTCATGGCCGATTACTTCGCGTTTGCCCTTGGAGCGACCGATGATGCTCACACCGAGGTCGGCCGCCAGTTTCGAGGCGCCAGCGTGCCAGTGCTCGTCCAGCGGGCGGTGATAGCACAGGGTGATCATCGCATCGCCGGCCAGGGTGGTCAGGAATTCCACCTGGAACAGCTTATGGCTCAGGGGCGCGCTGGCTTGCCAGGCGGCCTTGAGTTGCGGCATCAACTGGTTGATGCGCAGGCTGGCAATGGGAAATTCCTCGATGAGGATCGGTGTGCGCTTGTCGTCCTGGGAGAACATTGCGTAGTGCCGTTCACCGGCCTCGCGCCAGAGGCGGAATTCGGCCCGCAGGCGAAAGTTTTTCAGGGGCGAATCGAACACCGCAGGTTCCGGTGCATCGAACGGCGCCAGCAGGTCACGCAAGCGAGTGACCTTGTCCTGCAACTGGGCGGCGTAAGCCTGGGAATCAAAAGTCATGCGTTGAACCAACCCAACTTGATCACGAACAGGATCGACAGAATGACCAGCGCCGGGTTCAGCTCACGACCACGGCCAGACACCAGTTTGATGGCGGTCCAGGCGATGAAACCGAAAGCGATACCGTTGGCGATGGAGTAGGTGAATGGCATCGCCAGGGCAGTGATCACCACCGGGGCGGCGACGGTGATGTCATCCCAGTCGATTTCCGCCAGGCCCGAGGTCATCAGCACGGCGACGAACAACAAGGCCGGCGCAGTGGCGAAGGCCGGGACGCTGGCAGCCAGTGGCGAGAAGAACAGCGCCAGCAGGAACAGGATCGCCACCACGATGGCGGTCAGGCCGGTGCGGCCGCCGGCGCTGACGCCCGCTGCCGATTCGATGTAGCTGGTGGTGGTGGAGGTGCCCAGCAGCGAACCGGCCATGGCGGCGGTGCTGTCGGCGATCAGCGCACGACCCATCTTCGGCATGTGGCCGTCCTTGCCCATCAGCCCGGCGCGCTTGGCGACGCCGATCAGGGTGCCGGAGTTGTCGAACAGGTCGACGAACAGGAAGGCGAAGATCACGCTCACCAGGCCGATGTCCAAGGCGCCCTTGATATCCAGTTGCAGGAAGGTCGGGGCCAGGGACGGTGGCGCGGAGATGACGCCGCCGAATGGGGTGAAACCCATCAGGATCGAGACGACGGTGACCGCCAGGATGCCGATCAGCACCGCGCCGCGTACTTTCAAGGCTTCGAGGGCGACGATCAAGACAAAACCCAGGGTCGCGAGGATCGGCGCCGGTTGTTTCAAGTCGCCGAGGCCGACCATGGTCGCCGGGTTCTTCACCACGATGCCGGCATTGTTCAGGGCGATCAGTGCCAGGAACAGGCCGATGCCCGCAGCAATGGCCGAGCGCAGCGGCAGCGGGATGCTGTTGATGATCCACTCGCGAATACGAAAGATCGACAGCAGGAAGAACAGCACGGCGGAGATGAACACCGCGCCCAGCGCCACTTGCCAGGTGTGGCCCATGTGCAGGACCACGGTGTAGGTGAAGAAGGCATTCAGGCCCATGCCCGGGGCGAGGGCGATCGGGTAGTTGGCGATCAGGCCCATGACCGTGGAGCCAATGGCCGCCGCCAGGCAGGTGGCGACGAACACCGCGCCTTTGTCCATGCCGGTTTCGCCGAGGATGCTCGGGTTGACGAACAGAATGTAGGCCATGGCCAGGAAGGTCGTGACGCCCGCCAGGATCTCGGTCCGCACGTTGGTGTTGTGTGCCTTGAGTTGAAACAGCCTTTCCAGCATGTCTGCTCCCCGTGGCGCGCCCGGCGCCGTGAATGTATCGACCTCAACAGCAAAGCACAGGTCGCCAGCGGCGCCCGGGAATTTTCTGCGGGTCGGAAAAAGCCGCGCATCATACCAGCAGCGTAGCGTTGTGGCTGCGATCGTCGTCGATGTTTTGCCAACGCGCCAAGTGGGCCATACTGCGCGCGGTTCCGGGAGGTCTCTATGTATCGCATGAATAAAAAGCTGCTGGCAGCCGTGGCCTGCGCACTGGGCCTGTGGTTGCCCGGCCACGCCGCCAATGCCGCGTCGGCACCGCCCTTGAGTGAAGTCAAGGTGCTCAAGGTCGAGTCGCCGGCCTGTGGCTTCGAGGACATCGCCCAAGGGCAGGCGCAGACGCGTTGCGATCACGGCCCCACGATCAAAGTCTATGTGTTGGAGGTCGGCTATGGCCGCCAACCCCATGTCACCCTGGACGGCTTTGAAGTCGACGGCACCCGCTCGCCGGTGTGCGCGTACAGCAATGGCAATCTCAATGATTGCTCGGTGCGGACCAAAGTCGTCGGCTATTTGTACATCTTCGACCTGAGGGGCAAGCAGGAGGGGACCTTCAGCTTCAGCAACCAGTCGATCAACGCCCCGGGCAACCGGATGTCGACCCAGCTGTACATCAAATAGCCTGTAGGAACTGTCGAGCGAAGCGAGGCTGCGATCTTTCCCCTGACACTTGAGCCTCAAGCGCATATCAAAAGATCGCAGCCTTCGGCAGCTCCTACACTACAAGCATCACCCCGCGGAGAGTGCCCATGATTCCTGGAACCAAGATCGCCCGAGCCCTGATCGCCGTCGCCGAGGGTGTCGACGACCTGCAGACGGTCACCCTGATCGACGTGCTGCGTCGAGCGCAGATCGAAACCGTGGTGGCGAGCATCGAAGGGCGACGCATGCTCACTTGCGCCCGCGGCACGCGCCTGACGGCCGATGGCATGCTGGTGGACGTGCTCGCACAGGAGTTCGACCTGGTCGTCCTGCCGGGCGGCATCATCGGCGCACAGCACCTGGCGGCCCATCAACCGCTGCAACAACTGCTCAAGGACCAGGCCGCCGCCGGACGTTTCTTCGCCGCCATCGCCGAAGCCCCGGCCCTGGCGCTACAAGCGTGTGGCCTCCTGCGCCAGCGACGCATGACCTGCCTGCCAGCGGTGAGCCAGCAACTGTCCGGTTGCAGCTTCGTCGATCAACCCGTGGTGGTGGATGGCAACTGCATCACCGCTCAAGGCTCGGCCGCCGCCCTGGCGTTCGCCTTGATGCTGGTGGAACAACTCAGCGGCAAGGGCGTGAGGAGCGTGGTGGCGGCGGAGTTGCTGGCCTGACATTCTTCAGAGGGCACCGGCTTGTGGCGAGGGAGCTTGCTCCCGTCAACTTCAATGCAATCTGACCTACCGCTATCGCGAGCAGGCTCGCTCCCACAGGGATTTATGGTGGATGCAGGATCTATGAGTACCCGAGAACCAATGTGGGAGCGAGCCTGCTCGCGATGGCGTCAGCGCATTCAACTTCAAATGCGAGCGGACCCACTGAAGGCGCTGGCTTCCAACGTCGATCATTTGCCTTGAACGCTTCACCCCACCCTGAAGTCGTACCCCTTATGACGGCGGTTTCCCAAAACGCCGCGAGTACGACCAACCGTGAGGTGTTCCATGAGCGCGACCCTGTCCGAAGCGACGCCGGCGGCCTTCGTCCGTCATCCGATCCGTCTGACCCTCAATGGCCAAGTGCGCGAGTTGCAAGTGCTGGCCTGGACCACCTTGCTGGACCTGCTGCGTGAGCAACTGGACCTGGTGGGCAGCAAGAAAGGCTGCGACCACGGCCAGTGCGGCGCCTGCACGGTGCTGCGCGATGGCAAGCGGATCAATGCCTGCCTGACCCTGGCGGTGATGTGCGACGGTGCCGAGTTGACCACTATCGAAGGCCTGGCCGGCGATGAGGGCTTGCACCCCATGCAGCAGGCGTTCATCACCCATGACGCGTTCCAGTGCGGTTACTGCACGCCGGGGCAGATCTGTTCAGCGGTGGGGCTAGCCAACGAGGGCAGGGCGCAGACCCGCCCAGAGATCAGTGAACTGATGAGCGGCAACCTTTGCCGGTGCGGCGCCTACAACAACATTCGCGATGCCATCGAGCAAGCGTTGCCACTGTGCCGCCAGCCTCAGGCACAGGGAGGTGATCAGTGAACCCATTCCAATACAGCAAGCCGGACACGCTGCAGGCGGCCGTCGATCTGTCGAGCCCGGTTTCCCGCTTCATCGCCGGCGGCACCAACCTGCTGGACCTGATGAAGGAAAACCTCACCCGCCCCGAGCACCTGATCGACATCACCGGTTTGCCCTTGGCGGACCTCAGTGAAACCCCGTCAGGCGGGGTGATGATCGGCGCATTGGTGAGCAATGCCGACCTGGCCTGGCACCCGTGGATCGAGCGCCGTTATCCGCTGCTGGCCCAGGCCATCCTGGCGGGTGCCTCGCCGCAGCTGCGCAACATGGCCAGCACCGGCGGCAACCTGTTGCAACGCACCCGCTGCTATTACTTCTATGACGCGGGCGTACCGTGCAACAAGCGCCGGCCTGGCAGTGGTTGCCCGGCCCGGACCGGTTTGAACCGGATCCACGCGATTTTCGGCGCCAGCGATCAATGTGTCGCCACCCATCCCTCCGACATGTGTGTGGCCTTGGCCGCCCTGGAAGCGGTGGTCCATGTCTTGGGGCGGGGTGGGGCACGGACCATCGAGTTCGCCGACTTCCATCGCCTGCCCGGCGATGCTCCGGAGCGCGATAACCAACTGGCCGACGATGAACTGATCACCGCTATCGAATTGCCTGCCGCCGGTTTTGCCGAGCATAGCCACTACCTGAAGATCCGTGACCGCGCCTCCTACGCCTTTGCGCTGGTGTCGGTGGCGGCGGCGCTGGAATTGGACGGGCCGGTGATTCGCCAGGCGCGCCTGGCCCTGGGTGGCGTGGCGCACAAACCCTGGCGTGACCGGGCCGTGGAGAGTTGGCTGACCGGGCAGACCGTCAGCCGCGAAACCTTCGCCGCCGCCGCCGACGCGCTGCTGCAAAACGCCGAGCCGCTGGAGCACAACGGCTTCAAGGTCAGACTGGCGCGCCGGGCGATTGTCCGCGCCTTGAGTAATGCCGCGCTGGGTTGCGCACCGCAAGGAGGACACGCCTGATGAACGCTCCGAGCAAATCCATAGGGCAACCACTCGATCGGGTCGATGGCTTGCTCAAGGTGACGGGCCAGGCCCGTTACGCCGCTGAATACCCCGAAGACGGCTTGCTCCACGGCAGCGTCGTCTCCGGTACGGTCGCCCGTGGCCGCGTGCTGCGCATCGATGCGTCCCGAGCCCTGGCGCTGCCGGGGGTGGTCGCGGTCATCGACCACACCAACCGGCCGAGAATCGCCAGTTACGACGAGCCGTACCAGGATGCCGATGCGGCGGACGGCTCGCCGTTCCGGCCGTTGTTCAACGACCATGTGCTCTACAGCGGCCAGCCATTGGCCCTGGTGGTGGCGGACAACCTTGAGCTGGCCCGGTACGCCGGTTCGCTGGTTGAAATCGAATACGAGACCCAGGAGCATCAGACCGATCTGATCACCCTGCAAAACGACGCCCACCCGGCACCGGCGGAACTGCCCAAGCCCCGTGGGAATTTTCAGGGCGAGTACGCCAGCTCCGCGCTCAGCGTGGACGTGTCCTACAGCACGCCGATCGAACACCACAACCCGATGGAGCCACACGCCTCCACCGTGTTGTATCAACCTGATGGCAGCCTGCACATCCACGACAAGACCCAAGGCACGCAGAACTGCCAGGCCTATGTGCAAAAGGTCTTCGGCCTCGAGAAAGAGCAGGTGCGGGTGTTTGCCGCGTTTGTTGGCGGCGCCTTCGGTTCCGGGCTGCGCCCGCAGTACCAATTGCCGTTGGCCGTGATGGCGGCACTGGCCCTCAAGCGCTCGGTGCGGGTCAGCCTGACGCGCCAGCAGATGTTCACCTTTGGTTATCGACCACGAACCCTGCAGCGCGTGCAACTGGGGGCGGCGGCCAACGGTCGCTTGCTGGCCGTGGCGCACACCGCCGTCGGCCAGACCTCGCGCTTCGAGGACTTCACCGAACACGTGGTGGAGTGGAGCGGCATGCTCTATCACTGCGACAACGTTGAGTTGACCTACAAGCTGGTGCCGCTGGACGTCTACACGCCCCTGGACATGCGCGCCCCCGGTGCCGCCCTCGGGTTGATCGGCCTGGAGTGCGCCATGGATGAACTGGCCTGTGCCCTGGCGATCGATCCGATCCAACTGCGCTTGATCAACTACGCCGAACGCAACGAGAACGAAGGCAAGCCGTACTCCAGCAAAGAGCTGCGGGAGTGCTATGCCCAGGGCGCCCGTCGTTTCGGCTGGGAGACGCGCAACCCGGAACCCCGCAGCATGCGTGAAGGCCGGCAACTGATCGGTTGGGGCATGGCCGGTGGCGTGTGGGAGGCCATGCAGCAGAAGGCCAGTGCCAAAGCCTCTCTGGATACCCATGGCAAGCTGACCGTCAGCAGCGCCACCACGGACATCGGCACCGGTACCTATACGGTCATGACCCAGATCGCCGCTGAGGCGTCAGGCGTTTCCCTTGAGGACGTCACGTTTGTCCTGGGGGATTCGTCGCTGCCCACCGCGCCGTTGCAGGGCGGTTCGTTCACCGTCTCGTCGGTGGGCACCGCCGTGCAGCAGGCCTGCCAAGCGCTGAAGGAAAAACTCCTGGCCGTGGCTCGCCAGGCCTGCCCGGCCTTCAGTGGCGCGACCCTCGAGCAAGTGACGTTTGTCGACGGCCAACTGCGGCTGGGGGACGCGAGCGTCGCGTTAGCGGAGCTGGCGCAAAAAAGTGGCGAGACGCCGTTGCAGGCCGAGGTCACCGCCGAGCCGGATGCAAAACGCCAGGCCTACGCCACGGCCACTCACTCGGCGGTGTTTGTCGAAGTATGGGTGGATGAGGACTTGGGGACGGTGAAGGTCAACCGAGTGGTCAGCGCCATCGCCGCTGGCCGGGTGGTCAACCCGAAAACCGCCCGCAGCCAGATTCTCGGGGGTGTGGTGTGGGGTGTCGGCATGGCCCTGCATGAAGAAACCCTGACCGATCACGCCCTGGGGCGCCACATGAATCACAACCTGGCGGAGTATCACGTGCCGGTCAGTGCCGACATCGGTGACATCGAGGTGATTTTCGTCGAAGAACAGGACGCGATCGTCAACGCGCTCGGGTCCAAGGGCGTGGGTGAAATCGGCGTTGTCGGGGTGGCCGCGGCGGTGGCGAATGCGATTTACCACGCCACCGGCAAGCGGGTGCGGGACTTCCCCATCACCCTCGACAAGTTAATCTAGTGGCCTGTACGGTTAATTCGAGTACAGGCCACTAGGCTTTCGCTTCGTCCACCAGTTCGTGCATCCGGTCGCGGTTGGCCAGGGTCGGGAACAGCTTGATCCAGGTCCCGGTCACCAACAGTGTGCCCACACCGCCCATGACCACCGCCGGCACCGTGCCGAACCAGTGGGCGGTGAGGCCGGATTCGAACTCGCCCAACTGGTTCGAAGCTCCGATGAACAGCCCGTTCACCGCGCTGACCCGGCCGCGCATTTCATCCGGGGTTTCCAGTTGCACGAACGAGGCACGGATCACCATGCTGATCATGTCTGCCGCGCCCAGCACCACCAGCACCGCCAGGGAAAACCAGAACGAAGTGGAGAGGCCGAACGCGATGGTGGCGACGCCGAACACGCCCACAGCGGTGAACATCACCCGGCCGACCTTGCGCTCCACGGCAAACCGCGCCAGCCACAGCGACATCAGCAAGGCCCCGACCGCCGGTGCCGAACGCAACAGGCCCAGGCCCCAGGGGCCGGTGAGCAGGATGTCCTTGGCGAACACCGGCAGCAGCGCCGTCGCACCGCCGAGCAGCACCGCGAAGAGGTCCAGGGAGATCGCCCCGAGAATGTCCGGGCGACTGCGGATGAAGCGAATCCCGGCCAGCAACGAATCCAGGGTCGCCTTGCCTTTGTTCAGCGGCGTCTGCCGGGCGGGCAGGTTGAGCATCAGGCAGCAGGCGATGATGTAGAGCAGCACGGTGGGCCCATAGACCCAGGTGCTGCCGAAGGCGTAGAGCAGGCCGCCGAGCGCGGGGGCGACGATGGTGGCGGACTGTTGGGCCGATTGTGCGGCGGCCACGGCCCGGGGAAACAGCGACGCCGGCACGATGCTTGGCAGCAGCGCCTGGGTGGTCGGCATTTCGAAGGAGCGGGCGGCGCCCAGCAGGAAGGCGAGGATGAAGATCATTTCTCGCGTGACGTTGTCGGTGGCGCTGCCAATCGCCAGGGCCAGGGCAATCATGGCTTGCAATGACTGGCAAATCGCCGCGACCTTGCGCCGGTCATAGCGGTCCGCCACATGCCCGGTGTGGAGCATGAACAGCACGCGCGGGGCAAACTCCACCAACCCCACCAGGCCCAGGTCGAGGACGTTGCCGGTCAGTTGATAAAGATTCCAGCCGATGGCCACGGTGAGCATCTGGAAGCCGCTGGCGGTGAAGATTCGGGCCAGCCAGAAGGCGATGAAGGGACGATGGTGACGGAGCAGCAGCGGCGCTTGGCTGGGCATCTATGACGGGTCCGGTGATGAAGGTCACGAGATTATCACCGAGCTGTAACTGGAAGTTGCGGTGGTTGGAAAAATAGTTAGCCAAACATCTACTTTTACCAGTGGAAGCCGTTTTACCGGGAGCACGCCGGCCCCTGTGGCGAGGGAGCTTGCTCCCGCTCGGTTGCGCAGCGACCGCAAAATCCCGGGGCCGCTTCGCAGCCCAGCGGGAGCAAGCTCCCTCGCCACAGGGACTGGGTGCATTTTGGAACGTGACTGCAGCACTGAGACAACCTGCCACGCGACAAAAGACCACGCCGTCCATCGGCCATATTGCGACTACTCTTTGAGCATTGCTTGATCCAGATCAATACCCTCAGGGGCGTTGAGCTGGCGGCCATCCGGCCAGCGTCCTGCGTTGTGACGGTTATAAAAAGAACGATTTGAAAAGCATTGCACTCCATATCCCTGGGGGTTGATGCAAGCCCCGCCCGCAGCCGGTTTTACCTGACAGAGGAAGACTTATGTTCGGTTTGGAGGCGCTCGATCTCGCCCGAATCCAGTTCGCGTTCACGATCTCGTTCCACATCCTGTTCCCGGCCATCACCATCGGCCTGGCGAGTTACCTGGCGGTACTCGAGGGCTTGTGGCTCAAGACCCGCGATGACACCTACCGCGACCTGTACCACTTCTGGTCGAAGATATTTGCCGTCAACTTCGGCATGGGGGTGGTGTCCGGGTTGGTCATGGCCTATCAGTTCGGGACCAACTGGAGCCGTTTTTCGGATTTCGCCGGTGCGGTGACCGGGCCCCTGCTGACCTACGAGGTGCTCACGGCGTTCTTCCTCGAAGCGGGTTTCCTGGGCGTGATGTTGTTTGGCTGGAACCGCGTCGGCCGCGGCCTGCATTTCTTTTCCACGGTCATGGTGGCGATCGGGACCCTGATCTCGACCTTCTGGATCCTGTCCTCCAACAGCTGGATGCAGACCCCCCAGGGCTACGAAATCATCGACGGCCGGGTGATCCCGGTGGATTGGTTGGCGGTGGTGTTCAACCCCTCGTTTCCTTATCGATTGCTGCACATGTCCACCGCCGCGTTTGTCGCCACGGCGTTCTTCGTCGGCTCGTCGGCGGCCTGGCATTTGCTGCGCGGGCGCGATACCCCGGCCATCCGCCGGATGCTGTCGATGGCGATGTGGATGGCCTTGCTGGTCGCGCCGATACAGGCGGTCATCGGCGACTTCCATGGCCTGAATACCCTCAAGCACCAACCGGCGAAAATCGCCGCCATCGAGGGCCACTGGGAAAACGTCGGCAATGAGCCGACCCCGCTGATCCTGTTCGGCTGGCCCGACATGCAAGCGGAAAAAACCAAGTACGCCGTGGAAATTCCTTACCTGGGCAGCCTGATCCTGACCCACAGCCTGGACAAGCAGGTGCCGGCCCTCAAGGAGTTCCCGCCTGAAGACCGACCGAACTCGACCATTGTGTTCTGGTCGTTCCGGGTCATGGTCGGCCTCGGCTTACTGATGATTTTCACTGGGCTGTGCAGCCTGTGGCTACGCCGCAAGGATCGGATCTATCAATCCCGACTGTTCCTCTACCTGGTGCTATGGATGGGGCCGTCCGGCCTGGTTGCGATCCTGGCCGGCTGGTTTACCACGGAGATCGGCCGTCAGCCCTGGGTGGTCTATGGCTTGATGCGCACGGCCGATGCTTCGTCCGGCCACAGCTTCGCCCAGATGAGCATCACCCTGGTGCTGTTCGTCGTGGTGTATTTCGCGCTGTTCGGCGCAGGTTTGAGCTACATGATGCGCCTGGTGCGCAAGGGGCCGGAGGCCCACGAAGCCGAGCCGAGCGACGGTGGCCCGGGCCAGAAACGGACGCCGGCCCGGCCATTGTCGGCCGCCGATGACGGCGAAGGCGTGGATAAAACCGACCGCTCGAACAAGGGGAATTGAATCATGGGTATTGATCTTCCGCTGATCTGGGCCGTGGTCATCATCTTCGGCATCATGATGTACGTGATCATGGACGGCTTCGACCTGGGGATTGGCATCCTCTTCCCCTTCGTCAAGGGCGAGCGTGACCGTGACGTAATGATGAACACCGTGGCGCCGGTCTGGGACGGTAACGAAACCTGGCTGGTGCTGGGCGGTGCCGGGCTGTTCGGGGCGTTTCCGCTGGCCTACTCGGTGGTGCTGTCGGCGCTGTACCTGCCGTTGATCCTGATGCTCATCGGCCTGATCTTCCGCGGCGTGGCCTTCGAGTTCCGCTTCAAGGCCAAGGCTGAGAAGCGCCACCTCTGGGACAAGGCATTCATTGGCGGTTCGCTGACAGCCACCTTCTTCCAAGGCGTGGCGCTGGGGGCATTCATTGACGGCTTCGAAGTGGTCAATCGCCAGTTCGCCGGCGGCTCCCTGGACTGGTTCACGCCGTTCACGGTGTTCTGTGGCCTGGCGTTGATCGCGGCCTACGCGTTGCTCGGCTGCACCTGGCTGATCATGAAGACCGAGGGCAAGTTGCAAGAGCAGATGCATGACCTGGCCCGGCCGCTGGCGTTCGTGGTACTGGCCGTGATCGGTATCGTCAGCATCTGGACGCCGCTGGCCCACGCCGACATCGCGGCCCGCTGGTTCACGTTGCCGAACCTGTTCTGGTTCCTGCCGGTGCCGATCCTGGTGCTGGTGACCATGTACGGTTTGTTCCGCGCAGTGGCCCGCAATGCCAATTACACGCCCTTCATCCTGACCCTGGTGCTGATCTTCCTCGGCTACAGCGGCTTGGGCATCAGCCTGTGGCCGAACATCGTGCCACCGTCCATCTCGATCTGGGACGCCTCGTCACCGCCCCAGAGCCAAGGCTTCATGCTGGTGGGCACGCTGTTCATCATTCCGTTGATCCTGGTGTACACCTTCTGGAGCTACTACGTATTCCGCGGCAAGGTGACCCACGACGACGGCTACCATTGAGGGCGTCGAGCATGGCCAAACCTGACTTGAAAGACATCGAGGCCGCCGAACGCAAGCCGCTCTGGCAACGGCTCGGCTGGCTGGCATTGATCTGGGCTGGCAGTGTGCTGGCGTTGTTCATCGTCGCCAGCCTGATGCGGATGTTCATGAATGCCGCGGGGCTGACCACCCACTGAATTCCCTGTGGGGGCAGCCTTGCTCCCACTGGGGGCGATTTATTTGCGGGCTTTGAGAATCACGAATTTCGGCGTGGCGGCCACTTGCTCGACGCCTCGGAACAACCGCGCCAGTTTGCTGTGGTAGCCCAGGTGCCGGTTGCCGACGATGTACAGCGCGCCGCCCACCACCAACGCTTCGCGAGCCTGCTGGAACATCCGCCAGGCGAGGAAGTCGCCCACCACTTGCTGCTGGTGGAAGGGCGGGTTGCACAACACCACATCCAGCGACTGCGCTTCTTGCCCGGCCAGGCCATCGCCGGCTCGGATCGTCACCTCACGTTCGCCCAGTGCCGCACGCCAGTTTTCGGCGGCCGATTGCACGGCCATATACGACTCGTCCACCAGGGTGTAGCGGGCCTCGGGGTTTTGCAGGGCGCTGGCGATGGCCAGCACACCGTTGCCGCAGCCCAGGTCCGCGACCCGGGCCGTGCCGAGGTTTTTCGGCAGATGTGGCAGGAACGCGCGCGTGCCGATGTCCAGGCCTTCGCGGCAGAACACGTTGGCATGGTTGAGCAGTTCGATCTTCGGTTCGTCCAGCCAGTAGCGCGTGGGGTAGGGCGATACGATCGGCGCACTGCTGGGTGAAGAGGCGGCGGGCGGTGTGGCGATCAACAGCCGCGCTTTTTTCACCGCCAGGGAGGCCTGCACCGGGCCGATGTAGCGCTCCAGCAAATCACCGGCGGCCCGGGGCAGGTGCTTGATCATGGCCCCGGCGATCACCTGGGCGCCCGGCGCCAGTTGGCCTTGCAGGCGAATCAGTTGTTCTTCCAGCAGGGCCAGGGTTTTCGGTACTTTGATCAGGACACGATCGAACGGGCCGGTCAACGGTTCGCTGGCGGGCAACGTTGGCACGGCGTCGAAGGGCCGGCCATTGCGCACCAGGTTTTTCTCCAGTGCCTGCAAGGCCAGGAAGGAGTCACCGCTGCTGGTCACCAGAAGGTTGCCGGCCAGGCTGGCGGCCAGGGCGCCGAAGCCGTCATTGAGCACCAGGACCCGAGTCTGCGCGGCCGGTTGTTGTTCGGCCAGATACGCGAGCAGGTATTCATCGGCCGCATCGAAGGCTTGTAGCGGTTCGTTCTGCTGTTCGGGTTGGCGGATCAGGTCGAGTTGGGCGAAAGGACTGTCAAGCAGGGGCATGGCTGGGGACTCTGGAGATCAACGAATTTCCCGCTGCCTGGAGGCCGGTGTCTGTGCGGGACCACCTGAATGAACTGCGTCGCGTGCAAGAGGCGGCATCATTCAAGAGGGACCGTAAATGGTACGTTTTTTTGTTGCACATTACTCGCGGGTTTTTCAGCTCGGCAGTGCCGCGCCACGGGTCAGATCACATGGATCTGGGCTGCCTTGGCCACCGCTGAAATTTTATTGCTGACGTTCAGTTTTCGCATGCAACTGCACACATGGAAATTCACCGTTCGTTCGGAAAGACAGAGAATCCGGCCCACTTCCGACGCCGTCTTACCTTCGGCCGACCACCTCAGGACTTCTATTTCTCTCGGCGACAAGTGATAGTTCTGCTTGATTGTGACGGCGTCAGACAGTTTTTTGCTGGCGAGCGCATGCAGCTTTTGACTGGCGAAGATGGCGTAGCCGAGATTGCCATAGTGTTCCTCGATATCAATGGGACAATGGGTTCGTGCGAGGCTGAACAGGCTGCACTGCGCCCCTTGGTCGTCATGAACAGCCTGGGTCCAGCCGTACTTGAGTCCCTGTCGATTAAGTTCTCGCCATAACTTGGGGGCCTGAGCGAAAACAGTCTCATCCCACAAGATTGGGAGCGCTGATTGATTGCAATGTGCTACTAATGGGTCGTTTGAAGCATAACCGTTTTGTTCATAGAGCCGGTCCCATCCATAAGGGTAGTTATTCAGATTCACTTTGCTGGTGTGCTTGTCGGGGCTTCCGAGATAGGCTGCAAATGCGCAATATTCAAATCCCTGATTGTTAAAGAAATTCAGTACCAGACGATAGGCCGTCTGCAGGTCTTTTTCACAGGATAATTTCCTCAGCAACAAGTCCTTCCACCTGTCCATCGCTTTCTCCTGGGTTTGATTCGTCCATGCGGATCCAATCCATGATGCGAAATTTTAGTGTAGGACTATTCCTAACTTGTAGTGGGGTTTTTTTAGTTCGCTTACATTTTGAAATATTTAAGGAGATAAGTTTCTTATTGGTTTGGTTTTACATGTCTTTAACTTTGTACAAGTTTGGTAAAGGATTTGGAGGTGGCGGAGGTAACTGTAGCTAAAATGCCATTACTTGCTTGTCGGTGGTGAAGACGCTCACTTTGCGGGACACTGCACGTCTTGTCCCCCAGGAGTGGCTCATGACCGACAGCGCAGAGAAGTTCACCCGCCAAACCTTGCTCGATGTCCAGCCAGTGACGTCTCATTTGTTTACGTTGCGCACGACCCGGGATCGCGGCTTTCGCTTCCGGGCGGGCCAGTTTGCCCGGCTGGGCGTCGCCAAGGCGGACGGTACCACCGTCTGGCGGGCTTACTCCATGGTGTCGTCGCCGTTCGACGAGTTCCTCGAATTCTTTTCCATCGTGGTGCCCGATGGCGAGTTCACCAGCGAACTCAGCCGCTTGCAGCCGGGTGACGAACTGTTGGTGGATCGCCAGGCTTTTGGCTACCTGACGCTGGACCGCTTCGTCGATGGTCGGGATTTGTGGTTGTTGTCCACGGGGACGGGCGTGGCGCCGTTTCTTTCGATCCTCCAGAATTTCGAGGCTTGGGAAAAATTCGAGCGGATCATCCTGGTGTACAGCGTGCGCGAGGCGCGCGAACTGGCGTATCAGGACCTGATCAAGGAACTGCCCCAGCGCGACTACCTGGTCGAGTACGCTCACAAGTTTCATTTCATTGCCACCGTCACCCGTGAGCAACACCCGGGGGCGCTCAGTGGGCGCATTACCACCTTGATCGACAGCGGCGAGCTGGAGCGCGCGGCCGGCGTAGCGCTGACGCCGGAGCATTCGCGGGTGATGCTGTGCGGCAACCCGCAAATGATCGACGACACGCGCAAGTTGCTCAAGGCCAGAGGCCTGCAACTGAGCCTGACCCGTCGTCCGGGCCAGGTGGCGGTGGAAAATTACTGGTAGGGCTGATGTCGATCAGTGTGGCGAGGGGCAGTGACTGATCGGCTCAGGGCCGCTCGTTCTGAGCCTTGAGCAGGTCGCGAATTTCACCCAGCAGCAGCTCTTCCTTGGTCGGAACCGGGGGGGCGCTGGGGGCTACGGCTTCTTCGCGCTTGAGGCGGTTGATGGCCTTGACGCCCATGAAAATGGCGAACGCCACGATGATGAAGTCGATGGTGCTCTGGATGAATTTACCGTAGGCCAGTACCACGGCAGGCGCATCACCCTGGGCGGCCTTGAGGGTGATGGCCAGGTCACTGAAATCCACGCCACCGATCAGCAGGCCAATCGGCGGCATGACCACGTCGCCCACGAAGGACGAAACGATTTTGCCGAAAGCGGCGCCGATGATGATCCCGACGGCCATGTCGACGACATTGCCTTTGACCGCGAAGGCCTTGAATTCGCTTAGCACGCCCATGAGTTATTCCTTGTAACAGATGAAAGATGAGTGGCAGTGTAAATCAGCCCACCGAGTCCTGCTCGAAACGCCTGCTTACAAAGCTTCAGTTATCGACCGGGGCTCGGATGAAAAGTTTACAAAGTGCCATCAATCGCGCGTGATACGCGGTTTCGGTCGGGGGCCCTATAACGTTTTTTCTATCGGCACGGTATGGCATTTCTATTTAGGTTTTCCGTTTCCCGGCACTAGCCTCTGGATGGCGCACATGGATGCGCCCTATAACATCAGAGGAACATGCCTATGAACACTTCCCTCGGCCACGGGGCTTATTCCCATCGCCGCGCTCTTTTTGTGCTGACCGCGAGCCTTCTATCCTTCTCTGTCAACGCGGCCACCCTGACCCGGGACAACGGTGCGGCGGTCGGCGATAACCAGAATTCGCAGACGGCAGGTCCCAACGGTCCGACCCTGCTGCAAGACGTGCAGTTGATCCAGAAACTCCAGCGCTTCGATCGTGAACGCATCCCCGAGCGCGTGGTGCATGCCCGTGGTACCGGTGCCCACGGCACATTCACGGTGTCCGACGATCTCAGCGACCTGACCAAGGCCAAGGTCTTTGCCGCCGGCCAGGTCACCCCGGTGTTCGTGCGCTTTTCCGCCGTGGTGCACGGCAATCATTCGCCGGAAACCCTGCGCGACCCCCGTGGCTTCGCCACGAAGTTCTACACCGCCGACGGTAACTGGGACCTGGTGGGCAACAACTTCCCGACCTTCTTCATTCGGGATGCCATCAAGTTTCCGGACATGGTCCACGCTTTCAAGCCCGACCCGCGGACCAACCTGGACGATGATTCACGCCGCTTCGATTTCTTCTCTCATGTTCCAGAGTCGACCCGCACCTTGACCGAGTTGTATTCCAACTCCGGCACGCCGGCCAGTTACCGTGAAATTGACGGTAACGGTGTGCATGCCTATAAGCTGATTAACGCCAAGGGTGACGTTCACTACGTGAAGTTTCATTGGAAAAGTTTGCAGGGTTTGAAAAATCTCGATCCGAAAGAAGTTGTGAAAGTTCAGGGTCAAGATTACAGCCATATGACAAACGATTTGGTGAGTCATATTAATAAGGGCGACTTCCCGAAGTGGGACTTGTACGTCCAGGTGCTCAAACCAGAGGACCTTGCCAAGTTCGACTTCGACCCACTGGACGCGACCAAGATCTGGCCGGGTGTGCCTGAGCGCAAAGTCGGGCAAATGGTCTTGAACCGCAATCCGGCGAATGTCTTCCAGGAAACCGAGCAGGTGGCGATGGCGCCGGCCAATCTGGTGCCAGGCATCGAGCCTTCCGAGGACCGTTTGCTTCAGGGACGGGTGTTTTCCTACGCCGACACGCAGATGTACCGCATAGGCGCCAATGCCCTGCAATTGCCGATCAACGCCCCCAAGGTGGCGGTGAACAACGGTAACCAGGACGGTGCGATGAACCCAGGCGGCACCAGTACCGGCGTGAATTACCAACCGAGCCGCCTGATGCCTCGTGAAGAACCGCAAGCGGCACGCTACAGCCAGGCCGCGCTGAGTGGCAGCACCCAGCAGGCGAAAATCCAGCGCGAGCAGAACTTCAAGCAGGCCGGTGATCTGTATCGTTCGTTCAGCAAGAAAGAACGTGATGACCTGATCGAAAGCTTTGGTGGCTCTTTGGCGACCACTGATGACGAGAGCAAGCACATCATCCTGTCGTTCCTCTACAAGGCCGATCCTGAATACGGCACTGGCGTGGCCCGTGTCGCCAAAGGCGACCTGGCCCGGGTCAAGGCACTGGCGGAAAAACTGAGCGACTGATCCACCTGTGGGAGCGAGCTTGCTCGCGATGCGGGCGCTGCGGTGCGCAGCCAGACCGAGTCGCCTGCATCGCGAGCAAGCTCGCTCCCACAGTTCTTGGGGCATGGGGAGGTCATGATGCGTAAGTTGCTTTTATCGACACTCGCGGCGTGGTCATTGAGCGTACTGGCCGATCAGCCAATACCCACCGAGCCGGCGGCGGTACAGGAACAACTGCAGAACTATTATTTCGACGCCGCTCGCCGGGGCGATGTGCCGATGCTCGATACGTTTATCGAGGCCGGTTATTCGCTGGATACCCGGGATGAGAAGGGCTACACCGCGCTGATTCTGGCGGCTTATCACGGCCACGGCCCGGCCGTGGAGCGGTTGCTGGACGCGGGGGCCGATGCCTGTGCCCAGGACAAACGCGGCAATACGGCGCTGATGGGTGCCATTTTCAAGGGCGAAGTGCAGATTGCCCGGCGCTTGCTGTCCACCTATTGCAGCCCGGACCAGCGCAACGGTGCCGGACAGACCGCCGCGATGTATGCGGGTTTGTTCAAGCGTGGCGAGTTGCTCGATGCCTTGAAGGCCAAGGGCGCCGACCTGGAGGCCCGGGATCCGTTGGGCAATAGCGCGGCGGATCTGGCGAAGGGCGAAATCAGAATGCCGGCCCCTCAGTGAACCTTCACTGGGCTATCATCGCGGTTTTGACCCCGGAGTTCAGATGGCCAAGGCAAAGCGCATGTACGGCTGCACCGAGTGCGGCTCGACCTTCCCCAAATGGGCCGGCCAATGCAGCGAATGCGGGGCCTGGAACACCCTGACCGAAACCATGGTGGAAAGCGGCGGCGCGGCGGCCCCCACCGGCCGCACGGGCTGGGCCGGTCAGCAGGCGCAGATCAAGACCCTGGCCGAAGTCAGCGTTGAAGAAATCCCGCGTTTCTCCACCGCGTCCGGTGAACTGGACCGCGTGCTGGGCGGCGGCCTGGTGGACGGTTCGGTGGTGCTGATCGGTGGGGACCCGGGCATCGGCAAATCCACCATCCTCTTGCAAACCTTGTGCAACCTTGCCACCCGCATGCCGGCGCTGTACGTCACTGGCGAAGAGTCCCAGCAACAGGTCGCCATGCGTGCCCGGCGCCTGGGCTTGCCCCAGGACCAGTTGCGGGTCATGACCGAGACCTGCATCGAAACCATCATCGCCACGGCGCGCCTGGAAAAACCCAAGGTGATGGTGATCGACTCGATCCAGACCATTTTCACCGAACAGCTGCAATCGGCCCCGGGTGGCGTGTCCCAGGTGCGTGAAAGCGCGGCGTTGCTGGTGCGCTACGCCAAGCAGAGCGGCACGGCGATTTTCCTGGTGGGCCACGTCACCAAGGAAGGTGCGCTGGCGGGCCCGCGAGTGTTGGAGCACATGGTCGACACCGTGTTGTATTTCGAAGGCGAGTCCGATGGCCGCCTGCGTTTGCTGCGGGCGGTGAAGAACCGTTTCGGCGCCGTCAACGAATTGGGTGTGTTCGGCATGACCGACAGGGGCCTGAAAGAAGTCTCGAACCCTTCGGCGATTTTTCTGACGCGTGCCCAGGAAGAAGTCCCGGGCAGTGTGGTCATGGCGACGTGGGAAGGGACCCGGCCGATGTTGGTGGAGGTGCAGGCGCTGGTGGATGACAGCCACTTGGCGAACCCGCGCCGGGTCACCCTGGGCCTGGATCAGAATCGGCTGGCCATGCTGCTGGCGGTGTTGCATCGACATGGCGGTATTCCCACGCACGACCAGGACGTGTTCCTCAATGTCGTGGGCGGGGTCAAGGTACTGGAGACCGCGTCCGACCTGGCGTTGATGGCGGCGGTCATGTCCAGCCTGCGCAACCGGCCGCTGCCCCATGATTTGCTGGTGTTTGGCGAAGTGGGGTTGTCGGGGGAAGTGCGGCCGGTGCCCAGCGGACAGGAGCGGCTCAAGGAAGCGGCCAAGCACGGCTTCAAACGCGCCATCGTGCCCAAGGGGAACGCGCCGAAGGAAGCGCCGCCGGGGTTGCAGATTATCGCGGTGACCCGTCTGGAACAGGCGTTGGATGCGTTGTTCGAATAACCCCAAGGCCTGCGCGGTCCCTGTGGCGAGGGAGCTTGCTCCCGCTGGGCTGCGCAGCAGACCTGAAATCTGCATCTCGGTGTGTCAGGCTGATTGAGTCGCTGCTTTTAGGGCTGCTACGCAGCCCAGCGGGAGCAAGCTCCCTCGCCACAGGGGATCGTGCATATGACTGGGGACTGTGTATATCACAGGGGGGTGGCAGGGCTTTTCAGATATGAATCAACGCCGCCAGCTCCCGCTCCAGCACCCCTTGATCATGATCGTCCCGATTGAGATCCACCAATCGGCGCAAGTGTGCGATGGACTCCTGATCGATGCGTTCACAAACGAAACCCAGGTGACCATGGTCATCATGAGTCAACCGAACTTCCATTTTGATTTCAGCCTCAGGGCTCAGATGAATATCGGCTATGAAGGGCTGTTCGATATCGCCAAGCCAGGGCTCGGGCTTCTGGATCAGCAGTCCCTTGAGGGACAGATCGAGCAGCTCCACCGGCCAGATGAACGGGCCCTGGCTCAGGTCGATCCTGGCATGGAATTCAATTCGCACGAAGCGGCGACGTTCGCTCATGACGCATCCCCTCTGAAGATTCATTGACTATAGACCCTGCCGAGGGAGTCTCGTCACCGTTCGACAACAGACAGACGAATGTCGAGTATGGCCTTTGTCCAGGTTAGCGCTAAACTCCTGTGGCTATCTTTCTTGTCCACCCTGGCTGGAATATAAAAATGAAAAACAATAATAGCCTGCTGCGCCATCTACCCTGGCTACTGCTGGCCGTCGTAGGAGCGTGCGCCCTGGGCGTCGTGGCCTTGCGCCGAGGCGAGGCGATCAATGCCTTGTGGATCGTCGTCGCCGCCGTGGCCATCTACCTGGTCGCCTACCGCTACTACAGCCTCTTTATCGCCAACAACGTGATGCAACTCGATGCGCGCCGGGCCACCCCCGCCGTGCTCAACAACGATGGCCTGGACTACGTCCCGACCAACAAACACATTCTCTTCGGCCACCACTTCGCGGCCATTGCCGGCGCGGGGCCGCTGGTCGGGCCGGTGCTGGCGGCGCAGATGGGCTATTTGCCCGGCACGCTCTGGCTGATCGCCGGCGTGGTGCTGGCCGGTGCGGTGCAGGACTTCATGGTCCTGTTCCTCTCCACTCGTCGCAACGGTCGCTCCCTGGGCGACATGGTGCGCGAGGAAATGGGCCGCATCCCCGGTACCATCGCGCTGTTCGGCTGCTTCCTGATCATGATCATCATCCTCGCGGTGCTGGCGCTGATCGTGGTCAAGGCCCTGGCCGAGAGCCCGTGGGGCATCTTCACGGTGATGGCGACCATCCCGATCGCGATGTTCATGGGCATCTACATGCGCTACATCCGTCCGGGCCGCATCGGTGAAATCTCGATCATCGGCGTGCTGTTGCTGCTGGGCTCGATCTGGCTGGGCGGGCAAATCGCCGCCGACCCGGTCTGGGCCAAGGCTTTCACCTTCACCGGGATCCAGATCACCTGGATGCTGATCGGCTACGGTTTCGTCGCGGCGGTACTGCCGGTGTGGCTGATCCTGGCGCCACGGGACTACCTGTCGACCTTCCTCAAGATCGGCACCATCGTCGCCCTGGCGATCGGCATCCTGGTGACCATGCCCGAGTTGAAAATGCCGGCGCTGACCCAGTTCACCGACGGCACCGGGCCGGTGTGGAAGGGCGGGCTGTTCCCGTTCCTGTTCATCACCATCGCCTGCGGCGCGGTCTCGGGTTTCCATGCGCTGATTTCCTCGGGCACCACGCCCAAGCTGCTGGATAACGAAACCAACGCTCGCTACATCGGTTATGGCGGCATGCTGATGGAGTCCTTCGTGGCGATCATGGCCATGGTGGCTGCTTCGGTGATCGAGCCGGGCGTGTACTTCGCCATGAACAGCCCGGCGGCGATCGTCGGGACTGACGTGGTGGCCGTGGCCCAGACCGTCAGCAGCTGGGGTTTTGCAATCACCCCCGACGCGCTGCAAGCGGTGGCCAAGGACATCGGCGAGACCACCATCCTGGCCCGTGCCGGCGGTGCGCCGACCCTGGCGGTCGGTATCGCGCAGATCCTGCACTCGGTGCTGCCGGGTGAGAACACCATGGCGTTCTGGTACCACTTCGCGATCCTGTTTGAAGCGCTGTTCATCCTCACGGCTGTGGACGCCGGCACCCGCGCCGGGCGGTTCATGCTCCAGGATCTGCTCGGCTCGTTCGTGCCAGCCCTCAAGCGCACCGAATCCTGGACCGCCAACCTGATCGCCACCGCCGGCTGCGTGGCGCTGTGGGGTTACCTGCTGTACCAGGGCGTGATCGATCCGCTGGGCGGCATCAACACCTTGTGGCCGCTGTTCGGCATCTCCAACCAGATGCTGGCCGGTATCGCCCTGATGCTCGCCACCGTGGTGCTGATCAAGATGAAGCGCCAGCGCTACGTCTGGGTCACGCTGCTGCCGGCGAGCTGGCTACTGATCTGCACCACCACGGCGGGCCTGATCAAGCTGTTCGACGCCAACCCGGCGATCGGCTTCTTGGCCCTGGCGCGCAAATACAACGATGCCCTGGCCGCCGGCCAGATCCTGGCCCCGGCCAAGAGCATCGAGCAAATGCAGCACGTGGTGTTCAACGCCTACACCAACGCGACGCTGACGGTGTTGTTCCTGTTCGTGGTCTTCAGCATTCTGTTCTACGCGCTCAAGGTCGGCATCGCCGCCTGGGGCACGAAAGAACGCACGGACAAAGAAGCGCCATTCCAGGCCCTGCCGGACGCTTGATAGAGGATTGCAACGATGTTCAATGACTTGAGTCGCCTGGGTAAATACCTCGGTCAGGCCGCCCGCCTGATGGTCGGCATGCCCGACTACGACAACTACGTCGAGCACATGCAAACCCAGCACCCGGACAAACCGATGATGGACTACGAGGCGTTCTTTCGCGAACGCCAGGAGGCCCGTTACGGTGGCAAGGGTGGGCCCAAGTGCTGTTGAGTTGAGTTAAACCCAAACCCCATGTGGGAGCGGGCTTGCTCGCGAAGGCGTCGTGTCAGTTAACAGATAATGTGGCTGACACACCGCTATCGCGAGCAAGCCCGCTCCCACAGTTGTTTTGGGTTGGTTTCAGCATTTGCATACGCCACAGAACCCTTGTGGGAGCGAGCTTGCTCGCGATAGCGGAGTGTCAGTTAATGGTAATGTCGACTGACCCGACGCCATCGCGAGCAGGCTCGCTCCCACAAAAACCGCTTTCCTTTCAGGCATCAAGGAGATTCAGTTTGTCCTCTCCCATCCCGGTCACCATCCTCAGCGGCTTCCTCGGCGCCGGCAAGACCACGTTGTTGCGCCATCTGCTCAAGGCCGAGCATGGCCTGAAAATCGCCGTGATCGAGAACGAATTCAGCGATGCCGGTATCGACACCCAACTGCTGGGCGATGAGCCGGTGCAGGTCATGACCCTGGCCAACGGCTGCGTGTGCTGCACCATTCACACCGACCTGACCAAGGCCCTGTACCTGTTGCTCGAGCGACTGGACAGCGGCGAGATTGCCTTCGACCGCCTGGTGATCGAATGCACCGGCCTGGCCGATCCGGCCCCGGTGGCGCAGACTTTCTTCATCGACGAGGACCTGCGCGAGCGCTATATCCTCGACGGGATCCTGACCCTGGTGGACGCCGCTCACGCCGGCATCCACCTGACCCAGGCTATCGCCCAGGCCCAGGTAGGGTTTGCCGATCGCCTGCTGCTGAGCAAGACCGACTTGGTAGACGCCGCTCAAGTCCAGGCCCTTGGCGAGCGGCTGACGCGCATCAACCGACGGGCACCGATCAGGGTGGTTGAACACGGCCAGATCGACCTGGCTGAGTTGCTCGACATTCGTGGTTTCAATCTCAATGCAGACCTGGGCGCAGGGTTCAGCCTGCGACCGGTGGGCAAGGCCACCCCGGGCGATCGCATCAGCAGCCTGGTGCTGCGCACCGACAAGGCGCTGGATATCGACAAGCTCAGCGAGTTCATGAACCAGTTGCTGGAAGAGCACGGCAAGCAATTGCTGCGCTACAAAGGCGTGTTGAACATCGCCGGCGAACCCCGCCGGCTGGTATTTCAGGGCGTGCTCAAGCTGTACGGTTTCGATTGGGACACTGAATGGGCTCTGGATGAGCCCCGGGAAAGCGTGATCGTATTCATCGCCGACGAGCTGCCCGAGGAAAAAATCCGCGCAGGTTTCGAAGCAGCCCTACTTTGACGACGCTTTGCCTGCGACCATCAACAATGTGCGGCTAAAGAGCTTCTCGTGGCGAGGGAGCTTGCTCCCGCTGGGCTGCGCAGCAGCCCCAAGATTTTGCGGTCGCTGCGCAACCGAGCGGGAGCAAGCTCCCTCGCCACAACCGCTATTTGATCGTCAGCTTTTGCTCAAGATGGTCCAGGTGCTCATCCATCAGCCGCACCGCTTCATTGACGTTGCGGCCTTCCACCGCGTCGACGATCGCCAGGTGTTCCTGCCAGGCGCAATGCCGACGGGACTTGACCTCGTGCCGTGCCAGCGCCAGTGAGGTCAAGGGCACCAGGCTGCCGAGAAACTGCATCAACGGCGCGTTGCCGGCCATGGCGGCCAGTTGCAGGTGAAACTCGCCGGACAGGCGTATCGCCGGGCCCCGCTCGCCGCGCTCCAGGCAGTGCTGTTCCTGTTCCACCAGATCCCGAAGACGTCGTAGATCCTGCGGTTGCGGCGCCTTGCAGGCCAGGCGCACCAGGGTCTGCTCGGCCAGGCGGCGAGCATGGAGAATCTGTCGGGTCTGCTCCAGATCCGGTGCGGCGACTTGTGGCCGGTGGTTGGGCCGCAAGATCACCACTTGCTGGTGGGACAGGCGCGCCAGGACGCGGCGAATGATGCTGCGGCTGACACCGAATACATCTCCCAGGCTTTCCTCGGTGAAGCGGCTGGCCGGGGCAATGCGTTGTTCGAGAATGGCGTCGAAGATCCGCGGGTAGATATCGTCCACCGACGGTTTGCCGATCCGGCCGCGCAGGGGCAGGGCGGCGAGTACATTGCGGTTGTGTTGATGGGAAACGAGAGTGTTCATGGCGGTCTCCGCAGGCCCAGGCTCAGGTGCCGAGGTTGTCGTCCGGAATATTCAATTCAATGCCCATGCGCTGGCCTTCCCGAAGAATGTGCCGGCGCATTTCGGCGCTGGCCTGGGCGCTGTTCTTGCCACGGATGGCACGGACCACCGCTTCGTTCTCTTCCAGGCGTTCGGCCAGGTGCTCGGGCGAGTTGCGCAACACGTCGGCGCTTTGCTTGAGGGCGTTGCTGGTCTGCTGGACCACGTTCTGGAAGATCGGGTTGGATGTCAGGGCAAACAGTTCTTCATGGAAGGCGATGTAGGCGTTGGCGCAGGCGTCGCTGTCGTTGGCTTCCAGGGCTTCGCGCATGTCCATGAGGGTCAGGCGCAACTGGCCGACGTCCTTGCTGCTGATGGACTGGGCCACCAGGCCGACGATGAAGGGTTCCAGGGTGTAGCGCAGTTGCAAGAGGTCCTCCAGGCTCGCGCCGGCCATGGCACTGCCTTCACTGGCGGCATCGCCGGGATTGGCCTCCAGCACCACGACGCCTTTGCCGGGCATCGAGCGCACCAGGCCCAGGGTCTCCAGGACAATCACCGCTTCACGCAGGCTTGGCCGGCTGATGCCCAGTTGCTCGGCCAACTCTCGCTGGCCGGGCAGCATGTCGCCCGAGCGCCACTGGCCCCGGGCGAGGGCGGCGCGGAGTTTCTCCACCACGGAATTGACGACGGTCGATGAGCTGATCACATGTGACTCCTTGGAAATCAATCAGGCGATGCCGGCTCGCGGGCCGGCATCGCCGTCTTTCAGAATTGCTGGTGATGGGCATTGCCCACCGGTTTTCTGGGGTGGAAGGTATAGCCTTGTTGACCGGACAGCACCTTGCGCGCCCGAGGGACATCGATGTCTTTCTCCCAGCGGGCAATCGCCACGGTCGCCACGCAGTTGCCGATCAGGTTGGTCAGGGCCCGGCCAATGCCCATGAACCAGTCCACGGCCAACACCAGCACCAGACCGACCACCGGGATCGCCGGGATTGCGGTCAGCGTCGCCGCCAGGATGACCAAGGCCGAGCCGGGAATCCCGTGGGCGCCCTTGGAGGTGATCAGCGAGACCAGCAGGATGGTCAATAGATCGCTCAGGGCCAGGGGTGTACCGGTGGCGTTGGCAATGAAGACAATCGCCAGGGTCAGGTAGATCGAGAAACCGTCCAAGTTGAATGAGTAACCGGTTGGAATCACCAGGCCCACGGTGGAGCTGCCGATCCCCAGGTGTTCGAGCTTGCGCATGATCTGGGGCAGCACGGCATCGGACGACGCGGTGCCGAGTACGATCAGCAGCTCTTCGCGCAGGTATTTGAGAAACGGCAGCATCGGCAGGCCCGACGCACGCATCACCACACCGAGGATCACGGCGACAAAAGCGATGCAGGTCAGGTAGAACAGGCCGACGAGGCTACCCAAGTGCTGCAGCGAGTCCAGGCCATATTTGCTGGTGGTGAAGGCAATGGCGCCGAACACACCGATGGGGGCCAGGCGCACGATCATGCCCATGATGCGGAAGATCACATGGCTGAGTTCGTTGATCAGGCGCGAAATGCCGGAAGCGGCGTCACCGACGAGGTTCAACGCGCTGCCAAACAGCACGGCGAACAGCAGTACCTGCAGGATGTTGTTTTCCGCGAACGCCCCGATCACCGAGGTCGGGATCAGGTTCATCAGGAACTGGGTGGTGGTGACCATGTGCTCGCCGCGCTGGGCGATATCGTTTACGTCCGCGCTGGAGAGCTGTTCCAGGTGGATGTTCGCGCCGCTGCCAATGCCGGTGCTGAAAGCCAGGACCAGACCGATGACCAGGGCGATGGTGGTGAGGACTTCGAAGTAGATGACCGACTTGAGGCCGATGCGTCCGACTTTCTTGAGATCACCGGCGCCGGAGATGCCACTGACCACCACGCAGAACACGATCAGGCCGATAAGCATCTTGATCAGTTTGATGAAACCGTCGCCGAGGGGTTTGAGCTGTGCAGAGTATTCAGGAAGGGTAAGCCCACAGACGATGCCGAGCACCAGTCCAAGGACAACTTGTAGGAAGATCGACCGCGAGCACCATTTGAGCATGGGAGGGATTCCTGGTTCGGTGTCCTTGTTCGCCAGGATGGCTGGCGTCGGGACTTCATTATTGTGGTCTTACCGGTTTGTCCAGTGCAGGCGCAGTCTAGGCGCTGTTTTCGCGGGTATGCAAGCTTGATTGTGGTGTTTTGGCTTTACCGGTCTTACCAGTTGTGGCGAAAGCCCTGAGCTTGAGCCTTTTCTCGGTCAGAAAAAATATCGCCAGTCAGCGAGTCAGTTCAGGAGAGGACCCAAGACTGTGGCGAGGGAGCTTGCTCCCTCGCCACAGGGGGGCTTGCAACTGCCTTGGATTAAAATGCTCTACGGGTATTTTTCTCAGAGGATGCTCAGAATGAACGTCACTTTTGACTGTTCTCCCGTCTCGGCAAGATAGAGATAAGGCGAGCCCCGCAGCCTTAATCCCCCCACATATTTTCTACCGGCTGTCATGAGCGAAATACGGGTGTGACCGGATTTGATGGTTGCCGGCGTGATGACTTTCTGTTGAAAGTCGATAAGGGTAAAATGCGTCGGCTTTTTAGTAGTGGGATCCTTTGCGCCAAGTACTTCAAACCAGCTTTTACTGAGCAGTTTGTTGTAGTGCTCGCCGGTATTTTTTAGGGTCAGGAGATAGCCACCCGCCGTGTGCCGGAAATGCAGCCGCAAGGGCTCGCCGCGCGTTCCAGGGGCTTCGGGGCGCATGCCAAGCAGGTGTGAGTGATCCTGGGTCTGGGGTTTGCCGGTATAAAATCCACCGCTGAAAGAACTGACGGTCGCCATCGCGGGTTTGCCGTGCAGCCTTCCCAGTAGATTGACGTGAGCGCTGAACATATCAAGTGTTGCATGAAAGGAATGTTCACTGTCCATGTGAATATTGACTCCTGTAAGGGTTGATTAATTTCGAGGTGAGGCGAGCTTGATCTTATTGAGTTATTAATCGCGTGTGGGAGTGCCTGTGTTGCAGGACATTAAAGGCTGGCTGGCGTTAGTTGTTTGATCGTATGTTTTGTACGTGCCAATAAAAAAGGCCCGCATCTTTCGATGCGGGCCTTCTTGGCTACGCGTTGGCGAGCTGATTAAGCGCCGTATACCGGCAGCTTCTTGCAGATAGCCTTGACCTTCTCACGCACGGCGTCGATGACCGCTTCGTTGTTCAGGTCCGCCAGGATGTCGCAGATCCAGCCGGCCAGTTCCTTGCACTCGGCTTCCTTGAAGCCACGGGTGGTCACGGCCGGTGTGCCGAAACGCAGGCCCGAGGTGACAAACGGGGAGCGTGGGTCGTTGGGCACCGAGTTCTTGTTCACGGTGATGAACGCCTTGCCCAGCGCCGCGTCGGCGTCTTTGCCGGAGATGTCCTGCTTGATCAGGGACAGCAGGA
The DNA here is from genome assembly GCF_059579345.1 of Pseudomonas sp. FSO-7. NCBI lineage: Bacteria > Pseudomonadati > Pseudomonadota > Gammaproteobacteria > Pseudomonadales > Pseudomonadaceae > Pseudomonas > Pseudomonas sp. FSO-7. Next base: position 5,697,185 of record NZ_CM184193.1, on the reverse strand, counting down.
ACAGGTGGTTTTCGGTACCGCCGGACACCACGTCGAAGCCGCGCTCGATGAACACGCCGGCCATGGCCTTGGCATTCTTCACCACTTGTTGCTGGTAAGCCTTGAACTCAGGTTGCAGGGCTTCCTTGAAGCAGATCGCCTTGGCGGCGATCACGTGCTCCAGCGGGCCACCCTGGGCGCCTGGGAAGACGGCGGAGTTCAGCTTCTTCTCGATGTCGGCATTGGCGCGAGCCAGGATCAGGCCGCCACGTGGACCGCGCAGGGTCTTGTGGGTGGTGGTGGTGACCACGTCGGCGAATGGCACCGGGTTCGGGTAGACGCCCGCGGCAACCAGGCCGGCAACGTGAGCCATGTCGACGAACAGGTAGGCACCGACCTTGTCGGCGATTTCGCGGAAGCGTGGGAAGTCGAGGATCTGCGAGTAGGCGGAGAAACCGGCCACGATCATTTTCGGCTTGTGCTCGAGGGCCAGGCGCTCGACTTCGTCGTAGTCGATCAGGCCATTGCCGTCGATGCCGTACTGGATGGCGTTGTACAGCTTGCCGGAGGAGGAAACGCTGGCGCCGTGGGTCAGGTGACCGCCGTGGGCCAGGCTCATGCCCAGGATGGTATCACCGGCCGACAGCAGCGCCAGGTACACGGCGGCGTTGGCTTGGGAGCCAGCGTGTGGCTGGACGTTGGCGTAATCGGCGCCGAACAGTTCCTTGGCGCGGTCGATGGCCAGTTGCTCGACCACGTCGACGTACTCGCAACCACCGTAGTAGCGCTTGCCTGGGTAGCCTTCGGCGTACTTGTTGGTCAGTACCGAGCCTTGAGCTTCCATCACCGCGGGGCTGGTGTAGTTTTCCGAAGCGATCAGCTCAATGTGCTCTTCCTGGCGCTGAGCTTCTTGCTCCATGGCGGCAAAGAGATCGGCGTCGTACTTGGCAATAGTCAAATCACGGCTGAACATGGCGGTCCTCAAGGATCGGGGGCAGAAAAGGGGGGCATTCTAACCCAACCGGTTTTGGATGGCATATGAAAGGACGTCATGTCGCGGACGAATGGGTTTCACGCGCCATTCTGCGTTGCCCTGGCGGGCCCTATCGCGAGCAAGCTCGCTCCCACATTTGGCCTGCGTACACATAACCCTGTGGGAGCGAGCTTGCTCGCGATGAAGCCAGTCCAGACACCAAAGAATCTCAATCGAGCATGAACAACGCATCATTGCTGAACTGCGCTTCGAACCGGTTGGCCGGCATCGGCCGGCCGAACAGGTAGCCCTGGACTTCGTCGCAGCCGTGCTCGCGCAAAAAGTCCAGTTGCTCATGAGTCTCGACGCCCTCGGCGATCACCGCCAGGTTGAGGCTGTGGGCCATGGCGATGATCGCCCGGGCGATCTGCGCATCCTGCTCGCCGGATGGCAGGCCGTCGACGAAGGTGCGGTCGATCTTCAGCACGTCGATGGGGAATTGCTTGAGGTAGTTGAGCGATGAATAACCGGTGCCGAAGTCATCAACGGCGATGCTCAGGCCCAGGTTCTTCAGCCCGGCCAGGATCTGCATCGCCTCGCTGACTTCGCGCATCAGGATACTTTCCGTCAGTTCCAACTCCAGGCAGGCCGGCGGCAGGCCGGTGCTGCGCAGGATATTGGCGATGCGCGTGCCCAATTGGCCATCGGAGAACTGCCGGGCGGAAATGTTGACCGAGACCTTTGGCACCCGGACCTTGGCCTGGTGCCAGGTTCGGAGTTGCCGGCAGGCTTCGGTGATGACCCAGTCGCCGACATCCACCACCAGCCCGAGTTCTTCGAGTACCGGGATGAAATCCCCCGGCGGCACCAACCCGCGGCGCGGATGGCGCCAGCGCAGCAGGGCCTCGGCGCCAGTCAAACGTTTGCCGTCGCCGCTGAACTGCGGTTGGTAATACAGCACGAACTCGTTCTGCTCCAAGGCGTGGCGCAAGTCGCTTTCCAGTTCCAGGCGCTCCAGGGCGCTGGCGTTCATGTCGGCCTGGTAGAACTGGAAGTTGTTCTTGCCACGTTCCTTGGCGTGGTACATGGCCGTGTCGGCGTTCTTCATCAACTGGCTCAGTTCGTTGCCGTCCTGGGGGCTCAGGGCGATGCCGATACTGGCGGTGACGAAAAACTCGCGGCCTTCGAGCACGAATGGCCGGACCAGGCTGGCGAGGATCTGCTCGGCCACGGTGATGGCCCGGTTCAGCGCCATTTCACGGCTGGCGCGTGGTTGCAGCAGCAGGGTGAATTCGTCGCCGCCCATGCGCGCCACGGTGTCGTCGTCGGCGACGCAGCCGAGCAGGCGCGTGGCCATTTCCTTGAGCATCCGGTCACCGGCGGCATGGCCCAGGGAGTCGTTGATCGGCTTGAAACGGTCCAGATCGAGGAACATCAGCACGACCCAGGTCTTCTGCCGCTCGGCCGATTGCAGCGCGGTGTGCAGGCGATCCTGGAACAGCGTGCGGTTGGGCAGGTGGGTCAGGGCGTCGTAATAGGCCAGGCGATGGATGCGCTGCTCGCTGGCCTTGCGTTCGCTGATGTCGCTGAAGAAGCACACATAGCTGGCCAGGTCGCCTTCGTCGTCCAGCACGGCGGTGATGCCGACCCAGGCCGGGTAGTGTTCGCCATTGCGGCGCTTGAGCCAGACCTCGCCTTCCCAGGTGCTGTGCTGCTGCAACTGCTTGAGCACGTAGCGCAAGTGGGCTTCCTGTTGCTCGTCCACGGTCAGCATGTTGGGCAACTGGTCCAGCACTTGCGACACGGCATAACCGCTGACGCGACTGAACGCTTCGTTGGCCTGGACAATGTAGCCGGCCGGGTCGGTGATCAGGATCGCCGAGGTCGAGTGCTCGAAGACCGTGGCGGCCATGCGCAGGTCTTTTTCGGCGCGCCGCTGTTGGCTGATGTCGCGGCCGACGCCGAGCACGCCTTCGAACGCACCATGTTCATCCCACACCAGCACCAGCCGCAGCTCGATGGGGATCTTGCGCCCGTCGGCACGCAGGCAGTCGAACAGGAACAGCTGGGTCTGCATCTGGTTGCGCAGCTCGGCCAGTTGATCAGGCTTGTCGAGGGCCTTGCTGACGCGGTCCATCAGGCTGTAGATGCCGGTCAGTTGTTGCGGATTGGCGATGATCGATTGCCAGCCGTTCTGGAAAATCCAATCGGCGGTGTAGCCCAGCACTGCTTGCACCGACGGGCTGACATAGTTGAGCGAAAGCTTGTTGTCGGTGGAGAAAATCACATCGCTGATGCTTTCGGCGAGCATCCGATAGCGTTGCTCGCTGTCGCGCAGCGATTCGCTGGCCTCGATCTGCTCGGTGACGTCCTTGGCCACGCCGATGATCCGGGTCACCTGGTCGTGCCGGTCCCGGGCCAGGGCTTGTTCGCGGATGTCGAAACAACGCCATTTGCCATTGCGATGACGAAAGCGCAGTTGGCATTGCAACAGCTGCGTGTACCCGCCCCGCCGTTGTTCCTGGCGCAGGTTGTGGTAGTGATCGGCGTCGTCGCTGTGCAGCAGGATTTCCCAGAAGTACTCGCCCATCTGGTGCAGTTCGGTGCGGTCGTAGCCCAGGGTCTGACCCAGGTGATGGTTGCTGAAGATCATCCGCTGGCTGATGACGTCCTGCACGTAGAGATGGTCCGGCACGGTGCGTACCACGTCGGACCAGAAACCTTCGCGCTCGAGCAGCGAGAGCTCGATCAGCTTGCGGCTGGTGATGTCGCTGATGCTCAGGATGACCGCGTTACAGTCTTGTTGTTTTTCCGGCAGGCGCAGCACCAGCCACAGGTGCTGATCGCGGCCATGGGCATCCTGGAGCTTGATTTCCAGTTCCAGTTGCTTGTGTTGGTCGAGCAACGCTTCGAGCAGTTTCGAGCCGACGGGGTTGTTGTCGGGCGTGCCCTTGCCGACCAGCAACTGCCAAGCCTGGGCACAGGAGTCGACGTTGAGTAGTTTCAACGCCATCTGGTTGACTTCGGTGACGTGAACTTCCTGGCGCAATTGTTCGAGTTGGTGAGGGGTTTGCAGCCAGGCGCGCAATTGATCGCCAGTGTGCAGGCCGGCCCGCTCAAAAAAGGCCTTGAGCCCCGACAGGTCCAGCACGCACAGGGCCACGCCGGTGCCTTCGAAAATATCCTGGTAACGTCGTCGACCTTCATGCAACTGCCGCTGGCGTCGGCGCATGTTCAAGAGCGCGATCACTGGCAGCAACGAAAATGCCAGGCCCAGCAGGCACTTGCCAATGAAGGCCGGCAGCAGTTGCTCGATCACCTGGCGACGGTCGAACAGCCCTCGCAGTTGCCAGTCGCTGCTGCTCAGGGGCACGGTCAGTACCGTGTTCTCCAGGTCATCCGGGGACAGATGGGTAGGGCTGCTCGAGGGCAGGCTCTCGTCGCGGCTGACGATCTGCTGGTTGAGACGGTTTTCCACCAGCCACAGCGGGCGCAGCCCCACATCGGCCTGCTTGGTCAGGGTGGCGAAAAAACTCGGGGTCAGGCGCAAGGCCCAATAGCCCCGGCTGCTGCCGCTGGCCTGATGCAACAATAGATGAACGACGGAGCCGTCTTCGGCATTGCTGAAGTAATGGGCCTGGGCCCGGCTGCGCCGCACCAGATCAGCCAGGTAATCGGCGTCGTGGCTGTCGGTGTCGCTGTCACTGAGCACTCGGCCGGAAGGGCTCAGCAGTGCCAGGCTGCGTAATTCGGGTAGCGACTGCTGGAGTTTGCGCACCAGGGCCTGCTGTTCGTCGGCACTTTGTGGTTGCTCGACGATTGGTAGCAGGTTGAGGGCGATTTGCGCGTTCAGCGCCATGTTCAGGCTGACCTGCGCGGCAAGATCGGCGGTGTAGTCGATGGTGTATTGGCGCTGTTGCTGTTGGGTTTCGCGCAGTTGGTCGAGCAGTTGCCAGAACAGCAAGCCGAGCAACAGCAGCACCAGGGTGGCCAGCGCGCCCTTCAGTGTCCCGCGCAGGGGCGAGCCGGGCACGACTGCGGGTGCGCGAGGGGACAGGGGCGGAGTGACGTTGGACAAGCTGTAATCCTGCGGTTTGCTGGACTGGCGCGACGTGCACTATAAGCCGGACGCCCGAAGGGCGGCTAGCATGCCTTGACTTGTGGCAAAGTGCCAGCCCCTGGCGGCTGGACCTTGACCGACGGTTGAGGTAGCTTTGCCGGTCAAACAAGAGCGTTCCAGCTCCAGATTCCCAGGCTCTATCCGCCCGCAGGCACTGATGACCGTCAAGTGCCGGCGCCGCGCATGGCCTGGCTCGTTCTTTTCACCTGTCACTGACGCTAGGTTCACCATGGCTCAATACGTCTTCACCATGCATCGGCTGAGCAAAGTTGTTCCGCCGAAGCGGGAAATCCTGAAAAACATTTCACTCTCGTTCTTCCCCGGCGCCAAGATCGGCGTGCTGGGCCTCAACGGCTCGGGTAAATCCACGCTGCTGAAAATCATGGCCGGCGTCGATAACGAATTCGACGGCGAAGCCCGTCCGATGCCGGACCTGAACATCGGCTACCTGCCCCAGGAGCCTCAGCTGGACCCGAGCAAGACCGTGCGTGAAGTGGTCGAGGAAGCGGTCAGCGTGATCAAGGACGCCCAGGCGCGCCTCGACGAAGTCTATGCCGCCTACGCCGATCCAGATGCCGACTTCGACAAGTTGGCCGCCGAACAGGCCAAGCTCGAAGCGATCCTGCAGGCCAGCGACGGCCACAACCTGGATCGCCAGCTGGAAGTCGCCGCCGATGCGCTGCGCCTGCCGGCCTGGGACGCGAAGGTCGAACACCTCTCGGGTGGCGAGAAGCGCCGCGTGGCCTTGTGCCGCCTGCTGCTGTCGGCCCCGGACATGTTGCTGCTCGACGAACCGACCAACCACTTGGACGCCGATTCCGTCGCCTGGCTCGAACACTTCCTGCACGACTTCCCAGGCACCGTGGTTGCGATCACGCACGACCGGTACTTCCTGGACAACGTCGCCGGCTGGATCCTGGAACTGGACCGCGGCGCAGGCATTCCGTACGAGGGCAACTATTCGGGCTGGCTGGAAGCCAAGTCCGATCGTCTGGCCCAGGAATCCAAGCAGCAGTCGGCCCATGAAAAAGCCATGAAGGAAGAACTGGAGTGGGTGCGCAAAGGCGCCAAGGCCCGCCAGTCCAAATCCAAGGCACGTCTGCAACGCTTCGAGGAAATGCAATCCCAGGAATTCCAGAAGCGCAGCGAAACCAACGAGATCTACATCCCGGCCGGTCCGCGCCTGGGTGACAAGGTCATCGAATTCAAGAACGTCACCAAGGGTTATGGCGACCGCGTGTTGATCGACAACCTGTCGTTCTCCATGCCCAAAGGCGCCATCGTCGGTGTGATCGGTGGTAACGGCGCGGGTAAATCCACCCTGTTCCGCATGCTGATGGGCAAGGAAACCCCGGATTCGGGTAGCATCGAAATCGGTGAAACCGTGCAACTGGCCTGCGTCGACCAGAGCCGCGAAGACCTGGACGGCAGCAAGACCGTGTTCCAGCAGATCTCCGACGGTTCCGACCAGATCCGCATCGGCAACTATGAAATCCCGTCGCGCACGTATGTCGGCCGCTTCAACTTCAAGGGCGGCGACCAGCAGAAGTTCGTCAAGGACCTGTCTGGTGGTGAACGCGGTCGCTTGCACCTGGCGTTGACCTTGAAGGAGGGCGGTAACGTCCTGCTGCTCGACGAACCGTCCAACGACCTCGACGTCGAAACCCTGCGTTCCCTGGAAGAAGCCTTGCTGGACTTCCCGGGCGCCGCCATTGTGATCTCCCACGATCGGTGGTTCCTCGACCGCGTGGCGACCCACATCCTGGCGTACGAAGACGACTCCCAAGCGGTGTTCTTCGAAGGCAACTACACCGAGTACGAAGCCGATCGCAAGAAACGCCTCGGCGAAGCGGCCGCCCAGCCGCATCGTGTACGGCACAAGAAGCTGGCCTGATTCGGTCGGTTGCATAAAAAACGGAGCCTTCGAAGGCTCCGTTTTTTTATGGGCGCAATTTCCCCTGTGGGAGCGAGCTTGCTCGCGATAGCGCTGGATCAGCTAGCAGAGATGCTGAATGTGAAGCCGTCTCGCGAGCAAGCTCGCTCCCCACAGTGACTGTTAGCCCACTTAAGCGGGCATCGCGAAATCGAGCGAGAGTATGTTGGGGATCGTTGGGTCGATCTCATACAGCAAGGCATAACCTGCGCCTGTAATGCCAGTCAGCAGGCTCACGTCGGGAACCCGGTCGCTATGGAGAAAGGGGCCCTCGAAAAACTGCCGGGTGACTTCGCCAAGGGCCTGTTTGACCCTGCTGATGCCCTCGGGATTATCGGCGTGCCGATACAAGTCATACAGGCAGATCAGATTGCCGAAATCGCCATGGCAAAGGTTGTAGCCATCGCCGAAGCCGTGGTGCCAGAGATTGTTCTCGCAGCGCTGGATGTCGTCGAGGACTGTCTGCCGGGTGGTGTCGTCCAAGGCATCTCCCATCGACTTCATGAGTTGTCGCCTGGCGATGAGGATGCCGCCGTCTCCATGACACCACTTGGTGGCATGGTCGACAGGGACCAGGTCTCTCAGGTCCAGCCAGAAACCTTCCCGGCTCAAGCGATTTTCACCCTCCAGTACCTGGATGGCCAAGGGCACCAAGGCCCTATCGCCGGTCACGTCGTAGGCTTTGCACAACGCATGGATGACGCCAGATAGACCATGGGACAGGCCCGTTAAAATGACGGAGCGATCATCGCGTCGCAGAAGCTGGCCTTCTTCGATCAGGACTTGGTCCTTTATGTAGTCGACCATGCGCCGAATGGCCGGCAGCACATCCGCTTGCGCGGATAACCCATGGATATTGGCCAGCAGCGTCACCGCACCACAACAACCGCCCAGGAAGTCGAAGTCGTAGCGTTCAGGGGGGACTTCAATCAGCTGGGTCAGCAGGCTGGCAATTTTCTCATCGTGTTTCGGATCGCCCGTGATTTGGCGACGATTGATGAGCAGATAGATGTATGCACCCAGCCCATGGTAAGCACTGACGGTCAGGTCGGCTTTGAAAAAGCCAAAATGTTGCTCCAGTGAGTCCAGGACCTGATCCAGGAGTGCCAGCATGTGCGGTTTGCCGCTCACCTTGAACAGGCTCAGGTAAAACAAGCCAACCCCGGCGACACCGGAGTACAACCCGTGATCCATTGGCGAGGGGTATTTCCTGTGAGTCGTGGGGTGCGTATGAAAAGCCAGCCAACTGACGTCCGTTGCCGTTCCCTTGACCGCAAGCGCTTCGAGGCGGGAACTGATGCGCAGTACTGCGTCGAGTCGATCCGTTTGGAGCGCTTCATTGGCGATGACATGTGATGGCGGCTGTCCATTGGACTCTGGGAACAGACACATTTCGAGTAACGTGAGTTGTAATGCCCTGTCGGCGGTAGACAGGTTGGCTATTTTTTGTAGGCAGCTTTTTATCGGCGGTTGTACTGGCGTCATGTCTATTGTTTCACCTTGTGCGCTCATCAAAGCGTTGGCGTTGAGCGGCATGGTGAAACACGGAATGCTGGATCTTTGCAGGTCGGCTATCTCATAGCGCGGGATACCCTTTGTTCGATAGGGCTCCTTCAAGTCTCTCCACAGCGTTGCCAGCAGAAGCTCCCGGTCCAACATGTTTTTCATGAAGCGTGGATGGCGGCTCAGCCCGATAAAGTCAGCATAACGTTGAGAGTTCTTGAGCAATACACGGGTTGATAATTCGCCTGCGGATTGCTCAAGCATCTGCATAATCGTGTGCCGATGCGTCATCAATTCGCCATAAGCGTATTCAAAGCCGAGGATAAGTTCGGCTTTAAACGTTTCATGTCCCTGGCGTTCGCCCTGCAAAAGCGGCAAGTGTTTTTGCACCAGAAGGTGTTCGAACTCGACTTTGCGTAAATGGTAAAAGCCATTTTCGAAAACCAGGGCGTGACGGGTGGAGATGAATAGCGCTTGCCGAGTCAGCCCGCTCTGGTCGTTATTGGATTTTTGTGAAAAGGGCACAAAACCGCTGGAACATACCGACTGCTGGATCAATTTAAAGGTATTGGACAGTGCACTGTTGGCAGGCAGGTCGAGTAGCAGTTCACTGGTGGACGCGGTGAACAAGCACTCCAGGTCAATCATGACCGGGCTGTTGCCACACGCGATGATGTTCTCGTAATGGAAGTCGATACCGTTGAGTGCATGAATGACGGCGATTTGTGCGCCCATTTTTTTATAGAACAGCGCCACGTCCGCTGCGCTGGCACAAGGCGTGTTGTCGATCTTTTCTATCCAGCTGTGTCGTTCACGGCTGAGAATTCTAGGCGCGTGGATGGCAAAACAATCAGCGCCTGTCCACTCGCGTAATTGTCCAAGCAGCTGATTGAAAAAAAGTGCTTCGCGGCTTGCTCTTGGCTTGTAGATCAATGAAGTTGTGCAGACCTTGACCTGGCAGACCGTTTCGCCGCGACCGTGGGGGTCACCCAGGCCGAACTCGATCGCATTGATTTTCCGAGACGGGATCGAGAATTCCGCTTCCAGGGCTTCAACATCGTCGGCAAAGTCGAAAATGACCGCATAAAGATAATTGAGGGTGTCCTCCAGCAAATCCAGCAGCAGTGTCGCCAGCACGGGATAGGATTCGAAAAAATTCAGCAACGGCAATGTGCGCAGGTGTTCGTTGAATCCGCCCAGATCAATGTCGTCGCCGTCGGCAATTCGCGTATTCAGGTAATGGACCAGGCTTTGTTCCGATGTGCGTCCGACTCGTGCCAGGACATAGTGCTCAAGGCTTGCCAGCAGGGCAGGTTCATCCATGTGCAGTGACGCTCTGGCGTAGCGCCCATCCGCCTTGAACATGTCGATGAAATAAAGATAAAAACGGTAGCCAAACCAATAAAAATTGTCTTTGCCGCTCAAGGCCTCTGTGTCGACGTGAAGGCTGTCAAGCCGAGTGAGCTTGTTCTTCAGGGCCATCAAGGCGGTTTCGCCGTCGACGGGCAGGCGCGGGTGGTTGATGGGGCCCTTGGCATACGACGCCAGTTGGTCCCGGTTCAATCCGAAATGATCCAGCAAGGCTTGATCATCAACATGCAGACGGGTCAGGTTGTTTTCAAAAAGGGCGATGTCGCCGTCGGAAGAGAATCTGTACCGGCCTCGCTGATTCAACTGCAAAGCGTTAACAAGCATGCCATTGCTCCTGACATGGATAGAGCAGGCGTTGCCTGCTCTATGGTTATAGGTGTTGCCTGTTTTGATCAGTCGAAGGGCTTAACACCCCAGTGTCGAGCATTCAACATTGGTGCACGTTCCAAAGGTGTTGCATTCCATTGTCGTTGCCAGGATCGATCCCATATTATCGGCGGGGGCTTGATAAGCGTCGAATTCGCCATAGAAGTCGCCGGACATGTTCATGATCTGTTCGCTCATAGTGTTTTCCTCATCAGTTATAAAACACCACGTACAGCGATTGGGTGCGAGTAAACGCACCCGAACTGTAGGGTGTGGATGATGTTGTTTTATAGGTGGGGTTAGGGGGTATCAAGGACCTGTTGTGCAGGTCTACTTTGCTGGGAAAGGGTTTAGCATAAGAGGGCGGTACAGTTTATGGTGCCGCACTCGACAATGGTCAGTGCTGCTGACTCGAAGCCGAGGTCAGTTACCTGTTGGTAGGATTTGAAATCGTTGTCGAAGTCACCTGACATTGCCAGTAGTTGCTCGCTCATGAGTGCATCTCCTTTTTGTTTTTACAGTGCACCGATTGCGGTGCGGGAAAAACAGTAGCATGGTCCTGATTTAACGCAAACTTGCTGTTATGACCTCATGTTGCGGTTACATATAGCTACAGGCAAGTAATAGAATGTTGTCGGGACTTGATGTTAGAGGCTGTAATCATGTTTAAAGAAACTGGCAACATCATTGGAGGTCTATCGCCACGACCTCGATGGCGAGATCGCCCAGTGGTCGCTTCCATGTCACTTCATCCCCAACCTTCGCCCCCAACAACGCCCGCCCCAGCGGCGAACCCCAGTTGATCAAGCCACTGGCCGCATCGGCCTGGTCTTCACCCACCAATTGCACCCGTTGCTCGTGATCCTGTTCATCGACAAAGGTCACCCAATGCCCGACCCGTACTTGATCGGACGACGTCGGTGCAACGACCTGGGCACTTTGCAGGCGCTGCTTGAAATAGCGCAAATCCCGTTCAAGGTCGGCGATCCGTTGTTTGTCCGCCAGCTCCCCACGCGTCGCCTGCTGGCTGTGCAAGGCTTGCAACTCGGCGACCCGGGCCTGGAGCTGGGTAAGCCCGGTGGGCGTGACGTAATTGGGTTGCGCGCTGACCTGGCGTTCGACCGGCTGGTCGGCCTGGGCAGCGGCGTTGTCTTCGTTGACGAAAGCGCGGCTCATGGTGTTCTCCTCTATTGGAGTTTGGGCCATGGTCGCAAGGTTTTGGTTTCGACGAATATCTGTATGCGACTCACGGCGAGCGATAAGCCCGGGCGGCGTCCTGGTCCTTCTGTTGCTGCCAGGCCCGTTCACGTTCGTCCCAATGGCGTTCGCGGTAGGCGTTACGCTCTTCACTCTCGCGCATGGCCTGGCACTGCCGGAAGCCATCGCTCCAGCCCTCGGCATAGCGCGGATCCTTGAGGTAACGCGGCACGTCTTTCCTGAATTGGCCGGTGATCACCCCGGCCGCTTGCCGGCCACTGCTGCAGCCGTCGTCGTAACCGTCGGCGAACGCCGGTGGGTAACCCCGGGCGATCAAGTCCTCGTGGGTTGTTTCACAGCCACCGAGCAACATCAACACACCCAGTACCATCGCCGCGCGCTTCATTTCCGTTTTCCTGCCGAATCCCGCCTACAAGAAGTCTAGAAGTGGATTCGTCAGAAAGGCGTGAAAGCGCGGTGATCAATCCGTTGGTGACGCAGGCCGTCAGTAGTGATACCACTTCACCTCGAGCATCACCTCGTTCTCCGGCGAGGCCAATTGGCTGAATTCCCGCTGGGCACTCAGGCGCAAGCCAAGGTTGCGGGACAATTCCCATTGTTGATTCAAGCTCAGGCTACGACGCACTTCGCCGTTGACGAAATAATCGCCCTTGGCTTCCAGGCTCAGGTTGCCCAGCGGGTTTTTCCACAGCACGCCGCTGTTGAAGCCGGCGGCCGGGGCGATGAACTGGGCGAAATCGTTGTTGTGCTCGACCCGCACCGTGCCCAGGGCAAAGCCCAGCACATCCTCACCCAGCGCCCAGGTGCCACCGGCACCGCCGTTGACGTGGCTGACCAAGGTTTCATCGTCGTGTTTGCCCGGCACCCGCTCCAGACCGCCGGTGACCTGCCAGGACAACGGTTGCAGCAGCTCGTTGCGTGGGGTCAGGGAGCGAATGGTCGCCAGGTCCAGTTGCTGCACCTGCCAGTCATTGCCTTCGTACTGGCGCAGTTTCAATTGCAGGATTTCGATCTGTGCCCCCAGCGGGAAACTTTCGGCGTTGTCGTTGAGGTCGTGATAGGCCATGCGCAAGCCATACTCGCCGAACGCCCGGTCGCCCCGGGTGCCGAGGCCGGCTTGCCAGGTACGCGATTGGTGACCGTCCTCGGGCAGGCCCGGTTGCGGGATGTCGAGTTCCGGCGCGGGGTTCTGGTTGATCGCCCGCAACAGCTCGAAGCTGCGCTGGGCTCGTTGTGGATCGCGTTCCTGGCCGTTGGCGCGATAGCGCTCCAGGCGATACGCCGCGTCGATGATCAGCGCCTGGCGTGCGCGTGGCAGCGCCTTGAAGGCCGTTGCTTGCAGTTGCTGCTGATCGGCGCTGACGCTCAGTACCCATTGCTGTTCATCATCGCTGAGCGGTTCGGCGCGGCTGAGCAGTTCTCGCTCCCGGGACGGTCGATACTGGATGCTTTCCACCAGGCCGGCTTCTTTCACCGCCTTGACGGTGTCGGTGGGAATCGCCGTCAGCGGGAATTGTTCGGTCAGGCGCAGGCTGGGGCGGGCCACTTGCAGCAATTCGAGCAGGCGATAGGAGCAGTTTTCGTCGAAGAAGAAATAGTCGAACTGGATCTGCTTGAGTTCCCACACATGCTCGACCATGCGCGCGGTTTCCGCCTGACTCAGGTTGAGGCGGTATTCCCACAGGTCGCGGTTCTCCAGGCTACGGTACTCGGAGAGTTTTTCCTGGTACGGCACCAGGGCGAACAGGCCGGGATAGCCACCCATCAGGCCCTTCCAGGCATAGAGGATGCTGTTGTCCGAGCCTTCGATGTAGGCGCCGAAATTGATCGCGTAGCTGAGCAGGGCAGTCTTGTCGCTTTGTACATCGGCCTGGTCGATACGCAACAGGGTATGGCCGAACATCGAGGACGGGCTGTTGAGGTACGCGGCGGGGAAAATCATCACCGCGCTGTGGGGCGAGACGTCCTTGAACCACTGGGTGAAGTCGCTGCAATTGACCGCCGGCAGGTCTGTCAGGTTGAGCTGCGCCTTCAGCCAGCGGGTGCGTGCCGGATACACGCACTGGGCATGCTGCTGGCCGGTGCTGGCCGGGCCATACAAGGCTTGCAGCGTGGCGGTCAGTTCATGGTCAGGATGTTCGTTGCCGTCGGGGGCGAGGAAGAATTTCTTGTCGCTGATATAGCTGCGCCAGCCACCCAGCTTGGCGGTTTCGTAGTGGCCCAGGGAGATCCAGAAGCGGTCATTGGCCAGTTGCTGCAAACGTTGAGGGTCGATATGAGGCGCGGCGGACAGCGGGGCGCACACACAGAGCGCCAGCCAGGCAAGGCGTTTGAGCATAGTCGGCTACTTGGAAAGTCGAAAAAATAAAGACCGAAGGGGCCCCAAAAAGAAAACCCGCTCCCCGAGAGGAGCGAGTGCTGTCGAGCTTAAGCTTGAGTCGCGTACTTGGCCAGGCGAGGGTCGTTTTTCAGCACGGCCAGGGTGTTGGTATGCACATCTTCCGCCGTCACGTCAGCCTTGCTGAAGATCTGTTGGAAGTGCTCGTGGGTAACGGCGGAGAAGTGTGCGCGATCTTCCGGCGCTACGCCCAGTACCACGGCATAGGTGGTCAGCGCTTCGCCCTGACCCTTGGCCATGTCTTCGGACAGCTCGTTCATCATGCCATTCATGGCCAGCCAGGACTTGCCGCCGTAGGTCAGTGCCGCGTTGGTCGAGCACCCGTTGGTGCCGGAGGTCATGCCGAAGGTCGCGTTACCGGAAGTGCCGTTGGTGGTGGATGCCAGGAAGTGTGCCGGAGTGCCACGCTGACCTTCGAACAGCATGTTGCCCCAGCCGCAATCCGGGCCGCCCGGCGCCTGAGCCATGGCGTTGAGGGATACAGCGGTGAAGAGAGTACCGAGAAGAATCCGTTTCATAGCTATGTTCTCTTTATGTGCATACCAATGGACAGGGTCTGGCCCCTACAGCTGCCAGTGGGCCGGTTATTGTTCCAGCCGCGCAATTTGGAGTTTAGGCACGATCCGAGGGTTCCGTGATATTTTGCAAAAACATTACGGGGGATCGCCTGTTTACGGGGTCCCATCCGGGGTTTTCCCATTGACTATGCTTTGGTCAGAGGCGCTCCTTGCCAGTCAGGTACAGGCAGCGCCAGAATGCCGCTATCTGCCCCGCCTGATGTAAGGAAGCCCGATGCCTGATCCTGTTGCTGCCAGCTTGCGTCTAGCGCCCGAAGCGCTGACCCGTCCGTTTTCCGCTGAACAGTTCAGCTTCTCTACCACCAATGATCTGGAGCCCTTCCGCGGTGTGCTTGGCCAGGAACGTGCGGTCGAAGCCTTGCAGTTCGGCGTGGCCATGCCGCGCCCCGGTTACAACGTATTCGTCATGGGCGAGCCCGGCACCGGCCGGTTTTCGTTCGTCAAACGCTACCTCAAGGCCGAAGGCAAGCGCCTGCAGACCCCGGCGGACTGGGTCTACGTCAACAATTTCGATGAACCCCGCGAACCCCGTGCCCTGGAGCTGCCGTCCGGCACGGCCGGTGCGTTCATCGGTGACATCAACGGTTTGATCGACAACCTGCTGGCGACCTTCCCGGCGGTGTTCGAGCACCCGTCCTACCAGCAGAAAAAAAGCGCCATCGACCGCGCCTTCAACCAGCGCTACGACCGGGCCCTGGATGTGATCGAGCGCCTGGCGCTGGAGAAGGATGTCGCGTTGTACCGTGACAGCAGCAACATCGCCTTCACGCCAATGAGCGAAGGCAAGGCCCTGGACGAGGCGGAATTCGCCCAGTTGCCGGAAGCCGAGCGCGAGCGTTTCCACGAGGACATCTCCGGCCTGGAGGAGCGCTTGAACGAAGAGCTCGCCAGCCTGCCGCAATGGAAGCGCGAGTCCAGCAATCAGTTGCGCCAGCTCAACGAAGAAACCATCACCCTGGCCCTGCAACCGTTGCTGGCGCCGCTGTCGGAAAAGTACGCGGAGAACGCCGCGGTCTGCGGCTATCTGCAGGCCATGCAGGTCTATCTGCTCAAGACCGTGGTCGAGCAACTGGTGGACGACAGCAAGACCGACGCCATCGCCCGCAAACTGCTGGAAGAGCAGTACGCGCCGAGCCTGGTGGTCGGGCATCCGTCCAGCGGTGGCGCGCCGGTGGTGTTCGAGCCGCACCCGACCTACGACAACCTGTTCGGCCGGATTGAATACAGCACCGACCAGGGCGCGCTCTACACCACGTACCGACAGCTGCGTCCGGGGGCCTTGCACCGGGCCAATGGCGGCTTCCTGATCCTTGAAGCGGAAAAAATGCTCGGCGAACCGTTCGTATGGGATGCGCTCAAGCGCGCCCTGCAATCGCGCAAGCTGAAGATGGAATCGCCCCTGGGTGAGCTGGGACGACTGGCCACGGTGACCCTGACGCCGCAACACATCCCGTTGCAGGTCAAGGTCGTGATCATCGGCGCCCGCCAGCTCTATTACGCCTTGCAGGACCTGGACCCGGACTTCCAGGAAATGTTTCGCGTGCTGGTGGATTTCGATGAAGACATCCCGATGGGTGACGAGAGCCTGGAGCAGTTCGCCCAGTTGCTCAAGACCCGCACTTCGGAAGAAGGCATGGCGCCGCTGACCGCCGACGCGGTGGCGCGCCTGGCGACCTACAGCGCCCGGCTGGCCGAACACCAGGGACGCTTGTCGGCGCGTATCGGTGACCTGTTCCAACTGGTCAGCGAGGCGGATTTCATTCGCCAGTTGGCCGGTGACGAGATGACCGACGCCGGCCACATCGAACGTGCCCTCAAGGCCAAGGCCACCCGCACCGGGCGTGTCTCGGCGCGAATCCTCGACGACATGCTGGCGGGCATTATCCTGATCGACACCGACGGCGCCGCCGTGGGCAAGTGTAACGGCTTGACCGTGCTGGAAGTGGGCGACTCGGCGTTTGGCGTGCCGGCGCGGATTTCCGCCACGGTGTATCCGGGCGGCAGTGGCATCGTCGACATCGAGCGGGAGGTCAACCTTGGCCAACCGATCCACTCCAAGGGCGTGATGATCCTCACCGGTTACCTGGGCAGCCGTTATGCCCAGGAGTTCCCGCTGGCGATCTCGGCCAGCATCGCCCTGGAGCAATCCTACGGTTACGTGGACGGCGACAGTGCGTCCCTGGGCGAGGCGTGTACGCTGATCTCGGCCCTGTCGAAGACGCCGTTGAAGCAGTGCTTCGCCATCACCGGCTCGATCAACCAGTTCGGCGAAGTGCAGGCGGTGGGTGGGGTCAACGAGAAGATCGAAGGCTTCTTCCGCCTCTGCGAAGCCCGTGGGTTGACCGGTGAGCAGGGGGCGATCATTCCCCAGGCCAACGTCGCGACCCTGATGCTCGACGAGAAAGTGCTGGCCGCCGTGCGCGCCGGGCAATTCCACGTTTATGCGGTGCGTCAGGCCGACGAAGCCCTGAGCCTGCTGGTGGGCGAGCCTGCCGGCGAGCCGGATGAAAACGGCGAGTTCCCGGAGGGCAGCGTCAACGCCCGGGTGGTGGAGCGGCTGCGGGTGATCGCGGAGATGATCAGCGAAGACGACATCAAGGAAGCGGAAAAGGAACTGGCGCAGCAGGCCTTGGCGGAGGCCAAGCCGGCTTGATGTTTTCCTGACCGCCGCAAGACCTCGCTTCCACCATTGGATTGGCGGCGAAGTGCGGGTCATTGTGGCGAGGGAGCTTGCTCCCGCTGGGCTGCGAAGCGGCCCCAATTGGATTGCCGCGATCATTCAGATGGATCGCGTCAGCCAGTTTTTACGACGGCTGCGCCGCCGAGCGGGAGCAAGCTCCCTCGCCACACGGGTTGTGTGTGAGCGCCAGAAACCTGTGGGAGCGAGCTTGCTCGCGATAGCGGAATTTCAGTCACGGTATCTCGACTGTCACACCGCCATCGCGAGCAAGCTCGCTCCCACACTGTTTTGTGGATGAGTTCTCAAAAGTGCCGCCACTTTGGCGTCAATATTCACACTATGACCGCTCAGCGTATTCTGGTCTCGAAAACCCGTGGGCCCGGAACTTTTCTTCTATCCTCAGCTCAAGGATAACGAGAGTCATCATTGGATCGAAACAGCCTCCTCCCGAGACTGAATACCGGATCTACCGAGGGGCGCCGCCATGTCGCGCAACCTTTGCCTCACTCGTCAATGCCTGGGCCTTGTCACCCGTATCGAATGCGCCATTCGTCCCCTGGCGGGAGATACCGGTATGTGGACCTTGCTCTTCGCCGCCGGAATGGCTGGCGAACAACCCTCTGCCATCAAGGCGCAAGGGCCATTTCCCGGCCCGACTGCCGCCGAATCCATCCTCGATACCATTGTGCAAAGCCTGACCTTGCACGGCTATGAGCTGGCCGACGACCCGCAGATCTGGTCCTTGCACATGCAGGCCCAGCTGCGTGAAATCAATGGAGGCCGTTGCCGCAATGTCGGCGGCTTCGAGTTTCGTCCGCTGCATTGACGGCTATCGCCGCACGGACACTCGCAGAAAAATTTTGACACAAGAGCAGGGACCAGGGATGGCCCCGGCATTTGTGGGGCAGGTCGTGGCTGATATACTCGCCGCGATTTTTCAGCCCAGGTGTGAGACTCAATGGAACGCTTTATCGAAAATGCAATGTACGCCTCCCGTTGGTTGCTGGCGCCGATCTACTTCGGGCTGTCCCTGGGCCTGCTGGCCCTGGCGCTGAAATTCTTCCAGGAAGTCTTTCACATCATCCCCAATGTATTCGCCATGGCCGAGTCCGAGCTGATTCTGGTGCTGCTGTCGCTGATCGACATGGCGCTGGTGGGCGGCCTGCTGGTGATGGTGATGATTTCCGGCTACGAGAACTTCGTGTCGCAACTGGACATCGACTCCGACAAGGAAAAGCTCAACTGGCTGGGCACCATGGACTCTTCATCGCTGAAGATGAAAGTCGCCGCCTCGATCGTGGCCATTTCTTCCATCCACCTGCTGCGCATCTTCATGGACGCCAAGAACGTCGATCCCGAGCACCTGATGTGGTATGTGATCATCCACATGACCTTCGTGGTCTCGGCCTTCGCCATGGGTTACCTGGACAAACTGACCAAGCACTGAGGTCCGTTCACCGCGCTGACGCAACGCCCGCCTGGCGAACTGCAGGCGGGCGTTGCCGTTTCTGGCGGGTTGCTTTGACGTGAGGGCTCGTCACCCGCCGTGGCATCTGTGCTAGTCTGCTCGCCCTTTTGGTTCCGGGCGCTCCGGGAGGCGCTGTGGCACACACGGCAACTCTCGAGCCGTCCGCACAGCGGAGCAGCATCATGTCCGAAGTTAACCTGTCCACCGACGAAACCCGCGTCAGCTACGGCATTGGCCGTCAGTTGGGCGACCAACTGCGCGACAACCCACCACCGGGTGTCAGCCTGGACGCGATCCTGGCCGGCCTGACCGACGCGTTCGCCGGCAAGCCAAGCCGCGTGGGCCAGGACGAGATGTCCGCCAGCTTCAAGGTCATTCGTGAAATCATGCAAGCGGAAGCCGCCGCCAAGGCTGAAGCCGCTGCTGGCGAAGGCCGTGCGTTCCTGGCGGAAAACGCCAAGCGTGACGGCATCACCACCCTGGCTTCCGGCCTGCAATTCGAAGTGCTGACCCAGGGTGAAGGCGCCAAGCCGACCCGTGAAGACCAGGTGCGTACCCACTACCACGGCACCCTGATCGACGGCACTGTGTTCGACAGCTCCTACGATCGCGGCCAGCCAGCTGAATTCCCGGTAGGCGGCGTGATCCCAGGCTGGACCGAAGCACTGCAACTGATGAATGCCGGCAGCAAATGGCGCCTGTACGTGCCGAGCGAACTGGCTTACGGCGCTCAAGGCGTTGGCAGCATTCCACCGCACAGCGTGCTGGTGTTCGACGTCGAGCTGTTGGACGTACTGTAAGACCCTAAATAGCTGTGGGAGCGAGCTTGCTCGCGATGGCGGACTTACATTCAACATCCCAGTTGATTGTCACACCGCTATCGCGAGCAAGCTCGCTCCCACGGGGTTTGATGCTTCATCCATGGAACCTGCCGCTGAAATCACCCGTAGGGCGCAACGCCCGGGCATAGCAGAACAGGAACAGATTGCGCACCAGTTCCTTGAGCACCAGCGGCTCACTGGAATTGAGGCTGTTGAGGTCCAGGTCTCCTTGGTCCTGCAGCTCGTTCAAGGCTTCTTCTTCAAGCACCGCACAGACTTCCCCGGTTTCCCGATGCAGGATCCTGAGGTAGGGATGTGGGCGGTCCAGCCAGGCATCGATCAAATAAGTCATGGTTCTCATCTCCTTGATGGTTTCGATGAGAATAATTCTTATTCGCTAAATAGCAAGTCTCTATTGGCGTTGCGATTGTTTTTCTGACGATGGGTTGTGGTAGCTCAAGGCGCCTGGCGCTTGGCTAACACCCGGGAAATAGGGCTGAAGCGGGGAGGGTGAAGCTCCATCCCACACGCGGGGCATGGGATGGAATACAGCCGAATCAGACCTTTCTGACGAACTCGGATTTGAGTTTCATCGGGCCGATGCCGTCGATCTTGCAGTCGATGTCGTGGTCGCCGTCGCACAGGCGGATGTTCTTGACCTTGGTGCCGACCTTGACCACCAGTGACGTGCCCTTGACCTTGAGGTCCTTGATCACGGTGATGGTGTCGCCGTCCTGCAAGACATTGCCGACCGAATCTTTCTTCACGGTGTCGTCGGACGCCGCTTCAACGTCGCCGCTGGCGGACCATTCGTGGGCACACTCCGGGCAGACCAGTTGGGTGCCGTCTTCGTAGGTGTATTCGGAATTGCATTTCGGGCAGGGAGGCAACGTGCTCACTAAGGTTCCTTGGGTATCAGGAGGGCAAAAGGGCGCACATTATATAGGGTTTTGTTGCTGGGAGGGTGATGTGGGGCTTTTGTGGCGAGGGAGCTTGCTCCCGCTGGGCTGCGAAGCAGCCCCCTTATGGCACGTGCGGTCGCTGCGCAACCGAGCGGGAGCAAGTTCCCTCGCCACAAAAGTTCGTCGTTGCCGTTGCAATCAGTGAGTACGGGCGACCGCAAACTCGCTCAATTCCACCAGCGCATCGCGGTATTCGCTGGGCGGCAGGGCGTCGAGGCATTTGATCGCGCGGGCGACGTAGTCCCGGGCCAGTTTCGCGGTGTACTCCAGCGAGCCGGAAGCTTCGACCGCGATGCGGATGCTTTCCAGGTCTTCGATCCCGCCTTTCTGGATCGCCTGGCGTACCAGCGCCGCCTGTTCCGGCGTGCCCTCGCGCATGGTGTAGATCAGCGGCAGGGTCGGCTTGCCTTCGGCCAGGTCGTCACCGACGTTCTTGCCCAGGGTCTCGGCATCACCCTTGTAGTCGAGCAGGTCATCCACCAACTGGAAGGCCACGCCCAGGTGGTCGCCGAAGGTGCGCAGCGCTTCGCTCTGCTCGGCGCTGGCGCCGGCCAGGGCCGCGGCGCTGTGGGTCGAGGCTTCGAAGAGCATCGCGGTCTTGCCGCGGATGACTTCCATGTAGGTTTCTTCCGTGGTGCTGGCATCGCGCACCTTGGACAACTGCAGCACTTCGCCTTCGGCGATGATGCGCGTGGCCTGGGACAGGATCTTCATCACCGGCATCGAGCCCAGCTCGACCATCATTTCGAACGAGCGTGAATACAGGAAGTCGCCCACCAGCACGCTTGGGGCATTGCCCCACATGGCGTTGGCGGTCGAACGGCCACGGCGCATGCCGGACATGTCGACCACGTCGTCGTGCAGCAGGGTCGCGGTGTGCAGGAATTCGATGGTGGCGGCCAGCAGGCGCATGTCATCGCCTTCGCGACCCAGGGCCTTGCCACACAGCAGCACCAATAAAGGACGCAGGCGTTTACCGCCCGCCGAAGTGATATAGTCGCCGATTTTCGATACCAGCGGCACTCGGGAAGTCAGCTGCTTCTTGATGATGCCGTCGACGGCGCTAAAATCGTCCGCCACCGCGCGGTAGAAAGCTTGGGGTTGCATCAGCGACAGGTGCTCCAGAAGGGTTGCGCGGCATGCTAGGACCCACGTCCGCAGGTGTCAAGGCGCGATGGACGGCTACTTGCAAGGGGCTCTTGGCTTGCGTACAATCGCGCACCCTGAACTTCCTGGGCAGCACCTGCCTTACGCAATTGCATCCGGGCCTTCCAGCCCATGCAGCCATGCCAGCCAATACCTCTTCTTATAAAGCGCTGGGTGAGCAGGATTATCGGAGAAATACCATGTCGTACGCAGTAATTGTTACTGGTGGCAAGCAATACAAGGTCGCCCCAGGTGAATACCTGAAGATCGAAAAACTGGAAATCGCTACCGGCGAATCCGTGACTTTTGATCGCGTTCTGTTGGTCGCCAATGGCGATGACGTGAATATCGGCGCTCCAGTCGTTGCTGGCGCTACCGTTGTGGCTGAAGTGATCTCCCAAGGTCGTCACGATAAAGTCCGCATCATCAAGTTCCGTCGTCGTAAGCACCACATGAAGCGCATGGGCCACCGCCAGTGGTACACCGAGATCAAAATCACCGGTATTCAGGCTTAATTTCAGCCTAATTCCTCACTAGGAGAATTGAACTCATGGCACACAAAAAAGCTGGTGGTAGTACCCGTAACGGTCGCGACTCAGAAGCCAAACGCCTTGGCGTGAAGATGTATGGCGGCCAGGCTATCAAAGCAGGCAACATCATCGTGCGTCAGCGCGGCACCCAATTCCACGCTGGCTACGGCGTGGGCATGGGTAAGGATCACACCCTCTTCGCTAAAGTCGAAGGCGTGATCAAGTTCGAAGTAAAAGGCGCCTTCGGTCGTCGTTACGTAAGCGTTATCGCAGCTTAATTGCGAGACCGCTGGAAAAGCCCTGTCTTGCGACGGGGCTTTTTCGTTTGTGGGGTGAGTCTCTTGCAAAACTGTTTGTATGGGCTGTCGGCGCTGCGGTTGGGGCGTGTCATCAGGTCGCTGCGCTCATTTTTGCAAGAGTCTTATGTCTTGTTTTTTTGGCTCGTCCGTATGGCGAGAGGCGTGTGTCATGAAGTTTGTTGATGAAGTATCGATTCGAGTGAAGGCCGGCGACGGCGGCAATGGTTGCATGAGTTTCCGTCGGGAAAAGTTCATTGAAAACGGTGGCCCGAACGGCGGTGACGGAGGTGACGGCGGCTCGATCTACATGCTCGCCGATGAAAACCTCAACACCTTGGTCGACTACCGTTACACCCGGCACTTCGATGCCGAGCGTGGCTCCAACGGCGGCAGTACCGACTGCACCGGCAAGAAGGGCGAAGACCTGATCCTGCGCGTGCCAGTCGGCACCACGGTGATCGATTCGGCCACCCAGGAAGTGATTGGCGACCTGACCAAGGCCGGCCAGCGTCTGCTGGTCGCCCATGGCGGCTGGCACGGCCTGGGCAACACCCGTTTCAAGTCCAGCACCAACCGTGCGCCGCGCCAGACCACGCCAGGCAAGCCTGGCGAGCAGCGTGACCTGAAGCTGGAAATGAAAGTGTTGGCCGACGTGGGTCTGCTGGGCTTGCCGAACGCCGGTAAAAGCACCTTCATTCGCTCGGTGTCGGCGGCCAAGCCGAAAGTGGCCGATTACCCGTTCACCACCCTGGTGCCGAACCTGGGCGTGGTCAGCGTCGACCGCTGGAAGAGCTTCGTGATCGCCGACATTCCGGGGTTGATCGAAGGGGCTTCCGAGGGCGCGGGCCTGGGGATTCGTTTCCTCAAGCACTTGTCCCGTACCCGCCTGTTGCTGCACCTCGTCGACATGGCGCCGCTGGATGAAACCGATGCTGCCGATGCTGCTGAAGTCATTGTCAACGAGCTGACCAAGTTCAGCCCGGCCCTGGCCGAGCGTGACCGTTGGCTGGTGCTGAACAAGTGCGACCAGATCCTCGAAGAAGAGCATGAGGAGCGGGTCAAGGAAATCGTCGACCGCTTGGAGTGGGAAGGTCCGGTCTATGTGATCTCGGCCATCGCCAAGGAAAACACCGAGCGCCTCTGCCACGACATCATGCGCTACCTGGAAGATCGCGCTGATCGCCTGGCCAATGACCCGGTCTACAAGGAAGAGTTGGCCGAGCTTGACCAGCGCATCGAAGACGAAGCCCGTGCCCAGTTGCAGGCGCTGGATGACCAGCGTGCCCTGCGTCGCAGCGGCGTGAAGTCGGTCCATGACATCGGTGACGACGATTGGGATGAGGAAGATGTGGATGACGAAGACGGTCCGGAAATCATCTACGTTCGCGACTGATGCAGCTTAGTTGAAACCAATATCTGTGGGAGCGAGCTTGCTCGCGATTGCAGGGGGTCAGCAATGTTGATGGCGGTTGACACACCGCTATCGCGAGCAAGCTCGCTCCCACAGGTTCAAGTGTTTCAGTGCAGTGTTATCATCGCCGGCAAGCCGGTTCCCAAGGCGCCGCTCATTCGAGCGGCGTTTTGGTATCTGTAAAACGCAAATACGAATAATCCCATGGGCGGCGCTGGGTCGCGCCGTTCGCTGGCAAAGGTTGAAGATGATGCGGAGCAAGGTGACGGGGGCGCGGCGCTGGGTCGTGAAGATCGGCAGCGCACTGCTGACAGCGGATGGCAAGGGCCTGGATCGCCAGGCGATGGCGGTGTGGGTCGAGCAGATGGTGGCCTTGCATGAGGCTGGCGTCGAGCTGGTATTGGTCTCTTCCGGCGCTGTGGCCGCCGGTATGAGCCGCCTGGGCTGGACGTCGCGACCCAGCGCGATGCATGAGCTGCAGGCCGCCGCCGCCATCGGCCAGATGGGCCTGGTGCAGGCTTGGGAATCAAGCTTTGCCGAGCACGGTCGCCATACGGCGCAGATCCTGCTGACCCACGACGACCTGTCCGACCGCAAGCGCTACCTCAATGCCCGCAGTACCTTGCGGGCGCTGGTGGAGCTGAAAGTCATCCCGGTGATCAACGAGAACGACACGGTGGTCACCGACGAGATCCGTTTTGGCGATAACGACACCCTGGCGGCGCTGGTGGCGAACCTGGTGGAGGCGGACCTGTTGGTGATCCTCACGGATCGCGACGGCATGTTCGACGCCGATCCGCGCAATAACCCCGATGCCAAGCTGATCTACGAAGCCCGTGCCGACGACCCGGCGCTGGATGCGGTGGCGGGTGGCACGGGCGGTGCGCTGGGGCGTGGCGGCATGCAGACCAAGCTGCGTGCGGCACGCCTGGCGGCGCGTTCCGGGGCTCACACCATCATTGTCGGCGGTCGGCTGGAGCGGGTGCTGGATCGTCTGAAGTCGGGCGAGCGCATTGGCACCTTGCTTTCTCCGGAGCGCGGCATGCTGGCGGCGCGCAAGCAGTGGCTGGCCGGGCACCTGCAAACCCGCGGCACCCTGGTACTGGACGCTGGCGCCGTGTCGGCCTTGTCCCAAGGCAACAAAAGCTTGCTGCCGGTGGGCGTGAAGCTGGTCCAGGGCAGTTTCCGTCGGGGCGAAATGGTGGTGTGCGTGGCGCCGGACGGTCGCGAGATCGCCCGTGGCCTGGCCAACTACAGCGCGCTGGAAGCGCAGAAAATCATCGGTCAGTCGTCTGATGCGATTGTCGGTCTGTTGGGTTACATGGCGGAGCCCGAACTGGTCCACCGTGACAACCTGATCCTCGTCTAAGGAAAAATCATGGGTTTGGCAAAAGGATTGATCGGCTTGCTGCTGGCAGTGCCGCTGCTGGCTTCGGCCGAGGAAATCGGTCAGGTGTCGACCGTGTTCAAGTTCGTCGGGCCGAATGACCGGATTGTGGTCGAGGCGTTCGATGATCCCAAGGTGGAGGGCGTGACCTGCTACCTGTCGCGGGCCAAGACTGGCGGTGTAAAAGGCGGCCTGGGCCTGGCCGAGGATCGCGCCGAGGCGTCCATCGCCTGTCGCCAGGTCGGGCCCATCAGCTTCAAGGGTGAGCTCAAGGATGGCGAGGAAGTGTTCCGCGAGCGCACTTCTCTGGTGTTCAAGACCATGCAGGTGGTGCGGTTCCTCGACAAGAAGCGCAATACACTCGTGTACCTGGTCTACAGCGATCGCGTGATCGAGGGCAGTCCGCAGAATGCGGTGACGGCGATTCCGATCTTGCCTTGGCGTTAAGGATCGAATAACGGGCGGGCCGATCGGCTCGCTTTTTAATGTCCATGGATGTGTTGTGCTTTTGGCGCGAAGGGATTCGTATGCGTGCGTTTTTGCTGCTGTTGCTATTGGGTTGTTCAGTTTCCGCCGGGGCCCTGGCGGAACCGTTTTATGGCGCTAAGCCCCTGGCGCACCCGGTGATAAAAAACTCCCAGGAGAGCGGGGTGACGCTGGCGTTTATCCGCGAGGCGGAGGGTGTCGTCGGCTACTCATGCCTGTGTGACTCACCGGACGGTGTCCCGCAAGTGCTCGACACCTATGGCGATGCGAGCATCGAGTCGGTGTTCTACGCCAGTCTCGACAGTGATCTACAGACGTTGATCGTGCTGTCCCGCATCAATGGGCGATCTGCACTTCACGGTTATCGCTTCGTGCCGGCCACTGGCAGGTATCGCCGGCTCGAGCCGCTGCAGCCGGTACTGGATCGTATTGTCGCTGAGCGCAAGGTCCTCACTGCCGCGCTGGTCCAGAAAGCGCTGGGCAAGTTGCCGCCCTACGATTACAGCGCTGTGTTACCCAAGACCGGTATCGCCGAGTTCGACACGCTGGAGCCGGCGAGTGGCACCCTGGTGGGCTACTTCGGTGTCGATGGTGTCCCGGCGTCTACGGGGCAACCGGCAGAGGACCCTCATCGCGATACCTACAAAAAGACCTTCCAGCAGCGCGAAGGGCGCTGGCTCACGCTGACGTATGAGCGCGTGCCGCCTCGGGACGAGGATGTGGGTGCTGCCTATAGCGTCAGCCGGATGGCTTGGGAAACCCGGCCGGAGGTGTACCAGGGCTCCGAGGATGGGGTGTGGGCATTCTTGGGTAATGGTCGGCTCTGGGCGCTGGGTTCGTATGCCCAGGGCAAGAGAGTGGGCAAGTGGATGGAGTTCGACGAGTCGGGCTATGCGTCCACGGGCGCCTATGTGGATGGATCGCGCCAGGGGCCGTGGGTCGTCAGGGAGGGTGGTACGGTTTCCAAGGGCATGATCGTCGACGATTTCTATGAGGGGCGCTGGACGATCAAGGGGCGCGACGATGAGGGGGAGATGTCTGGCTTCGATACTTACAAGCACGGTGATTTTGACGGGCCTTCCGAGCGTGTGCGTCAGGGTGAGGTCATCCAGCGTGGCGAGTTCGTGGCGGGAATGCAGCACGGGGACTGGATAATGCCCTGGGGGGAGGGGCGTTATGTGCGCGGTGTCCGGGAAGGTCGTTGGACATCGAAGGTGGAGGGCGGTGGTGTCCAGACCGTGGACTATGTCGCCGACAAGAAGTCGGGTGAGTTGCGTGAAGTGGATGCCGCGGGGCTGTTGCGGCTCGTCGAGCATTACCGCGCGGGTGTATTGGATGGGTTGAAAGAAACCTATGGGGCGAATGGCAAGCTCACCTATTCGGCCAACTATGCCAATGGTCAGATCGAAGGGCGGGCGTTGACCTACACCGATGACGGTGCGGTGCTGCTGTCGGATATCTCGTGGCGCCAGGGTTCGCGAGAGGGCGCTTTTCGTCTCTATCACCCCAACGGCCAGCCCGATACGGTAGCAACCTACGAGGGGGATGAGCCCATTGGCAACGTGCAATCATTCGATGCCAATGGCGTGTTGATCGCGGACCGGAACTATTGCCATGTGTCTGACGGGAAATACACCCGTATCAAGCTTTGCGGCAAGCAGCGCGGGGCTTTCAACAATGGTCATTTCGACTCGGAGAGTGATTACCTGTTCGGTAATGAGCAAAGTGCTCGCTACGCCCAGGATGGGCGCACCGTCCGGGAGGTGCTGCTGGAGCCTGGTGATCGCGTGATGCGCAAGGAGTACTACCCCGACGGTCAGTTGAAGTTCTCCGAGGCCAAGCAGGGCTTTCGACTGATAACGGTCGAGGGGCGTGAATACAAGGACTACTCCTACGCCAAGCGTGAAGGCGAGACGGTCTACTACTACCCGACGGGCGTGGTCGAGCGCCGCATGAACTTCAAGGATGACAAGATAGTGGGGTGTTACACCGGCTACGATGAGGCAGGCGTACAGAATTTCCCGCCACCGGGAGGTTGCCCTCCGCCCAAGCCGGTGGTTTTCAATTTTGGTGAGTAGGGTTGCCACGAAGGTTGTGAGCACAAGATCCAGTGTGGGAGCGAGCCTGCTCGCGATGACGGCAGTGCAGTCACCATCCCCATCATCTGGCCTACCGCTATCGCGAGCAAGCTCGCTCCCACAGGGGAAAGGTGATCTGGTAGGAGGTAAATCGCAGGCAATAAAAAACCGACCCTGAGGTCGGTTTTTTAACGAGCGCGTCGCTTAGGCAGCAGCGGCAACGTTCAGGGCCTTTACGTGGCCATTCAGGCGGCTCTTATGGCGAGCAGCCTTGTTCTTGTGGATGATGCCTTTATCGGCCATGCGGTCGATAACTGGCACAGCCAGAACGTAAGCAGCTTGAGCTTTTTCAGCGTCTTTTGCGTCGATGGCCTTGACTACGTTCTTGATGTAGGTACGGACCATGGAACGCAGGCTGGCGTTGTGGCTGCGACGCTTCTCAGCCTGTTTTGCACGTTTTTTGGCGGAAGGTGTGTTGGCCACCGTCGAGCTCCTCGAAAGACTTTTTGGGAAATAGCAAACAAAATAGGCCGCGAATCATGCCGATGAGTTGAAGTCTTGTCAAGGGCGGGTGACGCGTTCCGCTGAATGGCAGGTGCTGCGCACCGAAGGATTTCTTTCCGGCGTGCGACCTGTAAACTCGCGGGCTTTGGCTCTGCACTGTTTAGCGGCGCGGAGTATCGCACAAGTGGGCGCGTTGTTCGCCTGCTGTTTATCGACAGGCAAAAACTCTTTTCATGAATCTGCTCAAATCGTTGGCCGCCGTCAGCTCTATCACGATGCTTTCCCGCGTCCTGGGGTTCGTTCGCGATACGCTGATCGCACGGCTATTCGGTGCCGGGATGGCGACGGACGCCTTCTTCATCGCCTTCAAGCTGCCCAACCTGTTGCGACGGATCTTCGCCGAAGGGGCGTTCTCCCAGGCCTTCGTACCGATCCTGGCGGAATATAAAAGCCAGAAAGGCGACGAGGCAACCCGCACATTCATTGCCTACGTCACGGGGCTGCTGACCTTGGTGCTGGCGCTGGTCACGGCCGCCGGCATGCTCGCCGCGCCCTGGGTGATCTGGGCCACCGCGCCGGGCTTCACCGACACCCCGGAAAAATTCCAGCTCACCTCCGACCTGCTGCGGGTAACCTTTCCTTATATATTGCTGATTTCCCTGTCGTCCCTGGCGGGGGCGATCCTCAACACGTGGAACCGCTTTTCCGTGCCGGCCTTTGTGCCGAC
Source organism: Pseudomonas sp. FSO-7 (assembly GCF_059579345.1). Lineage (NCBI taxonomy): Bacteria > Pseudomonadati > Pseudomonadota > Gammaproteobacteria > Pseudomonadales > Pseudomonadaceae > Pseudomonas > Pseudomonas sp. FSO-7. The sequence continues at coordinate 5,668,247 of NZ_CM184193.1, read as the reverse complement.
CCTGCTCAACGTCAGCATGATCGTCTTCGCCGTGTTCCTGACACCTTACTTCGACCCGCCGGTGATGGCCCTGGGCTGGGCAGTGCTGGTCGGTGGCCTGGCGCAACTGCTCTATCAACTGCCGCACCTGAAAAAGATCGGCATGCTGGTGCTGCCACGGCTGAACCTGCGCGACAGCGGCGTGTGGCGGGTGATGAAGCAGATGCTGCCGGCGATCCTGGGGGTGTCGGTGAGCCAGATTTCCCTGATCATCAACACCATTTTCGCCTCATTCCTGGTGGCCGGCTCGGTGTCGTGGATGTACTACGCCGACCGCCTGATGGAGTTGCCGTCCGGTGTGCTGGGCGTGGCCCTGGGCACGATCCTGCTGCCAACCCTGGCCAAGACCTACGCCAGCCAGGACCGCCACGAATACTCGCGGATTCTCGATTGGGGCCTGCGCCTGTGCTTTGTGCTGGTGTTGCCGTGTGCCCTGGCGCTGGGGATCCTCGCCGAGCCGCTGACGGTCTCGCTGTTCCAGTACGGCCAATTCAATGCCTTCGATGCCTTGATGACCCAGCGGGCACTGATCGCTTATTCGGTGGGCTTGCTCGGGATCATCGTGATCAAGGTGCTGGCGCCAGGGTTCTATGCCCAGCAGAACATCCGCACGCCGGTGAAGATCGCCATTTTCACCCTGGTGATGACGCAGTTGTTCAACCTGTTGCTCATCGGCCCGCTGGCCCACGCCGGCCTGGCCCTGGCGATCAGCGCCGGCGCCTGCCTCAACGCCGGGCTGCTGTTCTACCAGTTGCGCAAGCAGAAGATGTATCAACCGCAGCCGGGCTGGGGCAAGTTCGGCCTCAAGCTGTTGGTCGCCGTGGCGGTGATGTCGGCGGTGTTGCTGGGGGCGATGCATTTCATGCCGGCCTGGGGCGAAGGGCAGATGCTCGAGCGTTTCCTGCGCCTGGGGGCGCTGGTGGTGGCCGGCGTGGTGGCGTATTTCGGCATGTTGCTGCTGATGGGGTTCCGTCTGCGCGACTTCAATCGCAAGGCCTTGGGCTGAGGACGGGCCCTGGATAATCCCGGGCCGGGCAGCGGTTTTGTCGGTTCGATCACTTTGGGGTGCGGTGTTGCCTGTCGTCGGCCGCCGGGTGTGGTTATAATCGGCCACTTTATGAGCAAGAAGCGCGTTATGCAGCTGGTTCGAGGCCTCCACAACCTGCGCCCCCAGCATCGGGGCTGTGTCGCCACTATTGGCAACTTTGACGGTGTTCACCGTGGCCACCAGGCTATCCTGGCGCGACTGCGCGAGCGTGCGCTGGAGTTGGGCGTGCCCAGCTGCGTGGTGATTTTCGAGCCGCAGCCACGGGAATTTTTCGCTCCGGACACCGCCCCGGCCCGTCTGGCCCGGTTGCGGGACAAGCTGCAACTGCTGGCCGCCGAAGGCGTCGACCGGGTCCTGTGCCTGGCCTTCAACCAGCGCCTGAGCAAGCTCAGCGCCGCCGAGTTCGTCGATACCATCCTGGTGGACGGTCTCGATGTGAAGCATCTGGAAGTCGGCGATGATTTCCGTTTCGGTTGCGACCGGTCCGGGGATTTCGATTACCTGCAACAGGCCGGCATCGCCCAGGGTTTCACCGTCGAAGCGGCGCAGACCGTCGAGATGGATGGCTTGCGCGTCAGCAGCACCCAGGTCCGCAATGCCCTGGCGGCGGCCGACTTCGAATTGGCCGAGCGCTTGCTCGGTCGGCCGTACCGGATTGCCGGGCGGATCCTGCACGGGCAGAAACTGGCGCGCCAATTGGGTACGCCGACGGCCAACGTGCAGCTCAAGCGTCGTCGTGTGCCGCTGACCGGGGTGTTCCTGGTGAGTGTCGAGATCGACGGCAAGACCTGGCCCGGCGTCGCCAACATCGGCGTGCGACCCACGGTCCAGGGCGATGGCAAGGCCCACCTTGAAGTACATGTTCTGGATTTTGCCGGCGATCTGTATGACCGGCGTTTGACGGTGGTTTTCCACCATAAGCTGCGTGAAGAGCAGCGTTTTGCCTCTCTGGAGGCGCTCAAGACGGCGATCCATGCAGATATCGCCGCCGCCCGTGCCCTTGTCGCAACCAGCGCCAATCGCTAATGAAGAGCCTTAAATGACCGACTATAAAGCCACGCTAAACCTTCCGGACACCGCCTTCCCAATGAAGGCCGGCCTGCCTCAGCGCGAACCACAGATTCTGCAGCGTTGGGACAGCATTGGCCTGTACGGAAAGTTGCGCGAAATTGGCAAGGATCGTCCGAAGTTCGTCCTGCACGACGGCCCTCCGTACGCCAACGGCACCATCCACATCGGTCACGCGCTGAACAAGATTCTCAAGGACATGATCATCCGCTCCAAGACCCTGTCGGGTTTTGATGCGCCGTATGTCCCGGGCTGGGACTGCCATGGCCTGCCGATCGAGCACAAGGTCGAAGTGACCCACGGCAAGAACCTGGGCGCGGACAAGACCCGCGAGCTGTGCCGCGCCTACGCCACCGAGCAGATCGAAGGGCAGAAGTCCGAGTTCATCCGTCTCGGCGTGCTGGGCGACTTCGCCAACCCATACAAGACCATGGACTTCAAGAACGAAGCCGGCGAAATCCGTGCCCTGGCGAAAATCGTCGAGGGCGGCTTCGTGTTCAAGGGCCTCAAGCCGGTGAACTGGTGCTTCGATTGCGGCTCGGCCCTGGCCGAGGCGGAAGTCGAGTACGAGAACAAGAAGTCCTCGACTATCGACGTCGCGTTCCCGATCGCCGATGAAGACAAGCTCGCCGCCGCTTTTGGCCTGGGCAAGCTGGCCAAGCCGGCGTCGATCGTGATCTGGACCACCACCCCGTGGACCATCCCGGCCAACCAGGCGCTGAACGTCCACCCGGAATTCAACTACGCCCTGGTCGACGTTGGCGACAAGCTGTTGGTGCTGGCCGAAGAACTGGTCGAGTCCTGCCTGGCCCGCTACAACCTCGAAGGTTCGGTGGTCGCCACCGCGCCGGGTTCGGCGCTGGAGCTGATCAATTTCCGTCATCCGTTCTACGACCGCCTGTCGCCGGTGTACCTGGCCGACTACGTGGAGCTGGGCGCAGGCACTGGCGTGGTTCACTCCGCGCCGGCCTACGGCGTCGACGACTTCGTGACCTGCAAGAAATACGGCATGGTCAACGACGACATCCTCAACCCAGTGCAGAGCAATGGCGTATACGTACCGTCGCTGGAGTTCTTCGGCGGCCAGTTCATCTGGAAAGCCAACCCGGCCATCGTCGACAAGCTGACCGAAGTCGGCGCGCTGCTGCACACCACCGTCATCGAACACAGCTACATGCACTGCTGGCGGCACAAGACCCCGTTGATCTACCGCGCCACCGCGCAGTGGTTCATCGGCATGGACAAGCAGCCCACCAGCGGCGACACCCTGCGCCAGCGTTCGCTCAAGGCCATCGAAGAAACCCAGTTCGTGCCAGCCTGGGGCCAGGCGCGCCTGCACTCGATGATCGCCAACCGTCCGGACTGGTGCATCTCCCGCCAGCGCAACTGGGGCGTGCCGATCCCGTTCTTCCTGAACAAGGAAAGCGGCGAGTTGCACCCGCGCACGGTCGAACTGATGGAAGTCGTGGCCAAGCGCGTCGAAGCCGAAGGCATCGAAGCCTGGTTCAAGCTCGATGCCGCTGAGCTGTTGGGCGATGAAGCGCCGCTGTACGACAAGATCAGCGACACCCTGGACGTCTGGTTCGATTCCGGCACCACCCATTGGCACGTACTGCGTGGCTCGCACCCGATGGGCCACGAGACCGGCCCGCGCGCCGATCTGTACCTGGAAGGTTCGGACCAGCACCGTGGCTGGTTCCACTCCTCGCTGCTGACCGGTTGCGCCATCGACAACCACGCGCCGTACCGTGAGCTGCTGACCCACGGCTTCACCGTCGACGAATCTGGCCGCAAGATGTCCAAGTCCCTGGGCAACGTGATCGCGCCGCAGAAGGTCAACGACACCCTGGGCGCCGACATCATGCGCCTGTGGGTGGCCTCCACCGACTATTCCGGCGAGATGGCCGTTTCCGAGCAGATCCTGCAGCGCAGCGCGGACGCCTACCGGCGGATCCGTAACACCGCGCGCTTCCTGCTTTCCAACCTGACCGGTTTCAACCCGGCCACCGACCTGCTGCCGGCCGAAGACATGCTCGCGCTGGACCGTTGGGCCGTGGACCGTACCCTGCTGCTGCAACGCGAATTGCAGGAACACTACGGTGAATACCGCTTCTGGAACGTCTACTCCAAGATCCACAACTTCTGCGTGCAGGAGTTGGGTGGCTTCTACCTCGACATCATCAAGGACCGCCAGTACACCACCGGCGCCAACAGCAAGGCGCGCCGTTCGTGCCAGACCGCGCTGTTTCACATCAGCGAGGCCCTGGTACGCTGGATCGCGCCGATCCTGGCGTTCACCGCCGACGAGCTGTGGCAGTACCTGCCAGGCGAGCGCAACGAGTCGGTGATGCTCAACACCTGGTACGAAGGCCTGACCGAACTGCCGCAAGGCTTCGAGCTGGACCGTGCGTATTGGGATCGCGTCATGGCGGTCAAGGCCGCGGTCAACAAGGAAATGGAGATCCAGCGCGCGGCTAAGGCCGTCGGCGGCAACCTGCAGGCCGAAGTGACCCTGTATGCCGAAGACGCCCTGGACGCCGACCTAGCCAAACTGGGCAACGAGCTGCGCTTCGTACTGATCACCTCCACCGCCAGCGTTGCACCTCTCGTGCAGGCGCCGGCCGATGCGGTGACCACTGAAGTCAGCGGCCTGAAGCTGAAGATCGTCAAGTCGAACCACACCAAGTGCGCCCGCTGCTGGCACTGCCGCGAAGACGTCGGCGTGAACCCGGAGCATCCGGAAATCTGTGGCCGTTGCGTCGACAACATCAGCGGCACTGGCGAGGTTCGCCACTATGCCTAACGCAGCGGGCCGTTTCGGACGGCTGGGCTGGCTCTGGTTGAGCGTGCTGGTACTGGTCATCGACCAGGCCAGCAAGTTCTACTTTGAAAGCTCGTTGACCCTGTACCAGCAGATTGTGATCATTCCTGATTACTTCAGCTGGACCCTGGCCTACAACACCGGGGCGGCGTTCAGTTTCCTGGCCGACAGTTCCGGCTGGCAGCGCTGGCTGTTCGCCCTGATTGCCGTCGTGGTCAGTGCCGTGCTGGTGGTCTGGCTCAAGCGCCTTGGGCGCAATGAGACCTGGCTGGCCGTGGCGCTGGCCTTGGTGCTCGGTGGGGCCTTGGGCAATCTCTATGACCGCATCGCCCTGGGCCACGTCATCGATTTCATCCTGGTGCACTGGCAGAACCGCTGGTATTTCCCGGCGTTCAACTTTGCCGACAGCGCCATCAGCGTGGGCGCCGTGATGCTCGCCCTGGACATGTTCAAGAGCAAGAAAACCGGAGAAGCCGTCCATGACTGAGCAGCGTATCGCTCAAAACACCGAAGTGAAGCTTCACTTCGCCCTGCACCTGGAAAACGGTGACACTGTCGACAGCACCTTCGACAAGGCTCCGGCAGTGTTCAAGGTCGGTGATGGCAACCTGCTGCCAGGCTTCGAGGCGGCGATCTTCGGTTTCAAGGCCGGTGACAAGCGCACCGTGGTCGTACCACCGGAAAACGCCTTTGGTCAGCCCAACCCGCAAAACGTGCAGACCATGCCACGCTCCCAGTTTCAGGACATGGAATTGTCCGAGGGCCTGCTGGTGATCTTCAACGACGCGGCCAATACCGAACTGCCGGGCGTGGTGAAGGCGTTCGACGACGCCCAGGTGAACGTGGACTTCAACCATCCGTTGGCGGGCAAGACCTTGAACTTCGAAGTGGAAATCCTCGAAGTGAAGGCGGTTTAAGGTTTTAACGGGCAGTTCCTGCTGCCACCCGATTCACTGTGGGAGCGAGCTTGCTCGCGATAGCGTCGGATCAGTCAATATTGACGTTGACTGATATACCGTCATCGTGAGCAAGCTCGCTCCCACACTGGATTGCCCTGATTCAATTTCTTGCGCGCAAGACACGAGGCACAGCATGCAAATCAAACTCGCCAACCCCCGTGGCTTCTGCGCCGGTGTGGACCGGGCGATCGAAATCGTCAACCGCGCCCTGGAAGTCTTCGGGCCGCCGATCTATGTGCGCCACGAAGTGGTCCACAACAAATTCGTCGTCGAAGACCTGCGCAGCCGCGGGGCGATTTTCGTCGAGGAACTGGACCAGGTGCCGGACGACGTCATCGTGATCTTCAGTGCCCACGGGGTTTCCCAGGTCGTGCGCAGCGAAGCCGCCGGCCGTGGCCTGAAGGTGTTCGACGCGACGTGCCCATTGGTGACCAAGGTGCACATCGAAGTGGCGCGCTACAGCCGTGACGGTCGTGAATGCATCCTGATCGGCCATGAAGGCCACCCGGAAGTCGAAGGCACCATGGGCCAATACGATGCCAGCAACGGCGGTGCGATCTATCTGGTCGAAGACGAGGAGGACGTTGCGGCCTTGCAGGTGCGCAACCCCGATAGCCTGGCTTTCGTGACCCAGACGACCCTGTCCATGGACGACACCAGCCGGGTGATCGACGCCCTGCGTGCGCGCTTCCCAGCCATCGGCGGCCCGCGCAAGGATGACATCTGCTACGCCACCCAGAACCGTCAGGATGCGGTCAAGCAACTGGCCAACGAATGCGATGTGGTGCTGGTGGTCGGCAGCCCGAACAGTTCCAACTCCAACCGCTTGCGCGAGCTGGCGGAGCGCATGTCCACGCCCGCTTACCTGATCGACGGTGCCGAGGACATGCAACGCAGCTGGTTCGAGGGCGTCGAGCGCATCGGCATCACCGCCGGTGCTTCCGCGCCGGAAGTCCTGGTGCGTGGCGTGATCCAGCAATTACAGGCCTGGGGCGCCACCGGTGCCGATGAACTGGCCGGTCGCGAGGAGAACATCACGTTCTCGATGCCGAAAGAGCTGCGCGTCCGCTCCTTGCTTTAAGTCCTTTTTCGCACAGCGCCTGTTGGGCTTCGACGCTCTCCAGGCGCACGCGACCGGAAGGCGCCAGTATCACTTGATGGTGGCTGACCGGCCCGCGTTTGGCGCAGACATGCAGCGTGCCTGCCTGGAATGCGCCGCTGGGGTGCAGGGCTTCCCCCTGGCTGCCGAACCTCACCCGGCGTTTCACCGGCCAGTTGCCAATCACCCGGGCGCTGGCGCGGCGCTCCATCAGCACGGTTTTCTCCTTGTCGTCCAGGGTCATTCGCCAGCCTCGGCCCCAATCGTTGTCTATCCCCTTGAGCACGACCGTCCGGTTGCGCGCGATGGCTTCGCTGCGCGCAGTGCGCAACCCGCTGATCAGCAACTGCGCGGTATCCTCGCGTTCGATGGATTCGATCAGCTCTTTGTAGCCCGCGCCGGCCCACGGCAGAACAATTGCGGCAATTGCCAGTCCCATGAGCAGTTCGATCAGGCTGAAGCCCTGTTGATACATGACGTCTCCTCCCTGGAGAGCGTGAAGCTACGCGATAGTGCAAGAACTCAGTGTTGGGGAGCCTGTTGTGGCGAGGGAGCTTGCTCCCGCTGGGCTGCGCAGCAGCCCCAAAATAGCGGCCGCTACGCGCTGGAGCGCCAGCCCGGCCGAGCGGGAGCAAGCTCCCTCGCCACAAGCGGTGGTTTGTTCTAGCGTGTAGAAGCAGGTATAGCCGACGGCAACGGAGGGCATCGATGGATCTTCGTACAAAAGGTTTCACGCTGATCGAGGTGCTGGTGGCCCTTGGCGTGCTGCTGATCCTGATTACCCTGGCGGTGCCGGCCTTTACCGGATCGATGCAGGGCACCAAGGCCGATACCGAGATTGGCGATCTGCGCCGGGCGCTGAACTTTGCCCGCATGGAGGCGATCGACCGTGGTATCACCACACGTATCCGCCCCACGGCCCAGGGCAGCGTCTGGAGCGGTGAACTGACGGTGTATGACAGTACTGGCACACCGGCCAATGTATTGCGGGTTGTTCCAGCAATGGGCAGCGGCGCGACTCTGACGCTAACCTCAGAGGTGAACAACATCGATTTCAACAATCTCGGCGGGTTATCGGCACCGGCCACGCCGGTGAGTTTCAATTATGTACGAGGGGCGCAGAGCAGGACGCTGAGTGTTTGCCTCAATGGACGAATCGTATTGAGTGGAAGTTGCGGATGAAGGATTGCAGTAAAAGGGCGCAGGAGGGCATGACGCTGATCGAGGTGCTGGTGGCGGTGCTGATTCTCGGCGTCGGCTTGCTGGGGGCGGCGATGGTCCAGCTCAATGCGCTCAAGTACACCGACAGTTCGCGCATGACCAGCCAGGCCAGCTTCATTGCCTATGACCTGCTGGACCGCATTCGCGCCAACTCCAGCGCCGACTACACCATTACGCCGCCCAGCTCGCCGAACCTCAACGTGGCCCGGGACCAGGACCTCTACGATTTCAAGACCAACATCATCGCCTTTGGCGGTGCCACGGCCACCGGCACCATTGCGCTGAACCAGCGGGTCTACACGATTACGATTTCCTGGGACGACGCCCGGGCCGCCAACACCAGCAACGCGACCGAGGCGCGGCGCAGCTTTGTGCTGACCAGCCGCGTCGCCGTCGATCCGCTGGGGACGCCGCCATGAACAGGCGTTGCCGGGGATTCGGCCTGATTGAATTGATGATTGCCCTGGTGCTCAGCCTGATCGTCATCCTGGGTGTCGTGCAGATTTTCATCGCCGCCAAGAACACCTACATCAGCCAAAACGCGGCGGCGGTGATGCAGGAGGACGCCCGGTTCGTCCTGAGCAAAATGGTCCAGGAGATTCGCATGGTGGGCATGTTCGGTTGTCTGGGGAACATTACCGATGCTTCCACGGCCAATGATTTCAATGCCAGCCAGATCACCCCTATCCGTTGGGATAACGCCAACCGGAGATTGACCCTGGTGACCGCCGACATAGGGAGTGGCGGCAACGCTCCGACCTGGACCGTCGTCTCCGATTGCCGCACCTCGGCGACGGCCTATACCAACGCGCGGTTACCGGCGGCGGGGCAGTTGGCCTTCCCGATCCGCCGACTGGTCTACAGCTTCAACAACAACCAATTGCTGCTGGGCAGCGGCGCCGGCAATCCGCCGACCCTGTCGGTGCTGGTGGACAATGTGCGGGCGTTCGACGTGACGTTCGGCGTGGCCGGCAGCGCGACGGACATCGCGGCGTCGAGTTACACCAGCAACCCGGCTGACCCGGCACTGATCCGCAGCGTGCGCCTGACCCTGACGCTTTTTGACCCGAGGAACGCGGTGCGCGAGCAGACCTTCAATGTGGTTGCCGCCTTGCGCAACCGGTTGCTATGAAGGAGATGACTTCGATGGGGCAGGTGCACCGCCAGCGGGGCATGGCATTGCTGGTCAGTCTGGTCTTCCTGTTGCTGCTGACGCTGATCGGCCTGTCGTCGATGCAGAGCGCCACCCTCCAGGAAAAAATGACCAGCAGCGTCATGCTGCGCAACCAGTCGTTCCAGGTGGCCGAGGCGGCGCTGAGGGTGGGGGAAAGCGCGGTGCAGGTTGAAACGTATTCGTTGCCGATGTGCACCACCACGACCCAGTGCGCACCACCGGCCGAGTCGGCGACCCTGACGGGCGCGGGGCGCAATTCGTCGTCGGGAGTGCTCTGGGTTGCCGCCGCCGGTGGGTTTTATGGTGTGCAGAACATCGGCACGACGCTCACGGCGGTCAACGTGCCGGTCAACACGTCGGCGACGCTGTACCGGATCACGGCGGTGGCGGTGGTGGGCAATAACCAGCGCAGCGTGGTGGAGAGCATCTATGCCAAATATTAAGGCGCTTCGCGGCGGGTGGCAGGCGTTGTGGGGGGCGTTGCTCAGCCTTTACCTGGCGGCGCCGGCCTGTGCGTTCACGCCTTCGGACTCGCCTTTGCTGAGTGCCGCCGCCGTGACGCCGAACGTGATGCTGCTGATCGATGATTCGGGGAGCATGAATAACATCATCTGGGCGGCCGGGTTCGATCCGACGGCGACGCAAACACGCACTTATGCGTGCAGCGCCAGTAACAACTGCAATGACAGGTATGAGCTGGATCTGGACGACTCGAACATCTTGTTGATGAGCCTGTTGCGTGGCGGCTGCTCGTCTGGCTGGTACGGTTTCTATCGACCCAGCATCGGGCGGGTCTGCCTTCGCTTGCCAGACCCTGTGGGAGGTGGTAATACCCGTTACACCGGCAGATACCTGGCGTATCTGGTGACCCTGGCCAACGGCTCGAGCCGGGACTTCACCACCGGCACGATTCCCAACGATTATCGAATCAACGTGGCGCGGGATGTGTCCAACGACTTGGTCGCCGGCAATCGTGCCTTGCGCATCGGCCTCGCCACGTTCAACCCGCCCAACAGCAGCAATTCCGGCCCAGGGGGCTACATCGCGCGCGCCATCAGCGACCTGTCACCGGTCAGCGGCAGCGTGACTCAGACCCAGGCCGACAGCAACTACAGCGCCCTGATCAACGCCATCAACGGTTTGGGCGCTATTGCGAACACACCCTTGGCGGAAAGCTATTACGAAGTCACGCGCTATTTCAGGGGCATGGCGCCTTACTACAATGCAACGCCCGCCACCTACACCAGCCCGGTCCAGTACCGTTGCCAGAAAAACTTCGGCGTAGTGATCACCGACGGCTTGCCCACCTATGACCGGACGTTCCCCACCAACGACCCGCTGGGTGGCTCCCGGCTGCCGAATTGGGATGGGATCAGCAACAACGATGGCGCCGATCCCCTCGGCAATGCGGAGGGCGATACGCTTTACCTGGACGACATCGCCAAGTTCGCCTTCGACATCGACATGCGCTCCACCGGCACCGACGCCACCGGCAAGAGCTGGAACGCCACGGATTTTCCCCGGCAATACCTCAATACCTACACCGTGGGTTTTGCCGTCACCAACCAGATGTTGTCCGACGCTGCCCGTTACGGGGCGGGCAAGTATTATCCGGCGAGCGACAGCGAAGGCCTGAACTCAGCGTTGGCCTCTGCCCTGAGCGACATCACCTCCAAGGCCGGCTCCGGGGGCGGCGGCACCACCAACGCCGCTACATTGTCGAGCACCTCTAGCTACTACCAGACCACTTATGACCCCAAGGACTGGCGCGGCACCATCCGGGCGTTTGGCTTCACCACGGCGGGCACGGTCAACACGGCAGCGCTGCAGTGGACCACTGACACCGCCATCGTGCCCGGCGCCACGGCACCGATCTATCAGTCCTGGAACACCGCGACCAACGTGCCGGTGACCCTGGCCTACGGCAACTTTTCGCCGGCCCAGCAAACCAGCCTCAGCCAGAACCTGCCCACGGGGATCACCGGCAATGACCTGGTGGAGTGGAGCAAGGGCATCAACAAAACCGGCCTGAAGGTGCGCAGCGCGTTGCTGGGGGACATCATCAATTCGCCGCTGGTGCTGGCATCGCCCAACGACCAGACCGCTGCGGACCTGCTCAACGACACCAGCTACAGCACCTACCTGGCGACCAAGGCGACGAACATGAGCACCAGCCTGGTGGTGAATGGCAACGATGGCTTTTTCAGTGTCATCAACAGTGCCAACGGCACGCGGCGTTACGCCTACATGCCGTCGAGCGTGCTGCCCTCGCTGCAGGACATCGCCGACACCAACTACATCAACGGCGTGAGCCACAAGTTTCTGGTGGATGGGCAGGTCGGTGTATTCGACGTGCAATCGGGGAGCGCCTGGAAGACCGTGACCCTGGGCGGCACGGGTGCCGGGGGCAAAACGTTCTTCGCGGTGCAGCTGTTCGATGCGGCGGCGGGCAATGCGTTTCGGGCGCTGTGGGAAATCAGCGCGCCCACCGTTGCCAACACGGCCAACGCCCTCAATGACCTGGGCTATGCCTACGCACGCCCTGAAGTCGCGCGCCTGGCGGACGGTCGCTGGGCGGCGTTCATCGCCAATGGCTATGGCAGCAACAGCGGCGTGGCGGCTTTGTACGTGGTGGATATCCGCGACGGTTCGCTGATCCGCAAAATCGTCATCAACAGCAGTGAGACCGATAACGGCCTGTCGTCGGTCAAGTTGCGGGTCAACTCCCAGAATGTCGTGCAGGCCGCCTACGGTGGCGACTTGAAAGGGCGGATGTGGAAATTCGACCTCAGCGGCACCTCGCCCACCGCATGGGGCCTGGCATTTGCTGGCCAGCCGTTGTTCACCGCCCCCGGCGGCGCGACCCAGCCGATTACCGTGCAGCCTCTGCTGGCAGACAACCCCCAAGGCGGCACCCAGGTATTTTTCGGTACCGGCAAGTTCAACGAAGCGGCCGACAAGCTCAACAAGGATCTGCAAGCGTTCTATTCGATCTGGGACGCCACGGGTGGCGGGGGGCAAATCACCGTGTCGAGCCTGCAAGCCCAGTCGATCACCGGGGTGTTTTCAGGCAGCACCGGACAGTTCGTGACCACCAGCCAGACCGACGTGACGTATCCTGCGAAGAAGGGCTGGTACCTGCCCTTGGTGTACAACAATGCGCTGACCGGGGAGCGGGTCATCAACCCGGCCAACCTGGTGCTCGGGCGCGTGATCTTTACCACGGCCGCCGTGGACACCACCGACCCTTGCGCCAGCTTCGGTACTGGCAAACTGATCGAATTGGATGCGTTCAACGGTAAGATGCTCAACTATGCGGTACTCGATACCAACAACGATGGTTCGCTCACCAGCCTGGATACGATTTCCGCTGGCGTGGTGTTCACGGGCGGTATCCCGACCCTGAGTGCCGTCGTCAGTGCCAACGGGGCCACCAATATGATCGTGAACGATTCCGGTGGCGGTATTACCGACCTGCTGGGCAAATCCGTCGGCGGCAGCCGCCGCATCATGTGGCGGCAAATACAATGAGGGCAAGGCATGCGCAGATCCAACCGGGGTTTCACCTTGATCGAAATCATGATCGTGATCGCGATTATCGGTATCGTGATCACCGTCGGCTATCCGAGCCTGACCGAATACATGAAGAAGGGCCGACGCGCTGAAATTGCTGGGCTCTTGTCCGAGCAGGCGCAGATTCTCGAGCGCAACTACTCAAAGAACAACGTCTACACCAATGCCACCGGGCTGAGCAGCGGCAACGATTTCTACACCATTACCCAGACGCTGGCGGACCAGAGTTTCACCCTGACCGCTGTGCGCAAGAGCGGCTCGTCCATGGCGACGGACAAGTGCGGTGATTTCACCATCAACAATACCGGCGTACGCGGCATGCTCAACGCCACCGCGGGGCTGACCACCAAGGATTGTTGGGGGCGCTGAGTTTCTTTGATCCGGGCGCGCTTTTGCGCCCTTTGTTTTAGTGAGTCGAATCAGAACATGACCAGGCAACAGCAAGTGGTGATTGTCGGTGGCGGAGTCATCGGCCTGCTGACGGCGTTCAATCTGGCGTCCGAAGGGCAACGTGTGGTGCTGCTGGACCGCTCCAATGTCGGCCAGGAATCGTCCTGGGCCGGCGGCGGCATCGTTTCGCCGTTGTACCCCTGGCGCTACAGCCCGGCGGTCACGGCGCTGGCCCATTGGTCGCAGGATTTTTATCCACAGCTGGGCGAGCGATTGTTCGCCGCCACCGGGATCGATCCGCAAGTGCACGTGACCGGACTGTATTGGCTGGATCTGGACGACCAGGACGAAGCGTTGGCCTGGGCTGAGCGGGAAGGGCGCCCGCTACGGGCTGTGGATATCTCGGCGGTCCACGATGCCGTGCCGGTGCTGGGCGCGGGTTTTTCCCGGGCGATCTACATGGCCGACGTGGCCAACGTGCGCAATCCGCGGTTGGTGAAGTCCCTCAAGGCAGCGTTGCTGGCGCTGCCTAATGTCACGCTTCATGAGCATTGCGAAGTCAGTGGGTTCATTCGCGACGGTGGGCGTGTGGTGGGTGTGCACAGCTCTGCTGGCGAAATTCGTGGTGATGAGGTGGTTTTGGCCGCTGGTGCCTGGAGTGGCGAGTTGCTCAAGACCTTGGGCTTGAAGTTGCCGGTCGAGCCGGTCAAGGGCCAGATGATTCTGTACAAGTGCGCCTCGGATTTTTTGTCGAGCATGGTCCTGGCCAAGGGACGCTATGCGATTCCGCGTCGTGATGGGCATATTCTGGTTGGCAGTACGCTGGAGCGCGAAGGTTTCGACAAGACCCCTACCGATACGGCGCTGGAGAGTTTGAAGGCTTCGGCGCAGCAGTTGATTCCGGCATTGGCGGGGGCTGAGGTGGTGGGGCATTGGGCTGGGTTGCGGCCCGGGTCGCCTGAAGGTATTCCCTATATTGGCGAGGTGCCGGGGGTTGCGGGGTTGTGGTTGAACTGTGGGCATTATCGCAATGGGCTGGTGTTGGCGCCGGCGTCGTGTCAGTTGTTTACGGATCTGATGTTGGGGCGTGAGCCGGTGATTGATCCTGCGCCTTATGCGCCGGCGGGGCGGTTGTAAGGTTCGGTTTTGATACAGTTCTTGTGCTCAGATTCAACTGTGGGAGCGAGCTTGCTCGCGGTGGCGGCCTGACAGCCGGCCAGGATGTTGTTGATCGAGTACATATCCATTGCTGCGGTAACGGCCGCTTAGGGTTCCGCCCTTACGGCGGCTCACTTTTGAGAAGCGCAAAAGTAACCAAAACGCTCTTGCCCCACCACTCGGTGCCTCGCCTGGGCTCGGCATGCCCGAACGAAGGCATTGCTCCGTGGGCCCGCCGCGAAGGGCCATCCATGGCCCAGCGCGGCTACCTCGGCATCCATGCCGAGGTGCCCACTGCGCAATGCCCTCGTTCGGCCATCGTGGTTAACGGGGCGCCCCAGATCAAAATCAAAAGCGAGGCGGCCTGATAGCCGACCTGGTTCTTCCCGGTGGTACACCAATCAGATTTTGTGGGAGCAAAGCTTGCTCGCGAGGCGGCCTGACAGCCGACCTGGTTCTTCCGGTCGTACACCTATCCAATTGTGGGAGCGAGCCTGCTCGCGAAGGCGGTGGCACATCCAACGCTGATGCAAGCTGATCCACTGCTATCGCGAGCAAGCTCGCTCCCACAGGGATTTGCAGTGGCCGCAAATCTGCAGATCGCCACCGAGCCCTTGTGGGAGCGAGCTTGCTCGCGATGAAGCCGGCACATCCAGCATTACCGCTAACTGATACACCGCCTTCGCGAGCAAGCCCGCTCCCACAGGAGAAACGCGATCACCCTAAATCAGGTCGGCTGTTAGGCCGCCTCGCGGTGGACGTTGATCTCAGCGCCCCGTTAACCACGCTGGCCGAACGCAGGCATTGTGGAGTGGGCATCCCGGCATGGATGCCGGGATAGCCGCGCTGGGCCATGGATGGCCCTTCGCGGCGGGCCCACGGAGCAATGCCTTCGTTCGGGCATGCCGAGCCCAGGCGAGGCACCAAGTGGTGGGGCAGAAGCGTTTTGGTTACTTTTGACTGGGCCGGCTTCCGGGCTTTTCAAAAGTGACCCGCTGTAAGAGCGGAACCCTAAGCAGCCGTTACCGCAGAAACGGATATACACACCGCCCTCACAGCCGACCAAGCTTTGTGGGAATGGTCGGACAAGATTCTGATTCGAGCCGAATTTTCCGACGAGTTCTGGCGGTTGCCGGGTGAGAAGAACTCTGGCTAACCTTTTCCCGTCGCTGCCAATTCAGCGTCCGGGCGTCGCGGCCCGAAAAACTTGGTAATCCATTCCCTCTTTGGAGTACCGCAATGAGTGACAAACCCCTACCACCTTCAGAAACCAATAACACTTCTCCTGACTCCAGCCTTAATCCAAAAGGGCTTGATGAAGCCGCCAAACGCGCCCTCGACTATTACCTTGGCCCAAAACCCGAAGCCAAAAAGAAACCAACCTCAAACCAGCTATTCACTGTAGTGGACGGCATCGACACCGAATGCCTCCTCACCAACCTCAGCGAAACCCTGGCCTCTGCCAACGCAACGATCAGCGACCTGGCCTTCGAACTTGAAGGCTCGCGGCGACATATCGCCTTGGGAGTACAGCAATTGATTGAGTTGAGTGAGTTATTGGCCAATCGTGTTCTGGACGAGCGGGTACCTGTGCCGGAGGGCTAGAGAGCGGCGTTACAGAGGGGGGATGCCGAACCTGTGGCGAGGGAGCTTGCTCCCGCTGGGGTGCGAAGCGGCCCCCAAACCTGACACCTTGGTGTATCAGGTTGATTGATTCGATGCTTTTGGGGCTGCTGTGCAGCCCAGCGGGAGCAAGCTCCCTCGCCACAGGGGAATACGCGGGCTTCGAAACCGGGGCTCAATCCAGGCCGAGTTTCTTCAACCGATACCGCATCGACCGAAACGACAACTTCAACCGCTGCGCCGCCGCCGTACGGTTCCAGCGGGTTTCCTCCAGTGCTTGAAGGATCAGCTTGCGCTCGACGTCTTCCAGATAATCCTCCAGATTGTCGACCTGCATCAAATCGGGATTGCCTGCCTCAGGCGCACTATTGCCCTCGGCCAGGCGCAGGTCATCCGCCTCGATCTGTTGCTGCTCACAAAGGGTATAGGCCCGTTCGAGCATGTTCTCCAGCTCTCGCACATTCCCCGGGAAACGGTAGTTTTGCAGCGCGGCCAGGGCCTGGGGATGGAGTTTTACTGCGGGGCTGCCGGTGCTGGCCGCCAGGCGCTGGAGCATGTGATTGGCCAGGGGCTCGATGTCTTCGCGGCGTTCACGCAAGGGCGGCACGCGCAGCTCGATGACGTTCAGCCGGTAATACAAATCCTGACGAAAGCGCCCAGCGGCGACTTCGGCATCCAGGTCCTTGTGGGTGGCGCAGAGGATTCGCACATCCACCACTTCTTCCTGCTGGCCGCCCACGGCGCGCACGGCTTTTTCCTGAATGGCCCGCAACAGCTTGACCTGCATCGCCAGGGGCAGGTCGGCCACTTCATCGAGGAACAAGGTCCCGCCATGGGCCGCCTGGAACAGACCGGGCTTGTCTTCGATGGCACCGCTGAAGCTGCCTTTGCGGTGGCCAAAGAACTCGCTTTCCATCAGTTCCGTGGGAATCGCCCCACAGTTGACCGGCACAAAGCCCTGGTTGGCACGGGGGCCTTGTTCGTGGATCAGTCGGGCGACCAGTTCCTTGCCGCAGCCCGACTCCCCACTGATGTACACCGGGGCCTGGCTGCGGGCGAGTTTTTCGATCTGTTTGCGCACGCTGCGCATCGGCGGCGAGTCGCCCAGCAGGCAGCGCTCGATGGTGCTGGTCGGTGTGGCGACGGCTGGCAGGCGCAGGGCACTGGTGACCAGCTCCCGCAGCCGCCCCAGGTCGACCGGCTTGGTCAGGAAGTCGAAGGCGCCGGCCTTGAGGGCGTCGATGGCGGTTTCCAGGCTGCCGTAGGCCGTGATCATCGCCACGGGCAGTTGTGGATAACGTTGCTGGATGTGCTGCACCAGCTCCAGGCCGGTGCCATCGGGCAGGCGCATATCGGTCAGACACAGGTCGAAGGCATCCCCCGCCAGCAGCGCCTGGGCCTCGGCAAGGTTCTTGGCGCTGCGGGTGTCGAGTTTCATCCGGCCCAGGGTGATGTCCAGGAGTTCGCGGATGTCCGGTTCGTCATCGACGATCAGGATTCGTTGCCGTGAGCGATTGTTCAAATCTGTTTCCGTCCGTGAGCAAAGGTGATGCGAAAGCAGGCGCCGCCTTGGCGTGGTTTGAAGTCTAGGCGGGCCTGGTTGCTTTCGCACAGCTCACGGGACAGATAGAGCCCAAGACCGGTGCCCTGGCTGCTGGTGGTAAAGAAGGGTTCGAACAGATGCGCCTGCTGCTCGGGCGTTACACCGGGGCCGTTGTCGATGATGTCCAGGGTCGACAGCTGGCTGTGGGGGTCGATGAACAGTTTCAACCAGGCCTCGGCCTGTTCATGGGCCATTGCGCTGTGGCGCCAGGCGTTGCGCAGCAGGTTGTCGAGTACCTGGGTGAGCTGGTCGGGGTCCATCAGCGTGGTGTAGTCCCCCGGGTCGATGCTCAGGTGCAAGCGCTGGTGTTCGGCCATGCTTTCGCGGGCCTGCCGGACGAATGGGTCGAGCCAGGTGCGCAGGTCGAGACGCTGGGGTGTGGTTTGCTGGCGACGAGACAGTTGCAAGACGTTTTCAATGACGCGATTCATTCGTTGGGAGTGATCTTGAATAATCTGCGTCAGACGCCGATCCGCGTCGTTCAGTTCCTCGGATTCGCGCAGCAATTGCGCCGCGTGACTGATCGCGCCCAAGGGGTTGCGGATTTCATGGGCGATACCAGCGGTCAGGCGCCCGAGGGAGGCGAGTTTCAACTGCTGAGCCTGCTGGGAGACCTGGGCGAGGTCTTCAAGGAAAACCAGAATTTGATGCTGATCGTGATGGCCCAGGGCGATGAAGCTGGGTTGCAAGGTCAGGCCCGTGCCGGCAACGGTCAGGCTGGGCGGGCGCAGGCTGGGATTGTTCCGCCACAATTGCAGGCGTTCGACCAGGGCAGTGGAGTAATCGTCGAGCTGCTGGCCGACCAGGTCGTGCATGCCCAGCAGGTTCAATGCGCTCTCGTTGGCCAGTTGCACCCGCCGCTGCCGGTCGAGCACCAGGATACCGGTGCGCATGCGTTGCAGGATCAGGGCGTTGAGCGCCTCCAGGCCGATCACTTCGCTGGCGCGTTGCTCGGCCAGGGTTTCACTGGCTTCCAGGCGTCGGGTCAGGCCTTGCACCAGCAGCGCGGCGGCAAAGCACAGTGCCCCGAGGGTGCCGGCCTGCAAATAGCTGCTGGGACGGTTCGAGTCGCTCAAGCCAAGAAAGAAACTCGAACCGACGATGCCGAGGGTGGCGACGGCCGCGATCAACAGGCCGATCCTGCCTCGCAACAGCGTGTTACCGATGGCCACCGAGACGATGATCAGGTTGCCAATGGCACTGGGCACACCGCCGGCTGCGAAAAACAGCCACGAAAGCAACAGCACATCGGTGAGGGCCAGGCCGAACAGCCGGGCAGGGCGGCGGGTGTTTTCAAGGAACACCACCAGCAGGATGTTCAGCACCAGGTACAACCAACTGCCGCTGCGCAGCAGGTCGTCGTTGGCGAACTCCAGCAGGCGGTTGTCCATGTTGCTGGAGATCAGCAGCACCAGCGTGATGCCGATACTCAGGCGGTAGAGGTGATAGAGGCGCAGCAGGCGCTGCGTCTGCTTCTCGCGTGGGCTTGAGGCCTCAGCGCTCACGACTGCCCGGGCCTTGCTCGAGGTGAGCCTGGCTGCAATACCATTGTTGTTCGAGGGCCAGTGCCCGGTCACGGGGCAGGTGTACGCCGCAATGGGCGCAGCGCACCATGGGCGGTGCGTCGTACTCTCGGGGAGCGTTCGGCGCGGAGGAGGCACCCTTGAACTTGCGCCAGAACCATACCGCGGCGGCAATCAGGGCGATCCAGAACAGTAAACGAAGCATGATGGGCGGCTTTTTGGCTAGAGATCAGGCAGTTTAGCCAAGGACTGGAACGGCGCACAGCGCAATAAAACCCAGGCATAAAAAAGGGAGACCCTCGGGTCTCCCTTTTTTGTTGATGCCTTGGCCTCAGTCGAACAGGCCGAAGGTCATGTAGCTGAACCAGGATCGGTCGCTGGACTCGTTCTCAGGTTCTTCTTCCTCGATCACGTCGCCATTTTCGTCCTTGGGCTTGAGTTCGTTCGGGATGGCTTCCTTGGCATCCTGGAATTGACGCTGCACGTCCTGGTTGGCGCGGGTTTCGCCCGGCGGCAGGGGTGGACGGGACTCGATCAGGCCCAGGGTCGCCTTGCTCAGCCACGAACGGTTGTCGGCTTCGTCGACCCGTGGGGTGAACTGACCATCGACCAGCGACGGGTGATCCGGGTAGTTCAGCTTCAGGGTTTCCAGGCTGGTGGCCGCCAGGTCGTCCAGGTGCAGGCGTTGGTAGGCTTCGGTCATCACCGCCAGGCCATCACCCACCGAAGGGGTTTCCTGGAAGTTTTCCACCACGTAGCGGCCACGGTTGGCGGCGGCGACGTAGGCCTGACGGGTCAGGTAGTAGTCGGCCACGTGGATTTCGTAGGACGCCAGCAGGTTGCGCAGATAAATCATGCGCTGCTTGGCGTCCGGCGAGTAGCGGCTATTGGGGAAGCGGCTGGTCAGCTGGGCGAACTCGTTGTAGGAGTCGCGCGCGGCGCCCGGGTCACGCTTGGTCATGTCCAGCGGCAGGAAGCGCGCCAGCAGGCCGACGTCCTGGTCGAAGGAGGTCAGGCCCTTGAGGTAATAGGCGTAATCGACGTTCGGGTGCTGCGGGTGCAGACGAATGAAACGCTCGGCGGCGGATTTGGCGGCTTCCGGCTCGGCGTTCTTGTAGTTGGCGTAGATCAGCTCCAACTGGGCCTGATCGGCGTAACGACCGAACGGATACCGCGATTCCAGCGCCTTCAGCTTGGCGGTGGCGCTGGTATAGCTGTTGTTATCCAGGTCGTTCTGCGCCTGTTGGTACAGTTCGACTTCGCTCAGGTTTTCGTCTACGACTTCCTTCGACGAGCAAGCAGCAGTCAATGCGAGGATGGCGATCAGCAGCAGGTGTTTCACTTGCATGGCGGCTTGCGTCCCTATGACGGCCGCTGTCTTGGGCGGGGCCGTCCTGTTATGATGAGCGCCCCGTTGAAAGCCTCGGGGCAAAAGACGCCGTATTTAACCACAAGCGCGCAGCCGAAACCAAAGGCTGTGCCGACGCCCAGTCCGAGCATGTCCGATAAAATAGAACTTCGCGCAGAGGTGCCGTCCGAATTGGGCGGCCAACGCCTCGATCAAGTCGCCGCACAACTCTTTGCCGAGCACTCTCGCTCGCGCCTTTCCGCCTGGATCAAGGACGGCCGCCTGACTGTGGATGGGGCGGTGATTCGTCCGCGCGACATCGTCCATGGCGGCGCCATCCTCGAACTGACTGCCGAGCAGGAGGCCCAGGGAGAATGGGTCGCCCAGGACATTGCCCTGGACATCGTCTATGAAGACGATGACATCCTGGTGATCAACAAGCCCGCGGGCCTGGTGGTGCACCCGGCGGCCGGTCATGCCGACGGCACGCTGCTCAATGCCTTGCTGCACCACGTACCGGACATCATCAATGTGCCCCGTGCCGGCATCGTGCACCGCCTGGACAAGGACACCACCGGCCTGATGGTGGTGGCCAAGACCATCCAGGCGCAGACACAGCTGGTCACACAGTTGCAAAGCCGCAGTGTCAGCCGCATCTATGAATGCATCGTGATCGGGGTCGTCACCGCCGGTGGCAAGATCAACGCCCCGATCGGTCGACACGGCCAGCAGCGCCAGCGCATGGCGGTAATGGAAGGGGGCAAGCAGGCGGTCAGTCATTACCGCGTGCTGGAGCGTTTCCGTTCCCACACGCACGTGCGGGTCAAGCTGGAAACCGGCCGTACTCACCAGATTCGTGTGCACATGGCCCACATCAACTTCCCGTTGGTGGGCGATCCGGCTTATGGCGGTCGTTTCCGCATTCCGCCAGCCGCCAGCCAGACCATGGTCGAATCGCTGAAGAATTTCCCGCGCCAGGCGCTGCACGCGCGTTTCCTGGAACTGGATCATCCGACGACCGGCAAGCGCATGAGCTGGGAGTCGCCGTTGCCGGATGATTTCGTCTGGCTGCTGACGTTGCTCAAGCAGGACCGCGAGGCGTTCATCGGATGAGTGACTGGCTGATACCCGACTGGCCCGCGCCGGCCCGGGTCAAGGCCTGCGTCACCACCCGCGAGGGCGGCGTCAGCCTGGCGCCGTTCGACAGCCTCAACCTGGGCGACCATGTGGGCGACGACCCCACGGCCGTCGCCGAAAACCGCCGTCGCCTCACCGATCAATTCGTCATCACCCCGGCCTGGCTGCAGCAGGTCCACGGCATTGCCGTGGTCGAGGCTGACCCGGCCCAGGTGGCGACCGCCGATGCCAGTTGGACCACCACGCCGGGTATCGCCTGCACGGCGATGACCGCCGATTGCCTGCCGGTGCTGTTCTGCAACCGTGCCGGCACCCGCGTCGCGGCGGCCCATGCCGGTTGGCGCGGGCTGGCGAACGGTGTGCTGGAAGCCACCCTCGACAGCCTTGCCGTGCCCGCGGATGAAATCCTGGCCTGGCTTGGCCCGGCCATCGGCCCGCAAGCCTTCGAAGTCGGGCCGGAAGTGCGTGAAGCCTTCATCGCGCAACTGCCTGAAGCGGCACACGCTTTTGTCGCGAGCCCCAATGCCGGCAAGTTTCTGGCCGATATCTATGCGTTGGCACGGCTGCGCCTGGCCGCACGGGGTGTCACGGCGGTCTACGGTGGCGGTTTCTGTACCGTGACCGACTCACGCTTCTTTTCCTACCGCCGCAATCCGCGCACCGGTCGCTTCGCCTCGCTGATCTGGATCGAACGCTAGACTTCTCTGATCTGCATCAAGGGCGCCCGGCTTGAATCTTCCAGAATCGACCACATCTATAACGGTATCTGGCAGGTTTCTTCATTCAGGATGTTTTCAAGGTCCGGCCTGCTCATTAGGAAGGTGACCCATGCGTATTGATCGTTTAACCAGCAAATTACAGTTGGCCCTGTCCGATGCCCAGTCCCTGGCCGTCGGTCTGGACCATCCCGGTATCGAACCGGCGCATTTGATGCAGGCCATGCTCGAACAGCAGGGCGGCTCCATCAAACCCCTGTTGATGCAGGTCGGCTTTGACGTCAACAGCCTGCGCAAAGAACTGGCCAAGGAGCTCGACCAGTTACCCAAGATCCAGAATCCGACCGGGGACGTGAACATGTCCCAGGATCTGGCGCGGCTGCTCAACCAGGCCGACCGCCTGGCCCAGCAGAAGGGCGACCAGTTCATTTCCAGCGAATTGGTGCTGCTCGCCGCCATGGACGAGAACAGCAAGCTCGGCAAGTTGCTGCTCGGCCAAGGCGTGAGCAAGAAAGCCCTGGAAAATGCCATCAACAACCTGCGTGGCGGTGAAGCGGTCAACGACGCCAACCACGAGGAGTCGCGTCAGGCGCTGGACAAATACACCGTCGACCTGACCAAGCGCGCCGAGGAAGGCAAGCTCGACCCGGTGATCGGTCGCGACGATGAAATCCGTCGCACGATCCAGGTGCTGCAACGCCGCACCAAGAACAACCCGGTGCTGATCGGTGAGCCGGGCGTGGGTAAAACCGCCATCGCCGAAGGCCTGGCCCAGCGCATCATCAATGGCGAAGTGCCGGACGGCCTCAAGGGCAAGCGCCTGCTGTCCCTGGACATGGGGGCGTTGATTGCCGGTGCCAAATACCGTGGTGAATTCGAAGAGCGACTCAAAGCCCTGCTCAATGAACTGTCCAAGCAGGAAGGGCAGATCATCCTGTTCATCGACGAATTGCACACCATGGTCGGTGCGGGCAAGGGCGAAGGTTCAATGGACGCCGGCAACATGCTCAAGCCTGCGTTGGCCCGGGGCGAGTTGCACTGTGTCGGCGCGACCACGCTCAACGAGTACCGCCAATACATAGAGAAGGACGCGGCCCTCGAGCGGCGCTTCCAGAAAGTGCTGGTGGAGGAACCGAGCGAAGAAGACACCATCGCCATCCTGCGCGGCCTTAAAGAACGCTACGAAGTTCACCACAAAGTGGCGATCACCGACGGCGCGATCATCGCCGCGGCCAAGCTCAGCCATCGCTACATCACCGACCGTCAATTGCCGGACAAGGCCATCGACCTGATCGACGAGGCGGCCAGCCGCATCCGCATGGAAATCGACTCCAAGCCCGAAGTGCTGGATCGGTTGGAGCGACGCCTGATTCAACTCAAGGTCGAGTCCCAGGCCCTGAAGAAAGAAAGCGACGAAGCGGCGAAGAAACGTCTGGAAAGGTTGCAGGAAGAAATCGTTCGTCACGAGCGGGAGTATTCCGACCTCGAGGAAATCTGGAACTCGGAGAAAGCCGAGGTCCAGGGCTCGGCGCAGATCCAGCAAAAGATCGAACAGTCCCGCCAGGAGCTTGAAGCGGCTCGCCGCAAAGGCGACCTCAACCGCATGGCCGAGCTGCAGTACGGGGTGATCCCGGACCTGGAGCGCAGCCTGCAAATGGTCGACCAGCACGGCAAGAGCGAAAACCAGTTGCTGCGCAGCAAGGTGACCGAGGAAGAAATCGCCGAGGTGGTGTCCAAGTGGACCGGCATTCCGGTGTCGAAAATGCTTGAGGGCGAGCGTGACAAGCTGCTGAAGATGGAAAGCCTGCTGCACCAGCGCGTGATTGGTCAGGAAGAAGCGGTCGTAGCGGTCTCCAACGCCGTGCGCCGGTCCCGCGCCGGGTTGTCGGACCCTAATCGTCCGAGCGGCTCGTTCATGTTCCTCGGCCCGACCGGCGTCGGTAAAACCGAGCTGTGCAAGGCGCTGGCCGAGTTCCTCTTCGACACGGAAGAGGCCATGGTGCGCATCGACATGTCCGAGTTCATGGAGAAGCATTCCGTGGCACGGCTGATCGGTGCCCCACCGGGTTATGTTGGCTATGAAGAGGGCGGTTACCTGACCGAAGCGGTGCGTCGCAAACCGTACTCGGTGATCCTGCTCGATGAGGTCGAGAAGGCGCACCCGGATGTGTTCAACATCCTGCTGCAAGTGTTGGAGGATGGTCGCCTGACCGACAGCCACGGGCGCACGGTGGACTTCCGCAACACGGTGATCGTGATGACCTCCAACCTGGGCTCGGCGCAGATCCAGGAGCTGGTGGGCGACCGTGAGGCGCAGCGCGCGGCGGTGATGGACGCGATCTCTACCCATTTCCGGCCGGAGTTCATCAACCGTGTGGACGAAGTGGTGATCTTCGAGCCGTTGGCCCGGGATCAGATTGCCGGCATTACCGAGATCCAACTGGGCCGCCTGCGCAGCCGCCTCACCGAGCGTGAGCTGAAACTGCAACTGAGCGATGAGGCGTTGGACAAGTTGATTGCGGTGGGTTACGACCCGGTCTATGGCGCACGGCCGCTCAAGCGAGCGATCCAGCGCTGGATCGAAAACCCGCTGGCGCAGTTGATCCTGTCGGGGCGCTTCATGCCGGGTGAAACCGTGACCGGTACGGTGGAGAACGACGAAATCGTCTTCAACTGAAGGCCGGCTTTGCCGACGAGGGAAATGGCCTTGCCTTGCAAGGCCATTTTTTTCATCAGGCCGTTGAACTCAAAGGAAAAGGCTTGTAAAGTGCGCCCCGCAGTACGTCACCCCAAGGGCGACTTCTCACTGAGAAGGAATCCAAAATAAGTTGCAAATCATTGTCTTGAAAGCAATTTAAGGGGTTGACAGAGGTTTTGAAGATTGTAGAATAGCGCGCCTCAGACACACGAACGCAGCGATGCATAAGGGTAGAAGAGGTTGAAGCTTGCTTCAACGTTGTAGCTTGAAATATCAGTTCCGTGATAGCTCAGTCGGTAGAGCAAATGACTGTTAATCATTGGGTCCCAGGTTCGAGTCCTGGTCACGGAGCCATTTCAATCGGGGTATAGCGCAGTCCGGTAGCGCGCCTGCTTTGGGAGCAGGATGTCAGGAGTTCGAATCCCCTTACCCCGACCATATTTGGGTCGTTAGCTCAGTTGGTAGAGCAGTTGGCTTTTAACCAATTGGTCGTAGGTTCGAATCCCACACGACCCACCATTTTTGAAACCAGCTCGCTGGAATCGAATCTTAAGATCAGAGGCCAAAAGCACTGATCGAGGAAGGCGACTTGCGAAGGTCGCCTTTTTTTTACCGGGGTATAGCGCAGTCCGGTAGCGCGCCTGCTTTGGGAGCAGGATGTCAGGAGTTCGAATCCCCTTACCCCGACCATATTAAAAATCCTCGTATCGAAAGATACGGGGATTTTTTTTTGCCCGGAATAAAGTGGACTGACTTAAGTCATCGTACGACCTGCCGATAACCCAGCGACAGGGGCGTGGCCCCACCTCAGGCCAACAATAAAAAAAGGCACCCTCTATGGTTCTTCGTCAGTTGAATATCGCCCCCCGTGCCGCGTTGGGTTTTGCCCTGATTGCCGTGCTGGTGGCGTTGCTCGGGGTGTTCGCGCTG
Source organism: Pseudomonas sp. FSO-7 (assembly GCF_059579345.1). NCBI lineage: Bacteria > Pseudomonadati > Pseudomonadota > Gammaproteobacteria > Pseudomonadales > Pseudomonadaceae > Pseudomonas > Pseudomonas sp. FSO-7. The sequence continues at coordinate 5,642,119 of NZ_CM184193.1, read as the reverse complement.
GGACAGATGTCGAGCATTCGTGACAGTGAGGTCGCCGTGGAAACCCAATGGCTGCCCAGCATCCGGGGCGGTGACGAGATCCGCGAACTGATGCTGCGCATTCGCACCATTTCCCTGCGCATGGCCCTGGACCAGGATCCCAAGAATATTCCGGTTTACCGCGGCCAGATGGATACCCGCGATAAAGAACTGAGCGAAAAGATCGCCAATTACGACAAGCTTGTCGTCACGCCGGAAGGCAAGGCGCTGTATGACCAGTTCAAGCAGACCTTTGCCGCTTACCGTACCGGTATCGCGCAATCCTTCACCCTGGCGGAGCAGGGGCGTCGGGACGAGCTGATCAAGCTGCTGCTGGTGGACATGAAGACCGTAGTGGACGGTTCCGGCAAGCAGCTCAACGATCTGGCGGAGTTGTTCTCCAAGCAGGTGTCCATCGAGAGCCAGAAGTCCCAGGCGCACTACGCCAATTCCCGCATGATTGTCAGCCTGTTCATTGTGCTTGCCGCCCTGGCCACGGTGACCCTGGCCATGTTGCTCACGCGCAGTATCGTCAAGCCCTTGGGCGAGGCGCTGAATGCTGCGGAGAACGTCGCCCGCGGTGACCTGACCCGGCCCATCGAGACCCATGGCAACGACGAAGTGAGCCGCTTGCTCAAGGCGTTGGCGGCCATGCAGCAGAACCTGCGTGAAACTCTGCAGGGTATCAGCGGCTCGGCTACTCAGTTGGCGACCGCCGCCGATGAGCTGAACGCGGTCACCGTCGATAGCACTCACAGCCTGCAACAGCAGAATAACGAAATCGAACAGGCGGCCACCGCTGTCACCGAGATGACCACCGCCGTGGAGGAAGTGGCGCGCAATGCGGTGTCCACCTCCGATGCCACGCGTCAGTCCAGTGAATCGGCGTCCCTTGGGCAGCAGCGGGTCAGCGACACGGTCGAGGCCATCGGCGCCCTTGCCACCGATGTGCAAGTCACCGGTGGCCTGGTGCAATCCCTGGCCAACCAGTCGCAGGATATCGGCAAGGTGCTGGATGTGATCCGGGGCATCGCCGAGCAAACCAACCTGCTGGCCCTCAACGCGGCGATTGAAGCGGCTCGGGCGGGGGAGAGCGGACGTGGGTTTGCGGTGGTGGCCGATGAGGTGCGGGCGTTGGCTTATCGCACGCAACAATCGACCCAGGAAATCGAGCAAATGGTCCAGGGCATGCGCAGCGGTGCCACCCAGGCACTTGATTCCATGCAGGCCAGCTCCAGCCGCGCCGCCAGCACCCTGGCCATGGCGGAGCGGGCGGGGGACGCACTGCAGACCATCACGGCCTCGGTCAATGAAATCCACGAACGCAACCTGGTCATCGCCAGTGCCGCCGAAGAACAGGCGCAAGTGGCCCGCGAGGTGGATCGCAACCTGGTGAACATTCGTGATTTGTCCGTGCGCTCGGCTTCCGGCGCGGACCAGACCAGTGCCTCCAGCCATGAGTTGTCGCAGCTGGCGAATTCGCTGCGCACGATGGTGCAGCGGTTTCAGGTTTGATCGATGGATGGCTCGGACAGTGATCCTGCCCGAGCTCAAGTATTGACTGTACCGCCCCCATCGCGAGCAAGCTCGCTCCTACAGGATGACCGCGATCAACTGTGGGAGCGAGCTTGCTCGCGTGACGGTGGATCATTCGATGTCAGTACTGCTGACTCAATGCAGCTTCAGCCGAGGCTCGGTCCCACGCCCGATCTTGCTGCCCAGCATCAGCATGGCCGTGCGGAACATGCCGTACAGCGCCATCTGGTGCATGCGGTACAGCGAGACATAGAACATCCGCGCCAGCCAGCCTTCGAGCATCACACTGCCGGTCAGGTTGCCCATCAGGTTACCCACCGCTGAGAAGCGCGACAGCGAAATCAATGAACCGTAGTCGGTGTATTTGTATTCCGGCAGGGCCTTGCCTTCGATCCGCAGCTTCAGGGATTTGGCCAGCAGCGAGGCTTGCTGATGCGCGGCCTGGGCACGGGGCGGAACGTTGCGATCGCTGCCGGGTTGCGGGCAGGCGGCGCAATCGCCGAAGGCGAAGATGTTCTCGTCACGGGTGGTCTGTAGCGTCGGCAGCACCTGCAGCTGGTTGATCCGGTTGGTCTCCAGCCCGTCGATGTCCTTGAGGAAGTCCGGTGCGCGAATCCCGGCGGCCCAGACTTTCAGGCTCGCGTCGATCACTTGGCCATCTGCGGTGATCAGGCTGTCGGCGGTCACCTGGCTAACAGCGGCGTTGGTCATGACGTTGACCCCGAGTTTTTCCAGGGTCTTGTGCACCGGTCCGCCGATGCGCTCGGGCAGTGCGGGCAAGACCCGTGGGCCGGCTTCGATCAGAGTGATGTGCATGTTCTCCGGTTTGATCCGGTCCAGGCCATAGGCATGCAGTTCGTGGGCGGCATTGTGCAGCTCGGCCGCCAATTCGACCCCGGTCGCACCGGCGCCGACGATGGCGACGCTGATGCGCTCGACGATATCGGTCTGTCCGGCGTGGGCACGCAGGTAGTGGTGGAGCAGTTGCTGGTGAAAGCGCTCGGCCTGCTTGCGGGTGTCGAGGAACAGGCAGTGCTGCGCCGCGCCTTCGGTGCCGAAGTCATTGGTGGTGCTGCCGACGGCGATCACCAGGCTGTCGTAGCCCAGTTCCCGAGCCGGCAACAGCTCGACGCCCGCCTCGTCATAGGTGGCGGCCAACTGGATGCGCTTGCGCTCGCGGTCCAGGCCGCTCATGCGCCCCAACTGGAACTCGAAGTGGTTCCATTTTGCCTGGGCGACGTAGTTGAGTTCGTCTTCGGAGGAGTTGAGGGAGCCGGCCGCCACTTCATGCAGCAGGGGTTTCCAGATGTGGGTCAGGTTCGCGTCGACCAGCATCACACTGGCCGTGCCACGCTTGCCCAGAGTCTTACCCAGACGGGTAGCCAACTCCAGACCGCCGGCGCCGCCGCCAACGATGACAATACGATGAGTCATGGGGATATCTCGCAAGGCTAAAGGAAATCGGTGCCGTTACCCGAGCGAGCGAAATGCGGCTCATAGCGTCAGGTAACTGATCAGTCGGCTCAACAGGCCCAGGCCTATGGTCACGGCCAGTACCACCACCAGGAGCATCCACGGCCGGAAAGGCCGGCGCTCGACTCGGTGCTGGGACAGTTGCAGGTACTCTTCGACATGCTTCTGGTCTTCTGGGTTCAGGCGACTGGTCATAAAGGCCTCGTCAGGTAGACGTTGCGAAAGGTGAAGACGTTACAGCGTCCGGCTAGCCGGCATTGAAAGCAGCGTAGCCGCTCGCCGGAACGGGTTCGACGGTCAGGCTGTCGTCCAGGCGAATGATTCCACTTTTTAACACCCGGGCGGTGATTCCGCCATGGCCGCGTACGGCCTGGAACGTACCTTCGCCGAGGTTTCGTTCCAGTCGTGCGCAGGGTTGGCACCAGCCGGTGGTTTCAAAGATGGCTTGGCCGATGCGAAAGCGCCGGCCCTTGAGGCTGAACAGATTGATGCCGCTGACCACAATATTGCGCCGTAGCTCTTGTGGCAGCACTGGCTGGTCCTCGGGGCGGCCCATCAGTGAGCCGATCACCGCCAGGTGCTCCCATTGGATCAGCGTCACTTGTCGCGCATTGCGCGCACCGGGGCGGGCATGGTCGCCGGTCAGCCCGGCTTCCAGGCGGGCCTCCACGGCGTCCAGTTCGATCATCGGCGCATGGCCCTGGGGGCGCACGCCGATCCAGCGTACGCGGCCCTGCTGCGGCACGGCGGCGATCAGTTCCTGCAACGGGCTCACAGGCTGATCCCGACATCGAACACGATGCTGCGCCCCAGGTTGCCTCGCAAAAAGTCCGGCGCGTCGGGGTGGGCAAACAGCACCCGGGCAAACGTCGGCCCCACCAGCGACAGCGAGCGCCAGCCTTGGCGCAGGTATTCGGTCGGCGGTGGAAAGTGACTGTTGAGGTCCAGCACTTCGCGCTTGAGGCTGGCGAAGGCGATGATGTCCAGTTCGCCCAGGTCCATGCCGCGCTCGGTGTAGTTGTGGGCTTTCTTGCGCAGGGTCGGGGCCAGGCGCATCAGGAACTCATTGGCCGGGATCCGCCGGGGCTTGGCCTCGCGACGCACCAGTTGGCTCAGGGAAAAGGCGCTGCGGCGGCGTTGCAGTTCGTCGCGCCATTCGTCATTGAGGCGGCGGCCCTCGTCGAGCACGAAAAACACCTCGAAATTGGCATCGCGAAACAACACGTCCGGTGGCTCGCCGGCCGGGGCGAACTCGTCGGCGCGATAAGGCACGTTCAACCCTTGCAGCAGACGCTGGCAGACCCAACGCTCACGCTCCCATTTGCGGGCATTGGAGAGAAAGGCGTTGGCTTGCTCGGCCGCGATGGTCAGCAGGCGTAAGTAATCGGAGTCATCCATGGCCCAAGCTTAGCGTTCAATTGCGACAAGCTGGAAGCGTTGCGTTGATTAATGGCCGTTATGGGGTGGGGTGTAGACTGCCAAGAGTTGTGGCGAGGGTGCTTGCTCCCGTTGGGTTGCGCAGCAGGCCTTTTTTGTGAGCGCTTCGCACTCAAGCGGGAGCAAGCTCCCTCGCCACAGAAAATCGATGCAACAAGGGCAAGCGAAAGGAGTAGTCCCATGATCGGTGCCGAGCTGCTCTCGCCGCAGACCCTGGCGGTCGGCTGGCTGGTGTATGTGCCGGTGTTGGCCTGGGCCGTGGTGCGGGCACCGTGGGTCGAGCTGTTCACCGACAGCCGTCGCCAGCATTTGCTGTTCGGCACGGTGCTGGCGTTGTTCATGCTGTGGCTGGTGCGACGGGATTTCGACACCGGCGTTTCGTATCATTTCATCGGCATGACCGCCGTGACGCTGCTGCTGGACTGGCCGTTGGCGATCCTGGGTGGCCTGTGCGCGCAGCTTGCGCTGGTGCTGCTGGGGCGTCAGGACCTGGCGGCGGTCGGGGTCAATGGTGCGTTGCTGATCCTGCTGCCGGTGATGATCACCGAAGGTTGCGCGATCCTGGTGGAACGCGCCCAGCCGCGCAACCTGTTCGTGTACATCTTCTGTTCGGGGTTTCTCGCCGCTGCGCTTTCGGCGTTGGCGTGCCTGCTGCTGGGGCTTGGTCTGCTGTGGTACGACGGGATATTCGCCATGCCTTACTGGCTGGAGGATTTCATCGGCTACCTCTGGCTGATCATCTTTCCCGAGGCTTTCATCAACGGCATGGTGATCAGTGCGTTGGTGGTGTTCAGTCCCGAATGGCTGGAGACCTTCAACCGCACGCGCTACCTGTCGGCGCCGTGGAACGATGATGACAAGCCTTGATTCACGTCAAGGCTGCCCCACCGCTTGCCCTGCATGCTCTGGAAAACTTCCAGGAGCACGACCATGAGTGTTTATGAGTGGGCCAGACAAGAGATCAGGCGTAGCCACGATGCCGCAATGGAGATCGGTTTCGACCCGGGCCTGAGCCTGCGAGCCTTGCTCAGTGCCATCGTGCAACAGAGCAAGACCGTGCGCAGCGCTGAAGACCTGGCCGACGAGTTGAGTTTCCTGGCGGAAAACCTCGACGACGAACAGGACTACGGTTTCATGCGGCCTTAGTGGTGTGAGCGTGGCTCGAAGTCTTCACTGAACAGCTCATCCTCGGCGTCGGGGCTGACCGGAATCTTGTGTTCTTCCGACGCCCAGGCACCCAGGTCGATCAGTTTGCAGCGATCAGAGCAGAACGGCCGGAATGTACTCTCCGGGCTCCACTCCACAGGGGCGCCACAGGTTGGGCAATCAACGGTTGGGGTTTGGCTCATGATTGGCCTCCACGCAAAGTAAGGTAAAAGTGATGCAGGCGCTCGACCTCGCTGTGCAGCCAGGCGAGGTCGCGGTCGTTGACCACCACGTCGTCGGCATGGCTCAGGCGATCCTGGCGGCTGGACTGGGCCTTGAGGATCGCCTGGACCTGCTGTTCGCTGGTCTGGTCGCGTTGCAACGTACGCTCGATCTGCAGTTGTTCCGGCGCATCGATCACCAGGATCCGTTGGGTCATGGTGTATTGCCCTGACTCGATCAGCAAGGGTGACACCAGGATCGCGTAGGACGATTGTGCCTGGGCCAGGTGATGGGCGATTTCCTCGGCGATCAGCGGATGCAACAGGGCTTCGAGCCAACGGCGTTCATCGGCATGCTCGAAAATCAGCTTGCGCAGCGCCGTCCGGTCCAAAGCGCTGTCGGCCTGCAATACGCCAGGGCCGAAGTGTTCGGCGATTTTCGCCAGCGCCGGGCGCCCGGGCTCGACCACCCAGCGCGCGGCGTGGTCGGCGTCGATGACGTGCACGCCCAGGTCGATGAAATGCTGGGCCGCCGCGCTCTTGCCGCTGCCGATGCCACCGGTCAGGCCGAGAATCCAGGGTTTTTCCAGAGGGTTATTCATAAAGGATCGACATTAGAAACCGACAGACTGCCAATAGAAGTCGGTTATTTGACCACCCCAGAGCAAGGCAATCCAGCCGGCAATGGCCAGATAAGGTCCGAAGGGTATTTGCGTTGACCTGGGAGCATCACGCAAGCGCAGCACAATGACCCCGATAACGGCGCCCACCAGCGACGACAGCAGCAGCGTCAGCGGCAGGATCTGCCAGCCCCCCCAGGCGCCCAGCATCGCCAGCAGCTTGAAATCCCCGTAGCCCATGCCTTCCTTGCCGGTGATCAGCTTGAACACCCAGAACACCGACCACAGCGCCAGGTAGCCGGCCACCGCGCCCCACATCGCCTGGTCCAGGGAGACGAACAGCCCGAAGCTGTTGACGATCAAGCCCAGCCACAACAACGGCAACACCAAGGTATCGGGCAGCAATTGATGCTCGGCGTCGATCAGACTCATGCCCAGCAGGCCCCAGGTCAGCACCATCACCATCGCGGCGTGCCAGCCAAAGCCGAAATGCCAGGCGACGAACGCCGACAACGCGCCGCAGGCCACTTCGGTCAGGGGGTAGCGCTTGCCGATGGGCGCGGCGCAACCCGAACAGCGGCCGCGCAGCATCAGATAGCTGAGCACAGGAATGTTCTCCCAGGCGCGGATGCGATGGCCGCAGTGCGGGCACTGTGAATGGGGCAGCATGAGGTTGTAGACCGGGCCCGGGGTTTCGGCCGGCAGGCCCAGCAGATCGTGGGCTTGCAGGCGCCATTCGCGGTTGAGCATCTTCGGCAGGCGCCACACCAGCACGTTGAGGAAGCTGCCGATGATCAGGCCGAGCAATGCTGCAACGAGCACAAAAGCCACGGGATACAGCACGAAAAATTCGCTCAAGGGCATGTCAGATCGCAGAGCCGAGTTGAAAGATGGGCAGGTACATGGCAACCACCAGGCCACCGACGACAACCCCCAGGATCACCATGATGAAGGGTTCCATCAGGCTGGTGAGGTTGTCCACCAGATTGTCCACTTCGGCCTCATAAAAGCTCGCCACCTTGTCGAGCATGTCGTCCAGTGCGCCGGATTCCTCGCCGATGGCAGTCATCTGGATGGCCAGGTTCGGAAAGATGCCTGAGGCGCGCATGGAAAAATTCAACTGCATGCCGGTGGAGACGTCCTGGCGGATGCGCTGCACGGCGCGCTTGAACACCACGTTGCCGGTGGCGCCCGATACCGAATCGAGGGCTTCGACCAGCGGCACGCCAGCGGCGAATGTCGTCGAGAGCGTGCGGGCGAAGCGCGCCACCGCAGACTTGTACATCAAGGTGCCGATCAAGGGGAGCTTGAGCAGCCACTTGTCTCGCCAGTCACGAAACGCCTGGGAACGCTTGAGGGCATATTTCACCCCGAAGAACGTTCCCACCAGGGCGCCAAGCAACATCCACCACCATTGCTGCATGAATTCCGACAAGCCGATGACCATCACCGTGAACGCCGGCAGTTGCGCCCCGAACCCGGAGAAGACCGATTCGAACTGCGGCACCACCTTGACCAGCAGGATGCCGGTGACCACCGCTGCGACGAGTATCACTGCCGTCGGGTAGGTCATGGCTTTCTTGATCTTGGCCTTGAGGGCTTCGCTCTTTTCCTTGTAAGTCGCCACCCGGTCCAGCAGGGTGTCCAAGGCACCGGCCTGTTCGCCGGCGTCCACCAGGTTGCAGTACAGCTCGTCGAAATATTGCGGGCATTTGCGCAGCGAAGCGGCGAAGCTGTTGCCGGCGGCGACTTCCTGCTTCACCTGGTCCACCAGCTTGCGCATGTTGGCGTTGTCGAAACCTTCGCCGATGATGTCGAACGCCTGCAACAGCGGCACGCCAGCCTTGAGCATCGTGGCCATCTGGCGGGTGAAGAGGGCGATATCCAGCGGCTTGATGCGCTTGCCCTTGCTGAATATCGAGGTGGATTTCTTGCGTACCTTCTCGGGGTTGATGCCTTGCTTGCGCAGCTGTGCCTTGACCAGGGCCGGGCTCTGGCCCGTCAGCTCGCCGGTCATTTTCGCGCCTTTGCGGTCTTTGCCTTCCCACGTATAGACGTCGGTTTTTACTGCCTTGACCGCCATGCTCAATCCTTGGTGACCCGGTTGATTTCCTCGAGGCTGGTGACGCCCTGCATCACTTTGAGCAGCCCCGATGTGCGCAGGTCATTGAAGCCGTCCTTGCGCATTTGCAGATCGATTTCCAGCGAGTTGCCCTCGGCCATGATCAACCGTTGCAGCTCGGGCGTGTTCTTGACCACTTCGTAAACCCCCACGCGCCCTTTGTAACCGTGGTTGCACTGTTCGCAACCGACCGGCTCATAGATCGTGAATGTGCCGATGCGTTCCCGGGGGAAACCTTCCTTGAGCAAGGTTTCCTCGGGAACCTCAATGGCCTTCTTGCAGTGGTTGCACAGCTTGCGCGCCAGCCGCTGGGCGATGATCAGGTGCACGGCGGTGGCGATGTTGAACCCCGGAATGCCCATGTTCTGCAAGCGGATCAGGGTTTCGGCCGCGCTGTTGGTGTGCAGGGTGGAGAGCACCAGGTGCCCGGTCTGGGCGGCCTTGATGGCGATTTCGGCGGTTTCCAGGTCGCGGATCTCGCCGACCATGATCACGTCCGGGTCCTGGCGCAGGAACGAGCGCAGGGCCTGGGCGAAGTCCAACCCCTGGCGCGGGTTCACGTTGACCTGGTTGATGCCTTCCATGTTGATCTCCACCGGGTCCTCAGCGGTGGAAATATTGATGTCCACGGTGTTGAGGATATTCAGCCCGGTGTACAGCGACACGGTCTTGCCCGAGCCGGTCGGGCCGGTGACCAGGATCAGCCCTTGCGGTTGCTTGAGGGCGGCCATGTACAGGTCTTTCTGATCCGGTTCGTAGCCCAGGGCATCGATGCCCATTTGCGCACTGGACGGGTCGAGGATCCGGATCACCACCTTTTCGCCCCAGAGCGTGGGCAGGGTGTTGACCCGGAAGTCGATGGACTTGGTTTTCGACAGGCGCATTTTCAACCGGCCGTCCTGGGGTTTGCGCCGTTCGGAAATATCCAGGCTGGCCATGACCTTGAGGCGGGCGGCGATACGGGTCGCCAGTTGGATCGGCGGCCGGGCCACTTCCCGCAGCATGCCGTCGGTGCGCACCCGCACCCGGTAGATTTTTTCGTAAGGCTCGAAGTGCAGGTCGGAAGAGCCGCCCTTGATCGCGTCCAGCAGCATCTTGTTGACGAAACGCACCACGGGCGCGTCGTCGGTGTCCTGGCCGCCGATGGAATCCTGCTTGGTGTCGTCGATCGATTCGATGTCCAGGCCGTCGAGGTCGGCATCGCCCATGCCTTCCAGGCCCGTACTCGTGGATTCGAAGAACTTCTCGATGGCGTCGCTGAGTTTGTCGTCCTCCACCAGGATGGCTTCGGTGGTCAGGCCGGTGCTGAACTGGATGTCGTTGATGGCCTGGTGGTTGGTGGGGTCGGAGATGCCCACGAACAGTTTGTTGCCACGCCGCCACAGCGGCAGGGCGTGATGCTGGCGCACCAGTTTTTCGCTGACCAGGCCGGTGGGCTGGGCTTCCTTGTCCAGGCTGTTGAGATCCAGCAGGGCGACGCCGAAATGCTCCGAGGCGATTTCCGCGACCTGACGGCTCTGGACCAGTTTGTTCTGCACCAGGTAGCTGACCAAGGGGATGCGGCTGCGTTGAGCCTGTTGATACGCCTGTTGCGCATTTTGCTCGGTGATCAGTTCGGCCAGCACCAATTGCTTGGTCAGGCCGCTGAGGGCGATGTCATTCATGGGGATACCGGACGCGGACAGTTCATGACTTATAGCCTAGTCAAGCATCGACGCCAAACCAGCGGGCCTGGGTGACAAAAAACGTCAGATAGTGCGGTTGTTGAGGTAGGACGTCGCCGCTGTGTGGGTTCAAACCCCTTTATTGATAGGGCTTGAGGGTTGGCATGTGCCCTGCAATGGCCGTTTCAGGTCATGAGATTTCGACTCATGCATGGGAGATGTCTATGAATAAGCAAAAGGGTTTTACGCTGATCGAGCTGCTGATCGTCGTGGCGATCATCGGCATTCTGGCGACGTTCGCGTTGCCTCAATATTCCAAGTACCAGGCGCGGGCCAAGGCGACGGCTGCACTGGCGGAAATTTCCGCTTTGAAGGTGCCGTTTGAGGACGTCATGAATCAAGGCCAAAATCCAGATGGAACCAACACTGGGGCAACTGCGAGCACCAGCAATTGCGCAATCACCGTCGCGGGCAATGCTGCGGCGGGAACGGGTACCATTCAATGCACTATTGCAAACGCCCCTGCACCCGTGCTGGCCAAGACAATTACCCTTAGCCGTTCAGCCGCAGGCACCTGGACCTGCGCTTCCACCGCCGCCCAAGAGTTCCTGCCTGCCGGCTGTACAGGCGCTGCAGCAGCTGCTGCTGGTTGACCATTTGGGCAAACACCCCATCGAGCCCCGCCTATGCGGGGCTTTTCCGTTTAGCCCGCTCCGTTCGGTTGGCTAAGGCAGGATATTTTTCTGTTAAAGAAATGCTCAGAAATTCATAAAGTTAGCACCTGTATAAAACCCGCAAGTTGCATGTCCAGAATCACCGCTTCATGCATTTTGCATGATCACGAAAATTGCCGCTTCGCTTAACATTTTGATTTATAAGCATTTTATAGATGTTTCAAAACTGGCACAGCGTTCGCACTACTCCTGATAACCCTGCCGGGATCCACCTCCGGCAGTTTCTGAGAAAAACAGGAGTTACTCGTATGAAGAAGTTCGCTATCACTGCCGCCGCTGCTACCGCACTGACCCTGACCATGGCTAGCGCTTTCGCCGAGACCACTCAAGCAACTCAGGCGCCAATGATGCTGGCTGCTGGCGAAGTGACAGAGGCCAAAGAAGACGTTTCCGATACCTGGATCACCACCAAGGTCAAAGCTGACCTGGTCACCGAAAAAGGCATTCCAGGCACTGATATCAAAGTCGAAACCAATAAAGGTGTTGTGTCCCTATCTTCGATGACCAAAGTCACTGATGCACAAAAAGACACCGCCGTGGCGATCGCCAAGAAAATCAAAGGCGTCAAGGCCGTATCGGCTGACGGCCTGAAAGCCGAGTAAGGCTAAGACTTCTCGCCTGGACCGGGAGAAGGCACGGTAAGCGGGCTGAGTCATACGCTTGCCGTTGCTTTGGAGTTCATGCGAAAGGCCACACGGATGTGGCCATTACAGGCCCCCGGCATTCGTGCCGGGGGCCTGTTCTATTCTGGGGAGGGAAAAGTGTGCGGTCCGGCCGGGGAAATCGGGTTGCCCTTATCGCGAGCAAGCTCGCTCCCACAGGGATCGAGTTCTTTCAGAAGACAGCGATCAAGCCTGTTCCCCCAGGGGCGCGAGTTCTGCCAGAAGGAATGCGATCAAATGTGGAGCGAGCTTGCTCGCGATGGCGGCGGTAGATTCACCGCCCCCGCTTGCTGGTGATCTGCACCAGCCGATTCCCCTCGAAACGCAGGTACTGGTACATGCCGCTGTTGGGGCCGTAGGTCCATTCTTCCACCGGGTATTCCTCCCGGCGATTGACACTGCGCTTGTAGCCCAGGTCATCCCGCGCCACGGGCTGCCCACACTTTTGCAGCACTTCGCTGGAGCGGTCGCCGACGCTGATCAACTGGCTGCCGCAGCGCAGCGTGTCAGCAGCCGAGGCCTGGCCGGCGGCGAGCAATAGACCCAGGCTGAGCTCGTACCAGGTTTTCATCTTATTCGGCATCCAGATGCATAGGGGTGATCACTCGGCCATCGCTTTCGGCCTGGCCGAGGCTGGCGTCGATGAAATACACGCGGTCGTCGGCCAATTGGCCTTTGTCCACCAGGAAGTCCTTGATGCTGCTGGCCCGCTCCTGGCCCAGTTGACGCAAGAGCACGTCGCTGCCGCTCCAGAACTTGATCACGCCTTCGCGCAGTTTTTCGATACGGGCCTTTTTATCCAGTTGCGTCCATTCGGCCGGCGGCTGGGTCTTGAGGCGCGTGCGGTAGATGCCTTCAAGCAGGGGCGGCTTTTCATCCTCGGGCACCTCTATCAGCGAAGCCTGGGCCGGAACCTTGTCACCCCGGCGCTGGAGCATCTTGTAGTAGTTGTACTGGTATTCGCGTTCCAGGCGCTGGGCGGCGAGCAATGGCCCGTCGCTGCTCTCGGCGGCGGTGCCTTCGATTTCCAGGCGCAGCTCCGGCCGTTTGGCCAAGGCTTCGGAGAGTTTGAGCAGCGTGCTTTGGTTGTCCTGGCTCAGGTCGCTGGAGCCCGGCGCAAATGCCACGCTGCCCAAGTCTTCGGAGCCGCCACCGGCCACCAGCCCGCCGATGAGTTTGAATGGCGCCTGGGCCGCGCGGACCACCAGGTTGCGCAGGGTCTGCCAGACGATCGGCATGACACTGAACTGCGGATCGTTGAGGTTGCCAGTGACCGGCAGTTCGATGGAAATCTTGCCCTCGGAATCCTTGAGCAAGGCGATGGCCAGCTTCAGCGGCAGGCTCACGGCGTCCGGGCTGTCGACTTTTTCCCCCAACTGCAATTGCTCGACCACCACCTTGTTCTCCGCCTGGAGCTGGCCTTTGGTGATTCGGTAATGCAGGTCGAGATTGAGCCGACCCTTGCGGATGCGATAGCCGGCGAACTTGCCGGAGTAGGGCGTCAGGGTCGTCAGCTCGACCCGTTTGAAACTGGTGGCGATGTCGAGGCTGGCCATCGGATCGAAGGGGTTGACCGCACCTTTGATGGTGACCGGCGCGTAACGGTCGACCTTGCCCTTGACGTCCACGGTGGCCGGTTGGGCCTGGCGACTGTCGATGGTGCCGATCTGGCCATTGAGCTGCTGGATGGCCGTGGCGAAATTGGGCGTCAGGCTGAAGTCGGCGAAGTTGGCCGAACCGTCGTTGATGGCAATGCCGCCGATGTGGATACCCAGCGGTTTTTCCTGGGACGCCGGTTTTGCCGCGGTGCTCTTCGTGCCGCTGTCGGCCGGTTGCGGGATCAGCAGGTCATCGACGTTGGTGGTGCGGTCGTCATTGATCATGAACCGCGCATAAGGCTGGAACAGGTTGACCTTGTCGATGGACAGGCTGTCGCCGTGCTGGTAATTCAGGCCTTCGAGGACCAGTTTCTGCCACTTGAGGAAGTCACGGGTCTTGAGGGTGTCGAGGGTGTGCAACTGATCGACCTGGGCGCGGCCGGTGACGGCAAAGGCCAGCGGCTCGGTGCTTTTGAGGTCGACCGCCAGGTCACTGCCGAGCATCCCGGAGCGCAGCTCCAGGCGAATGAACGGGTTGATGTACGACTGGGCGACGCGCAGGTCGATGTCCTGGGTCTTGACCTTGAGCCTGGCGCTGATCGGGTTCAGGTTGACCTCGCCGTCGGCCAGGATCTTGCCCTGTTTGCCCAGGCCGGTGTCCAGCTTGAGGGTAAAGGGCGAGCCGTTGAGGGTGTCGTAATTCTGCAGGTCGAGGTTCAGCGGGCCGACCTCCAGGGCCACGACGGGCTGCGCCTGGCGGTCGGCCAGGTGCACTCGGTAGTCGCGCAGTTGCACGTCCTTCAACAGCACTTGCCACGGTTTGCCGGGCGGTGCCGGTTCAGCTTTTGGTGAGTCGGCCGCCGCCGGGGCGGAGGCCGGTTCCGCCTTGACCTGCGGTTTGGCCGGTTGGCTGGCGAAGAGCTTCTGCCAGTCCAGCTGCCCGTCCGCCTCGCGAGCGGCCCAGGTTTCCAGCTTCTGACTGCGGATCTTGCCCACCACCACTTGCTGCTTGGCCAGGTCCACCGTGGTTTCGCTGACATCCAGGCGTTCGAGTTTCACCAGTGGACGGCCATCGGGGGTCTTGATGGCGAAGGGCGCGACGCTGACCGCGACATTGTCGAGCAGCAGTTCGGTGCCCTTGGCCAGGTTGAGCTTGTAGTCGGTGCTGAGGTTCAGGACGCCATTTTCCAGCACCAGCGGTACGGCGTCGCGCACATAGGGCCACCAGGCTTTCATCTGGCCGCCAGTGACTTTGAGCGTACCTTGGGAGGCAATCGGTGTGAGGCTGAAATTACCGGTCCAGTCGATCTGTCCGCCTTCGGGACCGGCGGCCACCAGGGTCATGTCGGCATTGTCATCGGGCAGGGTACTGAGGTTCTTCAGCTCGAAATCGAGGGTGTCGTAGAGGAACTCGATGGGCTCACTGGGACGCAGGTCCTGAAAATGCAAAAAACCGCCAGCCAACTTGATTCGATCGACCCGCAGTGGGAACGGCTTGGCCTCGGGATCGGCGGGCGTCGGTTCGCTGGGCGGCAGCTTGAACAGCCCCAGCAGGTTCAACTGACCGTCCTTGGCGAACACCACTTCGGTCTTGGCCTTGTCCAGCTCGATGTCGACCAGGTGCAGGGCGCCGGACCACAGGCTGTCGAGTTGCAAATTGGCGTACAGCCGTTCGAAGCCGACCTGCTCCTTGCCTGGCTCGCCGATATTCAGGCCCCAGAGGGTGACTTCAAGGCTGAAGGGATTGAGTTCGAGGCGCTGGATCTGTGCCGGCACCGTCGCATGGGCAGCCAATTGCTGGTTGGCGATGCGCAAGGCAATGCCTGGCAAAATCAGAAAACCCAACAGACTGTAGAGGGCCAGTGCGGTCAACAGGGCGCCGATAGCGCGAATCAATCCTTTGGGCATGTGCGGCTTCATCTTGGTGTGAATTCGGAATGCCTTGGAGTATGGCATGCGTTTACGGTTCCGAAGCCACTGTGATTTATGAGATTTGTCTGGTTTTCTCGGTGAGAATTCCGACACGGACCTAGAGCTGGAGGATCAATGTCTTGAGCGGCGGCTGCAGGTCCTGAGAGGGGAAATCGCTGCCGGGTGTCAGTACGCTCCACTCGCGCACCGGGCGACCGGCTTTTTCCGCACAACGCAACACCTGATCGCGCCAGTCGTCCATGGGGACTTTTGCCAGGTTGTTGCAACAGATCAGCACGCCATTGTCGGCGGTGGTGAGCAACGCCGGCTTCAGCAGGCTTTGGTAGTCGCGCAACAAGTCGACGGTGCCGAACGCACTTTTGGCCCAGGCCGGTGGGTCGAGCAGCACCAGGTCGTACTGGCGTTGCTCCAGTCGCACGTAGCTGGGCAATTTTTGCCCGCGACGCTGGCTGATGGGCAGGCCGGCCAGTTGGCGAATCGCCGGGAAGTAGTCCGACTGCACGAACTCCATCGGCGGCAAATCGGGGTTGAGCAGGCCGTTTTCGCGGCCCACCGCCAGGTTGCCTTCGGCGAAGTCCAGGTTGCACACCTCCCGCGCGCCACCGGCCGCAGCGCTCAGGCCGACGCCGCAGGTGTAGGCGAACAGGTTCAACACGCTTTTGCCGCGGCTGTGTGCCTTGACCCAGCCCCGGGCGTTGCGCAGGTCGAGAAACAGCAGGGGATCCTGCCCGGCATGGCGACCGCGAACGCGATAATTCAAGCCCCATTCATGCCCGACCAGGTCTTGCAGGGCGGCCTCGTCAGCCTGATAGACCGTGTCCTGGCGGTCGATGCGCGAATTGCCCCGGGCGCGGTCGTTGTAGACCAACAAGGTTTCCAGGCCAAGCCGTTCGTTGACGATGCCGTGCAGTTGCAGCAGGTCGTCGCGCTCCAGCGACTGATGGAAGCTTTGTACCAACAATTGCGGGCCATAGCGGTCGACGGTCAGGCCGGGCGCGCCTTCCTGGCTGCCATGGAACAGGCGATAGCAGTCGGTGCCTTGTTCATGCAATTGGCCGAGCAGGTCTTGGCGCTGGTCGAGGGCGGCGCGCAGCGCCTGATTCAAGGAAGACATGCCGGGCGCGCCTTTGAGAAATGAGGCGCGGGAGTTTAGCAGTTATGAAAGATCGGGTTTGAGGTTGCATCAGGCTGCGAACCCGATGCGGTCCCGTGGCGAGGGAGCTTGCTCCCGCTGGGCTGCGCAGCGGCCCTATGATTTTGGGAGTGCTACGCACTCCAGCGGGAGCAAGCTCCCTCGCCACAGGTTCTTGTCGGGCTTATCGATTCAAGCGCTTGTCGATCAGCCCCTCCACCACACTTGGATCAGCCAGGGTCGAGGTGTCGCCGAGGCTGTCGAGTTCGTTGCAGGCGATCTTGCGCAGGATGCGCCGCATGATCTTGCCCGAACGGGTCTTGGGCAGCGCCGGCGCCCACTGGATCAGTTCCGGCTTGGCGAAGCTGCCGATTTCCTTGCTGACGTGGGCCAGCAATTCCTTCTTCAGCTCGTCATTGGCCTCCACACCGTTCATCGGCGTGACAAAGGCATAGATGCCCTGGCCCTTGAGGTCATGGGGATAACCGACGACGGCGGCTTCGGCGATGTTGTCGTGCAGCACCAGGGCGCTTTCCACCTCGGCGGTGCCAATACGATGCCCAGAGACGTTGATCACATCGTCGATGCGCCCGGTGATCCAGTAATCGCCATCTTCGTCGCGGCGCGCGCCGTCGCCGGTGAAGTAATAGCCGGGATAGGGCTTGAAGTACGTGTCCACCATGCGTTGGTGGTCGCCATAGACACTGCGAATCTGCCCCGGCCAACTGGATTTGATCGCCAGCACGCCGCTGCCGGCGCCGTTGATCTCCTTGCCCACCTCATCCAGCAAGACCGGTTGCACGCCGAACATCGGCCGGGTGGCGCAGCCCGGCTTGAGCCGTGGGGCGCTGACCAACGGGCTGAGCATGATGCCGCCGGTTTCGGTCTGCCACCAGGTATCGACAATCGGGCAGCGCTGTTCGCCGACCGTGTTGAAATACCATTCCCATGCCTCCGGGTTGATCGGCTCGCCGACGCTGCCGAGCAATCGCAGGCTTTTGCGGGAGGTTTCCTGCAACGGTCCGGGCCCTTCGCGCATCAACGCGCGCAGGGCGGTCGGTGCGGTGTAGAAGATGTTGACCTGGTGCTTGTCGATCACCTGCCAGAAGCGCGAACTGCTGGGGTGGCTCGGCACGCCCTCGAAGATCAGCGTGGTGGCGCCGTTGGCCAGCGGGCCGTAGACGATGTAGCTATGGCCGGTGACCCAGCCGACATCGGCGGTGCACCAGAACACTTCGTTGTCGCGGTAGTCCAGCACGTACTTGAACGTCATCGCCGCTTGCAGCAGGTAACCGCCCGTGGTGTGCAGCACACCCTTGGGTTTGCCGGTACTGCCGGAGGTGTAGAGGATGAACAGCGGGTCTTCGGCGTCCATCGATTCGGGCGGGCAGTCGTCGCTGATGTCGTGCATGGCCTGGTGATACCAGAGGTCACGACCTTCAACCCAGCCCACCTCGCCCTGGGTGCGCTCGACCACCAGCACGGTGCTGACGTTCGGGCAGCTTTCCAGGGCCTTGTCGACGTTGCGCTTGAGCGGTATGAAGCGCCCGCCACGCACGCCTTCGTCAGCGGTGATCACGGTGCGGCAATCGGCATCGAGAATCCGGTCGCGCAGGGAGTCCGGCGAGAAGCCGCCGAACACCACCGAATGCACCGCGCCGATGCGGGTGCAGGCGAGCATGGCGTAGGCGGCCTCGGGAATCATCGGCATGTAGATGCAGACCCGGTCGCCTTTCTTCACGCCACGGCTTTTCAGCACGTTGGCCAGGCGGCACACATGATTGTGCAGTTTCCTGTAGGTGATTTGCGCCGATTCGGCGGGGTCGTCGCCTTCCCAGATGATCGCGACCTGGTCGCCACGGGTGTCCAGGTGACGGTCGATGCAATTGGCGCTGACGTTCAGCTTGCCGCCGGCGAACCAGGACGCGTCGCCATTCTTGAGGTCATAGCGCTGGACGGTTTGCCAAGGCGTCATCCAGTCGAGAAAGCGCATGGCCTGCTCGGCCCAGAAGGCGCTGGGGTGTTCGATGGATTCTTTGTAGAGCCGCTTGTACTCGTCTTGACTCAGTTGCGCAGCCCGGCGGACGGCATCGGCGTGGGGGTACTGGCTGATATCGAACATGACGGTTCCTTATTCTTGTTTTTGCGACAAGTCATAAAGATGCGCCGAGTAGCCGGAGGGTTCAAGTCATGCACAAAGCAACTGTGGGAGCGAGCTTGCTCGCGATGGGGGTGGATCAGTAACACAGAGGTTGACTGACACACCGCCATCGCGAGCAAGCTCGCTCCCACAGGGATCAGCGGTGAGCTGTGGGAGCGGGGGACGATCAGCCGCGGTGACGCCCGCGGAAGTAGTTGATCAAGCCCTGGGTCGAGGCATCTTCGGCCGGGTTCTCTTCACTGCCCACCAGGCGGTTGTAGACACCCTTGCCCAGTTCCTTGCCCAGCTCCACGCCCCATTGGTCGAAGGCGTTGATGCCCCAGACCACGCTCTGCACGAACACTTTGTGTTCATACAGCGCCACCAATGCGCCGAGGCGCCGTGGGCTGATGCGTTCGACCACCAGGGTGTTGCTCGGACGGTTGCCCGGAATCACCTTGTGGGAGGCCAGTTTCTGCACCTCTTCTTCGCTGGCGCCCTTGTCCCGCAGCTCGGCTTCGGCCTCGGCGCGGGTCTTGCCCAGCATCAGCGCCTGGCTCTGGGACAGGCAGTTGGCGTACAGCCACTGGTGGTGGTCGGAAACCGGGTTGAAGCTGACGATCGGCACGATGAAGTCGGCCGGGATCAACTGGGTGCCCTGGTGCAGCAACTGATGATAGGCGTGCTGACCGTTGCAGCCGACGCCGCCCCAGATCACCGGGCCCGTGTCGGTCGACACCGGCGTACCGTCCTGGCGCACGCTCTTGCCGTTGGATTCCATGTCCAACTGCTGCAAATGCTTGGTGATGTTGCGCAGGTAGTGGTCGTACGGCAGGATCGCATGGCTCTGCGCGCCCCAGAAATTGCCGTACCACACGCCCAGCAGCGCCAGCAGCACCGGCATGTTCTGCTCGAACGGGGCGCTCTGGAAATGCTGGTCCATGGAATAGGCGCCGGAGAGCAATTCCTTGAAGTTCGACATGCCGATGGCCAGGGCTATCGGCAGGCCGATGGCCGACCACAGCGAGTAACGCCCGCCGACCCAGTCCCACATCGGGAAGATGTTTTCTTCACGGATGCCGAACGCTACGGCGGCGGCATTGTTGCTCGACACGGCGATGAAGTGGCGATACAGCTCCGCTTCGGAACCACCCTGGGCCAGGTACCAGGCGCGGGCGGCCTGGGCGTTCTTCAGGGTTTCGAGGGTATTGAAGGATTTCGACGAGACGATGAACAGTGTGGTCTCGGCGCGCAGCTTCATGGTCAGTTCATGGAACTCGCTGCCGTCGATGTTCGCCAGGTAGTGGCAGCGAACGCCTTTTTGCGCGTAGGACAACAGCGCTTCGGACACCAGTTCCGGGCCGAGGAAAGAACCACCGATGCCGATGTTCACCACGTCGGTGATCGGCTTCTCGGTGTAGCCGCGCCACAGGCCGTCGTGAATGCGGCCGACCAGGTCAGTGATCTGGTTCAACACCTTATGCACGTCCGGCATCACGTTGACGCCGTTGACCAGCAATTTGTCGCCCACCGGCCGACGCAGGGCGGTGTGCAGGGCAGGGCGGTTTTCCGAGGCGTTGACGATTTCGCCTTCGAACAGCGACTTGATCGCGCCCTTGAGGTCGACTTCGTTGGCCAGGCCCACCAGCAGGTCGCGGGTCTGGGCGTTGATCAGGTTTTTCGAGTAGTCGAGAAACAGGCCGCAGCTCGACAGGGTGAATTGAGTGAAACGCTGCGGATCGGCATTGAACGCTTCGCGCATGCTGAAATCCTGCATGGCTTTGCGGTGGTCATTCAGCGCTTGCCAAGCTGGCAGAGCGGTCACGTCATGAGGGGTTCGGTAATACGCCATCGCTGCGGGTTTCCTTTTTACTTGAACGACCTTTTGTACACTAAAAATTCCGACGCGGCTCGAGGTGGGCGTGCGGACACTGCGTCGACACGATCGCCGGACGCAGGGCGACTACAGTAAACCTCGCGTTGCGATCTGTCTTGACTTTGTAAGACCGATTCCCGGTACTTTTTTATACAACGGGGGTGGGAAGGGGCCGACAGACGGAGGTGTTGGGGATATTACTGATCAACTGTGGGAGCGAGCTTGCTCGCGATCGCGGTGTGTCAGTCAGCATTACATCAACTGACCCACTGCTATCGCGAGCAAGCTCGCTCCCACAGGTTTTTGTGATGTTCAGGCGGGGCTGTCGAGATCCAGATGCAGGTTGTCGATCAGGCGCGTGGTGCCGAGGAAGGCGGCCACCAGGATCACCAGGTCGCGGTCCTCGTTCAACGCCGGGCGCAGGGTCTTGGCGTGACGGATTTCCAGGTAATCGGGACGCAGGCCGGCGGCTTCCAGTTGCTTGAGCTGTTCGCCGATCAGTGCCGGGAAATCTCGTTGGCCCTGCTTGATTGACTCGGCGATCTGGCTCAGGACGCGATAGACCACGGGCGCGACGGCGCGTTGATCCGGGCTGAGGAAGCCATTGCGCGACGACAGCGCCAGGCCATCCTCGGCGCGAACGGTCGGCTCGCCGATGATCTGGATCGGCATGTTCAGGTCATGGACCAGGGCGCGGATCACCGCCAGTTGCTGGAAGTCTTTCTGGCCAAACACCGCCAGGTCAGGCTGGACCATGTTGAACAGCTTGCTGACCACTGTCGCCACGCCCTCGAAATGCCCGGGACGGCTGGCACCGCACAAGCCCTCGGACAATTGCGGGACGCTGACCCGGGTCTGCCCGGCCATGCCGTCGGGGTACATTTCTTCGACGCTGGGGGCGAACAGCAGATGGCAGCCGGCCTGGAGCAGTTTTTCCTGGTCGGCCGCCAGGGTGCGGGGGTATTTGTCCAGGTCTTCGCCAGCACCGAATTGCAGCGGATTGACGAAAATGCTCGCCACCACGAAGTCGGCCCGTTGCGCGGCCTTGGTCACCAGCGCCACATGACCGCTGTGCAGGTTGCCCATGGTCGGTACGAAGGCGATGCGCTTGCCTTCGCCGCGGGCACGGGCCACGGCGGCTCGCAGTTCGCGTACGGTTTTGACGGTGTTCATGCGGAAAATCCGTGTTCGGCGCCCGGGAAAGTCGCGGCCTTGACTTCAGCGACGTAGGTACTCAAGGCGCCCTGGATGGAGGTTTGCCCGGCCATGAAGTTCTTCACGAACTTGGGCACGCGACCGGTGATCGACAGCCCGAGCATGTCGTGCAGCACCAGCACCTGGCCATCGGTGGCGTTGCCGGCACCGATTCCGATCACCGGGATCTTCACCGCCTGGGTGATTTCTTCCGCCAGTTCGCTGGGCACGCATTCGAGCAGCAACATCGCCGCGCCCGCCTGCTCCAGCGCAATCGCATCGGCGCGCATCTGCCGCGCCTGGTTTTCATTGCGGCCCTGGACCTTGTAGCCGCCGAGGATATTCACCGCCTGGGGGGTCAGGCCCAGGTGCGCGCACACTGGGATACCCCGCTCGGCCAGCAGCCGAATCGAATCGGCCAGCCACAACGCGCCTTCGACCTTGACCATGTGGGCACCGGCCTGCATGAGCATGGCGCTGTTGGTCATGGTTTGTTCGAGGGTGGCGTAGGCCATGAACGGCAGGTCGGCGAGTATCAGCGCATCGGTGTTACCACGTTTGACAGCGGCCACATGGTAGGCCATCTCGGCGGTGGTCACCGGCAGTGTGCTGTCGTGACCTTGCAGCACCATGCCGAGGGAATCGCCCACCAGCAGCACTTCGACACCGGCCTCATTGCAGGCATGGGCGAAGGTTGCGTCATAGCAGGTCAGCATGGTGATTTTTTCACCTTTTTGCTTGAGACCTTGCAGCGTGGTCAGGGTAATAGCTGGCATGAAAAAGTCCTCATTAGGCGCTCGTGAACTACTGCGAGTAACGCGCATGATTCGTCATTTATACAGGCGCACCTTCTATGCGTGGTGCTTGTAAGGCCTGGATTGCGCCCTTTAAACGCCGCGTTGGCGGCTACGGGACGCCTATAGTCGTGAGGAGCACTCGGGAAGTCAATTGGATGTGTTACCGCCGGGTGTTACCGGGGTTACTGATGCGTTTCAGCGTAGGGGCGTGTTTCTGATCTGACTGCCGGGTCCCGAATCCTGTGGGAGCGAGCTTGCTCGCGATAGCGGTGGATCAGTCCATCCAAGTGTCGACTGACACATCGCTATCGCGAGCAAGCTCGCTCCCACAAGGTGGATTTGCGTCAGTTCGGAAGGCGTTCCAGGCCGACGAATGGGCACGCCGCAAGCAGGTCCTTGAGCAGGCGCCCATCGGCCAGGCGCAGGTCGACCGGGGCCAGTTCGGCCAGTGGGTACAGGACAAAGGCCCGGGCCTGCATGTGGTAGTGGGGGACCTTGAGCCGTGGCTCGTCGATCAGGCGATCGCCAAACAGCAGAATATCCAGGTCCAGAGTGCGTGGGCCCCAGCGTTCGAGACGTTCGCGACCCTGTCCGGTTTCGATGGCTTGCAGCGCATCGAGCAGGTCAAGCGGTGCCAGGTGGCTGTCCAGCGCCGCCACCGCGTTGGTGTAGCGCGGCTGGCCGGGTAGCAGGGAATCGCTTTGATAAAACGCCGAGACCCCCACCAGTTGGGTATCGGGCAATTGCGCCAGCGCCTGGACGGCACTGCGCAATTGTTCGGCGGGTTCGGCCAGGTTGCTGCCCATGCCGATGTAGATGCGTTCCATCGATTACTCGCCCGATGCGCTCGGTACGCCGGCACGCTTGCGCTTGGCACCGCTGCTGCGGCGGCGCTTGCGTGGACCGCTGGCGCCGTCATCCTTGCCGCTGAGCTCACGGATCATGTCGCGGCGCTCGCTGTCGTTGGCGTCCTGGTAATCGGTCCACCATTCGCCCAGGCCATCGGTCTGCTCGCCTGCGCTTTCACGCAGTAGCAGGAAGTCGTAGCCGGCGCGGAAACGCGGGTTGTCCAGCAGCAGGTCGGCCCGTTTGCCGCTGCGCCGTGGCAGGCGCTCCTGCATGTCCCAGATCTCGCGGATCGGCATCGTGAAGCGTTTTGGAATAGCGATGCGCTGGCACTGTTCGGCTATCAACTCGTGGGCGGCTTCCTGCATCGCCGGGATCGGCGGCATGCCACGGTCTTGCAGGCGCAGCACCCGAGCCGGCAGGGCGGGCCAGAGCAAGGCGGCGAACAGGAACGCCGGCGTCACCGGCTTGTTCTGCTTGATGCGCAGGTCGGTGTTGATCAGTGCTTCGCTGATCAAGGTGTGGGTGTAGGTCGGGTTGTGCTCCAAGGCCTCGGCACTGGCGGGGAACAGCGGATCGAACAGCTGCAGGTCCACCAGCATCTCGAAGGTGTCGGCCGCGTTGCCTGACAGGAACAGCTTGAGCACTTCTTCGAACAGTCGGGCCGAAGGAATTTCTCGCAGCATCGGTGCCAGTTCGCGAATCGGCAGGGCGCTGTGTTTTTCGATGCCGAAATCCAGCTTGGCGGCGAAACGCACGGCCCGCAGCATCCGCACCGGGTCTTCCTGGTAGCGCTGCTTGGGATCGCCGATCAGGCGGATCAGGCGATTGCGAATATCGTGCACGCCGTTGGCGTAATCGAGGATGCGTTCGCTGACCGGATCGTAATACAGGGCGTTGATGGTGAAGTCGCGGCGTTGCGCGTCTTCTTCCAGTGTGCCGTAGACGTTATCGCGCAGGATGCGCCCGCTCTCATTGCGGGAAGACTGGTTGCTGTCTTCCTCTTCATCGTTTTGCGGGTGATTGGCGCGGAAGGTCGCCACTTCGATGATTTCGCGGCCGAAGTGGATATGGACCAGCTTGAAGCGCCGGCCAATGATCCGTGCATTGCGAAACTCGGCCCGTATCTGTTCCGGCGTGGCGCTGGTGGCGACGTCGAAATCCTTGGGCGTGATGTTGAGCAGCATGTCGCGCACGCAGCCACCGACCAGGTAAGCCTGGTAGCCGGCGTTCTGCAAACGTTCGACGATGTTCACCGCATAACGGCTGAACTGGGCCTTTTGCAGCGAATGCTGGCCGCTGTTGAGCACTTCAGGCGTGCTGCGAATGTGTTGCGTACGACGCAAGGGAGAACGGAATGACTGGAACAGCTTCTTCAGCATGGGATGCACTGTTTGAAGGAATATTCGGCCAAAAACAAAGAATGACCGCATGATGGGCGGGGATTCTAGCATTTAGTCGAGGGATGGTGTAGGACGGAGCAGCTTTGAGCTGCAAGCTTCAAGCGACAAGCTTTGTAGGCTTCAGGGAAGGGGAATGACAGAAACCACAAGGGGAGCCGAAGCTCCCCCAGAATTAGTTGCGTGCTCTGTTTTTATTATTGGTTTCGGGCTTCTTGTTTTTGTTGAGTGCCCGCGCCACGAGGTTTTCCTTCGTGACCCTCCCAATCGGGAGCCAAGAGCAAACGGATTGCTTTGGTCGCTGTGTTGCAGTGATCAACCGATCCAACCAGTTCAGGCACCTGTCTTGAGACAGTTTTTATTGTTCTCGGCCTGGTTGTGGGGCAAGCCCCAAATACAACGCCTCTCCAAAAGAATCAGTTAGCTGCGCCTCTCGCCGTCTTGTTTTTATTGTGCGTGAGTCGATTCGTCTTATTTTTATTGTCTTTTGCATTGCTTGTTATTGTTCTTGTACCAAAGCTATAGCAGGGTGCGTGCCAACTTTTGTGAAACCCAGAGAAACCGGGGGTTCTATGGTTATAGCCATTTTTCCGAGGCGAAAAAAAGCCGGGGTTTCGTTACCGTAAACCCCGGCTTCTGTTACGTGAAAAAGACTGGGGTAACAGTTTTTTCACATCCATCAGTGTTTGAACCTTCCCACACAGTCAGCTTTCGCTGGTTGCCCCGGTCTTGCGCCGTGGAATCCCCAGGCGCTGGCGCCGTTCCCACAGGCACTTGCGGCTGACGCCCAGCTTGCGGGCCAGTTCGGTCTCGGTCATGTGGTCCTGGTGCTCCAGGACGAAATGCTGGAAGTAGTCCTCCAGGGACAGGTCTTCGGTGGGCTCGTGGCTGGTGTTGTTGGCAGCGCCGCCCTGTTGCGGGGCCAGGCCGATGAATTCTTCATCGTCCAGGTCGCTCAGTTCAATGTCGATGCCCAGCAGGTCGGCAGAGATTTCCGGGCTCTCGCACAGGATCACCGCCCGCTCGACCGCGTTTTCCAGCTCCCGAACGTTACCCGGCCAGGCGTAATGACGAATGGCCTGTTCGGCGTCCGGGGCGAACTTGAGGTCGGTGCGGTTGACCCGCGCGCTCTGACGGGCCAAAAACGCCTGGGCGATTTCATTGACGTCCGCGCCACGCTCGCGCAGGGCAGGGAGTTTCAAGGCGATCACGTGCAAGCGGTAATACAAGTCTTCGCGGAACTGGCCGATTTTCGCCAGGCTCTTGAGGTCACGGTGGGTGGCCGCGATCAGGCGGACATCGACCTTCTGCGACTGCACCGAGCCGACCCGGCGGATTTCACCTTCCTGAAGCACCCGCAGCAAGCGCGCCTGGGCTTCCAGTGGCAGTTCGCCGATTTCATCGAGGAACAACGTACCGCCGTCCGCCGCTTCCACCAGCCCGGCACGCCCGGCGCTGGCGCCGGTGAACGCGCCTTTCTCGTGACCGAACAGTTCGGACTCGATCAGGCTCTCCGGAATCGCCGCGCAGTTCACCGAGATCATCGGTGCCTTGGCCCGGCGCGACAGGTTGTGCAGGGCGCGGGCCACCAGCTCCTTGCCGGTGCCGGATTCGCCCTGGACCAGCACGTTGGAGTCGGTTGGGGCTACCTTGCGGATCTTGCTGTACAGGTCCTGCATGGGCGGGCAGGAGCCGATGATGCCAATTTCGCCATTACTGTTGCTGATGCCGGCTTTCGCCGCGACGCTGGCCTTGCCGACGGGTTCCGCCGGGTTGCTGGTCGCCGCCTGTCGGTCGCGCAGGATGCGGGCCACGGCCTGGAGCATCTCGTCGTGGTCGAACGGTTTGGCGATGTAGTCCACCGCGCCCATTTTCATGGAGTCGACCGCCGAGCGCAGGCTGGCGTAGCTGGTCATGATCAGCACCGGCGTACCCTGGCCGAGCTTGATCAGCTCGGTACCCGGGGCGCCAGGCAGGCGCAGGTCGCTGACAATCAGGTCAAACGTGGGGATGCTGAAACGTTCTTGTGCTTCCTGCACTGAACCGGCTTCGCTGACCTGGTACTGGTTGCGTTCCAGCAGGCGGCGCAAGGCGGAGCGGATAATTGTTTCGTCTTCGACGATCAAAATGTGCGGCATTGATTCGATTCTCTCGACGGTCTCAGTTCACAGCGGACGTCGCTTCGACATGACGCGGCAAGGTCACCCGGATACGGGTGCCGCGTTGGCTCTGAACATCGGCCGGGCTGTCGATGGTGATTTGTCCATAATGCTCTTCAACGATGGAATAGACCAGTGCGAGGCCCAGACCGGTGCCTTCGCCAGGATCCTTGGTGGTGAAGAAGGGTTCGAACAATCGGTCCATGATGTTCTGTGGGATACCGCTGCCTTCGTCTTCGACGATCAGGTCGATCGTGTGTTCGAAAGCTTCGCTCTTGACCCGCACTGCGCTGCCGGCCGGTGAGGCGTCCCGCGCGTTGGACAGCAGGTTGATCAACACTTGGGCGAGCCGCTGGGGGTCGCCATCGACCCAATGGTCCGGGTCGCACAGGTTGAAGAATTGCACCTCGAAATTGCGCCGGTTGAGGGCCAGCAGACCAATGGCATCCTGGGCCACTTCGGCCAGGCAGACGGGCTCGTCATTGTGCTGGTGCCCGCCGGCATGGGCGAAGCTCATCAGCGACTGGACGATGCGCGACACGCGCTTGGTCTGTTCGAGGATCTGGCCGCTGATTTCCGTCAGCTCGCCGTCGTCCTCGCGTTCTTCGCGCAGGTTCTGCGCCAGACAGGCGATGCCGGTGATCGGGTTGCCGATTTCGTGGGCCACCCCGGCGGCCAGCCGGCCAATGCTTGCCAGTCGTTCGGAGTGGACCAGCTTGTCTTCGAGCATCTGGGTATCGGTCAGGTCTTCCACCAGCAGCACCAGGCCGCTGTTGCCCGGTGCCAACGGCTCGTCGATCGCCGCTTTATGCAGGTTCAGCCAACGGGTCTGGCCGTCGAGGGCCAGGTGTTGTTTGTGCAGGTGCTCGTCCGGCAGGTCGATGAAGCCTTGCAGCAAGCCTTTCCACGGCTCGCCCAGGGTGCTCAGGCGTGAGCCGACCACGCGCTGGGCGGCGATCCCGGTCAGTTCTTCCATGGCCTTGTTCCACATCAGGATTTCCTGGTCCTTGGCCAGGGAACACACGCCCATCGGCAGTTCCTGCAGGGTCTGGCGGTGATAACGGCGCAAGGCGTCCAGTTCGGCGGCCAGGCCCGTGAGGCGCGAGTGATAATCCTCAAGGCGGCTTTCGATGAAGTGGATGTCTTCGGTGACATAGTTCTCGCCGCCGGCCTTGTAGGGCAGGAACGTCTCGACCATGTCCTGGGCCACGCTGGGGCCCATCAGGCCGGACAGGTTGGCCTCGATCCGGTCCCGCAGGCGCCGCAAGGCATACGGGCGGCGTTCATCGAAGGGCAGGTAAAGGTCGCGCAGGGCCTGTTCGACTTCCTTTTGCGCAGCCTTGGCGCCGAGGGGCTTGGCCAGTTGTGTGGCGAACTCCTGGGGCGAGGCGGCGTGCAGCTCGCGGCGCTGCGGACGACGGACGTTGTCCACCGCACAGGCTTCGGCGGCACTGGCCTCTTCGCTGCTGGCGTTGGTGAACAGCGAGATCAGGGTGAACATCAGCACGTTCGCCGCCAGGGACGCGATGGCCGCCATGTGCCAACTGGTGTCGTCGAGCACGTAGATCATGTTCAGCAGCGGAATATAGAAACCCTGCAAGTTACCCATCAGCGGCAGCAGCATCGCCACCAGCCACACCAGGATTCCCGCCAGCAGGCCGGCGATGAAGCCGCGGCGGTTGGCGGTCGGCCAATACAGCACCGACAGCACGCCGGGCAGGAACTGCAAGGTGGCGACGAAGGCGACGATGCCCAGGTTGGCCAGGTCCTGCCCGTCGCCCAGCATCAGGTAGAAACCGTAGCCGGCCATGATGATCGCGACGATCAGCGCCCTTCGGGTCCATTTCAGCCAGCGATAGATGTTGCCTTCGGCCGGTGGCTGGTAGAGCGGCAGCACCAGGTGGTTGAGGGCCATGCCCGACAAGGCCAGCGTGGTGACGATAATCAAGCCGCTGGCCGCCGAGAGGCCGCCAACGTAGGCCAGCAACGCCAGGGCCTTGCTGTTGGCGGCGATGCCGATGCCCAGGGTGAAATATTCCGGGTTGGTGCTGGCCCCCAGCTTCAAGCCAGCCCAGAGGATCAGCGGCACCGCCAGGCTCATCAGCAGCAGGAACAGCGGCAGGCCCCAACTGGCGCTCACCAGCGAGCGCGGGTTGAGGTTCTCGGTAAAAGTCATGTGATACATGTGCGGCATCACGATGGCCGAGGCGAAGAACACCAGCAACAGCGTGCGCCACGGGCCTTCCTGCAAAGGCGTGTGCAGGGCGGCGAGGGCGGTCTGGTTCTGCAGCAGCCACACTTCCAGCTGTTGCGGGCCGTCGAACACGCCGTACAAGGCATAGAGACCGACGCCGCCAATGGCGATCAGCTTGATCACTGACTCGAAGGCGATCGCGAACACCAGGCCTTCGTGTTTCTCCCGCGTGGCGATGTGCCGGGAACCGAAGAAAATCGTGAACAGAATGATCAGTACACAGAAACTCAACGCCACCCGGTGCTGCACCGGTTCGCGGGTCAGGATGCTGATGGAGTCGGCCACGGCCTGCATTTGCAGGGCCAGCAACGGTAACACCCCGACCAGCATGAAGATCGTGGTCAGGGCGCCGGCCCAGGTGCTGCGAAAGCGAAAGGCGAACAGGTCGGCCAGGGAGGACAGTTGATAGGTGCGGGTGATTTTAAGGATCGGGTAGAGCAACACCGGCGCCAGCAGGAACGCGCCCGATACACCGAGGTAACTGGAGAGGAAACCATAACCATACTGATAGGCCAGTCCGACCGTGCCATAGAACGCCCACGCGCTGGCGTAGACACCCAGCGACAGGGTGTAGGTCAGCGGGTGACGGATGATCGCCCGGGGGATCATGCCCCGTTCGCTGATCCAGGCCACGCCGAACAGCACCGCCAGGTAGGCGGCGCTGATCAGGATCATCTGGGTCAGGCTAAAGCTCATCGGCATCTTTTTGGCTCTGCAGGATGAAGGTCACGACAATCAGGATCAGCCAGAGCAGATACGGCCGATACCAGGCACCCGTGGCATCGATCCACCAATCCATGATGGCCGGGGAGAACAGATAAATCCCCACTACCAGGAGCAGGACCAAGCGATAGATATACATCCCGGCCTCTCTAATTTATGCGCGTGCCCGAAAACGTGCGGCGATGGTAACGGATGGGCGCCAAGCTGCAAGGGCCGTCAACGTATTTGCGCTTCGGGCAGGCTCAGTGTGCGCGGGATCTTGCCCGCGTCCCAGTGGCGAATGCCCCAGGCCAGCAGTTCCCGTGGGCTGGCGTCGAGCAGTTCGAGGCCCGGTTGCTGGCCCAGCGCGCGCAACGCCCGCAGCAGCAGGGGCGTGGCCTGGTCGGCCGCCAGGGGCGGGGAGCGGTAGGATTTGCCGAGCTTGTGCCCGTCGGGTTGGGTGATCAACGGCACGTGCAGGTAACGCGGTTGCGGCAACCCGAGCAGTTCCTGCAGGTAGAGCTGGCGCGGCGTGGAGTCCAGCAGGTCGGCGCCGCGCACGATATCGGTCACCCCTTGCCAGGCGTCGTCCAGGACCACGGCCAATTGATAGGCATGGAGCCCGTCGCGGCGGCGGATCACGAAGTCACCGACTTCGCGGCCCAGGTGCTGGCGGAACTCGCCCTGGACCCGGTCGGTGAAGTGGTACTCGAGCTCGGGGACGCGCAGGCGGATGGCGGCGTCCTCGGTGCCGTGCCCGGCATTGCGGCACAGGCCTGGATAAATGCCCTGGTACGCCTCCAGTTGCTTGCGCGAACAGGTGCAGGCATAGGCCAGGCCCTGGCTGAACAGCCGGTTGATGACCTGGTCATAGGCGTCATGGCGCTCGCTCTGGCGGACCATTTCGCCGTCCCATTCGAACCCGTAGCTTTCCAGCGCCTTGAGAATCGCCGCTTGCGCGCCCGGTTCTTCCCGAGGCGGGTCGAGGTCTTCCATGCGCAGCAACCAGCGCCCGCCCACCGCCCGGGCATCGAGGTACGACGCCAGGGCGGCGACCAGCGAGCCGAAATGCAGGTGGCCACTGGGGGTAGGGGCGAAGCGTCCGATGTAGGGGGCGATGGCAGTCATAGGGCGAATGTTACTGAGTCCGGGCGGTAGGCATACAAGTCTTGATGTCGAAGCATATCCCCTTGTGGGAGCGAGCTTGCTCGCGATAGCGGTGGGTCAGCTTGCACCCGTATTGAATATGCCGCCGTCATCGCGAGCAAGCTCGCTCCCACAAGGGTATTGGGTGTACCGAAGGTGCCAGAAACAAAAAACGGAGCGTATGAACGCTCCGTTTCGGTAACAGCTCCGGCGATTACTTGCCGACCTGTTTTTCCTTGATTTCCGCCAGGGTCTTGCAGTCGATGCACAGATCCGCGGTCGGTCGGGCTTCCAGGCGGCGAATGCCGATCTCGATGCCGCAGGACTCGCACCAACCGTATTCTTCGTCTTCGATCAGTTGCAGGGTCTTGTCGATTTTCTTGATGAGCTTGCGCTCACGGTCACGGGCGCGCAGCTCGAGGCTGAACTCTTCTTCCTGACTGGCACGGTCGGCCGGGTCGGGGAAGTTGGCCGCTTCGTCTTTCATGTGATCCACGGTGCGGTCGACTTCCTGCATCAAGTCCTGTTTCCACTTGTTCAGGATCTTGGTGAAGTGCGCGCGCATGGGGGCGCCCATGTACTCTTCGCCAGCTTGCGGGACGTAAGGCTCAAACCCGCTGAGCGACTGATTTTGATTCTGCTTTGCTTGGGTGGGCATGAATGGACCGCCTCTACTCTTGTAATCCACTACGCAGGATTGCTCCATCACCGACACCTGCCGGCCCTGCGGCTGCAAGCGGGCGAACTTACCAGATCAAATCGGGCCGCGCTACTCCCGGTTGTCGAGCCTGCGGCGGCCGGGGCCTGTAAAACGTGATCGGGTTCGCTTCGGTGGGGATGTCAACCTGCTCAATGCTTGATTCTAGTCAAGCCTGGGCCAATCGCAGGAGTCATTTCCTGCAATCCGAGGGCTCAGACCGCTTTGGGTTCGCGCGCGTTCCCGCAGTTGTTCCCGAGTTGGGTAGAATCGGTTCTTTTCCCCTGAAGGAAGGCCAATGGCTCAGCCCTACAGTGCGCGCAGCCGCGCCATCGAACCTTTCCATGTGATGGCGCTGTTGGCCCGCGCCAACGAACTGCAAGCCGCCGGGCATGACGTCATCCACCTGGAGATCGGCGAGCCGGACTTCACCACCGCCGAGCCGATCATCCAGGCCGGCCAGGCCGCGCTGGCGGCGGGCAAGACCCGTTACACCGCGGCCCGTGGCATTCCCGAGCTGCGCGAGGCCATCTCGGGTTTCTATAGGCAGCGCTACGGGGTGGACATCGATCCTCGCCGCATCATGATCACGCCGGGCGGCTCCGGCGCGTTGCTGCTGACCAGCGCCTTGCTGGTGGACCCGGGCAAGCACTGGCTGTTGGCCGACCCCGGCTATCCGTGCAACCGTCATTTCCTGCGTTTGGTAGAAGGCGCGGCGCAATTGGTGCCCGTGGGGCCGGATGTGCGCTACCAATTGACGCCGGACCTGGTGAACCGCCATTGGGACCAGGACAGCGTCGGTGCGTTGGTGGCCTCGCCGGCCAACCCGACCGGGACGATTCTCACCCGGGACGAGCTGGCGGGGTTGTCCAAGGCCATCAAGGGCCACAACGGCCATCTGGTGGTGGACGAGATCTATCACGGCCTGACCTACGGCACCGACGCTGCCAGCGTGCTGGAAGTCGACGACGACGCCTTTGTTCTCAATAGTTTTTCCAAGTATTTCGGCATGACCGGCTGGCGGCTGGGCTGGCTGGTGGCCCCGTCGGCAGCCATCGGCGAGCTGGAAAAGCTGGCGCAGAACCTCTACATCAGTGCGCCGAGCATGGCCCAGTACGCCGCCCTGGCCTGTTTCGAGCCCGCCACCATCGAAATCTTCGAGCAGCGGCGGGCCGAGTTCGCGCTGCGCCGCGACTTTCTGCTGCCGGCCTTGCGGGCATTGGGCTTCGGTATCGCCGTGGAGCCGCAAGGGGCGTTTTACCTCTATGCCGATATCAGCGCCTTCGGCGGCGATGCCTTTGCGTTCTGCCAGCACTTCTTGGAAACCGAGCATGTGGCCTTCACGCCGGGTCTGGATTTCGGACGCCATCAGGCCAGCCACCATGTGCGGTTCGCCTACACACAGAGCTTGCCGCGGTTACAGGAAGCGGTGGCGCGAATCGAACGTGGACTGCGGAGCTGGCAAGGCTGATGCATTTTTCTCCTGCACTGGAAGAGGGGCGTCTGATTAGACGTTACAAGCGTTTTCTCGCTGATATCGAGACCGTTCACGGCGAACTCCTCACTATTCACTGCCCCAACACCGGCTCTATGCTCAATTGCATGGCTGAAGGCGCGCGCGTCTGGTTCAGTCGCTCCAGCGACCCCAAGCGCAAGTTGCCCGGCACGTGGGAAATCGGCGAAACCCCTCAAGGGCGGCTGGCCTGCATCAATACCGCACGGGCCAACGCCTTGGTCGAAGAAGCCTTGCGCGCCGGGGTCATCAGCGAACTGAACGGGTTTACCGGGCTCAAGCGTGAAGTGGCTTATGGCGTGGAAAACAGCCGTATCGATTTTCGCCTGGACTACGAGCGAGGCTCGGCCTGGGTCGAAGTCAAAAGTGTCACGCTGGGTTTCGATGGTACGAACGTGGCGGCATTTCCCGATGCGGTGACCCTGCGCGGAGCCAAGCATCTGAGGGAGCTCGCCTGCCTGGCCCGGGAAGGCGTGCGGGCGGTGCAGCTGTATTGCGTGAATCTGAGTGGTATCGAGGCCGTGCGCCCGGCACAGGAAATCGACCCGGTGTACGCCGCAGCCCTGCGTGATGCGGTGGCGGCGGGTGTGGAGGTGTTGGCCTATGGGGTTACGCTGACGCCTGAGCAGATGTGGGTGGACCGGGCGTTGCCGGTGTTGCTAGAGCTCGACCCAGATGCCTTGCTCGTCCTCCCGGCTGTCTAGCGCGGCCAGGAACTGACCGGCGCAGGGACCGGCCACGCATTCGCCGCTTTCGATCAGGAACAGTGCGCCGTGAGTGGCGCACTGGATCAGGCTGGCGCTGGGGTCGAGGAACTGGTCGGGTTGCCATTCCAGCGGCACGCCACGGTGCGGGCAGCGGTTGAGATAGGCATACACCTGGCCGGCGCGTCGCACGGCCAGCACCTTGCGCCCATCAAGGTCGAAACCGCGACTGCCGTTGTCGGGCAGTTCGGCGGCGGTACAAAGAAGCTTCATGTGTGTCTCTATATGTCTGTCGGTGTAAACCCCTGTGGGAGCGAGCTTGCTCGCGATGACGGCGGCACATTCAACATCTCAGTGACTGACAGGCCGCTATCGCGAGCAAGCTCGCTCCCACATGGCTTTATATGGCAAAAGATCGATGCTTGACGGTCAAATGAAAACAATTATCAAATGGCGCCTCCTTCGCAGGTGGCCGAGGATACTTGTCCCGGCCCAGTCCTGCGAAAAACTTCTTTGAGGAAGCTGCCCGATGCGCCTGAATATCCGCGTTGTTGCGCTCTGTGTCGCACTGTTGCTCAGCCAGGGGGCCAGTGCGGCCGACTTGCCGCAGCGTTGGGTCAGCGCCGGCGGCGCCTTGTCGGAGTGGGTCAGTGCACTGGGGGGCGAGTCGAAGCTGGTGGGCGTCGACACCACCAGCCAGCATCCTGAATCCTTGCGGGCCCTGCCCAGCATTGGCTATCAGCGACAACTCTCCGCAGAGGGCGTATTGAGCCTGCGTCCGCAGATCCTGGTGGGCACCGAGGAAATGGGGCCGCCACCCGTGCTGGCGCAAATCCGCAACGCAGGCGTAAAAGTCGAATTGTTCTCGGCCACACCAGACCTGCCGACCCTGCAGGGCAATTTGCGGCACCTGGGGCAATTGCTGGGGGCCGAGGCCGAGGCGACACGGCTGTTCGACCGTTATCAGGAACAGCTCACCCAGCAACGGGCCCGGGTGACCGAGGCCCAGCGCAAACAAAAGGCGCCTGGCGTATTGCTGTTGGTGGGCAGTTCCGGCGGCAAGCCACTGGTCGCAGGCCTGGGCACGGCCGCCGATTGGTTGCTGCAGCAGGCCGGCGGCCACAACCTGGCGACCCACAGCGGCTATAAATCTTTTTCCGTGGAAACCCTCGCCAGCCTGAATCCTGAAGTGCTGGTCTTCGCCGACCGTGCCTTGAGTGGCGAAGAAGCGCGTGCGGCGCTGTTCAGGGAAAATCCGATCCTTTCCTCGACCCGGGCTGCCAGGGACGGGCGCGTCATGGAGCTCGACCCGACGCTGTTGGTGGGTGGCCTGAGCCCGCGTTTGCCGCAAAGCCTGGTGACACTGACGGCAGGCTTCTATCCGGCTGAGTCGGCCACGGCGCCATGACTTCGTTGGTCAAGCCTCGCACCTTGTTCACTGGCCTGGGCTTGCTGTGTTTGCTGGCGACTTGGCTGTCCCTGGCCCTGGGGCCGGTGAGCCTGCCACTGCTGGACACCTTGCGCGCCGCCTTACGCCTGCTGGGTTTGCCGGTGACCGCCGATGGCCTGGAGCAGGCCGAACTGATCCTCGGCCAGATCCGTTTGCCACGCACCCTGTTGGGCTTGGCGGTGGGCGGGGTATTGGCGTTATCCGGTGTGGCGATGCAGGGGCTGTTCCGTAACCCGCTGGCAGACCCGGGGTTGGTGGGCGTGTCCAGCGGCGCGGCACTCGGGGCCGCATTCGCCATCGTCGCTGGCTCGGCGCTGGGTGGGTTGCCCGAAGCCTTTGGCCCTTATGTGTTGTCGTTGTGTGCGTTCCTTGGCGGGCTCGGCGTGACGGCGCTGGTCTATCGTCTCGGCCGCCAAAATGGCCAGACCCATGTCGCGACCATGCTCCTGGCCGGCATTGCCTTGACCGCGCTGTCCGGTTCCGCTGTCGGCCTGTTCACTTACCTGGCGGATGACGCCACCCTGCGCACCCTGACGTTCTGGAACCTGGGCAGTCTCAACGGCGCCAGCTACGCGAGGCTGTGGCCGTTGTTGCTGGTCAGCGCCGGCGTGGCGCTCTGGTTGCCACGCCGGGCCCGGGAACTCAATGCGCTGTTGCTGGGCGAGTCCGAGGCGGCTCATTTGGGTGTCAACGTCGAAGCCCTCAAGCGTGAGTTGGTGTTTTGTACGGCCCTGGGGGTTGGCGCGGCTGTGGCGGCGGCGGGCATGATCGGTTTCGTCGGGCTGGTAGTGCCGCATCTGGTGCGCCTGATGGCCGGTCCCGACCACCGTGTGTTGCTACCCGCGTCGGTGCTGGCGGGGGCAAGCCTGTTGTTGTTCGCCGATCTGGTGGCACGCTTGGCGCTGGCCCCGGCGGAATTGCCGATCGGCATCGTCACCGCCTTCATCGGCGCGCCGTTCTTCCTCTATCTATTGGTACGAGGACGCGCCTGATGTTGCGAGCACAGAACCTGCACATTCAGCGTGGCCGCAAAACTGTGTTGGCGGACGTCGATCTACTGCTCAAACCCGGCGAAGTACTCGGTGTGCTCGGGCCCAACGGCGCGGGCAAAAGTACCTTGCTGGCGGCCCTGTGTGGCGAGTTGCGCCCGAGCCAGGGGCAGGTCTGGCTTGAAGACCGTCCACTGGCCCGATGGCACGGTGCCGAGCGCGCCCGTCGCCTGGCGGTCTTGCCGCAGTCCTCGACCCTGGATTTTGCCTTTCGCGTCGAGGAAGTCGTCGGCATGGGGCGCCTGCCGCACCAGAGTGGCCGACTGCGCGACGAGCAAATCGTCGCCGCGGCGCTGCAAGCGGCAGACGCCGCGCATCTGCACGGTCGCAGTTACCTAGCGTTGTCCGGCGGCGAACGCCAGCGGGTGCATCTGGCCCGGGTGTTGGCGCAGTTGTGGCCAGGTGAAGCGGGGCAGACCCTGCTATTGGACGAGCCAACCTCGATGCTCGATCCGTTGCACCAGCACACTATCCTCCAGGCGGTGCGTGAATTCGCCGGTCGCGGCGCTGCCGTGCTGGTGATCCTGCATGACCTGAACCTGGCGGCGCGTTACTGTGATCGCCTGTTGCTGCTCGCGTCCGGTCGACCGGTGGCCCTGGACACGCCCCGGCACGTGCTGCGCCCGGAACCGCTGAAGGCGGTGTTTGGCCTGGACGTGCTGGTGCAAGACCATCCGGAGCGCGGGCATCCATTGATCATTGCCCGCTGAGGGCGCCCTGGAGGATACGGACGTGCGCCTGCTCCTGATTCTGGCATTGAGTGTACTGACGGCGTGCCAGAGCATCGCACCGCCCCCGCTCGGCGGACGGATTCGTGATTTGCACGACGGCCAGGCCATGACGCCCCAGGCGTTGGTCGAACGCCTGGCAAAGGCGCCTCGGGTGGTGGTGGGGGAGCGGCACGACAATCCTGATCACCACGCGCTGCAGCGATGGCTACTCCAGGCCTTGGCCGGGCAGCGGGCCCAAGGGAGCCTGTTGCTGGAAATGCTCACCCCCTCGCAACAGCCACGCGTTGATTCGGTCCGCCAGCTGCCCGCGTTGCCAAAGGACCTGCCCGACGCGCTGGCCTGGTCCCCTGGCTGGGATTGGAGCCTGTATGGGCCCGTCGTCGAGTTTGCCTTGGCGCAACGCTATCCGTTGCTGGCCGCCAATCTGGACGCCGCCGAGGTCCAGCGTTTCTATCGGCAAGCGCCCAGCTTGATGGGAACTCGCTCCAATGCCGATGCGGTGAAAGACGCGTTGTTGGGACAGATCCGTGAGTCCCACTGTGGTTTGCTGCCCGAGTCGCAAATGCCACCGATGCTGGCCGTGCAGCAACAGCGTGACCGGCGCATGGCCGAACGCCTGCTGCAAGCGCCGACCCCGGCGTTGTTGTTCGCCGGCGCCTGGCATGGGCGAAAGGATGTTGGGGTGCCGCTGCACGCGTTGGACCTTGGCGCCAGCGAGGCACCGATCGTCCTGATGTTGGCTGAAGAGGGCAGTGATGTGACCTCGGCCATGGCGGACTACGTGTGGTACACCCCGGCCATGCCGCCCCAGGATTATTGTGCGCAAATGCGCGAACACTTCGGTCAGTGATATCGCAGGCAAAAAAAGACCCGGCAAGAGCCGGGTCAAATAACCGTGATTAGCCTGATGAGGAGATATCTGAGAGTCCGAACCAAGGGCTGTTCAAATATCGACCAGTCTCGCGACCGGATGTGGTAATCATAGCGATTCTCATTACCATGTCAAACATTGTTTTTGCGATTCGTCGAAATAACCTCGTGGCCAGGGTTCGCGCTGGGAACGAAAGGGGCTTCAGGTCTTGTGACGCGTAGAAATGGCGTCCAGCTGTTTATTCAGGGCTTCCTTGCGTTCGGCGGGGATTTCATTCCAATGCACATCCATCAATGCCCCCTCGATGGCGTACAGCAACACCTTGGATGCCCGGAAGCCGCGTGTGCGCACCGCGCGATAGGCGTCCACCGCCCCGAGCCGGCGTAGATCGGAAGCGCTGTGGATACCCACGGCGTGCAGCCACTGGGCCGATGTCTTGCCCAGATTCTTCAGGTGTTGCAGTTCATCATTCATCGAGCCTCCTTGCGACGGCCGAATGGTGCGGTGGGCAAGCTTCTGAGCAGTGTAGCGGTCAGTAGGAAAAGCGTGATTCTTTGGTGGGATTCGACGCAAAAGCTTCTAATGCATTACGCACGATGGGGTAGGAAGACGCAGCAAGGTGCATCGTCCAGCGCGAGCGGGGGCGCTGGAGCTCAGTTCGATCCGGGGTGGGGTCTGCCGCGTATTGGCCTACCGGGTTGCGACAGTGTCAGCGTGTGCGGTAGCGCAGCCGCGTACCGAAATTCATCGACATCAGGATCTCGTCGGCAGACAACTCAGGCGGGAAGTAGGCGCCGGATATCTGCGCATGGGCCAGGCTCGCGCCTTCCAGTGACGACTTGCGAAAATCGATGCCGCGTAAATCGCTAGCGCGGAAATACGCATCGGTGAAATCGACGTCGTCCGCGTTCAGCTCCCGCAGATCGAGGCCACGAAAATCGCCGCCGCGCATGTCGACCGTGCCTTGGGGGCGCTCCTTGTTGAAGCCTGAAATGTCATCTTTGCGCAGCAGGGCATAGAGCGGGCTGTTGAGAATCTTGGGGTGGCTCATTTCATATCACCTGTTGGTTTTATGACGCCAGTATAGTGCCACTATTTGACGGCCGTGAAGCCGGGCGTCGCTTCACGGCCGAAATAGTGATCTACAGGCCTGGCAGGCGCTGACGGATTTGCGCGACCACGATGTCGAGCGTGCCGCTTTCGTTGGTTTTGACCTGTTTGCTGCAGAGAATTTCCGTCGGGGTCAGGGCTTCGCGGCTGGACTGTTGTGCGGCGATGACTGCCAGATTCGCATCGGAGGGGTCTTGCTGGTCGGCCTGACGCTGCGCCAGGCGGCTTTCGATGACCGCTTGCGGTGCGTCGCAGTCGAGGATCAGGAACGGAGCGCCGGTGGCCTCGGCGACTTTTGCCGCAGCGTCGCGCTGATCGTGCTTGAGGTAGGTGGCATCGATCACTACCGGGAATCCGGCGCGCAGGATCGCCGCGGCGACTTCATGCAGGCGGGTGTAGGTGGCGCTGCTGGCGTCGCTACTATAGATGCCGGCTTGTGGATCGTTGGGGACCTGTTGCTGGCCGAACAGGCGCTTGCGCTCCACGTCCGAACGCAGGCGAATGGCGCCCAGTGCTTCGACCAGGCGCATCGCGACATGGCTTTTGCCAACGGCCGAAACACCGTGGGTGATGGCCAGGAAAGGCGAAGGAATGGTGCTGTAGCTTTCGGCCAGGTTGGCGTAATTGCGGTATTGGCGCAGGGTGGTGGCGCGCTGCACCGGATCGGCTTCGGCCGGCATGCTGAACAGCGCGACTTTGGCCCGGACGAGGGCGCGGTAGGCTTTATAGAAGTTCAGCAGTTCCAGGCCCTGGTAGTCGCCGGTCAGTTCCAGGTACTGGCTGACGAAACGCCGCGCCAGGGACTTGAGGCCACGGTCCTCCAGGTCCATCGCCAGGAAGCCGGTGTCGGCGTAGACGTCGGTGAAGCGGAACGGTTCGTTGAATTCGATGCAGTCGAAAATCACCACCTTGCCGTCGATCACGGTGGCGTTGCCCAGGTGGATATCACCGTGGCATTCGCGGATGAAACCTTCGGCCTTGCGTTGGGTGAGCAGTGGCTTGAGGCGTTCGAAACTGCTTTCGGCCCAGGCTTGCAACGCTTCGAGTTGTAGCAGGTCGGCCTTGTCGTTGAGGAACGGGCGGATCTGTTCGAAGTTCTGCAGCACCGGCGCCATTACGCTTTGCGGCGTACCGGCGGCGTTTTCGGCGGGCACCTGGGGCGTGGAGAGGTGGAACTGGGCGATCTGGACGGCCATCTCGTCGATGTGCGCGGTGGTCAGTTCGCCGTTGGCTTGCAGTGTGCTGAGCAATTGGCTTTGTGGGAACTGACGCATCTTCAGGGCGTATTCGATGGCCGGACCATCGCCCCCCAGTTGTGGCGCTTCGGCGCTGCCGGTAATCGGCAGCACGTCCAGGTACAGGTCCTGGGTCAGGCGCTGGTTCAGGCGCAACTCTTCGCCACAGAAATGCTGGCGCGCCTCGAGGTTGGTGAAATCGAGGAAGCCGAAGTTGACCGGCTTTTTGAATTTGTAAGCGTATGGACCGGTGAGCAATACCCAGGAAATATGGGTTTCGATGACCTGGAACGCTTCGACGGGATGCGGGTAGAGGGCCGGGTTTTGCAGGGCGGCGATCAGGGATTGGCTCACGGGCGGTCCTTCATAGACTGGAAAAATTCAAGGCCGTCATTATGGCCGCTAGCCGCGCTAACGCAAACCGCGTGGCGGGCTCATGTTGAACCGAAGCAAAGTGCGTATAATCCGCCGCCATGACTCGTACCCGATCCCCCCGTACCCCCAAGAAACCACCCGCCAGCCGCCTGCGGCCCTGGCTGGGCTGGGCCCTCAAACTCAGCCTGGTGGGCCTCGTCGTGCTCGCCGGTTTTGCGGTCTATCTCGATGCCGTGGTCCAGGAGAAGTTCTCCGGCAAGCGCTGGACCATTCCGGCCAAGGTCTATGCCCGGCCGTTGGAGCTGTTCGTCGGACAAAAGCTGAGCAAGGACGACTTCCTGACCGAACTCGATGCCTTGGGTTATCGCCGTGAAAGCGTGGCCAATGGTCCGGGTGCGGCTTCGGTCAATGGCAATACCATCGACCTCAACACCCGTGGTTTCCAGTTCTATGAAGGCCTGGAGCAGGCGCAACCGGTGCGGGTGCGTTTTTCCGGCGACTATGTGGCTGCGCTGACCGGCGCCAACAACGCGAGTCTGTCGGTGGTGCGCCTTGAGCCACTGCTCATTGGTGGCCTGTACCCCAAGAACCTCGAAGACCGGATCCTGATCAAGATCGACCAGGTGCCGCCGTTCCTGCTCGATACGCTGATCGCCGTCGAAGACCGCGACTTCTACCATCACTTCGGCGTCTCGCCCAAGTCGATTGCCCGGGCCATCTGGGTCAACACCTCCTCGGGCCATATGCGCCAGGGCGGCAGTACCCTGACCCAGCAGCTGGTCAAGAACTTTTACCTGACCAACGAGCGCAGCCTGACCCGCAAGCTCACCGAAGCCATGATGGCGCTGTTGCTGGAGCTGCACTACGACAAGCAGGAGATTCTGGAGGCGTACCTCAACGAGGTGTTCGTCGGCCAGGACGGTCAACGGGCGGTGCACGGTTTCGGCCTTGCCAGCCAGTTCTTCTTCAGCCAGCCGCTGTCCGAGCTCAAGCTGCATCAGGTGGCGTTGCTGGTGGGCATGGTCAAGGGGCCGTCTTCCTACAACCCGCGGCGTAATCCGGAACGTGCCCTCGAACGGCGCAACCTGGTGCTCGACCTGCTGCAACAACAAGGTGTGGCGACGGCCGAACAAGTCGAAGCGGCGAAAAAGATGCCGTTGGGCGTGACCAAGCGTGGCAGCCTGGCGGACAGTTCATTCCCCGGCTTCATGGACCTGGTCAAGCGTCAACTGCGAGAAGACTACCGCGACGAGGACTTGACCGAAGAAGGCCTGCGCATCTTCACCAGTTTCGACCCAATCCTGCAGATGAAGGCCGAAGCCTCGGTCGAGGACACCTTCAAGCGGCTGGGCGGGCGCAAGGGCGCCGACGAAGTCGAAGCGGCCATGGTGGTGACCAACCCGGAAACCGGCGAAGTCCAGGCCATGATCGGTAGCCGCCAGGCCAGTTTCGCCGGCTTCAACCGGGCCCTGGATGCGGTGCGTCCGATTGGCTCGCTGATCAAACCGGCGGTGTACCTCACTGCGTTGGAAAAACCGAGCCAGTACACGCTGACCAGTTGGTTGTCGGATGAGACGTTCTCGGTCAAGGGCGCGGATGGCCAGGTCTGGAAACCGCAGAACTATGATCGTCGTTCCCACGGCACGGTGTTCCTCTACCAGGGGCTGGCGCATTCCTACAACCTGTCGACGGCTCGCCTTGGGCTGGAAGTCGGCGTGCCGAATGTCCTCAAGACCCTGGCGCGCCTGGGGGTTAGCCGCGAATTCCCGGCCTTCCCGTCGATGCTGCTGGGGGCTGGAGGGCTGACGCCGATAGAAGTGGCGGCGATGTACCAGACCCTGGCCAACGGCGGTTTCAATACGCCCATGCGCGGGATCCGCAGCGTGCTGACCGCCGATGGCGAGCCCCTCAAGCGTTATCCGTTCCAGATCCAGCAGCGTTTCGACCCGGCCTCCATTTATCTGATCCAGAGCGCGATGCAGCGGGTCATGCGTGAAGGCACCGGCAGTTCGGTCTATAACGTGTTGCCTCGGACCCTGACCCTGGCGGGCAAGACCGGGACCAGTAACGACTCGCGCGACAGCTGGTTCGCCGGTTTCAGTCAGGACCTGCTGGCGGTGGTCTGGCTCGGACGTGATGACAACGGCAAGACCCCGTTCACCGGCGCCACCGGCGCGTTGCAGGTCTGGACCAGTTTCATGCGCAAGGCCGACCCGCTGCCGCTGGACATGCCGCAACCGGACAACATCGTCCAGGCCTGGGTCGATTCGCGTACCGGCCAAGGTTCCGACGCCAATTGCCCGGGCGCCGTACAGATGCCGTATATTCGCGGCAGCGAACCGCCACCCGGTGCAGCCTGTGGCGGCACGAATCCCGCCGAATCGGTGATGGATTGGGTCAAGGACTGGATGAATTAAGCAAAGAGGGTTTCAAGTGAACAAGTGGTTGATTCCAGCGGTAACGGCCGTGGCTTTGCTCAGTGGTTGCTCTACCGTACAACGCGGTTCGATTCCGGTCGTTGACTCCGGTACTGCTGTGTCCAACAGCGAACGGGTCTCGGCCAACGGCGGTTTCCGTCAAACGACGGTGAAACGGCCGGCGCAGGGCCAGGTCCAGGCAATCCCCCAGGGCGACACCGGCGTCGTGGTGATGGTGCCCGGTGGTGGCGCGACGACTTCGGCGCCGATCAGCAGCACGCCGATCACGCCGGGCCCGATCACGCCAGGACCTATCGAAACCTCGCCGATCAATCAGGGCAGCTACAGCATGCCTTCGACGCCGAGCAGCATTCCTTCGGCAAGTTCCGGTGGTTTGTCCGCCGATGAACAACTGGACGGCCCGGTGCTGGCTTTGCTGACCACGGCGCAACAGCAGCAGGCCGGCGGTGACCTCAACGGTGCGTCCTCCAGTTTGGAGCGTGCCCAGCGTGTGGCGCCGCGTGAACCCCAGGTGCTTTATCGCCTGGCCCAGGTGCGCATGGCCCAGGGTGATGCGCCGCAAGCCGAACAACTGGCCCGCCGTGGCCTGACATTATCCAGTGGTCGCCCGGCACTTCAGGCCAGCCTGTGGGAGTTGATCGCACAGGCCCGTGAGAAACAAGGCGACTCCGCTGGCGCGGCGTTGGCCCGTCAGAAGGCCAAGGTTTCGCTCTGATGGATACGCGTTTTCCTCAAATCGCCGATCAGTTGCTGCTGATCGAGCGGGAGCTGCGGGTCCAGGGCTGGTGGAGCGAGGTATCGCCTTCGGCGCAGGCGTTGGCCAGCGTCGAGCCGTTCGCGGTCGACACCCTGGATTTCGAGCAGTGGCTGCAATGGATTTTCCTGCCCAGGATGAAAGCCATCCTGGAAAACGACCTGCCGCTGCCCAACGCTTCGGGCATCCTTGCCATGGCCGAGATGGTCTATGCCCAGCGGCCAGGGCAGGGCGCCGAGTTGCAGCGGCTGCTGGCGCAATTCGATCGGTTGATCAGCGACGTCGGCTGACCGGCGTTACTGACAGTTCTCCTCGATTTGTTTGCGGGTCTCGTCGATCCGCTGGTGCCGCTCTTCTTCGGTGAGGCGGCGCATTTCTCCCTCCACGTCTTCGCGCACCCTGGGGTTGTTCTGCAATTGCGCCAGGTTGGTCCGGGCCTGTTCGCAGAAGGCCTTGAGCTGCGCTTCCTGTTCGGCAACCTGTTTTTTGACCTGTTGGTCGATGGCCTTCTGGTCGCCAATGACCCCGCCAGACGGCGGTGCTGCCGGTTTGGCGGCGGATGGGGCGGACTTGATCACGGTCGTGGCCTCTGTGCCTTCGGGAGGCTGGGCGCCGAAATGGGTCACGCCCTGGGCGTCCACCCATTTGTAGACCTGACCGGCCATGCATATCGGGCTCAGGCCAACCAGCAGGCTGGCCGTCAAGAAGATCATTCGCATGCTGTTTCCTTGTCTTGAGTTGCGCAATTGAAGCTAACACAGTTGCCGTTTAAGGGTTTTTTCTTGCGTTCTCATGCGCTTACTTCGAATAAAGCACATAGACGACTTGACTTGAAGGAGGCGAAACAGAAGAATCCAAAGTCCGCTGTAGAGGGACTGCCAGAAGCAGACCCACTCGGCAGATCA
This sequence comes from Pseudomonas sp. FSO-7, assembly GCF_059579345.1. NCBI lineage: Bacteria > Pseudomonadati > Pseudomonadota > Gammaproteobacteria > Pseudomonadales > Pseudomonadaceae > Pseudomonas > Pseudomonas sp. FSO-7. The sequence continues at coordinate 5,597,478 of NZ_CM184193.1, read as the reverse complement.
TGAGGCGCACATCCGCGCCGACCTGTTACACCCGCAACGCGTTACCTCGCGCTGGGTGGGAAAGGCCCGCAACACTTGGGACGATCCCAATACTTGCTCAGTCAGTGCTGACGTAGTCGGCGACCACCGTCGCTCATGCTCTGCCGAGAAGTAAACCTATTAAGACCCGTCCCCTTTTCGTGGGTCGGTATTCTGGCGTTTTAGAGGTGAACAACGTGGAGCTTTTATCTGGCGGTGAGATGCTCGTCCGCTTTTTGCGTGACGAAGGCGTCAAGTATATCTACGGGTACCCCGGTGGTGCTCTTCTTCATGTCTACGATGCCCTGTTCAAAGAACCGGAAGTGACCCACATCCTGGTTCGTCACGAGCAGGCGGCCACCCATATGGCTGATGGTTATGCCCGTGCTACCGGCAAGGCCGGCGTGGTCCTGGTGACTTCCGGTCCTGGCGCCACGAACGCCATCACCGGTATCGCCACCGCGTACATGGACTCCATCCCAATGGTGATCATCTCCGGCCAGGTGCCTAGCACCATGGTGGGCACCGATGCGTTCCAGGAAACCGACATGATCGGTATCTCCCGGCCGATCGTGAAGCACAGCTTCATGATCAAGCACGCGTCGGAAATCCCGGAAGTCATGAAGAAGGCCTTTTACCTGGCTGAATCCGGTCGTCCGGGCCCGGTCGTGGTCGATGTTCCGAAAGACATGACCAACCCGGCCGAGAAGTTCGAATACATCTTCCCGAAAAAAGCCAAGCTGCGTTCCTACAGCCCGGCGGTCCGTGGTCACTCCGGGCAGATCCGCAAGGCAGCCGAAATGCTGCTGGCGGCCAAGCGCCCTGTGTTGTACTCCGGTGGCGGCGTGATCCTCGGCGGTGGCTCCGCGCCGCTGACCGAGCTGGCGAAAATGCTCAACCTGCCGGTCACCAATACGCTGATGGGCCTGGGCGCGTTCCCGGGCTCCGATCGTCAGTTCATCGGTATGCTCGGCATGCACGGCAGCTACACCGCCAACCTGGCGATGCACCACGCCGATGTGATCCTGGCGGTCGGCGCGCGTTTCGACGACCGTGTGATCAACGGCGCGGCGAAGTTCTGCCCGAACGCCAAGATCATCCACATCGACATCGACCCGGCGTCCATCTCCAAGACCATCAAGGCAGACGTGCCGATTGTCGGTCCGGTCGAGAGCGTGCTGACCGAAATGGTCGCCATTCTCAAGGAAATCGGCGAGGTTCCGAACAAGGAGTCCGTGGCCAGTTGGTGGAAGCAGGTCGATGAATGGCGCGGCGATCGCGGCCTGTTCCCTTATGACAAGGGCGACGGCAGTGTGATCAAGCCGCAGACCGTGATCGAAACCCTGTGCGAAGTGACCAAGGGCGATGCCTTTGTGACCTCCGACGTGGGCCAGCATCAGATGTTCGCTGCGCAGTACTACAAGTTCGACAAACCCAACCGCTGGATCAACTCCGGTGGCCTGGGCACCATGGGCTTCGGTTTCCCGGCGGCCATGGGCATCAAGTTGAGCTTTCCGGAGGCCGATGTCGCCTGCGTTACCGGCGAAGGCAGCATCCAGATGAACATCCAGGAACTGTCCACCTGCCTGCAATACGGTTTGCCGGTGAAGATCGTGATCCTGAACAACGGTGTGTTGGGGATGGTTCGCCAGTGGCAGGACATGAGCTACGGCAGCCGTCATTCGCACTCGTACATGGAATCGCTGCCTGATTTCGTCAAGCTGGCAGAGGCCTATGGTCACGTTGGTGTGCGCATCACCGAATCGAAGGATTTGAAGTCCAAGATGGAGGAAGCGTTCGCCATGAAGGATCGCCTGGTGGTGATCGATATTGCGGTCGACACCAGCGAGCACGTCTACCCGATGCAGATCAAAGACGGCTCCATGCGCGATATGTGGCTGAGCAAGACGGAGCGTACCTAATCATGCGACACATTATTTCCTTGCTTCTGGAAAACGAACCGGGTGCGCTGTCTCGTGTTGTAGGCCTGTTCTCGCAGCGCAACTACAACATCGAAAGCCTGACCGTGGCGCCAACCGAAGACCCGACCCTGTCGCGTCTGACGCTGACCACCGTGGGGCACGATGAAGTCATCGAGCAGATCACCAAGAACCTGAACAAGCTGATCGAGGTGGTCAAGCTGGTGGACCTGTCGGAAAGCGCTCACATCGAGCGTGAACTGATGCTGGTCAAGGTCAAGGCCACCGGCGCCCAACGCGCCGAGATCAAACGTACTACCGATATTTATCGTGGGCAGATCGTCGATGTCAGCGCCAGCGTCTATACCGTTCAGTTGACCGGTACCAGCGACAAGCTCGACAGCTTCATTCAATCGATCGGCACTGCCTCGATTCTGGAAACCGTACGCAGTGGCGTCACCGGGATTGCCCGTGGCGACAAAGTGCTGAGCATCTAAATCAAATTAGCGAATGGCCTGAATGGCCGGATATAGGGGAAATTCATGAAAGTTTTCTACGATAAAGACTGCGACCTGTCGATCATCCAGGGCAAGAAAGTCGCCATCATCGGCTACGGTTCCCAAGGTCACGCCCAGGCGTGCAACCTGAAAGATTCCGGCGTTGACGTGACTGTCGGCCTGCGTAAAGGCTCGGCCACCGTTGCCAAGGCCGAGGCCCACGGCCTGAAAGTGACCGACGTGGCTTCTGCCGTTGCCGCCGCCGACCTGGTCATGATCCTGACCCCGGACGAGTTCCAATCGGCGCTGTACAAGAACGAAATCGAACCGAACATCAAGAAAGGCGCCACCCTGGCCTTCTCCCACGGCTTCGCGATCCATTACAACCAGGTCGTGCCACGTGCCGACCTCGACGTGATCATGATCGCGCCGAAGGCCCCGGGTCACACCGTGCGTTCCGAGTTCGTGAAGGGCGGCGGTATCCCTGACCTGATCGCGATCTACCAGGATGCGTCGGGCAACGCCAAGAACGTGGCCCTGTCCTACGCCGCTGGCGTGGGTGGCGGTCGTACCGGCATCATCGAAACCACTTTCAAGGACGAGACCGAAACCGACCTGTTCGGCGAGCAAGCCGTTCTGTGCGGCGGCACCGTCGAGCTGGTCAAGGCTGGTTTCGAAACCCTGGTTGAAGCGGGCTACGCGCCAGAAATGGCCTACTTCGAGTGCCTGCACGAACTGAAGCTGATCGTTGACCTCATGTACGAAGGCGGTATCGCCAACATGAACTACTCGATCTCCAACAACGCCGAATACGGCGAGTACGTGACCGGTCCGGAAGTCATCAACGCCGAGTCCCGCCAGGCCATGCGCAATGCCCTGAAACGTATTCAGGACGGCGAGTACGCCAAGATGTTCATCAGCGAAGGCGCCACCGGCTATCCTTCGATGACCGCCAAGCGTCGCAACAACGCCGCCCACGGTATCGAAATCATCGGCGAGCAACTGCGCTCGATGATGCCGTGGATCGGTGCCAACAAGATCGTCGACAAAGCCAAGAACTAAGTCGCGAACTTGAGTCGAAAAACGCGGCCTTGGCCGCGTTTTTTCGTTTGGGCGACGGCTTCTGGTATAAAGCTGCATCGTTTGCGGCCGAACCGTCGTCCCAGACATCTGTCGAATTTTTTCACACCGTTGCAAGGTATTGCCCATGAGCGAACGTCCCGACGAGCCAAACCAGGCTCCTGACGCCGAAAGCCTGTTGCCCATCGATGAGCACGTCGAAGAAGGCCATGACGCTGAAGGCCGTAAGGTCCGGCATCGTGGCATCTATCTGCTGCCGAATCTGTTCACCACCGCGAACCTGTTCGCCGGTTTCTATTCCATCATCAGCTCCATGAGCGCCCAGGCTGCCTTGAGCGCCGGCGATAGCGCAGGGGCGAGCCGTTACTTCGCCTTCGCCGCCATTGCGATCTTCGTCGCCATGGTGCTCGATGGCCTGGACGGGCGCGTCGCCCGTATGACCAATACCCAGAGCGCGTTCGGCGCCGAGTACGATTCGCTGTCCGACATGGTCGCTTTTGGCGTGGCTCCCGCCTTGCTGGCGTTCGGCTGGGCGCTGGGGGACATGGGCAAGGTCGGCTGGATGGTTGCCTTTATCTATGTGGCGGGTGCGGCGTTGCGCCTGGCTCGTTTCAACACCCAGGTCGGCAAGGCTGACAAACGTTACTTCATCGGTCTGGCCAGTCCAGCCGCGGCGGGGGTCGTGGCCGGTGTTGTCTGGGCATTCAGCGACTACGGCATCCAGGGTTCAAAAATGTCGTTCCTGGTAGCGCTGCTGGTTGCCGCGGCCGGGATGCTGATGGTCAGCAACATCAAGTACAACAGCTTCAAGGAGCTGGATCTGAAGGGCCGTGTGCCGTTCGTTGCGATTCTGGCGGTGGTGCTGGTATTCGCGGTGGTGTTCAGTGATCCGCCGCGTATCCTGCTGCTGGTATTCCTCGCCTATGCCGCTTCCGGCCCGGTGCAATACTTGTTGCGTCTTCGCCGACGCTAAACGTTGCCTTAATGTAATTTCCCCCATACTCCGCAGTCTATTGGTGCATCTGCCCTCCAATACTGCGGAGTTGTCATGCTGATCAAGATCCCCAAGTCGTCCGACTGCCGTGAATCGGACGTCACGCCCGAATCCCTCTATCTATCCCGTCGTCAAATGCTCGGAGCAACCATGGCGGGCCTCGCCGTCAGCAGCTTGCCGCGATGGGCCAGCGCTGCCGATGCGGCGCGTTATGCCGAGGTCGAACCAGGCAAGGCGCCGTCCTGGTTTACCGAGAAATTGCCTTCCGTCCAATGGGAGGCGGTCACGGTCAAGAATGAGTCCATCACGCCGTTCAAGGACGCGACCCATTACAACAACTTCTATGAGTTCGGGACCGACAAGGGGGACCCGGCGGCCAATGCCGGCTCCTTGAAGACCGAACCCTGGAGCGTGGTGGTGGACGGGGAGGTGGGGAAACCGGGGCGCTATGGGTTGGAAGACTTCATGAAGCCTTATCAACTGGAAGAGCGGATTTATCGGCTGCGCTGTGTCGAGGCCTGGTCAATGGTCATTCCATGGATTGGCTTCCCCATCTCTGCATTGCTCAAGCAGGTCGAGCCGACCTCCAAGGCCAAGTACATCCGCTTCGAAACCTTGCAGGACCCCAAGGTCATGCCGGGGCAGCGTTCCGGTTTCGCCTTGATCGACTGGCCATATGTGGAAGGCTTGCGACTGGACGAGGCGATGAACCCGTTGGCCATCCTCGCGGTTGGGATGTATGGACGGGAGTTGCCAAACCAGAACGGCGCGCCGCTGCGGTTGGTGGTCCCGTGGAAGTATGGGTTCAAAAGTGTGAAGTCCATCGTGCGCATCAGCCTAGTGAGCGAGCAGCCGAAAACCACGTGGCAGAGCATCGCGTCTGATGAATACGGCTTCTATGCCAACGTCAATCCATCGGTCGATCACCCGCGCTGGACCCAGGCACGTGAACGTCGTTTGCCGAGTGGGCTGTTCAGTCCCAATGTGCGCGATACGCTGATGTTCAACGGCTATCAGGATGAAGTCGCTTCTTTATATGCAGGGATGGACCTGAGGAAGGACTACTGATGCGTTTTCCAGTCTGGCGAATTAGCGTCTTCATCGCCGCGGCAGTCTGGCCGTTGCTCTGGCTTTACGAAGCCTTGATGAATTCGTTGGGTCCTGACCCGGGCAAGGTGCTGGTGGATCGGCTCGGGTTGGGGACACTGATCCTGTTGTTGATCACCTTGAGCATGACGCCGTTGCAAAAAATGACGGGGTGGGCGGGGTGGATTGCGGTCAGGCGCCAGTTGGGTTTGTGGTGCTTTGCTTATGTTGTGCTGCATTTAAGCGGGTATGCGGCGTTCATACTGGGATTCGATTGGTCGCAGTTGGGCGTCGAATTGAGCAAGCGGCCTTACATTATTGTAGGGGCGCTTGGGTTTCTCGGCTTGCTGGCGCTGGCAGTCACATCCAATCGTTACAGCCAGCGGCGACTTGGCGTGCGCTGGAAGAAGTTGCATCGCCTGGTGTATCTGATCCTGGGGCTTGGATTGCTGCATATGCTGTGGATCGTGAGGGCAGATCTGAAGGAGTGGTCGATATATGCCTTTATTGGGGCCGTACTGTTGATGCTGAGAGTCCCGCCGGTTATGCGTCGAATCCCGCGTTTGCTGGGCAGGAAAGTGCCTTCTGCAACAAAAGCGTAATTAGGGGGTTGACGGCAGATTCTGGACGTCTATAATTCGCCCCACTTCCGGCGCAGTCGAAACGGAAAACTCCTTGAGATTCAACGAGTTGAGTGGGTTTCGGCGGTGCAGGGCTTCAGTTCATCGAGGTCCGGAAGCAGCAGATAGCGCAGTGTTGTTTGGCTCTATCGGCGGTTCGATCTTCTCGGTCGAAAGCGGTGAAAAAGAGGTGTTGACAGCAGCGACTAACGCTGTAGAATTCGCCTCCCGCTAACGAGAGATCGGAAGCGCAAGTGGTTGAAGTTGATAAGGAAACTTTGAAAACTTCTGAAAATAACCGCTTGACAGATACACGGGGCGCTGTAGAATGCGCGCCTCGGTTGAGACGAAAGACTCAGCCAACCGCTCTTTAACAACTGAATCAAGCAATTCGTGTGGGTGCTTGTGGAGTCAGACTGCTAGTCAACAGATTATCAGCATCACAAGTTACTCCGCGAGAAATCAAAGATGTAACCAACGATTGCTGAGCCAAGTTTAGGGTTTTCTCAAAACCCAAAGATGTTTGAACTGAAGAGTTTGATCATGGCTCAGATTGAACGCTGGCGGCAGGCCTAACACATGCAAGTCGAGCGGTAGAGAGGTGCTTGCACCTCTTGAGAGCGGCGGACGGGTGAGTAATGCCTAGGAATCTGCCTGGTAGTGGGGGATAACGCTCGGAAACGGACGCTAATACCGCATACGTCCTACGGGAGAAAGCAGGGGACCTTCGGGCCTTGCGCTATCAGATGAGCCTAGGTCGGATTAGCTAGTTGGTGAGGTAATGGCTCACCAAGGCGACGATCCGTAACTGGTCTGAGAGGATGATCAGTCACACTGGAACTGAGACACGGTCCAGACTCCTACGGGAGGCAGCAGTGGGGAATATTGGACAATGGGCGAAAGCCTGATCCAGCCATGCCGCGTGTGTGAAGAAGGTCTTCGGATTGTAAAGCACTTTAAGTTGGGAGGAAGGGCATTAACCTAATACGTTAGTGTTTTGACGTTACCGACAGAATAAGCACCGGCTAACTCTGTGCCAGCAGCCGCGGTAATACAGAGGGTGCAAGCGTTAATCGGAATTACTGGGCGTAAAGCGCGCGTAGGTGGTTCGTTAAGTTGGATGTGAAAGCCCCGGGCTCAACCTGGGAACTGCATTCAAAACTGTCGAGCTAGAGTATGGTAGAGGGTGGTGGAATTTCCTGTGTAGCGGTGAAATGCGTAGATATAGGAAGGAACACCAGTGGCGAAGGCGACCACCTGGACT